>DATLLJ010000091.1:0-40177 GCA_035537875.1 Vicinamibacterales bacterium | reverse complement strand
GAACGTCCACACCGCTCTTTCAGACGCCGTTAGCTTTCAACACGGGTGCTTGGCCATACGACGTAGCGGCTGATGGCCAACGTTTCTTGCTGTCGCTTCCTTTCGGGGCCACAAGCCAGAATTCAACTCCGATCACGGTCTCCGTCAACTGGACTTCCGCGCTGGCGCGATGAGTCCTTCGGCTTCTGACGCGGCACCGTGATTTCCACTTCTCGTCTCCCGCGACGGCGTTAAACTTCTCTGCACGTGAAGCTCATACTGATCGCCTTCTCGCTTCTTCTGCTGACGCTGTCGGCCGGCGCCGGGTTCGCCCAGCAGCACGGCTATACCCAGGGCGACATCGAAGAGGGCGGACGCCTCTACCGCATCAACTGCATCGGCTGCCACGGACCGGAGGGCGATCTGGTCGGCGGCATCGATCTGGGACGCAATCGGTTCCGGCGCGTCTCCTCTGACGATGAAATTGTCGATGTCATCATGAACGGCGTGCCGGGGACGGGCATGCCCCCCAACCCAATCGTCCGCCTCCGCGCGTACAACGTCGTCGCCTACCTTCGCAACATGAACGCGACCGCCGGCGTGAGATCGGTCGCGGCGGCCACCGGAGACGCCGGCCGTGGCAAGGCGCTGTTCGAAGGAAAGGGCGCGTGCAATACGTGCCACCGTGTCCGCGGCCAGGGTTCCCGCAGCGGCCCCGACTTGAGCGAAGCCGGTCTGATGCTTCGCGCCATCGAGATCGAGACCTCCATCCTCGAGCCGAGCGCAGGAGTGGCTACGTCCAGCCCGCCGTTTCGCGCGGTCAAGAAGGACGGTACGGTGATTTCAGGACTTCTCCTGAACCAGGACATGTTCACCGTGCAGCTGCTCGACGCACAGGGGGCGTTGAGGTCCATTCAGAAGTCCGATCTCCGCGAATACGGTCTGTTGCCGACCTCACCCATGCCATCGTACAAAGACAAGCTCACTCCACAAGAGCTCGCGGACCTGATTGCATACGTTGGCGGCCTGAAAGGAGTCGACGCGCGATGAGAACCTGGGCGGTGCTCTCCGTCATGGTGTGTGCGCTCATCGGATCGCTCCATGCGCAGGTCACGTGGGAACGCCTGCTCAAAGCGGACGGCGAGCCGCAGAACTGGCTGACCCACTCCGGCACGATGCGCAGCCAGCGATACAGCAGGCTCTCGGAAATCACGCGGGACAATGTCAGTAGTCTGGAGCTCAAGTGGGTCTTCCAGGCCCGCTCGTTCGAGAAATTCGAGGCCACCCCACTGGTCGCCGACGGCGTGATGTACACGGTCCAGCCGCCCAACGACATCGTTGCCCTCGACGCGGCGACCGGTCGAGTGTTCTGGACCTACAGCTACACACCGTCGGCGCTGGCCAGGGTCTGCTGCGGACGCGTCAACCGCGGCGTCGCCATCGCGGGCGATACGCTCTTCATGGGCACCATCGACGCGCGGTTGATTGCCGTGGACGCGAAGAACGGAAAGCCGCTCTGGAGCAGGGAAATCGCCAGGCCTGAACAGGGCTACGCCCTCACGCATGCGCCGCTCGTGATCAAAGACAAGGTCATTGTCGGCGTGGCCGGCGGGGAGTTCGGCATCCGCGGCTTCATTGCCGCGTACGACGTCCACACCGCGAAAGAAATGTGGCGCTTCTACACGATCCCCGGCGAAGGCGAGCCGGGGAACGAAACGTGGCCGGGTGATTCGTGGAAGACTGGCGGCGCGTCCGTATGGGTCACCGGCTCGTACGACGCCGGCCTGAATCTCACGTACTGGGGCATCGGCAATCCCGGTCCCGATTGGAATGGTGATTCGCGAGTCGGCGACAACCTGTACAGCGATTCGCTGGTCGCCCTCGACGCCGACACCGGCACGCTCAAGTGGCACTACCAGTTCACGCCGCACGACGAGTTCGATTACGACGCCACACAGGTGCCCGTCCTGGCCGAGGTGACCTACCAGGGCCGCCAGCGCAGCGTCGTCTTGTCGGCGAACCGCAACGGGCTCTATTACGTGATCGATCGGACCAACGGGCAGTTCCTGACCGGCAGGCCCTACACGAAGGTGACCTGGATGAGCGGGTTCGACGACAAGGGCCGTCCGATACCTGTGCCGGGTCAGGCGCCGACGTTTGAGGGCACGCGGGTCTTTCCCAGCAACCAGGGCGGGACTAACTGGTATTCACCCTCGTACAGCCCGCGCACAGGACTCTTCTACATCCCGGCGTGGGACAACACCTGGTCGATCTACGTGAAGGGCGAGGAGCCGTACACGGAAGGCCAGCGATACGTCTCGGGCATGCACCGATCGAGTTACGGCTTGAATCGGGGAATACAGAACAACACACGGGGTCCCGACGATGGCCATGGCGCCGTCATCGCTGTCGACGCCGCGACCGGCGAAGAGAAGTGGCAGTTCGATTTCGTCGACGTCACCGACTCGGGCCTTCTCACCACCGCGACCGATTTGCTGTTCACGGGCAACCGTGAGGAGTATTTCTTTGCCCTGGACGCGCGCACCGGGCGGATGCTGTGGAAGACGTCCCTCGGCGGTGCCATTGCGAACGGCCCTATGACGTACGCGGTCAACGGCAGGCAGTACGTGGCAGTTGCGGCCGGGAACGCGCTGTTTGCCTTCGGGCTTCGCTGAGCATCTGCTTCGACGCGGTCCGATCCCTGCTGCCGACCCAGGAGGAGAGGGTATGGGTAGACGTATTTCAATCGCGTGTGCGGTCGCTGCGGCCTTGACCACAGCCCGGCCGGCGACCCAGCAGCTCGCGCCGGGCTACGTCGATCCGGCGCCGGTGCTCCAGGCGGCCGCCAAGGCGATTGGCACCGCACAGCTCCAGTGCGTGACGATTGCCGGAACCGGCTATGCCGGCGCCGTCGGTCAGCAGCGCGAGTCCGGCTGGAACATGGACTGGCCGCGCATCGACTCGCTCGCCAACTACACCCGCACGATGAACTGGGATGCCGGGACGATGCGGGAGGAATTCGATCGGAAGCCGGGGTTGGCGCCGGCGTCGTGGAAGTACGGCGTCGGATGGGTCGACGGGCCGCGGTCGAAGAGCCCGCGCCAGATCCACATGGTCAGCGGCTCTCACGCGTGGCACATGGACGGCGTCGGCGCCCAGCCGGTGGCGTCAGATCCCGACCTCGCGGAGATCTATCAGCTCGAGATGTGGCTCAACCCCCACGGGTTCCTGAAGGCCGCCATGAAGCCCGGCGCCAACCCGAAGGCGGTGTGGCGATGGGAACTGGGGGAGATGGGGCGCGACGGTCCAGAGACCGTGCCGGAGAAGGTCACGGTCGTCTCGATCACCGTGCTTGGCAAGTACCGGGTGGATGCGACGGTCAACAAAGAGAACATGCTGCAGCGGATCCACACGTGGGTGCCCGACCCGGTGCTCGGCGATATGAACTACGAGCACGAGTTCACCAACGACAGCTACATTGACATCGGCAACGGAATTCGATTCCCGACCGGGTGGCATTCGCATCACGGGTGGGACGACAACTTCGGCGGCCAGACCGTCACTGCGGGGCACAACGGGTTCGGCGGCACCTTCAAAGACATCAGGGCGAACACCTGCGGCGATCCTGTTGTGGTCCCGGACTCGGTGCGCCAGGCGGACACGACAGTACGCGTCGCAACGACAAGGCTCGCCGACGGCGTGTATCTGCTGGGCGGCGGCACGCACAACAGCGTCGCGGTCGAGTTCAGGGATTTCGTCGCGGTCATCGAGGCGCCGCTCAACGAGCGTCGGAGCCTGGCTGTGATCGAAGAAGTCGTCAAGCTGTTTCCCGACAAGCCCATCCGATTCGTGGTCAACACCCATCAGCATTTCGATCATGCCGGGGGGTTGCGCACCTACATGCACATCGGCGCGACCATCGTGACGCAGGTGAAGAACTTCGAGTTTTACAACCGCGACGTGCTGACCTATGCGCCGCGCACGCTGCGGCCCGACATGGTGTCGCTGTGGCCTCCAACCGAGTTGTCAGAGGGCTATCAGTACGAACGCGTCACGCAGAACTACGTGATCAGCGACGGGGCCCGCAATCTGAACATGTACTACGTTCAGCCGCTGGCGCACGCCGAGGGGATGCTGATGGCGTACCTGCCGGCGGAGAGAATGCTGATCGAGGCGGATCTGTTCGACACCCACGAACCGACTCCGGCGGCTCCGACGCCCGCGAACACCACGTTCTACCGCAACGTCCAGATGTTGAAGTTGAACGTGGCGCAGATCGTGCCGATCCACGGCAATCCCGTTCCGTGGACCGAGTTCCTGAAGGTCACCGGTGTGGCGAAGGCGAACTGACAAGAGGATCAACGCCATGTTTCGACAGCCGTTCTACGGGGTGTTGCCCGGTCTGGCTCTGGTGCTCGCCCTGGTGTCGCCACTGCTGCTTCGGAGCGCCGCGCAGGCGCCCGTCTCGTCATCCACGTTGGCGCTCACAGGAGGCCGCGTGATCGATGGGACTGGTGGGGCGCCACTCGAGCGGGCCACGCTGGTCGTCAGAAACGGCCGAATCGACGCTGTCAGCCGTGAAACGGAGGGGGCAATTCCGCCGGGGGCGACTCGCATCGATGTTTCCGGGAAGACGATTATTCCCGGCCTCATCAACGCGCACGCCCATGTCAACAACGGCGATCCGGCGCTTCCGTTGTTCGAACAGCTCGTCCAGCAGATGCGACTGTACGCGAAATTCGGCGTCACGTCCGCGGTCACGCTCGGCGACGACGGGAAGGAGAGCGTCAGGGTTCGTGATGACGACGAAAGGAGCGCGCTGGATCGCGCGCGACTGTTCGTGGCAGGCCCCCCCGTGGTCGCGAAGACCGTAGAGGAGGCGCGCCAGCTGATCGACCACAACGCCGAGCTGGGCGTCAATGTCATCAAGACTCGGATGAATGGCAACGCGAACGACATGACGCCGCCGGTCTACACCGCGGTGATCGAACGAGCGCACCAGCGAGGGCTGCCGGTGGCGGCTCACCTTTACTACCTGAAGGACGCCAGGGGCCTCGTCGAGGCGGGGCTCGACATCGTGGCGCACAGCGTGCGCGATCAGGCTGTCGACAACGCATTTGTGGCCGAGCTCAAGCGTCGAAACGTCGCTTACATTCCCACGCTCACGCGGGATCTGTCAGTGTTCGTGTACGAAGCGACGCCGGCATTCTTCAACGAGCCGTTCTTCCTCAGGGGCGGGGCGGCCTACGACGCCGAGGTCAAACAGCTGCAGGATCCGGCCCTCCAGCAGAAGACCAGGGCGAGCGCCGAGGCGCAGACGATCAAGAAGGCCCTCGACCAGGCGAAGCGCAATCTGAAGCGGCTCGCGGACGGGGGTGTCACCATCGCGATGGGCACCGACAGCGGAACCGGGCTCGGGCGGTGGCAGGGCTACTTCGAGCATGTCGAGATGGAGATGATGGTCGAGGCCGGGATGTCCCCGATGCAGGCGCTCGTGGCGGCCACCGGGGCGGCCGCGCGCGCCATGAGACTCGACGGAGAGATCGGCACGATTGCCCCAGGAAAGCGGGCCGACTTCGTCGTGTTGAACGCCGATCCGCTCACCGACATTCGCAACACGCGGCAAATCAACGGCGTCTGGATCGCCGGTCGCAAACAGTAGCGAGCGCAGCAGAGACTTCGGGGCTTCTGGTCCTCGTACGATGAAACGGCCGGCATTTCTGCCGGCCGTTTCCGTTCCCGAGGGAGTGTCTAGCGCGACCTCCCGGTGGTGTGTGTCATAGAAGCACCTCCCGGCCGCGACCGATTTTTTGGCGCCCCGTCCTGTGAATGAGGGGCATGGTCGCTCGAGCCTTTTGTTGCGCCGCAAGCCTCCGCGGCGGTCCCGAGCACTCAGAATATCACGTCTACTTCATCGGCGAGTAGTCGGTCGCGCTCATGAAGACGTTCTCGACCTGCACGTTGACCTGCATCGCGGTCCGCGTCTTCACCCATTCCGGATCCGCTCCAAACGCCGCCCAGGCTGCGTCACGCGCGGCGCCGTCCTTGTAGGCGAGGATGTAGATGAGCGTGTCGGGCTTCGACACTGGCTGCCAGTACCCGATGATGGTCATGCCGTGCTTCTTGAAGAGCGCGGTCGTGTGCTCGCGAAAGCGCGAGTGCAGGAGATCGATCGAGCTTCCTTCCCGGACCGTGTAGGTGCGTAGTTCGAAGCAGCGCGAATCCTTGGTCACGTTTTTGACGGTCGCGGGGAGATTCGGTCCGCAGGGGGGAGTGGCGGCCGGAGCGGCGCCACGGCCGGCTTGGCCTGCCTGCGCCATGTCTGCGACCCCAAGCGTGGCGAACACGATGATCACGGCGAGCAGGATGCGCAACGGGACTGTCATTGTCATCGGGGTCCTCCTCAATCGTCAGTGGCGCCGAGTGGCGCCAATTATTGTGGCCGTGGCCGCGCTGTCAAGCAGCTTATGGCTTCCGCGTTTGCAAGGCGTGGTAGCCATGCTGCCTGCGGGCCTCCACGAGCGTCAGCCCCCCTTTCACGGCCTCTCGAATCCGCTGTTCCACGGCGTCGATCTCTTCGGCGACGGTCAGTACGTCGTCTTCGTGCGCCTTGGGGATGACGACGACGCCGTCGGAATCGCCGCGCAGGATGTCGCCGGCGTCACACCGTGCGTCGCCGATGTTGACCACGCCGCCGAGCGCCTCCACCTGCACGCGATCCTTCCCGGTGCGCATCGAGTAGCTGCGGCTGAAAATCGGGTACCGCAACTCGAGGGCCAGATGCGTGTCCCGGCAGGCCCCGTCGATGACCGTTCCGCCGAGGCCCCGCTGGTGAGCGACCCACGTGAGGATGTCACCCCAGACGGTCGCGTTCTCCCGCCCCCCGTTGTCCAGCACCACCACGTGCCCAACCGGCACGTCATCGATGTAGTCGCCGACGGTGCCGGAAGGACTGGCTGACGGCCCGTACAGAATCGTAAACGCGCGTCCCGCGAGGCGCATGGCATGGTCGAGCGGTTTGATGCCGAGGCACTGACCGGCGATGCCCACACGGTCCATCGCGTCGCTGAGCGCGGTGGTATCCAGGCGCGACGCGCGGTCGACGTTTGTGTCGGAGTTGGACATATTTGCATGTATTATCGCCCCTTCTAGGGGACTCAGGAGGCGGAGCAGTCATGAAGACATTTTTCGGTTACGCGCTCTGGGGCGTCGTTTCGGTGCTGGCGGCGCTGGCGCTGAGCGTCGTCGCGCTTCAGCGGGATGAGCCGGTCAACAGCCTCTGGATCGTGGTGGCAGCCGTTTGCGTCTACGCGATTGGATACCGCTTTTACGCCAAGTTCATTGCAGCGAAGGTAATGGCGCTCGACGATCGGCGCGCCACCCCGGCCGAACGGCTGCGGAACAGCCACGATTTCGAGCCGACCAACAAATGGATCGTCTTCGGCCACCACTTTGCCGCGATCGCCGGACCGGGTCCGCTGGTGGGACCAACGCTCGCGGCGCAGTTCGGGTACCTGCCGGGGACGATGTGGCTCATCTTCGGCGCGGTGCTCGGCGGCTGCGTGCAGGACTTCACGGCGCTTTTTGCCTCGATGCGTCGCGACGGCAAGTCGCTCGGGCAGATGGCGCGAGAGGAGATCGGTCCGATCGGGGGCTTCACGGCGCTCCTGACCGTGCTCCTCATCATGATCATTCTCCTCGCCGTGATCGCCCTGGTGGTCGTCAACGCGCTTCGCGGCAGCCCGTGGGGCGCCTTCACGATTCTGGCCACGATGCCGATCGCGATCTTCATGGGGTTGTACTTGCGATACTGGCGGCCCGGCCAGGTCCTCGAGGTCTCCCTCATCGGCTTCGTGCTGGTCCTCCTGAGCATCTTCGGCGGGCAAGCGGTGTCGCAGAGCCCGACGCTGGCGCCGTGGTTCGACTACAGCGCGATGACGCTGGCCGTCGGCATCATCATTTACGGCTTCGCCGCGAGCGCGCTGCCAGTCTGGCTGCTGCTGGCGCCACGCGACTACCTCAGCACCTTCGTCAAACTGGGCGTCGTCATCCTGCTCGGCGTTGGGGTGCTGTTGATTCGACCGCAGCTGGAGCTGCCCGCGCTGACGCGCTTCGTCGACGGAACCGGTCCGATCTTCGCGGGCAAGGTGTTTCCCTTCTGCTTCATCACGATTGCGTGCGGTGCGATCAGCGGCTTTCACTCGCTGATCGCTTCCGGTACGACGCCCAAGCTGATCTCGCGAGAAACGCACGCCGTGCCTATCGGCTACGGCGCCATGGCACTCGAAAGCTACGTCGGCATCATGGCGCTCATCGCCGCGTGCGCGCTGCAGCCGGGTGTGTTCTTCGCCGTCAACTCGCCGGCGGGTGTGGTCGGGGCAACGCCGGAGGCGGCCGTGGCGACCATCAGCGGATGGGGCTATCCCGTCACCGTCGCGGAGATGAACACGCTGGCCTCGCAGGTTGGTGAGGAGACGCTGATGGCGAGGACGGGTGGCGCGCCGTCGCTCGCCCTCGGGATGGCGCACATCTTTTCCCAGGTCGGTGGCGTCGATCGCTTCATCGGGTTCTGGTACCACTTTGCCATCATGTTCGAGGCGCTCTTCATCCTCACGATCCTGGATGCGGGCACCCGTGTCGGGCGGTTCATGCTCCAGGATCTGCTGGGCTCGATCTACAAACCGCTGGGGCGCACCAGCTGGATGCCGGGGGTCATCGGCACCAGCCTGGCCATCGTGCTGGCCTGGGGTTACTTCCTGATTCAGGGCGTGCGCGATCCGCTCGGCGGCATCAACTCGTTGTGGCCGCTGTTCGGCATCGCGAACCAGCTGCTGGCCGCCGTGGCGCTGTCGGTCGTCACGACGATTCTCATCAAGATGCACCGCTGGAAGTACATGTGGGTCACGGCGGTGCCGACGGCGTGGCTCGTGACGGTGACGTATACGGCGAGCTATTACAAGATCTTCTCGCCCGACCCGTACCTCGGCTTCCTCGCGCAGGCCAACCAGCTGCAACGGGCGCTCGAGGCCGGGACCATACCCGCCGCGCGAATCGCCGCCACGCGCGCGCAGATCTTCAACAACCAGCTCGACGCGGTCGTCTGCGGAGTGTTCGTCGTCCTGGTGACGTTGATACTCGTCGACTCGCTGCGCATCTGGACGAAGATCCTGTTCGGCGGGGTGGGTGCGCGTGTCGGTGAGTCGCCGTTCGTGATGACGCAGCTCAGGCCGGAGGAAATATGAGGAGACTGCAGGAGCTGGGACGCATCATCGTGGGCATCCTGCGCGAAATCGCCGACGAGAACGCGTACGCCCGTCATCTGACCGCGCACGGCGTGACGCACTCGGCGGCCGAATGGCGGCGCTTTTCCGAGCATCGGATGAGAGCGAAGTACGCCCGCGCGAAATGCTGTTAGACTCTGCCTCTCGTTGACTCTGACGTTCGTTCGGTCGGCCTTCGAAGGCGCGAAAGGAGATTCACCATGCGCGCACGAAAGTGGTCACTACTAGTCTCGGCGGCCATCCTGGCGCCGATGGTCTTGATGAGCTGCACCGGGGCGCCGGCACCAACCGAGACCACCGCAAACGCTCCGGCCGCGGCGCCGGCCCCTGTGGCCTCCGACCGCGGCGGACAGGAGGAGTTCGGCCCGTACGAAGTCGTTGCCAACTGGCCGCAGCCGCTTCCCGATGGTCCCGATGGGGTCAAGCACGAGGGTTGGACGTGGGGATCGTCCGGCGCGGTCTACGCGGAGACGCCCGATCGCATCTGGATTGCCATGCGCGGCGAGCTTCCTCTGCCGCCCGGCGCGAAGCCGTGGACACCGTACGGAATGCTCAATCCGACGCGCGGCAACGCGACCGGCAACGACGATGGCCTGGGGGCGACGTGTGAGCCGGCCGAGAAGCGCGGGTGGCAGCGACGCTACCACCACGTGCTCTTCGTCGTCGATCGGGACGGCAAACAGGTCCAGTACTGGAACCAGCACGACAAGCTGTTCGACATGAAGTGCGGGCGCGGGCCGCACAAGATCAAGATCAGCCCCTACGATGCAGACAAGCATGTCTGGGTGATCGACGATCAGCTGCATGTGATTCACAAGTTCACCTACGACGGCAATCTCGTGATGACGCTGGGCACGAAGGGGCAGAGAGGCCGCGACGGCGGGCGGCTGTTCGATCGGCCGACCGACATCGACTGGCTGCCGGATGGGACGTTCTTCATCAGCGACGGGTACGGCGGCACGCGGGTCGCGAAGTTCGACAAGGACGGCAAGTTCCTGATGGACTGGGGCTCTGCACCAAAAGACCCGAACAATCCCGGGCCGAACGAGTGGAACACCGTCCACAGCATCTCGATCAGCAAGGACCGGCGTCTGTTCGTCGTCGACCGCGCCCACCATCGCATTCAGATCTTCGACGAGAACGGCAAATTCCTCGACATGTTCACGACCGGTAGCGCCGCATCGCTGCCCTACTATCACTTCATCGACGTCAACCAGAACATCTGGGTCGCCGACGGCGGGACGGGCCGCATCAACAAGTACGATCTCAACGGAAACTTCCTCTACGGATGGGGTGTCAAGGGCGGGCAGCCAGGGCAGTTCAACGGGCCGCATGCCATGACCGTGGACCAGGACGGCAATCTGTACATCGCCGAGGTGTTCAACGGCCGGACGGTCAAGTTCAGGCCGAAGCCGGGCGCTGACCCAGCGAAAGTGGTCGGACAGGAACTGCGATATCCGGTTTCTGCCAATTAATCCGGCCCAAAGGGGGCGCGGAGTGGTCCGCGCCTCGCTTGACAATGGCCGGGGGCCAACGATAATTGGCGCTGAGTTAAACAATGGGAACCTGTCTCGAAATTCTGGCGCGGAGGCAGCAATGAACTTCAGGACCGCTCGATATGTCGGTCTGACCCGGGTGCTACTCGTCCTCTTCGTCGTGATGGCGGGCGTTTGGCACCTGTCCAAGACCTCGGTTGCGGCACAAGGCAACGGCACCAAACAGGCGCCGATCTTCGAAGTCGATCCCTATTGGCCGAAGCCCTTGCCGAACCACTGGGTTCTCGGCTCCACGATCGGTCTGTCGGTCGATGCCCAGGATCACGTATGGATCGTCCATCGGCCCGGGACCGTCGAAGACAATTTCAAGGCGGCTGATCTGAAGGTCGGCGTGTGCTGCGTGGTGGCTCCTGACGTCCTCCATTTCGACGCGACCGGAACCGTGGTCGGCCACTTTGGCGGCAAGGGGGCGGGGTACGAATGGCCCGAGAGTAATCACGGGATCACGGTCGATTCCAAAGGCGGCGTGTGGATTGGTGGGAATGGCAACACCGACACGCAGATCCTGAAGTTCGACAGGTCCGGCAAGTTCCTCTTCCAGCTCGGCAAGCAGGGCGTGCACAACGGCAGCAACGACCTGGTGAACTTCTGGCGGCCCGCGAAGATTGTCGAGGACATTGCGGCGAACGAGGTCTACATCGCTGATGGCTACGGGAATCGGCGGATCATCGTGCTCGACCGCGAGACGGGGAAGTACAAGAGGCATTGGGGCGCGTATGGGAAGACGCCTGACGACACGAAAGTGCCCCCATACGATCCGAAGGCGCCACCCTCCCAGCACTTCAACACGGTGCACTGCGCGCAGATGTCGAACGATGGGTTCGTGTACGTCTGTGACCGCGTGAACGACCGGATCCAGGTCTTCAGGAAGGACGGGACGTTCGTCAAGGAGGCCTTCTTCGACAAGAACACCCTGCGCTCGGGCTCGGTGTGGGACATGACCTTGTCGCGCGATCCGCAGCAGGCGTACCTCTATTACGCGAACGGAGTCGACGAGAAGATCTGCATCGTGCGGCGCGAGACGCTCGAAACGCTGACCTGCTTTGGCGACGGTGGACGTCAGCCCGGGCAGTTCTTCGGCGTGCACAACCTGGATACCGATTCGAAGGGCAATCTGTACGCGACCGAAACCTACACCGGCGCGCGCGTGCAGCGCTTCCTGTTCAAAGGGGTGGGCCCGGTTGCGAAAACCGAGCAGGGAGTGCTCTGGCCCCAGCAGGCCAGATGACCGTAATCAGTTGGAATTGACCTAGCAGCGCACCAACCAGGGAGACGCATATGAAGAATTTTGTGTTGGGGCTCGTCGTGGCGACTGGTGTCATGACTGTGCTGGTGGCACAGACAACGAAGATCAACCCCACCGATCCGCAGCCGACCTGCAACATGTGCCCGGCCACGTACATCCCGGCCGAGGAGCTGCAGGCGTACACCAAGAAGGCGATTGAAGAGAAACTCGTCGATCAGCAGGTGCGATCGATCGATATCGGCAAGTCCAACGTGGCCATCGGGGTTGAATATCGAACCAAGTTGGACAAGCCGGGCGCCAACTCAGTGGCCGAGCACGACCACGTCAGCGAGGTGTATCGCATCCTCGACGGGTCGGCCACCCTCGTCCTCGGCCCCGACATCGTCAACAGACAGCGTCGTCCGGCGACGCAGCGGACCGTCGTCGAGTACAACGGACCCGGCAACAACGGTGAGAGCATTCGGAACCCGCTGACCGTCAACCTCAAGGCGGGTGACATGGTGGTCATCCCGGCGGGAACGGGCCACTGGTTTACCAAGATCGACGATCACATCTCCTACTTCATGGTCCGTATCGATCCCGACAAGGTGGCGCCGCTCAAGAGCGAGGCGCAGTCGAAGGCGTATCTGAGCAAGCCGGCCCCGCGCGATTAGTAAGGAGAACCAGCATATGTCGCGAAAATTGTTTCGCTTGGGTCCGGCCGCGATGGCTCTCCTCCTGGTGGTGGGGGGCGTCGGGGTATCCGGACAGGTGGGCGTTGGCCCGCAGCAGAGCGCTGTGGCGAACGGGCAATGGCGCCGCCCGGGCGCCGACGGCAATACCAGGTACTCGCCGCTCGATCAGATCAACGCCGAGAACATCAAGAACCTGAAGGTCCTCTGGAGCTGGAAGGGCGACAATTTCGGCGCCAACCCCGAGATCAAGAACGAGACGACACCCATCTATGTCGATGGTGTTCTTTACTTCAGCATCGGCGAGCGCCGGTCGGTCGTCGCCGTGGATCCGGGCACGGGTGAAACGCTCTGGTCGTGGCGGCTCGACGAAGGTGCGCGGGCAAACGGCGTCCGCAAGAACCACCGCGGCGTGTCGTACTGGACTGATGGACGCGAGAGCAGGATTCTCACTGTCACGCCCAGTTACCAGCTCGTCTCGCTCGATGCGAAGACCGGACAGCCGGATGTGTCCTTCGGCAGGGACGGCATCGTTGACATGACGAGGGAGGTCGAAAAGGACGCGAACTACGACACGAGCATCGGCCACCTGATGAACACGTCGCCGCCGATGGTGTTCGGAAATGTCGCCATCATCCCGACGTCGATGGAAAACGCGCGCAATCCGAAGTCGATGAAGTTCCCGAAAGCGGACTTGATGGCCTTCGACGTGCGGACGGGCAAGAAGCTGTGGACCTTCCACACGACGCCGCGCAAGGGCGAATTCGGCGAGGACACCTGGGCGAACGGGTCGAATCTCTACACCGGGCACACCGGGGCCTGGGCGCCGTTCACGGTCGACGAGCAGCTCGGATATGCGTACATCCCGATTGAATCACCGACTGGCGACCAGTTCGGCGGCCAGCGTCCGGGCAACAACCTGTTCTCGTCGTCGCTCCTTTGCATCGACATCAAGACCGGCAAGCGCATCTGGCACTATCAGCTCGTTCATCACGACATCTGGGACTTCGACATGCCGGCCGCGCCGATTCTGGCCGACATCAACGTCAACGGCAAGCCGATCAAGGCGGTCGTCCAGCCGACGAAGTCGTCGTTCGTCTACGTGTTCGACCGGACCAACGGGCAACCCGTGTGGCCGATCGAAGAGCGCCCCGTACCGCAATCCGATATCCCCGAGGAGCGCACATCACCCACTCAGCCGTTCCCAACGAAACCGCCGGCAGTGGATAGGCAGGGGTTGACCGAGGCCGATCTGCTGGACTACACGCCGGAATTGAAGGCGGCCGCGCTGAAAGCGATTCAAGGTTATCGACTCGGACCGATGTTTACACCGCCGTCGCTCGTCGATCCGGCCAAGGGCCTGAAGGGCACGTTCACGTTCCCCGGCTCGGGCGGCATCGATTGGGAAGGCGGCGCGTTCGATCCCGAGACCGGGTTCCTCTACACCGGCTCCGCCACGCGCAGCGACACCGCCGTGTACGGCTTGCAGCCGGCCAAACCTGGGGAGACCGATCTCCCGTGGGTCGGCACGCCGAGCGCGGGACCGACGCTCCAGCGGCTGCCGGTCGTGAAACCGCCATGGACGCGGATTACTGCGCTGAACCTGAATACGGGCGAGATGGCCTGGCAGGTTCCGAACGGGCCCACGCCAGACTGGGTGAAGAATCACCCGCTGCTCAAGGGCGTGACGATTCCGCAGACCGGAGCCGTCGGGCGTGCGCCGCTGCTGATGGTGACCAAGACGCTGCTGTTTGCGGGCTCAGGCTACAACACGGACCCGCCGGCGTTCCGCGCGTATGACAAGAAGACCGGGGCGCTCATTTGGGAGGTGCCGACGGTTCCGGGCCCGCCGACCGGCGTGCCGATGACGTACATGCACAGGGGCAAGCAATACGTCGTGGTTGCCCTCGAAGGCGACGCCGCGACTCGAACGGGCACGCAGGTGGTGGCTTACGGGATCCCCGACCCGCCCAAAGCAGGCGCCGCATCGACAGAGTAGTCCTCGAGGTCCGCGCCGCAGCTGCCTTTTTCCGGCCGCTGCGGCGCCGTTTCACGTCCCCCGCGCATCGACTCCCGGCAAAGACTGGAGGGATGAATGCGAAAGGGTTTCCTCGTCGCCGTTTCCGCCCTCGTTTTCCTGGCGCTCCTGCCTCTCCCGTCGTTTTCTCAGGTTGCAGAAGAGGATGCCGAACTGGCCGGTCCACCCGGTCAGCAGAAGCCGAAGGTTCCGGCCAAGCCGACGCCGCGATGGCCTGATGGCCAGCCGATGATAGGCGCGGCTCCCGGCGAAAAGGGCACGTGGGGCTCGTGCTGCGGCAGGCTGGCGAACGACAAGACGCCGTTCCAGCCGTGGGCGAAGGCGGTCCTCGCCGACCGCGACGCGAACCGGCTCGAACCGCATACGCGTTGCAAAGCGTCGGGCGGCGCGCGTCAGTTCACCACGCCCTACGGAACGGAGATCGTCGAGTTCCGCGAGAACAAGCAGATCATCATCTTCGACATCGGCGGACCTCATACGTTCCGCACGATTTACTTGGACGGTCGCCCGCATCCGAAGGATCTCAAACCCAGCTACTATGGCCACTCCATCGGTCGCTGGGAAGGCGACACGCTCGTCGTCGACACGATCGGCTTCAACGAGCGCTTCTGGATGGACCGCGCCGGCTCGCCTCATACCGAGAGACTTCACTTCGTTGAACGCTTCACCCGGACGGATCACGACACGTTGAAGTACGAAGTCACTGTCGACGATCCGGGGGCGTATACAGCCACCTGGTCCACGACTCCCTTTACCCTCACCTGGGGTCCGGACCGGGAACTGTTCGAGTACGTGTGCCAGCAGTCGAACTACGCGCACGAGCTCATGGTCGGCACCTTCGAAAGGGTGGACCGCTCGACCACGATCGTGCCCTGATCCTGAGCCACGAAACCGTAATGGGCGAGAACTCAGAAGTCCGAATTTGAGCGGCGGGGGACAGATCCAGCACGGGCGCGGTTCGGACTTCCGAGTTCCAGGAGAATTGCCAGCTACCCCATCAAGTTTTCATTGACTCGGTCGTCGTACTCTTCAACAATCCGCTGGTACGTCGATTCGTGTGCTTCCGATGCGAAGACACGCGGAGGGAGGAGATGCGTGCGAACGGGTCTGTCAGCCACTTTCCTAGCCCTGGTGCTGCTGGTGCTGCCGGCGCCGCTGACCGCTCAGGATGATGATCAGCTGCCGTCGGTGCAGGTCGGCACACCGCGAGGGGCCCCGGAAGCGGCGGCGGCCCCCGCAAAACCGAAGCCCCCGGCCAAGCCGACCCCGCGCTGGCCGGACGGCAAACCGATCATGGGGTCGGTGCCGGGCGAGCCTGTTGGCCTGTGGGGTTCATGCTGCGGCAACCTGGCGGCCTCGGAAGTCAACAAAGACACGCCGTTCCAGCCGTGGGCGAGGGCGGTGTATCAAGACCGCCGTCAGAACCTGCTCGAGCCGCACACGCGCTGCAAGCCATCGGGGGGCGCCCGTCAGTTCGTCACGCCGTACGGTGTGGAGCTCGCGGAGTTCCCGGAGCTCAAGCAGATGGCGATCTTCGACATCGGCGGCCCTCATACGTGGCGGACCATTTATCTTGATGGCCGTTCGCATCCGAAGGATCTCGTGCCGAGCTATTACGGGCACTCCATCGGCCACTGGGAGGGTGATACGCTCGTCGTTGAGACCGTCGGGTTCAACGAGCGGGCGTGGATTGACCGCGCCGGGACGCCGCACACGGAGAAGCTTCGCTTCATCGAGCGTTTCACGCGGACCGATCACGACACGATGAAGTACGAGATCACCATCGACGACCCCACCGCCTACACGCGGACGTGGTCGACGATACCGTTTACGATTACCTGGATTCCTGACCGCGAACTGTTCGAGTATCAGTGCCAGCAGTCGAACTACGCCCACGAGCTGATGGTGGGCACGTTCGAGAAAGTGGACCGTTCGACCGATATCGTCCCATAAGGACGCCGAGACAGCCGTCGCCGGCCGAAGTCGGCGGCGGCTGTCCATGGTTCAGGCGCCCTCGCATCGACAGCAGTTTCTTCGTCGACGAACTCCGGCCACCAGTGGAGGGTTCACATGCGAAAGGGTCCCGCCGTTGCGTGCGCAGCATTCGGGCTGATGCTCCTCATGCTGCCTGTCTCGTCATTCTCACAGGTCGCCGCTGAGGAGGCCGAACTGGCCGGGCCACCCGGCCAGCAGAAGCCGAAAGCGCCCGCTCAGCCCACGCCTCGCTGGCCCGACGGTAAACCGGTCATGGGACGGACCCTCGACGAAAAGGCCGGCATCTGGGGCTCGTGCTGCGGCAACCTCTCCGCCTCCAACAAGACGACGCCGTTCCAGCCGTGGGCGAAGGCCGTGTACGACGACCGGGCCAAGAACCAGCTCGAGCCCCACACGCGCTGCCATCCCTCGGGGGGTGCCCGCCAGTTCGTGACGCCGTACGGGACGGAGCTCGTGGAGTTCCGCGAACTGCAGCAGATCATGGTCTTCGATATCGGCGGACCGCACACCTTCCGGGTCATTTATCTGGACGGCCGCCCTCATCCGAAGGATCTGGTGCCGAGCTATTACGGCCATTCCATCGGCCGCTGGGAGGGGGATACGCTGATTGTTGACACCACCGGGTTCAACGAGCGCTTCTGGATGGATCGAGCGGGTACGCCGCACACCGAGAAGCTCCATTTCATCGAGCGCTTCACCCGCACCGATCACGACACGATGAAGTACGAAGTGACGGTGGACGATCCCGGCGCGTACACCGCCACCTGGTCGACGGCTCCCTTTACGCTGACCTGGAATCCGACTCAGGAGCTGTTCGAGTATCAGTGCCAGCAGTCGAATTACGCGCACGAGCTCATGGTGGGCACCTTCGAGAAAGTGGACCGCAAGACCGACATCGTCCCATGAGGAGGACCTAGATGCGACATCGTCCCGTCATTGCGGGCGCAGCCCTGGGATTGCTTCTCGTCGTGCTGTTGCCCGCAACCTCGTTTTCCCAGGCCACGCCCTCGGTGCAGGTCGGTACACCGGCCGGCGCGCCGGTCGCGGCGCCCCCTCCGGCTCCTCCCAAACCGCCGGCCAAACCGACGCCTCGCTGGCCTGACGGCAAGCCGATTCTCGGGGCCCCTCCCGGCGAAAAGGGCATCTGGGATTCCTGCTGCGGCAACCTGTCGTCGGCCGACAACAACAAGACGCCGCCACCGTTCCTGCCGTGGGCCAAGATGGTCTACCAGGATCGCCTGGCGAATCAGCTGGAGCCTCATACCCGCTGCAAGCCGTCAGGTGGAGCGCGCCAGTTCGTCACGCCGTACGGCAGCGAGCTGGCGGAGTTCCGCGAGCTGCAGCAAATCGTCATCTTCGATATCGGCGGGCCTCACACGTTCCGCGTCATCTATCTGGACGGCCGTCCTCACCCGAAGGATCTGACGCCCAGCTACTACGGACATTCGATCGGCCGTTGGGAAGGCGATACGCTGGTCGTTGACACGACCGGGTTCAACGAGAAGTTCTGGATCGATCGTGCCGGCACGCCGCATACGGAGAAGCTGCGGTTCATCGAGCGCTTCACGCGAACCGATCACGACACGCTGAAGTACGAGGTCACGATCGACGATCCCGGCGCCTACTCCGCCACATGGTCGCCGAACGCGTTCACGATGACCTGGGACGCCGACGAGGAGCTGTTCGAGTACCAGTGTCAGCAGTCGAACTTCGCGCACGAGCTGATGGTCGGCACGATGCAGAGGGTCGATCGGTCGACGGTTATCGTTCCCTGACGCGCGAGGGGCTCGCACAAGGGCGTCGGGGAGTCGGCCCGTGGCCTACTCGTTCTTGGCTTTGATGCGGATGAGGCCGAGGCGCTGGGCGTCGGTGTCGAGTTCGGTCTTGCCAGCGGGAAAAGCGTTGAGGCTGAAGAAATAGGCGACGACGTCCGCGTAGTTCTCGGGGCGGAGACTGCCCGGCTCGTCCATCGGCATCGTTCTCTGCACCAGTCTGAGCAGATCGAGCGCCGTGCTGTTCTCCCAGCTCGTGAGAAACGTCTCGCTGCTGAAATCCTCCGGCGCGTGACAGCGCGCGCAGCTGACGCCGAAGACGGCCTGTCCGCGCCTCGCTTGCTCCTCGGTGTAGACGCCCTCCCAGACCGTGCGTTCGGATTGGAACGCCACGACCCACGCGGAGAGCAACCCAACCGCACACAGCACGGCGATCGATCGATTCATGAGTCCGACACGATATCACAGGGGAGGACGATCAACTGGCTGCGCAGTCGGCGAACGAAACAGGAATGGCCTTCGACTAGAAGAACTTGACGCCGATGATGGCGCCCAGCACCGATCCGACCGGGGCACCGATCCAGAAGCCGACGAAGCCTGGGTCGTCGCAGTCGCATCGGTCGCCCTCGATTGCCGCACCAAGAAAGCCACCACCGAAGAAGCCGCCCACACCGCCGATTATGCCGCCGGCCACCTTGCGACCGGTGGACCGCTGACGACCCGAGGAAGGTGCTTGGAAGGCGGAAGGCCGTCTTCCGCTCGAGGCTGTGTCGAAACCTCGATCGAGGGAAGCCATCGGGCCAACGTTCTGCACTTGCCACAGAACGGCCGCGAACTGCCGTAAACGAGCAGCGTCGAAAAACGGTTCGGAACTGACCGGGTCGATGTCAGTTCGTCGCGCCGCGACAGAGCCGTCGGCCGCCTGCGCGCCAGCCGCACACGACGACAGCAGGACCGTGATTGCGACAGCCGCCATCATCACGCGTGCGCGGCCTCGCCGGCCATTACCGACGGCACGCCTCGCTTCGTTATTGTGCATCCGGCAATGCGAAAACGTAGAGCGCGTTCCCCGTCGCCGGTGGGTGCAAATCCGGTGCGATCGTCGCCGGCACCGCCCTGGGGCTGCCGCCGCCGTTGCCGGTTGTCACGGCAAGATATTGCTTGCCGTCGACGGTGAACGTCACCGGAAAGCCCTGTACCGAAGTGGAAAGACGCGTCTCCCACAGAATGGCGCCGGTCCGTACGTCGAACGCCCGGAACTTGCGATCGAGATCGCCGGCAAACACCACACCGCCGGCCGTTGAAATCGCGGCGGTCAGGAAGGGGGCCCGCTGAGTGTAGGACCACATTTCCTTCATGGTCTTCACGTCGAACGCGGCCAGCTTGCCGATGTTGCCGTCGGTGCCTGGCATCTCGTAGAAACGCCGTGCGGCGCCTCCACCGCTGCCGCCGCCTTCTTTCAGCTCGACCTTCTGCGCGGCGATGTCGATGCAGCTCTGGCTGAGCGGAATGATCAGCTGGTTCGTCGGCTGGTGGTAACTCGAGGCGGGCCAGTTGTGGCCGCCTTCAGTGCTCGGGCAGCCCTGGACCCACACGCCGAATTCCTGCTGCTCGATGATGTCCGGCCGATAGTACGGCCTGCCCGTTTTCGGATCGAAGCTCGCCCAGACGTTCTGAAATACGGTCTCCGTGTGGGCGATGTACCTGCCGGTCTTGCGATCGAGCTTCCACAGGATGCCGTCCTTGCCGACCGTGAACAGCAGGTTGTCGTTCCCGTCGTTCACGAGCAACCGCTCGAAGACGACGTCGAGATCGAGCGCCTCGCCCGGAGCATGCTGGAAGTGCCACGCGAGCTTGCCGGTGTCGACGTCGAGCGCCAGCGTCGAGCTGGAATAGAGGGCGTCGTCGTTTGGCGACATGCCGCGGCTGACCGGCATCCACGGTTTTGCCTGGGCCGTTCCCCAGAACGTGAGATTCAGCGCGGGATCGTAGCTGCCGGTAATCCAGGATTCCGTGCCGGCGCGGAACAAATCCGGAAGCTTGCCCCACGTGTTGCCGCCAGGTTCGCTGGACTGCGCGACGGTATTGAACCTCCACACCTGCTTTCCGGTGGCGCTGTCGTACGCGCTGATGAAGCACTTTTCTTCGCGATATGTCTGGCAGGCGCCGAGACCCTGAATGATTTTCCCCTTGGCCACGAGCGGCCCGCTGCTCGTCGTGTAGTTGCCCTTCGTGCGGTCGCCGATTACCGTCTGCCACACCGTGCGGCCGGTTCTCGCGTCGAACGCGAAGAGGTTCGCGTCGCTCGTTGCGGCGAAGATCTTGTCTTCGAACATCGCGATGCCGCGCATGGCCGCGGCATTGGCGGCCGTGCCGTACCGGTTCTCCCAGATGACGTCGCCCGTTTTCCCGTCGAGCGCCTGGATGATGTTCCCTGGGTTGTTGAGATAGATGACGCCGTTGTGCACGATGGGCGCCGGCTGATTCGTCCCGCCTTCGTTCATGGCCCACGACCAGACCAGGCGCAGGTTCTTCACGTTGTCACGTGTGATCTGGTTCAGAGGGCTGTAGTTCGAAGCGCTGTAGTCACGCCGGATCATGAGCCAGTCGCCCGGATCGGGATTGCGAAGCATCGCTTCGGTGACCGGGGCGAAGTTCCTGACTTCTCCGGCGACCGTGATGCCGGCGGGACGGGCTGGCGCACCGCCGCGTCCCTGACCGGCCGGCGCCTGGGCCGCGGCAGGCGCGGCAGGTGCTGGTGCCGCTGTCGCCGCCTGGCCGGTCACGATGCTGTTGATGGCGACCTGAGTGTCCGCCGTAAGCGGCTGATTTCCAGCGCGCGCGCCATTCGTCTGAAGAATGAATGCGGTGATGTTGGCGTACATGTCCGCACTCAGGGATCCGGGAGCGCCTGGCGGCATGGTCAGCTGGAGGAACGAAATGAGCTCACGAGTCGAGCGGTTTCCCCACGATCCGAGGAATTCGGTTCCCGTCAGCGGAGCGGCGGTGCCCTGGCCCCGGAGATCGGGCTGGTGACACGCCGCACAGTTCGCCTGGTAGGCTGTCGCGCCGTTGGCCGCCTGGGCTGCGGAGAACACGTTCAGCGCTGCCGGCTGCTGGCCGGAAAGAACAATCACGCTGAACGCGACAGTCACCATCAGGCCGAGCGCAAACCGATCTCTGATTGTCAACATCGCTCCTCCCTCAAGAAGGGACTAACGGACGAACCAACCCCACAGGTTGCCCTCGGGAGCTTTCTCGCTGGAAATCTGGATGTAGAGCTGACCCGCCTGAAGAGCACGCACGTGTTCGGGCGAGAGAGTGATCGAACCGGAAATCGTGCCCTTCGGCGCCTTGGTCGGGACGACGAGCTCTCCGATTGACGCTCCACGCACGCCCATCGCCGGACCGCGGTGCACTCTGGCCGTCGTGGCTGGTGAAAGCAGCCCGTCGAACGTCCCGGTGACCGTGAGCAGCGTGCCCTTCAGAACTGCCGTTGCCGAGCCGTTGCCGGCAACGGTGCCGCGCATCCCGCCGTCCATTGGAACGGTTGACAGCCGGACCTTGTACCGTTCTTCGCTCTGCGCCGCGCCGGTCAGCGCGTGAAGGGCGACGAGAGCGGTGACTCCAAGGACGGCAGCGCCACGCTTCAGAGTCATGCCTACCTCCGTGACGCCTGCATTCTAGCCCCGCTCACATCCGGATGACAGCCCGTCGAGTCCGGTTTCCACGGTCTATTTCCCCGTGGCTTGCCGTTTCCAGGCTTCCCAGGGCCGCTCGTAGCCCCGGCTCTCTCCGCGTTCGAGGTAGGCCTTCGCTTCGGCGGGATCGAGGTATGTGACGGGCCCGCCGAGGGCCATGGCCTGCGCCTGCACCCTGGCATTGAATGACAGGTAGACGCTGCGCCCCACGGCGTACGGCAGGGAGGGTCCGACCACGGTCACGCCGTGACCCCGCATGAGGACCGCCGCCTGGTCGCCAAGGGCCTGCGCGAGGCCGCGCCCACGTTCTGAGTTGGTCACGAGCATGTCGGTGATCCCGCAGCACTTCCGGATGTCGAACACCGGGACGCCATCCTGAAGAAAGGACGCCACGTGAAAAACGGGTCGCAGCCGCACGGTGCTCACCGAGAACGGAATCACGTCCTGCGAGTGGTTGTGCACGACGGCCCGGACGTCGGGCCTCGCCTTGTAGATCTCGCTGTGGATGAACCGCTCCGAGTACTGTTCACGACCCTTGAGGTCGACGGGCGCGCTTTCGAGGTCGTATTCAATCAGGTCCTCCGCGGTGACGAGATCTGGTGAAAGCGATCGCGCGAGGAAGAATCGGTTCGGATCGCTGTTATGCCGGACGCTGACGTGGCCGAACGCGTCGTTCACGCCCTGCTGGTGCAGGATTCTGTTGGCGGCGACGAGGTCTTCGATCAACGCCGGATCGGGCCGACCCGCCGACGCTGGAGCCTGTTGTGCCGAGAGCGGTGGGACCACGGCCGATGGAGCGCTGCCCAGCAGCAGCGCACCCGAAACGATCACCGCCAGCACAATTCGGGCCTGAGCATTTCGTCCTAGAGTCATGGCGTCTCGTCTCCGGGCCGTCATTCTACTATGGCTATAATGGTCATCTAACTGGTCATGACGAAATCCATCAGTGCGGCGGAATTCAAGGCCACATGCCTCGAGGTGTTGGACCGCGTGGCGAGAACTGGTCACACGGTCGTCGTGACCAAACGCGGGAAACCGGTGGCGCAGGTGGCGCCGATGGTCAAGAAGCCCCGGAACATCGTGGGTTCGATGAAGGGCGACGTCGAGATCCTCGGCGATATCGTGAGCCCGCTCCGCCTCCGCTGGGCAGCCTTGAAGAAATGATCCTACTCGACACGCATGCGCTGATCTGGGTCCTCGAGGGCACCCCCCGGCTGGGCAGGCGCGCGGCGCGCGCGGCCAACCGCGCCCTCCAGGAAGATCGGCTCTGGACCAGCGCCGTCGCCTTCTGGGAGCTGAGTCTGCTGGTCGCCAGGGGGCGGTTGAGGCTGGCTTCGAACCCCGCCTACTTTCGGACCAGGGTTCACGGCCTGGGCATCCTCGAGGCTCCGTTGACCGGCGATATCGCGCTCGCCGCCGCCGCGCTGGCGGGAATCCTCGAGGATCCGGCCGACTGTTTCATGGCAGCGACAGCGGCGATCCACCACGGAAAGCTGATGACCGCCGACCGACGTTTGCTCGATGCCGCGGTCGTTGAGGTCCTCGACGCGGAACGCTGAGCGACAGCGCGACCATCTGAGAAGAAGTCATGTAGGGCACGCGACGCGAGGGATGTATGCTCCTCGCATGAGACGAATCGTGACAGCCGCGTTCACCGCGCTGGCCGTCCTGGCCGCGCACACGCCGGTATCCGCGCAGCTCTCGCCTTCGGCGGACTGGGCAGCGCACGCGGCGAACAACTACCAGGTGGCCGCCAACCTGACCTACCTGACTGCGAGCAACTACGAGTCGAAACTGGACATCTACCACAGGCGCGGCGCGACGACGCCGCAGCCGACGGTTCTTTTCTTCCACGGCGGCTTCTGGGCGGCCGGTGCGAAGGAGAACTCGCTGATGTCGCTCATCCCGTGGATGGAGATGGGCTGGAATGTCGTCAACGTGGAGTACAGGCTGGCGCGTGTCGCGCCGGCCCCTGCCGCTGTCGAGGACGCACTCTGCGCGCTTCGCTACGCCGCCGCACAGGCCAAAACCTACAACATCGATGTCAATCGAATCGTCGTCACGGGCGAATCGGCTGGCGGTCACCTGGCGCTCGCCAGCGCCCTGATTCCCGAAAGTGCCGGTCTCGATCGGCAGTGTGCTGGGGCGACGCCCGTGCCGCGAGTGGCAGCGGCCATCAACTGGTACGGCGTTACAGATGTGGGTGATGTCATCGAGGGCCCCAATCGCGCCAACGCGGCGGTGACCTGGCTGGGCAGCCTGCCGGATCGCATGGAAATCGCCAGGCGGGTCTCGCCGCTCACGTACGTGCGCCAGGGACTGCCGCCGGTTCTGTCGATTCACGGCGACATGGACACGACGGTCCCCTATCAACACGCTGTTCGTCTCCACGACGCCCTGACCAAGGCCGGCGTGCCCAATCAGCTGCTCACGATTCCCGGCGGACGGCACGGAAACTTCACCACGGAGGAACGCACGAGGATCTTCGTGACGATTCAGCAGTTCCTCGCAGCCCACGAGCTGGGTGGCGCCCGGTAGCCAGGGCAGGAGCTTGTCCGCGGGGCGGCGATTGGTCGTGACGCCGGCCTGCTGACAGCTCGTGCGGTTCTGATAGCTGGCAACGCGTGGGGAGAGTCGTCCTGATTACCGGCGCAAGTCGCGGCATCGGCGCGGCGACCGCTCGACTGGCGGCACAGTCCGGCTATGCCGTCTGCGTCAACTATCACCGCAATGTGACCGCGGCAGAGGCCGTCGTGGCGGATGTCCGGGCCGCTGGGTCGAGAGCAGTGGCTGTCGGGGCTGACGTGGCCGTCGAAGACGACGTCGTGCGCCTGTTCGAGACGTGCGATCAGGAGCTCGGAGGGCTCACGGCGCTCGTCAACAACGCCGGCATCCTCGAGCACCAGATGCGCGTCGATGCGATGAGCGCCCCTCGCCTGGCGAGGGTTTTTGCAACCAACGTCGTCGGTTCCATCCTCTGTGCCAGGGAGGCGGTTCGGCGGATGTCCACGCGATACGGCGGCAGCGGCGGCGCCATCGTGAACATCTCGTCAGGCGCCGCGCGTCTGGGCTCTCCCGGCGAATACGTCGATTACGCGGCGACGAAGGGGGCCATCGACACGTTCACGATTGGCCTGGCCCGGGAGGTCGCCGAGGAGGGCATCCGGGTCAACGCCGTCCGCCCGGGTTTCATCTACACTGACATGCACGCCAGCGGCGGAGAGCCCGGGCGAGTCGATCGCGTCAAGGAGTCCGTTCCGATGAAACGCGGTGGAACCGCGGACGAAGTCGCGCGCGCCGTGCTCTGGCTCCTCTCCGATGAAGCGTCGTTCACGACCGCCGCCTTCATCGACGTCACCGGTGGCAAATAGGGGGGTTCGCGATGCCGCACCGAAAGCTGGCTTTTGTCGAGTGGCTCATGGCCGTCGGGCTCGTCGCCGTGCTCGCCGGAATGAACCCGTCAGGTCAGTCGGCGGCGAACACCGCCGACGAGCACGTCGCTGCCGCCAAAGCAGCGGCCGGACAGGAGCATACCGCCGTCTTCAACAACCTGTGTGCTGCGCCCGCGCCAGCACGCGCAGTCGCGCCAGCCCCGCGAACGCAACCGCCCCCGGCGCAGCGCCAGGGCCCGCCAGATCGATCTGTCTGGTACGCCGAGCCGGCGAAGGTGTTCGACAACCTGTATTACCTGGGTCAGACCGAATACTCGGCCTGGGCGGTCACGACCTCGGCGGGCATCATCATCGTCGATGCGCTGTTTGACTACTCGGCCAACGACGAAATTGTCAACGGCCTGACGAAGCTCGGGTTGGATCCGATGACCATCAAGTACGTGATCGTCAGCCATGGCCACATCGACCATGCTGGTGGAGCGAGGCTTCTGCAGGATCTGACCGGTGCGCGCGTCGTGATGTCGGCGGCCGACTGGGATCTCATCGGCCGCAACACTCAGGCCTGGCCGAAACCAAAGCGCGACATGATCGCGACTGACGCCATGCTCCTCACGCTTGGCGACACGACGCTCACGCTGCACCTCACACCTGGCCATACGCCGGGAACGATTTCGACACTCATCCCCGTCAAGGACCAAGGCCGGCCCCATGTGGCTGCAGAATGGGGCGGTACCGGCTTCAACTTCACCGTGACACCCGACAAGCCGCGACGCTTCTGGTTCGAGGAGTACGCCAGGTCTGCCGAGCGTTTCCGGGACGCCGTCACCAAAGCCGGCGCTGACGTGCTCATCGCCAACCACCCGAACCAGGACGGCGCGAAGGCGAAGCTCGCAGCGCTGTCGAAACGCGCTCCTGGCGCTCCTCATCCCTTCGTCATCGGGAGCGACAGCGTCAGACGATACGTGACGATGGTTGGCGAGTGCGCCAAGGCGGGGCTGGCGCGCCTGCCGCCGGCGTGACGAAGATGTTGATCCGCTACCTGTGGGCCCTGCCAAACACGGTCCTGGGGCTCCTCGTCCTGCCGCTGGTCGTCGTGACGAGAGGCCACGTGCGAGTTGTGGACGGAGTATTGGAGCTTCACGGCTGGCTTTTGTCGCGTGCTTTGAGACACTGTGTTCCACTTCCTGGAGGCGCTGCGGCTCTGACGCTGGGACATGTCGTGCTGGCTCGCGACGCGAACGCCTTGTGCGCCACGCGACAGCACGAACGCGTGCATGTGCGGCAGTGCGAACTGTGGGGGCCGGCGTTCATCCCGGCTTACCTGGTGGCGGCCGTTTGGGGGTTTGTCACCGGCCACGGTGCCTACGCCGGCAACTACTTCGAGCGTCAGGCATTCAGAGATGAGTTGTGCGGCAGGGAAATCTAAGGCGCCGGGAAGTCACAATGGATCGAATCACCCGAGAGCAAATGATCGCCGAGTTCGGGGAGCCGGGCGTGCAGAACCCGGCCATTCTCGATCTCATCCAGCCTGATCGCGATTCCGGGAGCGTCGTCCTGACGATGTTCGAACGGCGACGGTGGGGCGTAGGCCCGAATCAGCTCCAGCAGATCGCCGAGAAGATCAATCGGTATCTCGGTTACGCGCTGGACGGTCACCTGGCGGAGCACTACCCGCAGTACAAGGGCAGACGCATACGGATTTGCCTGGAGTGTGTGCAGGAACCGTGGGGCGAGGCAATCAGGTTCGTCGAGGCTGCGGGGCAGGCAATCCACGAGTACGGCGTCGACTTCGAGGTGAAGGTGACCGAAGCGGCAGGTGAGTGAAACCGCAGCCGCGGTCGAGCCAGCGCCGCTCACCTCAAGCCGAAGAGAATCCAGCTGATCGCCGCGGCGACGAACGCCATCGAAAATCCCCAGGCGAGCAGGCTGTTGAACAGCCGGCGCGTATCGCTCCCGGCGGCGGCTCCAGCGATGAACAGGGCGCCCACCGTCGACAGCGACGACAGATCGACGAGGCTGGAACCGACGCTCATCGCCCACGCGATCGGCTGCGGGTCGATGCCGCCCATCCGCTGCGCGAGGTCCGGCGCCATCGGCAGGAACGCCGGCAGCACGACGCCGCCGGTGCTGCTGTAGACGGACACCACCCCGGTGCCCAGCGCGACGATGGGCGCGATCGACGCCGGCGTGGAAATCGTGGCGATGCCAGACGTGAACAGGTCGAGCCCCTCGGTCTTTTCCATGAGGGCCACCAGCACCGTGACGCCGGTGACCATCAGAATGACGCCCCACGGCATTCCCTTGATCGCCTTCTGCTCGTCCACCGTGCGCAGCAGGACGAGCGCGGTCGCGATGAGGATCGCCATCATACCCACGTTCAACCCGAACCCCGCCACGGCGACGATCAATGTGGCGATGCCCCCGGCGGTCAACCAGTGCGCCGTGTCCATTGGGCCGATCGCGGGTTCCGCTGCCTGCACAACCGTGTCACGGCGTCCGAACAGACGCCACCCGCCCAGTAGGAAGAAGCCCCCGAAACCGACGATCGTGTGCGCGAGCGCCGTGTAGCCGTACGTCTGCCATTCCACCCCGCCCAGACCGATGCGGGTCATCACGCCGGCGGCGACGATCCCGTTCGGCGCAAACGGGGAGAGCGTGCCGGCCAGTACGCCGTGGCCCGCCATGATCGCCATGAGGAACGGGGGGATGCCGGCCCGGCCCGCGACGGCCATCGCGGGCGGGGCCAGCAGCGCGCTGGCAGGCGTTGCCCCGGCGCCGATCGTGGCCACGAAGAGCCCGAGCAGAAAGAACATGATCGGAAGCACGCCGGCGTGCCCGCGGCAGAGGCGGACGGCCCGGGCCGTCATGCGCGTCAGTGTTCCGTTCGATTCAGCGATGCTGAAGAGAAGCGTGACACCCACGAGAGTCACGAACAGCGCGACGGGAAACCCGCCGAGCACGGCATCTGGAGACATCCCGCCATACACGCCGACCAGAAGCGCGAGCGCGAGCGACAGGACGCCGACGTTGATCGTGGTGGTGCAGCTGAGGGCCACCGCCAGTACGAGCGCGGCGACCGAGAGCCAGGCAAGGTTCATGCGGCCGTACCGGCAACCGATCCGGACAAGGAGCGAACGAGGTCGGTGAGGTCCGCGAGCGTGTCGAGCGATTCCACCATCCGGAACGTTTCGTCGATGCCGGTGGACGACAGCACCAGCCCCGCGCACTCCGCGTATTTGTCGTGCAGCTCCTCACGAGTGAACGGCCGATCGGGTCCGCCCCGGTACCGCTCGTCCGCATGCTCGACCAGGCGCCGTCCATCCTTGAGGTCTACCTCGACGGTACTGCGAATCTTTTCGAAGCCGCGCGCTTCAATCTCCGGGTCGAGAACCCGTTCGACCTTCGACATCATCCGCTGCACGGGTGCGCTCTGCACGAATTCGTCGGTGAACTCGTGGATGCCGGCCTTGCGACGCAGCGCGATGCTCGCCACCATGAACGCCGGGCAGAACTTTGCCTCCAGCTCGTTGGTCGCGATCGAGTACCGCAGCGGGTTGAGGATGTTCGATCCCGCCCGCACGCGAATCGCGGCGATCTGTTCTGGCTTCACGTCGTTCGCCATCACCAGTCGTCGCATGGCGTCCATCGTCGGATGTCCCAGCACGCCACACGGGTACGGCTTGATCGATACGCCAGGGCTCACAATCGTATAGGGATTGCCAAGCCGGGCGACGATCCGGTCGGCATCGAACCCGTCCCCGAAGCTGAAGGCCTGAAAGAATCCCCAGGGCGGATCGAGCGCGTCACGCCCTCCGGTGAATCCTCTGGCAGCCAGTTCCGCTGCGACGATACCGTTCTGGGCAGCCCGACCCACGTGGAGTGGTTTCGTCATGCTGCCGAAGTTGACCCGGATCCCGGCCGCCAGGCTGGCCGCGATCGCCAGCGCGTTCGTCGTGGCGTCTCGATTCAGACCAAGCAGCTTCGCCGCAGCCGCCATCGACCCGAAGGTCCCGACCGTGCCCGAAGAGTGGAAGCCCTTCTTGTAATGATGCGGGTGAATGGCCTCCGCAATCTTGCACTCCAACTCGAAGCCGACGAGAAATGCTTCGAGGAACGCTGCGCCAGACACGCGCTGACGTTCGCCGAGCGCCAAGGCTGCGGCGAGCGGCGGCATCGTCGGGTGGGTAAGCAGGCCAAAAATGCGGTCGGCGCTCGTCGCGAGCTGCGTGTCGTCGTAGTCCAGGGCATGACCGCTCGTCCCGTTCAGAAGCGCGGCGTTCGCCGCGCTGGTTCGAAACGACTCCGGTCCGAACACGGTCGACTCGCCCGAAGTAGCGGCACCCGTGTTCTTCGAGCCGGCGGGATTTTCGGTGCCGACGTAGTCGCGCAGGATGGCGCTGGCGCTGGTCGTCGATCCGGCGAGCATGACGCCGAGCCCGTCCACCACGCAGCGCTTTGCCAGCGCCACAGCCTCCGAAGGAAACTCCCCCCACCTGGCGCGCACGATGAAATCGACGACCGCCCCGGTGGCGTGCTGATGCTCGGTCATGCCACTCCCCGAATGATTCGTGAATCGCGGAACGCGCACATTATGTGCGCTGGACGCCCCCACAGCAAACCGCGCGCGGCTGCTGTGCACCCGATCCCGCGACGCGCCAGTCGCGAGTATCTCGGGCTGCTGGCTTCGTGGCACGAATGCCGGACGCAGGTCGCTGAACGCCCGTATAATCCAGCGATCGTCCGAGGAGGTCAGACATGAAACGAAAGGTCGCGCGTGCCGTGGCGTTCACGATTCCCGTCGTCCTGCTGATTGCCTGGACGACGATGACGGCGCGCGGGCAGTCTGGAGCGCCCGGCGGGGAATGGCGGACGTACGGGGGTGACCTCGGGAACACGCGGTACGCACCTCTCGATCAAATCAATGCGGGCAACTTCAATACCCTCGAAGTTGCATGGCGGTTCAAGACAGACAACCTGGGACCCCGTCCGGAGTTCAACCTCCAGTCGACACCTCTTATGGTCAGGGGCGTTCTGTACACGACGGCGGGGACCCGACGCGCCGTCGTCGCGTTGAATGCCGAGACCGGCGAGATGAAGTGGATGTACAGCCTCGACGAAGGGAAGCGCGGGGAAGCGGCGCCGCGCCGTCTCTCGGGGCGTGGCCTTTCATACTGGACCGACGGCAAAGAGGAGCGAATCCTCTTCGTGACGCCCGGCTACCAGTTGATCGCGCTCGATGCCGCGACCGGTCGCCCCGTCTCGAGCTTCGGGAGAGCCGGCATCGTCGACCTGAAGGACGACAACGACCAGGTGATGGACCCGATCACGGGTGAGATCGGACTGCATGCGGCGCCCCTCGTCGTGCGCGACGTCGTTGTCGTCGGCGCCGCCCATCTGCCGGGCGGCGCGCCGAAGAGCCGTCGCAACGAAAAGGGCTTCGTCCGGGGATTCGACGTGCGATCGGGCAAGCGGCTCTGGATCTTTCACACCATTCCGCAGCCCGGCGAATTCGGCAACGAAACGTGGTTGAGAGACTCGTGGGCCTATACAGGCAATACGGGCAACTGGGGACAGATGTCCGCGGACGAAGAGCTCGGCCACGTCTATCTCGCAACGGAAATGCCCACGGGCGACTACTACGGTGGGCATCGACCGGGCGACAACGTCTTCGCCGACAGCATCGTCGCCCTGGATGCCCGGACCGGCAAGCGGATCTGGCATTTTCAGACGATCCATCACGACATCTGGGACTGGGATCTGCCGTGCGCGCCGATCATCGCGAACATCACCGTCAACGGACGACAAATCAGGGCGCTGGCTCAGCCGAGCAAGCAGGGTTTTCTGTACGTCTTTGATCGAACGAACGGTCAGCCGGTGTGGCCCATCGAAGAGCGCCCGGTCGCGAAAGGCGCCGTGCCTGGCGAGTGGTACTCGCCCACACAACCGTTCCCAACCAAGCCTCCGGCTTTCGAGCGACAAGGCGTTTCGGTGGACGACCTGATCGACTTCACGCCGGCGCTTCGCGCTGAAGCCGTGAACATCGCCGCGAGTTGGGTGATGGGTCCGCTGTTCACGCCCATCGTGACCAGCCGGTGGCCGGGTCCGCTTGGCACGTTGATGTCTCCTCCCGCGACGGGCGGCGCGAACTGGCAGGGCGGCTCGTTCGATCCCGAGACGGGGATGTTCTACATCTTCACGAACTCGGGTTTCAGCGCGCTCGGGCTCGTCAACGATCCGGCGCGGTCGGACATGGATTTCATTTCGGGCCGCGCGCCCGACCCGAATGCTCCTCCCCCCGCGGCAGGCGCCGGCGGCGGAGGCGGAGGTGGGGAAGGCGGCGGTGGTGGACCGACGGTGCAGGGATTGCCGCTGCTCAAGCCACCTTACGGCCGGATTACGGCAATCAATCTCAATACCGGCGAACGCGCGTGGCAGATTGCTCACGGTGAGACGCCTGACAACGTGCGCAATCATCCCGCGCTCAAGGGCTTGAACATCCCGCGCACCGGTCGCCAGGGCCGAATCGGTACGCTCGTGACGAAGACTCTTCTGATCGCCGGAGAAGGAGGGTTCTTCACGACGCCGACGGGACAGCGCGGTGCGATGCTTCGCGCATACGACAAAGCGACGGGCAAGGATGCCGGGGAAATACTGATGCCCGCCCCTCAGACAGGCTCGCCGATGACCTACAGCCTGAACGGCCGACAGTACATCGTCGTCCCGGTGAGCGGCGGGGCCTACTCGGGTGAGTTCATCGCGTATCGCCTGCCGGCCAAGACACCGTGAGGGATGCGACTCTTCAGCGACTGAGCCCGTAGACCATGTAGTTGATCATGAACTTGTAGGCTTCGTTCGTCGGCAGGAGGGAGTACACGTCGCGATCGGACCACTCCACGTAGTCGCCAAGGTCGATGTTGTAGTTGATGATCACCATCAGACGCTTCTGCGGGTCGTTGTCTTCGTAGATCCCCATGAACTCACCGAACAGGCCCATCTCGCCGAGTCGGCCGGGGTAAGGGACCTCGAGCGTCTTGATTTGAAAGAAGTTGTTGAAAATCGGGTGGGAAAGCTCCAGGCGTTTGATCTGCCCGTTGGGCAGCACCCGCCGCATGGCGTCTTCGAAGACCCCCCATTCGTTCGGAAAATGGAAGTCATCGACGATCAGGAATCCACCCTTCTGAAGGTATTGGCGAAGCCCCTGAACTTCTGAGGCGCTCGGGTACCAGTAGCCCGGCTCGGAGAGATAGGACAGAGGGTGTTTCAGCAGCTCGGGGTCGTCGAAATCGTAGACATTGCTGCCGTCCAGATGGGGCTCGAGCGAGGTGATGTTCTTCAGCATCGCGCTCAGGTGGCGCTCCATGGTGGGATAGTCGGCGCGCCAGCCGCCGTATCGCGCGTAACGGACACGAACAATCGCAAAGCGCCCATCGTACTGGACGTTCTCGTACTGGCCGAACCTGGAGCCGAACCCGAAGAATTCTCCCTGCGCCATGGCGGCCATGGGTACGCCGCCAGCGATGAGCAGGAGGCCCAACCATCGGATGGCCCGCCGTCTGGTCATGCTTCAGGATCCCACAAGTCGGCTACAATTCGTACGCCCCGAGCTGCAGAATTCAAGTATTGTTGGGGGCAACCAAGAGGGAGGGACTCAATCGTGAACAAACGCTTGATTCTAACGAACGCCTCGCTGGTCGTGGTCGGCGTCCTGCTGGCGCAAGTGCCTGGCTTGGTACAAACCCAGAAGCCGATCCAGAAGACGACGGAATCGGGGTGGTACAAGTACGGGGCGACGCCTCCGGACCTGAAAGGCCCGGCGCCGCGACTGCCAAACGGCAAGCCCAGCCTCGAAGGCATGTGGTCGCAGACGCGCCGCGCGGACGTGACGAATCCTAAAGTCCAGGCGGGCTACATCGCCGAGCTGCCGTACACCGCGTGGGGAAAACGGCAGTGGGACAATTACGACGTCGTCAAGCACGGCGACTACGCGGGGAGCTGCATGCCGTTTGGGTGGTCCCGGACTTTGTATGGTCCTCATCCGATCATGTTCATGCAGGACAACGACAAGCTGGTCATGCTCGCCGAACAGAACAACTGGTTCACCCTCGTGTATACCGACGGCCGTCCGCACGATAAAGAGCTGCCGCCGACCTGGTATGGGGACACTGTCGGTCGCTGGGAGGGGGACACGTTGATCCTCGAGAGCGTGAATTTCAATGGCTATGCCAAGGTCGACACAATCGGCCACCCGTACAGCAGCCAGCTGAAGGTCACCCAGACCTACAAGCGTCCGACCTACGGCACGATCGAGCATACGTGGACGGTCAACGACCCGAAGACGTACACCAAGCCGTGGACCATCACCAACACCTGGACGCTCGAGCCGTTCGACACCAAGCTGCTCGAATACTCGTGCATGGAAAACAACATGCAGACCTTGCTCGACGGCGCGATTACTCCCTGGAAGGCGCCGGAAGGGGAAGACGCTCCATAGCGGGAGGGGGGAGGCTAGAGGGCAGAGGCTGGAGGCTCGGAAGATCCAACCTCTAGCCTCTAACCTCCAACCCCTAGCCTCTGTTCTTCAGCATTTCTTCGTAATTCGCCCCCATGACCTCGCTGGCGTTCTTCCCGGCTCTGAGCGCCTGGGCCATCAGCGACTCCCTGGCGACGATCACCTCGGCTGCCTCCAGAACGCGGGCGATGTCCGCTCTGGCGACGAATACCACTGAGCTCCCATCGGCGATCACGTAATCGCCCGGCGCCACCGTCACGTCGCCCACGAGAATCGGCTCGCCGGTGGCGACCTCGACGATGCGTCCGCGCGCGGTGCGTCCGGTGATGTGTCGCGCGAACACGGGGAAGCCGAGCTGCCGGCTTTCGTCGATGTCGCGGGCGGGTCCTTCGACGATGACGCCGGCGACGCCGCGCATCTGAGCGGCGATCGTCAGGTTGCCGCCCCAGCAGGCGGCGTCGAGGCCGGTGCGCTGCTCGCACACGATGATGTCCCCCGGCGACGCGGCTTCGATGGCTGCGGTGCAGAGATGACGTGTGCTGACGCGACCTTCCGCGCGATCGAGTTTCACGGTGAGGACGCGGCCGGCGATGCGCACATCCGTGGAGGCGCGGGCGATGCCCGTCACCGACCCCGGGAGCCCAAGCTTGTCGAGCGCGTCCGAGACCGCGCACGAATCCATTCGCAACAGGCGTTCGGTGAACTCGCCCATCTTCCCCCTAGCCTCTAACCTCCAGCCTCGAGCCCTACTCCCAATACACGAACGCCATCGCGTTCCCTGTGCCCGCCTCCGAGCGATAACAGGGCACGTAGTCCAACTGATGGTAACGACGCCCTTCCGCGTTCATGGCGGAGATGACGGGGTACCAATTCTTGATCTCGGCTGTGCCGACCTTGTAGACGTTCTCCGGAATTTCCATCAGCGCCCGCTCATCACCGATCGTCATCGCTTTCAAAACCTTCTGATCGAGCTCTTCGTCCACGACGAAGTGGCTGAGTCCCCCCGACGCCATCATGGCCACGCGCTGGTAGCCAGTGAAGCTCTTGATGGCGCGCTGCAACGCTCGCCCGAGCGCCAGGCAGCGGGCGGTTTTGGGCTGGTTGAACGGGTAGTGGACGTTCAGAATCACCGGCACGCTTGGCGGCGGTGCGCCCCCGAGAATCGAGTGATAGATGAAGCCGTACGCGTGAGGGATGCCGTGCCGGATGGCGTTCTGCGGAGTGGTGTTCGACTGCGCGAGGTCGAAGCCATCGTCGCCCAGCGACCTGAGGATGTGATCGGCCAGTTCGGGGGCCCCAGGATAGGTCGCGCTTTCGGCCGGTGCGTTGCCGGGCTCCGCCACGTTCAGCCCCGTCGCCTCTTCGTGCATGTGCTGGACGTTGCGTATTTCCTTGCCCCGATAGACGGTAATGGAAGGAGTCAGCTCCTCGGTGAAAAATTCGCGCTGGTCGTTCCCGACGATGACCACGGCTTCGGGAGCAACCTCGCGGAACTTTTCGCCGAGCCGACCGATCGCGGCCCGGCAGCGGGCGTGGCGCTCGCGCCGCACGTCCATCTCCACCTCACGGGAGAACCCCGGCGCGCGCTCCTTCAGGAGCGACTCGTAGTCGTACGTCTTACCGCGGAACCAATGTGACTTGTTGGCGCGATCCGCTTTTGCTCGCAGGTCCCATTGCTCGGGCGGTGTGGACAAGAGCGGGCCGTGCGCAGCCCCCATCCCTAAAACGATGTCTGCCATATGTCTGCTATGCCTCAATGACTAGAGATTCAGGTATCACCTCTCGGGGCGCCACTGCGAGAAGCGGCGCTCCAACCGCTCCGCCAGAGACGTCAACACGATGCCCGCCGCCGCGATGATGACGACCCCGACGAAGAGGATATCGGTGGCGAAGGTCTGTCCGCCGTACGCCACCATGAAGCCGATGCCGCGGCTCCCGCCGAACATCTCTCCCACCACGACACCGATCAGTCCAAGCGCCACGCCCTGCCGAATTCCGGTCAGGATAAACGGGACCGAACCGGGAATCGCGACGGTCTTGAAGATCTGCCAGTCGGAGGCGCAGAAAGAGCGAGCGGCGCGCAGCAGATCGCGATCGATTGCGCGCATGCCGCCGATCGTGTTCACGAGAATCGGAAAGAAGGCCGAGATGAACACGATGAAGACCTTCGACCAGATGCCGACGCCGAACCAGATCAGGATCAGCGGGATCATCGCCACGCGGGGCGTCGCGTAAAGCGCGTTCAGAATCGGATTCGACAGCAGGCGCAGTCGCCTGTACCAGCCGACGAGAATGCCGGCGACGACACCGGCGACGACGGCGCCCGCGAATCCCAGCAGGAAATTCGTTCCGCTGTACACGAGATCCGCTTTGAGATTCCCTCTAGTCCATGAGTAAGCCATCTGCCGGGCGATGGCCGACGGGCCGCTGAAGAAGAGCGGCGAGATCATCCCCGCCTGCCAGGCCGCCTCCCAGACCCCGAGGATCAGCACGATCGCGCTGCCTCCGAGAATGGCCGACTCGTGACGCTGATAGAACGTCTGCCTCGGGCGCATGAGCTCGCTCACGCTTCCGTGGCCTCCGCCAGCATGCCGGATCTGTCGGCTTCCTCCTCGATGAGGTGCCAGATCCGATCTTCAATCTCGAGGAACTTCGGATCCCGCTTGAGTGCCAGCGTCCGCGGTCTCGCGAACGGGATCTCGAAGACGGCCTTCAGCCGACCCGGTCGCGCGCTCATCACGGCCACCCGATCGGCGAGGTAGACGGCCTCGTTTATCTGGTGCGTGATGAACAGGACGGTCTTTCGGGCCTTCGCCCAGATTTTCAGGAGCTCGGCCTGCATGAACTCGCGCGTCTGAGCGTCGAGGGCGGCGAACGGCTCGTCCATCAGCAGAACGACGGGATCGGCCGCGAGCGCGCGCGCGAGGTTGACGCGCTGCTGCATCCCGCCGGACAGCTCGCCCGGAAAATGCCGTTCGAATCCGCTCAGGCCGACCAGCTTCAGGAAATACTCGGCGCGCTGGCGCATGGTCGGTTCGTCGAAGCGTTTCTGCATTTCCATGCCGAAGCGGACGTTCCCCGAGATGGTGCGCCACGGCAGCAGGCTCGAGTGCTGGAAGACGACCGCCCGATCCGTGCCGGGGCCGTTGACGCGGGCGCCGTCGATCGACACGACGCCTTCCTCGTACGGCAGCAGGCCCGCGACGATGTTGATTAACGAGGTTTTGCCGCAACCGCTCGGCCCCACGACGGCGAGAAACTCACCATCGTTGACACTGAGGGTAACGTCCTTGAGCGCCAGCGTCTCGCTCGATTCCCGTTCCAGCCAGTACCGTTTCGTCAGCTGCTCGATGTGAAGCTTGACCGCCACTGACCCCTATTTCCCGAAGGCCAGCGACGCTTTGCGATCCTGCTCCGCCTTGATCGAATCGCCGAACAGCTGCACGAAGTAGCCCTCTCTCACGAGCTTGTCGACGATGCTGTTGTCGATGACCTGCTTGAAGTCGTAGGCCTTCATCTGCGCGGCGAGCTGCGGGTCCGCCTGCTGGCTGAGAACGGCGTTGACGGCGCCGGTGAGGACGTAGGGAACGCGTTCGAAGGCCTGCGGCTTCGCGTAGAGGTCGTACGTCCGATCGACGTCTTCCGGCATGGCGTCCGGATCGTACTTCCGATACGCGGCGATGGCCGCCGGCTTGTCCTCGTAGAATTGCTTGATCGCTTCGGCGTGAGACTTGATGAGCGCTTCGGCGAGCTTCGTATCTGGCTGCAGATCGCTTTTCGCCATGAGATAGGCGGTCGACGCGAAGATGTCGTCGCGTTCGGCGAGGTTGACCAGCGTCTTGTAACCCTCGGTTTCCAGCTTGAAGTAGGCCGGCGCCGTCAGCAGCGTGGCGTCGGCGCGGCCGCTCGTGAGCGCGGCGGCTCGACCGGCCACGCCCTGGCCGACAGGGATCCACTCGACGTCACGATCGGAGAGGCCAGCCTTCGAGAGGATCGCGATGATGTAGCCGTACGGCGCGTCGCCGACCTGGCTGATCGCCACCCGCTTGCCCTTGAGCGCCTCGACCGAGCCAATCTCCTTGCTCGCCATCAGCGCGAAGGTGCCGCGATTGAGCGAGCTGCCCACGAGCGACATCGAGCCGTCTTTCGACGCCGCCTGCATCAGCTGTTCGAGGGAGGAGTTCACCATCTGCCCCTGCCCGCTCGCGAGCATCGCCACACCAGCCGGGTGCACGCCGAAGCTGAGCTCGACATCGAGGCCGTTCTTCGCGTAGAAGCCGCCCTCCTTCGCCAGGAACAGCGGCCACTGCGAGCCGCTTCGGTTCGGATAGTTGATCACGATCTTCCGGAGCTCGGCAGGCGCCTGCTGCGGCGCGGCCGTCTCTTGCGCTGCGCAGCCGAATGCCGCCACGGCGGCCGCGAACACCACGACGACGCGAGCGGGGAAGACTTTCATGGCTGGCTCTCCTTCTCGGACATCCGGCTCAGACGTCCAGCTTGAACACTTTCTTCGCGTTGTCCTCGAAAATCAGCCTCTTGTCGGCGTCGCTCAACCATTCGAAGTCTTCGATGATGTACCGCGTCTCGTCGAGCCACCGATTGGTTCGCGGGTCCTTGACCGTGCCGACGCCCGGGCGTTCGGTTCCGAACATGCAACGATCGGCGCCGACCGTCTTGATCAGCAGCGCCAGCGAATCCTTCGAATAGAGCACCGTATCGTAATAGATATTCCGCAGCCGCTCCGAAAAACGCTGAATGCCGCGTCGAATGGCGCTGGCTTCGAAGCGCGCCCACTGATAGGGGATCGCGCCGCCGCCGTGCGAGCAGACGATCCGCAGCGTGGGGAAGTCCTTGAAGACGGTCGAGTTCAGCAGCGAGACCACCGCGATGCTCTCTTCGTTGATGAAGTGCAGCGAGTACGTCAGTCGCTCGGAACGGCAGCCGGCCGAATGGATATGGCCGGGAATGTCGAGCTCGACGAGCTTTTCGTAGAGCGGGTACCAGAAGCGATCCCCGAGCGGCGGGATGTCGGTTCTCGTCCCCTCGGCGGGGTCCGGGTTGAGCAGACACCCGACGAATCCGTCTTCCTTGACGATCTTTTCCAGGTACGGCAGCAGCTCTTTCGGGCTGACTCCTGGTGTTTGGGGCAGCCCGCAGACCCCGCGGAAAGTCTGCGGATAGAGCTTCACCTGTCGGGCGATGATGTTGTTGGTTTCCTCGATATACCACTGCACGACCTTCGCCTGCTCGCTGTGCATCATCTGGTACGGACGGGGCGAGATGATCTGCAGGTCGGTTCCGACCTCCTTCAGCTGGGCCAGGTGCGAGGAGCCGCCGAAGACCGGGGCGTTCAGCGCGTCGCGGATGTCATCGTCGGTCGCGCCGGGACTGCCCCGCCCGTGCGCCCCCCGATGGGCCAGGATGTTGGACTTGTAGACGTAGAGCTTGTCTGGTGCGGTTACGTGGCCGTGGACGTCGATGATCACGCGAGCTCCCTGCCTGAGGTCGCCCGGCTCGAGGCCGGGGGGACCGTTTGTGTCCGCACATGATACCGAACCGAGCCGTCTGGCCGGAAAGAGCGGGCCCTTGGGCTCGCCTGTTTCTGAGAGTTGTCTACGCTCCTCAAGACGCCTATCATGCAGCGGGTAGATACTCGGGGACGGCGACTCAGAGTCCGGAAGGAGAGCATCTGTGGCGAAATCCAGCAGAAACCCTGTCAACCGCCGCCGGTTCTTGAAAGGCGCCGCCGTCAGCGCCGCGGCAGGTGCCGCCACGCTGGTGGCTCCCGGCACGACCGTGAACGCTCAGCAGCCGGTAGTGCCGACGCGCGGGACCGCGCCGACTCCTTCGGCCGCGGCCCTGGCGGCCGAGACCGCGCCGGTCGACACCACGAGGATCGAAAGCCTGACGGTCGAGAATCCCGGCTCCGACTTCATGGTGGATGTCTTCAAATCGCTCGGGTTTGAGTACCTCGCCGCCAATCCCGGCTCGAGCTTCCGGGGATTACACGAGTCGTTCGTCACCTACGGGAAGAACC
>DATLLJ010000090.1:0-11381 GCA_035537875.1 Vicinamibacterales bacterium | reverse complement strand
ATCGCCCCGGTCCGGCTGATCGGGAGAGGTTCAGAACTCCCGCGCCCAGTTGAGCACGATTCTTACGACCTGCGCCGAGGTTCCCCCGTCGGCCGGCCTGACGAGAAGGAAGCGCCCCGTGACCGGGTTGACGTCGAAGCTGCGGCCCGATTCGATGCCGGCGTTGTACACCCCGTCGAACAGGCCTCGCGGCTGACCGTTCCGGAAGGTTGGCCCCGGCTCCAACGGCATCGCCACCATCCGGTTCGCGCTGCGGTAGAAGAGCTGGCGGCCATCTCGCGACCAGTGCGGCTCCTCACCGCCTTCGAAAGTCACCTGCCATTTCGCACCGCTGCCTCCGAGGTCGCGGACATAGATTTCGGGCCGGCCGGTCTCGTCGGATTGATACGCCAGCCAATTGCCTCTCGGACTGACGGCTCCGGCATACTCGTTCGACAATGTGGCCACCAGCTTCTCCGGGGCGCCGGACGCCCCGAACGTGACGCGTAGGATGTCACCGCGGCTCCCCGCCGGATTGGCGGCGTCGATGATGGCCGCGGTTTCGGTCGGGTTGACCCAGGTGACATATGTCCGGGCGGCCACCGTCGCCACCGCGGTGGGGTCCCGGCTGCCATCAGCCAGCTTCTTGAAGACGGTCGATCTGCCGTTTGGATCGAACGACGAGTAGTACACGGAGCGTCCGTCCGCGGACCACGTCGGCGCGGCATTCGTGCCGGTGAAGGTCAGCCGGCTGAAGGTGCCGCGGGCGAATTCGTAAATCCAGACGTCACCGTTCCCACTCGTCCCGCCGAGCAGTGCCGCGCGCGTGCCGTCGGGCGAAATGCGCACCTCCTGATGCGGGCCGGCCGAGAGCTTCACGGCCTCGGTCTGCCCCGATTCACCAACCCACACCAGCGTGCGAAGACCCGTCGACGATGTGGCCGGCACGAAGGCAAGCGTCCCGTCGCTCGCACAGCCGAAATGCGCCGCGCCGGTACTCGCGTCGCGTGCGATCGCCGGGACAATCTGGACCGGCTCGCCGGAGGTCGTCAGGCGGTCGGGATCGAACGCCACTGCAAACAATCCCGCACCCTTCGAATACAGCAGCTGTCCGTCGCCGCAATAGCGAGCCATCGCCGCGCCCCGAACGACGACGCGACGCTCTCCGGTCTCGAGGAGCACGCCATCGATGTTGCCGCCGTCGTAGTCGTCCGGGCTGGCTAGCGTGCCGACGGTGAACAGCACGCTCCTGCCTCCAGGCAGCACCTGTGGCCAGCGATGCGTCCGCTCTCCTTCAGCGAGCGTCGTCACCGGCTGGAAATCGCCGCCGGTCGCGGGCATGCTGACGAGCGGCGCCCCGGCGTCCGTCGTCAGGAACAACGTCCCTTCCTCGGACCACGACAGCCCACGCACGTCACGGGCGCGTCCGATGACGGTGGCCTCGCCATCGATGGGCGCCTTGCGAATGGTGCCATCTGCGAAGAAAACCACCCAATTGCCGTCAGGAGACAGTGCGGGGCCGGTTCCGCGCTCGCTGCCCGGAACGACGCGGGCCACTGCCCCGGACCGGGATCGGACATAGACGCGGTCGATTCCGCCCGCAGCCGCGACGAAGGCGGCGGTCATACCGTTAGCGGAGAGCGCCACCGCGGGTCGGAACACGAGTGTCAGTGCAGCGGCGGGATCAGGAGGCTGCAGGTCGAAACGGGTCGTCACCGCGGGCGACAAAGATGATGATCGCGACGCGATGGCCGCGAAGTATCCCGCCGCGACCGCGAGCAGCACGCCTGCGGTCACCGCAACCGGGGCCGTGACCCGACGCGACCGTGTTGTGCCCTCCGTGGATGGGCTCGCGCTCTCAGGGACGTCGTGCGGCGCCTCGAGCAGGAGCCGCGCCTCGCCGATGTCGCGGAGCCGTTTCCGTGGGTCCTTCTCGAGGCAGCGGCGCACCAGCCGGGCAACGGATGTTGGAACCCCAGCGCTCAGCCTCGTCCAATCCGGCTCGCGCGACACGACTGCCTCGAGGACGTCGGTGACGGTGTCGCCGCCGAACGGTCGCCTGCCACTGAGCATTTCGTACAAGAGGCACCCGAACGCCCAGATATCGACGCGGCGATCCACGGCGCGCCCGCGCGCCTGCTCGGGCGCCATGTAGGCGGCCGTGCCGAGGATGACACCGAGTTGCGTCACGACCGGCGAGGTGATCGTCGGCGCGCTCTCGACTGCGCTCGTCGCCGCTTCGGCGATGTCGCCACCGGTCGCCTTGGCCAGTCCGAAATCGAGAATCTTCACGATTCCGTCTCGCCTGACCTTCACGTTGGCCGGCTTCAGATCGCGATGGATGATGCCGTGGTCGTGCGCGGCCTCCAATCCTTCGGCAATCTGACGCGCCACATCGAGTATTTCCCCGGTGGACATCCCACCCGCCGAGATCAGCTCGGCGAGCGTGGCGCCTTCGACCAGCTCCATGACCAGCGCCGACACACCCGCCGATTCCTCGATCCCGTAGACGTGTGCGACGTTCGTGTGATTGAGGGCGGCCAAGACGAGCGCCTCCCGCTCGAAACGCGCCAGACGTTCGGCATCTGTCGCGAATGCGGCAGGAAGAATCTTGATGGCGACGTCGCGATGCAGCCGCGTGTCACGGGCGCGGTACACCTCACCCATGCCACCGCTGCCCAGGCGCGCGGTGACCTCGTACTGATTGAGATGCGTTCCGGCTGCGAGCGCCATCGAGGGAAGGATCTCCAACGACGAGGCGGATTATACCGTCGCAGGAGGATGATGCCGCCCCCTGATGGTCGTCGCGATCACGACTTACGTGGGGCGAGCGGCACCGCTGCGCCGACGAGCTGATTGCGGATCGGTTCGTTCCCCTTCATACCCCACGCCATCAGGAACCTGCCGTTGGGATCGAACTTGACGACACGTGTGTTCGTGTAGCCGTCGCTGACGACGAACGTCCCGTCAGGCAGCCACGCGATCTCGGTCGGCCTGCCGAAGGGCCGACTGTCGTCGCCGGGCACCTTGAACTCGCCAAGCGTCATCACCAGCTTCTTGCCGTCGTTCGTGAACTTGTAGATTGAGTGCGCGCCGTCGTCGGCGAGCCAGACGTGTCGCTCGGGATCGTAGGGATTGATCTTGACACGGTGCGGTCGGATGAACAGCTTGTTGTGCTGCTCCCACGACTCGATGAGTCGCCCGTTGCGGTCGACGACGTTGACGATGTGATCCCAGCGTGGATGGCGCGACGCGTCGGCCTGCGACAGGTCGAAGTTGGCGGCGTTGCGAAGCAGGATGAGTTCTCCGCCGGAGTTCGGGTGTCCTGCAGTCGCGGCAGGCAGCCGCGGCTGAAGATGAACGCGCGATCCGGCGACTCGGCAAAGATCCCGGCTGTGGCGCCGATGACGAAGCCGCTCGGGTCCGGTCGGTCCGGACGGGTGCCAGGGCATAGGACCGCTCACGCTGCAATACCGGCAAATTGGACGTTCGCGTCGGAACACCCTTTGTCATAACCCCGTACCGGTACCAAGAAGTTCTTTTCGAATCTCGAGAAACGCCCAAGAGAATCGGTAGGTTCTGTGTGCACTTATGAACTGCTGGCGGGAACATCGGCGGATACGCTTGCTCAGAGGAGCATCATCATGAGTGCAAGCCATCGCCGCACCGACATACATTTGCGTCAACATCGGGCGAAAAAGCGGGGCAAGCTGCGCGCGCGGATTGCGGCAGCACCGGCGACGGGACGGGCTGCGCTCGAAGTAAAGGTGCAGCGAACGTATTCACCATTCCACTCGATGATGAAAGAGAAACTGCCTCCAGTAGTCGTCTAGCCGTGAATGCTGGGGGCGCCGATCGCGGCGGGCGTCGCGATCATCCTTCTCGCGATCTGCCTGGGCAGTAGACTCAGGCCGCTTGGAATGACGTGACGTTTCGACCAGGCCAGACCGTCGGCAGATACGAAATCGTGGGGCTTCTCGGTGCCGGAGGCATGGGGGAGGTGTATCGCGCCCGCGATTTGACGCTGAAACGCGACATCGCGATCAAGATATTGCCCGACGCCTTTTCGAGGGATGCTGAACGCCTCTCACGATTTCGGCGCGAAGCCGAAGTGCTCGCAGCACTGAGCCATCCACACATCGCCACCATCTACGACTTTGGTGAGTGTGGAGATGGCCGTTTCCTGGCGCTCGAGCTCGTCGAGGGCGAGACACTCGCGGATCGCCTGGTGCGAGGCCCGCTGACCCTCGATGAATCTCTACGAACGGGCATCCAAATCGCACAAGCGTTGGAAGCCGCTCACGGGAGAGGGATCACGCACCGGGATCTCAAACCTGCAAACATCCAACTGACGCCGGCCGGCGACGTGAAGGTTCTCGATTTTGGACTGGCCAAGGTCGCGACTGACACCTCCACCGTGTCCGACTCTCCCACGACGATGGCGGCAACTGCGCAAGGCATGATCGTGGGCACGGTGCCATACATGTCGCCCGAGCACGTCAAGGGACAGGAGGGGGGCAACGCCGCAGACATCTGGGCATTCGGATGCGTGCTCTACGAGATGCTCTGCGCGCGCCGCGCATTCGACGGCGATTCCGCCAGCGAGATCCTCGCGAGTGTGCTCAAGAGCGAGCCGGACTGGCGGCAGCTGCCGCCGATCCCTGACGGAATCGCGAGGCTGATTCGGCGGTGCCTGCGGAAGGATCGTACGCACAGGCTGCAATCCATCGGTGACGTGCGCATCGAACTTGAAGACGCACTCAGAGAGCCCAGCGTGGATACCAATCCGGTTTCACGCGGAACTCCCAAATGGGTCCGTGCCGTAGTCGCCGCGCTCGCCTTGGCTGCGTTGATTACTGCGGTATCCGCTCTCACGGCCGCTCGACCGCCGACGGCTCCCGAAATGCGTCTCGAAATCAGCGGGCCCGCGACCACCAGTCCCGCCTCATTGGCCATCTCGCCCGATGGGCTTCAAGTCGTGTATCTGGCCGAGTTGGATCAGCGCCCGCAACTCTGGATCCGCCGATTGGACTCTGATGCGGCACGGCCGCTGCCTGGAACCGACTATGCGCAATTGCCATTCTGGTCGCCGGATAGCAAGTCCCTGGGATTTTTCGGGGGCGGCAAGCTCAAACGACTCGACATTGCCGGCGGATCTCCGAAAGACCTCGCGGACGCGCCTCAGGGTTATGGCGGTGCATGGAACGAGGGCGGCACCATCATCTTCTGTGCGAACAACCGTGACCTGTTTCGCATCTCTGCCGAGGGCGGCGAACCGATACAACTGACGCACCTCCAACGCCCCCAGCAAACGTCCCATCGTCACCCATGGTTCCTGCCGGATGGTCGTCACTTTCTGTACTTTGCGACCGGCCCCGAAGGCAGAGGCATCTATGTCGATTCGCTGGATGAATCCACGCCGAAGCGCTTACTCGGCACCGACACGGACGGGGGGCCGGCGCTCACATCCTCGGGGCAACTGCTCTTCGTCCGTAAGCGTGCACTCTTTGCTCAAGATCTGGATCCCAAATCACTCGTGTTGAAGGGGACTGCACTCCTGCTGGCTGAACCGGTGATTGCCGAGGGGACGACGGCGGCGTTCTCCGCATCGAGTGCCGGTCCCATCGTTTATCGCATGGGTTCGGAAGAGGCCGGCAAGCAGCTCATTTGGTTCGATCGATCCGGCAAGGAGATGGAGCGTGTCGGGAGCCACGACAGCGCCAATCTATGGATGTGGTCACTCTCACCCGATGGCCGCCGGGTCGCGATCAATAGAACGGTCAAGGGCGATTTCGACGTCTGGTTGCTCGAAGCGAGACGCGGACTGTTGACGAGGTTTACTGTCGATCCAGCCTTCGACTGGGCCGGGGTCTGGTCGCCAGACAGCACACGGATCGCATATCGCCACGACGATCGGCTCTACGAAAGGTCCGTCGCGGGTGCTCCAGGAACTGAAACGCCTTTGTTGTCATCGACGACGGTCGATACGCCAACGGACTGGTCGATCGACGGGCGCTACCTGGTGTTTCAGAGGGCCGGTCCGAAGACGGGTCTGGATCTCTGGGCCTTGCCGTTTGAGCGCGATGGAAGACCGGGCACGCCCATCGTCGTGGCGCAGACTGACGCCGCTGAACAAAACGGCCAACTCTCGGCCGATGGAAAGTGGATCGCCTACCAGTCGAACGAGTCAGGCCAGGCCGAGATTTACGTCCAGCCATTCCCGGGCCCCGGACCGAAGTCGAGAGTCTCGACCAATGGCGGTATTCAGGTGCGATGGAGACTGGATGGTCGGGAGTTGTTCTACCTTGCCGCCGACGGCCGACTCATGGCCGTTCCGATTCGAGCTGGTTCGAGTGGTTCCACCATCGAACCAGGTGCAGCCACCCCCCTCTTCTGGACCCATATGTCGGGGGCGGCACAATCCGATACCGTCTTGTTTCCGCAGTACAGCGTTTCACCTGATGGACAGCGGTTCCTCATGAACACCCTCTCTCAAGTGAACGCCGGTCCAATCACCGTCGTTCTCAATGGACGATTTCAGCCGTCGGCGCGATAACGACGACTGCGAGTACCGGTACCAGGATTTAACACTGCGCCGGGCCCAAGCGCGACGATCGCTGCTCTTATAATCGCGCCACGCCGATGCCGCTCAGCCCCGGCGCCCCATTTGGACCATACGAGATCCTGGCACTGCTCGGGGCGGGCGGGCCAGCCTCCGCTCGCGGTGGAAACGACGCGAGCTTCGGCGAGGTCTCGCCGAAGCCAAGCCAATGAGGAGGAACCTGCTGATGATGGGGCAGGTTATCGGGTCTTATCAGGTCCTCGAGAAGCTTGGCGAAGGCGGAATGGGCCAGGTCTATCGCGCCCGCGACCTGAAGCTGCAGCGGGACGTGGCTCTCAAGGTCCTGCCGGACGCGTTCGCGCGCGACTCCGGCCGGCGCGCCCGTTTCGAGCGCGAGGCGCACGTCCTGGCGGCCCTCAATCACCCGCAGATTGCCGCGATCTACGGCGTCGCCGAGAACCAGGGCGTCTCGGCTCTCGTTTTGGAGCTGGTGGAAGGCCCCACCCTCGAAGAGCGCCTGGCAGACGGGGCGCTTCCGCTCGAGGAGGCGGCCGCCATCGCGCGTCAGGTCGCCGAGGCACTCGAAGCCGCCCACGAAGCCGGCATCGTCCATCGCGACCTCAAACCCGCCAACATCAAGCTGCGGCCCGACGGCGCGGTGAAGGTGCTCGATTTCGGACTGGCGAAGGCGATCGAGGGCCACTCGGCCATCGCCGCCGAACGCTCGCACTTGCCGACAGCAGTCGCCGATGCCACTGCGGCGGGGCTGATTCTCGGCACCGCGGCCTACATGGCGCCCGAGCAAGCGCGCGGCCGGACGGTGGACAAGCGCGCGGACATCTGGGCGTTTGGTGTGGTGTTGTGGGAGATGCTGACCGGCCGCCCGCTCTTCCACGGCGAGACACTGACCGACACGCTTGCCGCCGTGCTCACGCGAGATATCGATTGGAGCCTGTTGCCGGGCTCGACGCCGCCGGCTCTCGTGGACCTGCTGCGGCGCTGTCTCGAGCGCGATCCGAAAAAGCGTCTGCGCGACATCGGCGACGTCAGGCTCGACGCAAGCGCGCTGGCGCCGGTGTCAGCCGTCGGTCCGGCATCGGCAACCGCGCGGCGCTGGTGGGTGTGGGGACTGGCGATTGCGGCGGCACTCGCCGCCGGTGTCGCGATCGGCCGGATCGGTCCCGGGGTGGAGACAGGGCCCCCGGCGCGGGAAGTGCGGTTCACGTTTCCGGCGGATAACCCGAGCTTCGCGGCGATCTCGCCGGACGGGTCGATGGCCGTCGTGGCGTCGGGCGGCCCGCTGCGCGTGCGCGACCTCGCCGGTCTGTCGTTGCGAGAGCTGAGTGGCACGGACGGCGCGGTCAAGCCGTTCTGGTCTCCCGACAGTGGAACGATCGGGTTTGGCCGTGCGGGCCGACTGTGGCGCGTGAGTACGGCCGGGGGGGCGCCGGTCGTCATCTGCGACCTGCCCGGGAGCAACTGGGATCAGGACGCTGGCGGCGCCTGGCTGCCCGACGACACGATCGTCTTCACGACCGGCGGCTCGCCGCTCATGCGCGTGCCCGCGGCCGGCGGCGACCCCGTGCGGCATCTGGCTGCCGACGCCGCCGGCGATCTGCACTTTCACTTCGCGCATGCGCTGCCAGGGGCGCGAGGTCTGCTCTACGTCGTCCATCGCGACTCCGGGCCGGACACGCTCGAGGTGTTCGCGGGCGGCACCCGCAAGATCCTGTTGCAGGCGCCCGGCCAGATCATTCGTGACCCCGTGTACTCCGCGACCGGGCACATCCTCTTCTCCAGGGCGCCCGTCAACGAGGGCGTCTGGGCACTGCCGTTTTCGCTCGACCGGCTCGAGGCGAACGGCACGGCGTACCTCGTGGAGGCGGGCCTCGGGACGCCGAGCGTCTCGACCACTGGCACGTTCCTCTACCTGCCAGCGGCGACCACAGTGCCCACGCGCCTCCAGTGGCTCGCGCGGGACGGGACGCGGCTCGAGGCCATCGGCGAGGCCGCGCAATTCGATGTCTTTCCCGAACTGTCGCCCGATGGCACACAGGTGGCGGTCGGCGAGCGCGTCTCCGGCACGTGGGGTCTCTCGGTGATCGACCTCGCGCGCGGCACCCGCGTACGCCTGGCCGCCGGCGAGCGCATCTCGACACCGGCCTGGGCGCCGGACGGCCGAAGCATCCTCTACAGCACGACGCCTCCCGGAACCGCCGAGCCGGTCATCCGCCGCGTGTGGCTCGACGGCTCGCCCTCCGAGAGCCTCGAACCTGGGTTTCGGCCCGTCTCGCGCGACGGGTTGCGGTACTTCTTCGATCGCTTCCGGAACAACGACTTCGATCTGCTGGTCGGCACGCTCGACCGCACCGCGCCGGTCACGGCGTTCGTCGGCGGCGCGCTCGCCGATGTGGCCGCCCGGCCGTCGCCCGATGGCCGGCTCGTGGCGTACATGTCGATGCCATCGATCACCGTCGGAAATCCCGAGGTCGTGTTGAGGCGCGACCCGGGCACCGGCGCGCGGTGGCAGGTCTCGTCGGGCGGCGGATCGCACCCGCGCTGGAGCCACGAGGGCGACCGCGTGTATTACATCACCGCGGACGGTATCTACGAGGTGGCAGTGACGACGAGTGGCCAGACGTTGAAGCTATCGCCGCCGCGTCGCCTCTTCGCCCGTCGGGCGCCGTTGACCGAGATCGGGCCGGATGGCTTCGACGTCGCGAGAGATGGCCGGTTTCTCCTCCTCGAACAGGTCGCGTCCTCGACCGAGCGCTTCGTGCAGGTCGTCTTGAATTGGACCCCACGGCGCGTCCCGGGGACGTGAGCGAGCGCCGCACATAACCCCGTAGTCAGGATGTCAAATGCGCCGTATGCGGGTGGCGGCTCCAGCGCCGTATGAGGCCGATCAGCGTCCGCAGGAATGCCAGCGCGACCAGAAGACACGCCAGCACCATGACGCCCGCGAGCATCTGATTCAGAGTCGCCAGCGGCTTGGCCTGCGTGGGATCCCATTTCGGACCCGGGACCAACAGATCTCCGGTCCATAGAAGGACGATCGCCAGCGCGACGCCAGAGACGACGAGGCCGATGCGCAGGGCCTGACGCCACCGGGCGGCGGCAAACCGGGTGTAACGCAGCCACGACTGAGAAATCACCAGGAAGGCCAGGAGCCACACGGCGAATCGCGTTGCGTAAAGAGCCTCTGACGGGCTGAACACTCCTCTTCCACCCCACACCCAGAAGAACGATGGTGAGTACAACGCCAGCGCCAGGAAGATCAGCCACGCAATCTGACCGATGAACTGAACCATGGGTCGAGGCTTTGGAGGCTGGGGGCGAGGCGGGACCGGACGCAGAGCCTCCGGCTTCCATCTCTCCGAATAGTGGAACTTGAACTCCAGCTGTTCCCAGATCGCAAACAGCAGCGTGACGCCCGCAGGAATGATGATTCCCGCCAGCAGAACGTCGCGGCCAAAATTCAGCAGGATCGTGCCGGCTGGCGAGGCTCCCTGAAACGCAAACACCGACACGATCACGCGGATCGTCACCCATACTGCGAAGACGGCCCGAAGCGTGAACCAGTACAACGGAAACAGCGCCGGACTGATCAAACCCCGCTCTGGCGCGTCACGATACCTGAGCGCCACCTTCATCGGATGACCGTGGCGTTTGAGCAGGGCACTCACTTCGTCCGGATGCAGTTCCCGCCCCAGTACTCTCGCCTGATCTTCTACCTGTGATTCCAGATTGGATCGCACCTCCGCCCCGATGTCCTCCATCTTGTCGGGCGGCAGGACGAGCATCATCTTGACGGCGTGGATGTATCGGTCGAGCAACTCCTCATTCGTCGGCTCGCGCTTCATGCTTTCCTCCTCCCCGTGGCCATCGAGACCGTCGAGAGTCGCTCGACAGCACTGTTGATGTTTCGCCATTCCTCCAGCAGCCACGCGAGAGCCGCACGCCCCTCCGCCGACAGGCGATAGAAGCGTTTGTTCCGCTTGTCCTCCACGCGCCAGGCGCTCGCCAGCAGTTTCTGGTCTTCCAGCCGGCGCAACAGCGGGTACAACGTGTTCTCGTCGATCTCGAGCCCGCCTTCTCTGAGCGCCTTCGCCAGCGCGTAACCATGATGCTCGGAGCGAAGCTTGGCCAATACCGCCAACACCAGGCAGCCACGCCGCAATTCCAGCCGAAGGTTGTCGAACGCGGGGAGGTTCATCGCGCGTGAGTCATGCATACCAGATGGAACACAGCCTACATCGCACAGTGTGTGTCACACAGGGTGTGCCTGTCAAGCCGGTCCCATTGGCACCCCACCGACATACATTTGCGTCAACATCGGGCGAAAAAGCGGGGCAAGCTGCGCGCGCGGATTGCGGCAGCACCGGAGACGGGACGGGCTGCGCTCGAAGCAAAGGTGCAGCGAACTTTTTCACCATTCCACTCGATGATGAAAGAGAAACTGTCTCCACCGGTCGTCTAGCCTCCTGAGCGCCCGGTAGAACGGCGCAACAACCTCTCCATCTTCCGGTGAGCCGGCGCATTATGCGGCGAACCGAGCGAATTCCACCCCTCTTCGCGACCCACATGCCTGTCTGAACGCCTGTGGAAGGCTCGCAACGATCCCCAACCCAATTCTCAAGACCGGGCGTGACACCGACGGCGTGGGCAATCATCTGCTAGCCATGGTCGATCACGCTGATGTTGTGACGCACTGATAGTGTCCCCCTGCTAGCGAAATAGAAATGTCCCCCTAAGCTGCGGCCCGGAGGGGTCGCGGAGTGGGGCGGACAGCGATGAGTGCACGAGAGTTGACGCGGGCTGGGGTCTTGGCGCGCGTGGC
>DATLLJ010000089.1:0-4860 GCA_035537875.1 Vicinamibacterales bacterium | reverse complement strand
GACCGATCCACGCTGCGGCGGCTGTTCGCCCGTCAGCAGCTTCATGAACGTGGACTTGCCTGCGCCGTTGGGCCCTGTGAGCCCGTAACGCCGGCCTGAGGAAAAGGTCGTGGTCACGTCCTCGAAGAGCACCTTCGAGCCGAACCGCATGGAGACGCCGCTGACCGAAATCATGAGAACAGGCCTCTACCTGGAGATTGCGCGAGTGAGCAACTACCTATTGTAACAGGAGTTATCGGCTCAACAGGATCCGGGCATGATGTGAGGATGGCCCTCGGCGCAACCGTCTACAACTTCGACATCGAGCTCGCGGACAGCGACCGGCACGTCTACGAGTCGCTCGCGCTGCGGGTGGCGCAGCACCCCTCCGAGTCCAACGAGTACCTGATCGCCCGCGTGCTTGCCTATCTGCTCGAGTTCGCGGAGGGCATCGAGTTCTCGCGCGGCGTGTCGGACCCCGATGAGCCGACCATTGCCATCCGCGATCGCACCGGCGCAATCAGGGTATGGATCGACGTGGGGACGCCCGATGCGGCGCGTCTGCACAAGGCGTCGAAAGCCACCGGCCGCGTGGCCGTCTACACGCACAAAGAGCCGGCGCAGTTCCTGAAGCAGCTTGCCGGCGAAAGGATTCACCGCGCCGAGGCGTTGGAGCTGTACGCCATCGATCGCGCGCTGGTCAGCGCGCTCGTTGATCGCCTCGAGCGGCGCGTGGCGTTCAGCCTGTCCGTTACCGACCGGGAGCTGTACCTTTCGATCGGATCGGATACTCTTACGGGCGCCGTCGTGCGTCTGAACCGCGCTTAGGCACTGGGCGACGAAGAAGACGCAATTCCGCACGGTGTCTCGGACGGTACAGCGGCCCTCGCTTTGCTGAGGCAGGATGACGCGGGAGTGTCGATTGCGCCGGTATCACGTCAGAAGGAGTGAGTATGAGCAGTAGGTATGCGCTCGCGGCTTGTGTCGGGCTGATGGTCTTGTGCCCCCTTCAGACGAAGGGCGATGCCCAGACTCAGGAGAAGCCGATCGTGCAGATACCCCAGCCCGGGGTGCCGCAGATCATGACGATGGAGGGCAAGTTCGTCCGGGCCTCGTACAACAACGAGGGCTATGTGATCCTCGGATACCAGGCCTCCAACCGTTCGGTCGGCGAGGAATGGATGCTCCTCGAGGTCGGCATGACGGTGCTCGACAAGGTGCCGGACTACAGGTTGACCCGTGAGGCCCTCTCGCTCGAGACGCCTGATGGCAAAACGATTCCCCTGGCGACGGTCAGCGAGCAGCGGGAAGGGAACCCCCAGGCAATTCAGCAACGGGCGAAGGTCCAGCGCGATTCCATCAACTACTTTCCGACGCGCGCGAGCCGGCCGTGCGCCATCCTGTTCTTTCCCGAGCTCGGATCTCGGGCGCTGCCGTACGACGTGGTGGATATCAGCAACGACCGCGCCTGTCTCGGTCGTCTCTATTTCAAGATTCCTGGCGGTATCGCCTTGGGCCAGCATTGGCTCAACGTGAAGTTCCAGAACAGCCTCGTGCGTGTGCCCTTTCGGATCCTGACCGCGGACGAAGAGAAGCTCTTATCGAAGAACTACAAGAGCATCGAGAAGCAGGTCAAAGAGGCGTTCAAGCCGAAGAAGTAACCGAGCGGCCGTCGCGTTGAGGCTACTGCGGACGACTGGCCCGCAGCGTCGCTTCGACGCTCGTGACCTGTCCGGCAGGTATCTGAACGGAGGCGGACCACCGTTCGAATCCATCGCTGGCGATCTGTAACGCAACCGACCCGGCTCGTTGCTCGCGAAGGATCAGGGGTGTGATGCCCACCGCGCGCCCGTTGACTAACACCCTCGCGCCTCGTGGTGTCGAGGTAATCGAAAGATCCCCGACAAATCGGACAGGCGCGGCGGAAGGAGCAGTCGCGTCCTCCGTTGTCCGGGCAGCGGCGCGGCGCCCCGGTGCCAGTGCGGAAGCTCCACGTGTCGTCGGCTGCGTCGACGGACGTGTTGGTGGGGTGGGTTTTCCCGGTGGAGCCTGCGCGAGCGGCTCCGGTTCGACGACCGTCACGGCGGGCTGTTGTCCTTCGCGTGGGGGTGGGGTTGGTGCCGCGACGTTGATGGGAACTCGCGTTGGAGCGACAAAGATCAGCACGCCGACCAGTACGACTGTCACTGCGGCGAGTCTGGCAATCCGCTCCGCTCCAGGGAGTCTGCGAACCACTATTGAGGGATTCAAGCGCCACGGCGCCTGTGAGGGCCGCGGCGGCGCTAAGGCGGCGACTCCAGCCGGCCGCGTCTGCCACTCGATCGTGGTGCTGACAACTTGCCGCGGATCCTCTCGAGCGACAGCGCCGCGATTGATCGAGGGGACGTCGGATCTGCTTTCCAACGCCGCCTCGATTCGCCGAAGGGCATCGTTGGTGTGCGCAAAAGCAGCGTCAACCCGGGCCGAGAGCTCTGCGACCGCTCCGCTGGAAACCAGACCTTCGATCCGCCGAACCGCACTTTCTGTTTCGGTGAGCCGAGCCGCGATGTGGGCCGACACCACTTGGAGCGTGCGGTCGGTGACCAGCCTCTCGGTGCGCCCAAGCGCTTCCTCGACGTGCGCCAGACGCTTGTCGATATTGGCGCCGAGCGTCTGGAGCGCGAAGAGCTCTTCGGGCGGTCCGCTGGCAACCAGACCTTCGATCCGCCGAACCGCACCTTCTGTTTCGGCAAGCCGAGCCGCGATGTGAGCCGACACTTCATGGAGCGTGCGGTCGGCGACCAGCCCCTCGGTGCGCTCAAGCGCTTCCTCGACGTGCGCCAGCCGTTTGTCGATTTTGGCGCCGAGCGTCTGGAGCGCGAGGAGCTCGTCGGGCGGTCCGCTCGTAACCACGGTCTCGATGTGCCGGAGCGCATCCTCTGTTTCTGTGAGCCGAGCGGCGATGCGAGTCGACATCTCATGGAGGGTACGGTCGGCAACGAACCCTTCCGTGCGGGTAAGTGCTTCCTCAACCTGCACCAGCCGCTTTTCGATGCCGGTGCAGGCGGCCTGGAGCGTTGCCACCGTGTCGACGTTTGTCCCTGACTTCGACGTCGCCTCGAGCTTCGCACGGTCGTCTGCAATGGCGACCGGTAATGAGGACCAACGGCGAAATCGCGGATTTTGTGTGCCTGCGACAGTCTGCTCCTGGCTTGCACGTGCTCGGCTGGTAACGTCTGCCGGGTGTGGCGAAGAGAGATCAATGCCCTCGCTCTCGGGGCCCTCGGAAGGAAACATCGAAATCGAGTCCGCTCTCTCGGAGGGTTCCTCAGGTCCAAGTGAAGCGGGCTCCGTCTCGCGCACGTCCTCGGCGGCCACTGAATCGACCTTCGCTGGGTTGGGCTCGAAGTCGGACATCATCACCGTCAGTTGATATGCCTCGGGACTCGGAAGACCCGAGGTCGATTGCCCTTACGGGACGTTGGGAAAGTGTACACCTCTCCGAATCGAGGCCGACACAATAGTTGCGACAGTCCGAGGCGGCGTATCGCAGGGGTGAGAATCCGGACAACACTCTCAATTGACCATGCCGATGAGTCATGGCAGGATTCCAGTGCATACGTGTATCGGGACGACGATTCGCGCCGTCAGGCAGGGAGCAGGTGCTGATGGAGAGAACGACCTACAGATTCGCAGTGCTGGGCGGACTTGCTCTACTCGCTGTCGCGGCCCTGATACCAACGCACCGGCCAGGGCGTACCCGACATCCGCGGCCTGCAACGGCTGAGTGAGGGCCGCTGGAACACTGGTTGCCCCTGTCGGTGATCTTCGATACCGGCGGTCCTGCCAAAGCCGGTCAGATTATCGAGCATCGTATCGGTCGCGTTTCTCGTGATTCGCGGATCGCGAACGATGTTGGTGAAGGCGTCCACACGACGCTGATTCCACGACGCCGAACAGCACGTATCCCTGAAGTCCGTTAGGCAAGGTGAAGATGACTTCTTCCGCGGACTGCTGAGGACCATCTGCTCCCGTATAGCGACCGACGGTTCCCCTCGTGTCAAAGGAGTACGCGCCAAGCGGCAACGTCGCCACGTAGCTCAAGTCCGCGGGCGTCGTGCCACCCTGATTCGCAATGAACTTCGGGATCGGGTTCGCCTGGGCTCGTGATTTCTACAAATACCCCGTTACACGATCCAACTGATTTCGCCGGTTGAAATGCGGAAGAACTTGATAACGGCGGCGCTGGACGCGGCGGCCGCGGTGGCGGACTGATTCCGCCGCTGCTCATGAAGACCGACGCGTTCGAGGACGGCGGGATCATCCCGGAACGCTATGCCGGCCGCGGCGGCAACGTTCGACCCGCATTCACGTTCTCGAATATCCCGGCTGGAACAGTGAGCTTTGCGATCGTCCTGCAGGATTTGGATGTCGCGGCGAATGGTCCCGATGGCGTCCTTCACTGGCTGGCCTGGAACATCCCCGTCAAAAGCGGGCGGGATCCCCGAGGGAAGCCTTCCTGAAGGCGCGGTCGTTGGAACTGCGGGAGTGGGCCGCGGCAATTACTTTGGCCCGGGCGCGCCAGCAGGCCCTCGGTACCATCACTACGTTTTCGAGCTCTACGCGCTGAGCGCCACGCTGAACCTTCCTGCCGACGCCACACGCGCGCAGCTCCTCGACGCGATGAAGGACATTATCGCCGGCAAGGCCGCGTACGTCGGCCGCTTCCGTCAGTAAGCTGGCGATTGCCTCAGCGGACGTTCTCGAGGAGCGCGACGATCTCCTGCGAGCCGTCTTCCGTCCCACCGCGCCGGACTTTGGCGACGTCGATTGCGGTGCGGCCCATGTCATCCAGTGCATCGGCCTTGGCGCCGTGATCGAGCAGATACTTCACGACCGGTG
>DATLLJ010000088.1:0-8132 GCA_035537875.1 Vicinamibacterales bacterium | reverse complement strand
CGTCTCTCGAACTTGAAGGGATAGCGTGACACTGCTCGTCTGGACGCTGCTCGCCCCGCTCCTCACCGCTGCCCTCGGCGGCATCCGCGCCTCGCGGAAGGTCGAAGAGATCGTCATCATCAGCGGCTTGTCGGTGACGTTTGGTCTTTGCGTTGCGACCGCCTGGCAGTTTCTCACCGGCCCCATGCCCACGGCGTTCAACGATGCCTTGCGCGTCGACGGCCTGTCGGCCCTCGTCCTCGTACTCTGCGGCTTCATCGGCCTGCTCTCGGCGGCCTACGGCGTGGGCTACACCCGGCGGAACGACGCTCGCGGGCTCGTCACGCCGCGCATGCGCCAGGAGTTCGCGGTGCTGACCCCGGCGTATGTCTTCGCCATGCTGCTTGTGTCCGTCTCGAACAATCTCGGAATCCTGTGGATCGCGGTCGAGTTGACGACGCTCGCGTCGGTCTTCCTGGTGGCGTATCACAACCGTGACACCTCACTCGAAGCGGCCTGGAAGTTCCTGATGCTGGGGAGCCTCGGACTCGGCTTTGCCCTGCTCGGAACCGTCCTGCTGTTTGCCTCGGCACAGGGGGCGCTTGGAGAGGATCTAACGGCGCTGCACTGGACGCAGTTCATGGCCCACGCCTCGGAACTGCACCCATTCACACTTCGCCTCGGCGTGGTGTTTGCGTTGATTGGCTATGGCACGAAGGCCGGACTCGCGCCGATGCATACGTGGAAGCCCGATGCGTATCGCGAGGCGCCGTCGCCGGCTGGCGTGATGATGGCAGTCGGGATGTTGAATGCCGCGTTGTACTGTCTGCTCCGCGTGCACTTGATCTCGAAGGCCGCGTTGGGTCCCGACTTCTCCGGCGGCCTCCTGCTCACGCTGGGCCTGCTGTCGGTGCTCGTGGCGATGCCCTTCATCCTGATCCAGTGGAATCTGAAGCGGCTGCTGGCGTACTCCAGCATCGAGCACATCGGGATCATGGCTGTCGGGATCGGTCTTGGCGGGGAGGCGGCGGTCTTTGGCGCGCTGTTGCACATGACCTATCACACGTTCGCTACGCCGGTCGCGTTCTTGTCCGCGGGAACGCTGGCGCAACTCCACCGCTCGTCCAACTTCGCGGTGATCGGGCATGGCACGCTCAGTCGGGCACCTATCACGAGCGCGCTCCTACTGCTCGGGACGCTGTTCGTCACCGGGTCTCCGCCCTTTAGCCTGTTCTTCAGCGAGATGATGATTCTTCGCGCGGGCTTTCTGGGACCGCATCTAATCGCAACCTCCGTCTTCCTTGCGGCGCTCGTGATTCTGTTCTGTGGGTTTGCCTATCAGATCGGCGGTCTGGTCCTTGGCGAGCAGGCCGGCGATCCCGTGGCGGATCCGGAAACGCTCGACTGGGGCGTGGGCGTCACGCTCGTCGCGGCGCTTCTCGCGATCGTCTCGACGTTCTACCTGCCTGGACCGCTGATGGGTCTCATCCGTGCGGCTGCCGCTGTCGTTTCGGAGGGGGCATGAGTACGGTCACGACTGCGATTGCCGCCGCGTTGAGGATCGCCGAGTACAACATCCTCGAGCCGCGGCCAGGCGAGGTTGTGACCGAGGTACATGCGGCGGACTTGCCCGCGCTTGCCGATGCGGCCGTGGCCGATCTGGATGGCCGACTCCTGTCGCTGTTTGCTGTCGATGAGCGAGCCACGCGCGGACGCTTCGTCGTGCGGCACGTCTGGTCTCTGCCACGACTCGGGACGTTTTTGTGCATCCTGGCTCCAGTTGATCCTGCCGCGTCCTCTTTTCCCTCGATCGCTGCCCGGCATCCCGCAGCGAACTGGTTCGAGAGGGAAGTGATGGACTACTTCGGTGTCGTGCCACGGGACCATCCCAACCCTGAGCGGGTGGCCGTCCACGACGACTGGCCCGAAGGTGCGTGGGCGATGCGCAAGGATTTCGATGCTGACACGCAGGTGCCGCGCGTGGACGGCAACTTCCACCCGTTTCGACCGGTCACCGGCGAAGGTGTGTTCCAGATTCCTGTCGGGCCCGTTCACGCGGGCATCATCGAGCCGGGTCATTTCCGCTTCGGCGTGGCCGGAGAGCCGGTACTCTACTTGCAACTCAGGCTGTTCTACGTCCACAAGGGAACTGAAAAGCGCTTCGAGCGGCTCCCGTGGCCGCACACGCTGTTCCTGGCGGAGTCCATCTCCGGGGACACGGCCGTGGGGCATGCCCTCGCGTACAGTCACGCCATCGAGCGCTTGGCTGGCGTCGAGGTACCCGCACGCGCGCAGTTACTGCGCGTGGTCCTGCTCGAACTCGAGCGTCTGTACAACCACATCGCCGATATTGGTGCACTCGCCACTGATGTCGCCTTCACCGTACCGGCGAGTCACGCGCAGACCCAACGCGAAGGTCTCGTGCGCCTGTACGAACGTCTGTTCGGAACGCGACTACTCCGGGGCACCATCGCGTTCGGTGGTGTCAAACACGATCTGACACCGGACGGAAGCGATGCCCTGCGCCGCCATCTGCGCACGCTCGAGAGGGAGTTCGACAGCCTGATCACGTTGTTGATCGATTCAGGTTCCTTTACGGATCGCGTTGACACCACGGGGATCCTGAGTAATCAAGTGGCGCGCGACCTTGGGATCGTGGGCATGGCCGCCCGCGCCTCGGGCATCGACGCCGACCTCCGCCGAGACCACCCGCATGATGCGTACGCGAAGCTGCGGTTCGAGGTTCCGGTTGAGACTGGAGGGGACGTGAGAGCGAGGCTCATGGTGCGCGCACGGGAGGTCGAGCAGTCCTTGCTCGTCGTGCACCGCGCGCTCGACATGCTCCCCGAGACGCCGCTGCGGGCGACCATGCCGGACGCGCTGCCAGCCGACTCGGCGGCGCTCGGATGGGCGGAAGCGTGGCGCGGGCCGTGCGTGCACTGGGTCGCGACGGACGAACGGGGGCGGTTGACGCGCGTCAAGATCACCGATCCGAGCTTCTTGAACTGGCCGGGGCTCACCCACGCCGTGCCCGGCAACATCATCCCCGACTTCCCGGTGATCAATAAGAGCTTCAATCTCTCGTACTCGGGGAACGATCGGTAGGGAGGCTGCCGCGCATGTTCAAGATCATCGTTGACAGCCTCAGAACCGGCATCCTCACGGAGCCCAGGCCTTTTGACGTTCGTCCGGCGTTCGGCTTTCCCGTGATCGATTTCCCGAAATGCACAGGCTGCGAAGAGTGTGCTCGGGCATGTCCGACAGGTGCCATTCACACGGGTGCCGCCGGGCCCGGCCAGCGCACGCTCTCGCTGTCGTACGCCACATGCATCCAGTGCCGCGCATGCGTCGAGGCGTGTCCGGAGAACGCCGTCTCGGGCGGCCGTGATGTCGAAGTCGCCGCATTCAGCCGCGAGCAGTTGCAGCAGACGGCGTCCTTCGACGTCAACACGGCCACTGGCGCATGCACGTTTCGTCAGATGGAAATGCAGGCGGGTCCGAGTCTCGACGAGTCCGCGGCGACGTTGCGCGATCGAATCCGCGGGCGTCTCGGACGATCGCTCCATGTGCGGCAGGTGGACGCCGGCAGCTGCAACGGCTGTGAGTTGGAGATCGCCGCCACCACCAATCCGCTGTTCGATCTCGAGCGCTTTGGCGTGCACTTCGTTGCCAGCCCACGCCATGCGGACCTGCTGCTGGTGACTGGCCCCGTCACCCGCAACATGGAGATCGCGCTGCAACGCACCTACGAGGCCACGCCGGAGCCGCGCATCGTCGTGGCCGTCGGCGCGTGCGGCTGCAGCGGTGGGATCTTTGGCGAGGGAGGCTACGCAGCGCTGGGCGGCGTGGACCGCGTGCTTCCTGTGGATGTGTACATTCCCGGTTGCCCGCCGCGGCCGCAGGCGATCCTAAATGGTCTGCTGGTGGCCATGGGCGTGCGGGAGGCTCGCGTCAAGTCGCAGAGCCCTATCGACGTGCGGGCGTGAGTGAATGTGGCGCTGTTGTTCTTCGATGCAAGGGCGGATTCTAATACGCGGGCCAGAGCGGGGGTTCGAGTCGGTGTGAGACTCGGAAGGAACCTGCAGAGCTAAATCCGTAAGTTTGCCTAGCGTTGTGCCCAGCCGTATGCCTGACTTGTGTGTATCGAAAAGTCGATATGAGAAGAGGACTCTCCATTTCGAAGCCCGCGACCGGGATGTGAGTCCTTGTCGTCCGCAAAAATTTACGCGGCGACGGGTTCCAGCTGGTAGTGATGATGCAGGCCGCCGAGACGTGGCCGGGTAATGATGCAATGAGCGGCTCGTAAACGACGTCCGGTCAGAATCGTTTGGTATGGTGGGTCGTCCGGAAGGCCAGGGCCCAACGCGGAATGTGGTCGTTCACTGTTGTAGTGGGAATCCACTCTGCAAGAACGGACCGAAGATGCCGTTCGTTGAGCGGAATCATCCAATCGAGACACTCGCGCCTTGCCGTCCCGATGAAGCGTTCACAATGCGCGTTCGCTTGCGGTGCACGCACCGGCGTCTTCAACACGTGCAGCGACATCGACCGAAGCGCCTCGTCGACGGCTGGCGCGAAGATGCCATCGCGATCATGGACGAGGAAGCGACGTCGACACCGTCAGACCAAGCTTCACGCGGAGCTCCGCCGCGATGCGCTCTTCACCCCATGTGTGTGTTCTGAGTGCCCATTTCCGCGATGAGTCGCTGCACTTCAAGAGGAATGCGGGGTCGCCCGCGTTGACGTGATTTCAACCGCCAGAAGAGGCGAAAGAGATCTCGGTGCCACCGCACGAGCGTCCCGGGCCGCACAATCGTTAAGAGCTCGCCATTCGACGAAATGCGAGAGCAGGACGAGTGCGATTCGCGAGGCGTTGTTTATGCGGCGCGGTCGGACCTGGCGTTCGATATAACAGGCGAGTTGTTTGCGGAGGAACAGATTCTCGGCTGCCAATTGCGCGCGGGACCGGAACATCAGACGCAGCGAACGCAGTAGGTCAGCCACGACGCTCAGCCCGAAGACCAGGCGGCTGCTCCGTGTCGAGGACGCCGATCAGCTCATGTCCGATCGCGTGATCAACGAGCTGATGGGGAAGGACGCCTCCGCGCGCTTCCGCTTCATCATGGAGCGCGCCGAGGAAGCGCAGGAATTGGATCTGTAAGCCGACAGTTCCTCCGACGTATACTCCGTCGGTCATCAGCTTTGATGTCTCGATGAAGGGCCAGACAGTCTCTCACTACCGCATCGGCGACGAGCTCGGCAGAGGCGGCATGGGCGTCGTCTACCGGGCCGAGGACACGAGACTCAGTCGAACGATAACTCTCAAGTTTCTGCCCCCGATCTGACGCGAGACGAAGACGCCAAGCAGCGGTTCATGCAGGAGGCACGCGCAGCCTCTGCTCTCGATCACCCGAATATCTGCACCATCTACGAGATCGACGAATCGGCCGACGGCCAGATGTTTCTCGCCATGGCCTGCTACGAGGGCGAGACGCTCAAGAAGCGAATTGAGCGTGGACCGCTCGCAACAGACGCGGCTGTTGATATCGCCGCGCAGATAGCCCGGGGCCTGGTCAAGGCGCATGAAGCCGGCATCGTCCACCGCGACATCAAGCCGGCCAATCTGATGATCACGAACGACGGCATCGTCAAGATTCTCGATTTCGGTGTCGCGAAGCTCTCGGGCCTGACCGGGTTGACGCGGACCGGCATCACGGTCGGCACGGTCTCCTACATGTCCCCGGAACAACTGTCCGGCAGCGGAGCGGACCAGTCGTCCGACATCTGGGCGCTCGGTGTGGTTCTGTACGAGATGCTCGCGGGTCGACGGCCGTATCGCGGCGATAACGACATGGCGGTGATGAATGCGGTGCTCCACGGCACGCCGACTCCTCTGCGCGACGCGGCCCCGACTGTTCCTGCACAGCTCGAGCAGATCGTCACCCGCGCGTTGCAGAAGGACCAGAAAGCACGCTACGCGACAGCCGTGGAGCTGCGGCGCCATCTCGAAGACTGTCGTGCCGCGCTGACCGCGCCCGCAACCGCCGTCCCTGCGAGTCCGCGGCGGCTGGGGCCTGGGGTGCTCATAGGAACGGCCGCGGCAGTGCTCGTGCTTGCCGGCACGGCAGGGTGGATCTGGAACAGCGGCGCGGATGCGCGGTGGGCCCGGGATGTCGCGATTCCACAAATCGAGCAGTACGTGGATGCGAGCGACTGGGAAGCGGCCTACGCGCTCGCGAAACAGGTGCAGGTCAGAGTCTCCGACGAACCGGCGCTGGCCGAGCTGTGGCCGAAGTTCTCCTGGCTGACGACGATTCCGTCCGACCCACCGGGAGCCAGAGTGTTTCGGCGCTCTTACTCGGCGAAGACCGATGACTGGGAGGAGCTGGGTACGACGCCGCTCGAGAAGATCCGTCTCCCGTTCGGCCTGTCACGGCTGCGCCTCGAGCTCGAGGGACATCGCTCGATGCTTCGACTGCTCGGTGGCGGCATTCTCGTGTATACCGAACTGCCTGTGGTGGACTCACCCTCGGCCGACGCCGTCGTGCGGCCTGACGCGTTTAAGCTCGATACGGACGAGAGCGCTCCGCCAGGCATGGTGCGCGTCCCGGGTTGGCTCGGCCCCGACTTCGGCGGCGGGCCCACTCGCTTCGCCGATTCCTTCCTGGCCCGGCACGAAGTGACCAATCGCGAATACAAGACGTTCGTGGCGGCCGGCGGCTACGAGCGGCAGGACTTCTGGGAGCACACATTCATGCGCGGCGGGCAAGCAATCTCGTGGAGAGAGGCGATGACTCTGTTCACGGACAAGACTGGCCGGCCCGGCCCGAGCACGTGGGAGGCGGGCACCTATCCCGATGGGCAAGAGGACTATCCCGTGAGCGGAGTCAGCTGGTACGAGGCGGCTGCCTATGCACGCTTCGTCGGCCAGGAGCTTCCCACCGTGCACCACTGGCGGCACGCGTTTTCGCCGGGGCTTCTGTCATGGCTGCTGCCCGCCAGCAACATGGAGCGCGATAGGCTCGCCCCCGTCGGACAATTTCAGGGAATGAGCTGGCCCGGTACCTTCGACATGGCGGGGAACGTGCGCGAATGGTGTTTCAATTCGACCGGCGACCGACGGTTCCTCCTGGGGGGCGGATGGAATGACACCTCCGCCATCATGACAGACATGACCTACAGCCAGCTCCCGCTCGATCGGACGGCGACAAACGGCTTCCGGCTCGCCTCGACCCGCGAAGACGCGGCCGTTCGGGCGCGCATGCTGCGTCCGCTTTCGGAGCCGCCTGTGACTGGTGTCGCCGATCGGAAACCAGTTTCAGATGAGGTCTTTCGGGCGTACCAGAGCATGTATGCGTACGATCCGGCTCCGCTCGAGGCCACGATAGAGTCGACCGACACCACGCGGGACTGGACGCGCGAGCGGATTTCGTTCGAGGCAGCGGGCGGCGGTCAGCGGATGGTGCTCTATCTCTACCTGCCCCGGACGGGATCCCCACCCTTTCAGACGGTTCTGTACTGGCCGGGATCTGCGGCGCTCTTTTTCACGTCCATCGACCAATACCCGGTTCATCTGGACTTCATCCTCAAGAGTGGGCGGGCCGTCGCATTGCCGGTTTTTGCGGGCACTTTCGAACGTGGTGGGGGCAAGGGGGTTCCTACCCTTGATAGCAGCGCGGCGACTCGCGACGTTGTCATCGAGTGGGTCAACGACCTTCGTCGATCGATTGACTACCTCGAGACGCGAGCGGATCTCGACGCGCGCGCGTTCAGCCTGTACGGCCACAGTTGGGGTGGAGGGCTCGCGCCGACGGCCCTGGCTGTCGAGCCGCGGATACGGGCGGCCGTTCTCTTTGTTGCGGGTCTATTTTTCCGGTTCTTGCCAGAGGCCGATCCGTTGACGTTTCTCCCACGAGTGCACATGCCCGTGCTCATGCTCAACGGCGAGCTTGACAACTTTGCTCCCGCCGGACGCGTCACGCCCTTCTTCAAGCTGCTGGGAACGGCGGACACCGACAAGAAGAACGTGGTCGCACCAGGCGGCCATTTCGTGCCGCGTCCCATCCTCATCCGCGAAACGCTGGACTGGCTCGACAAGTACCTCGGGCCGGTTCGCCGCTGAACAACCTCGCTGTGCTGGGGGAGGGCAGGGC
>DATLLJ010000087.1:0-3783 GCA_035537875.1 Vicinamibacterales bacterium | reverse complement strand
TCAAGTTCTTCCGATACAACAGGCGATTGAGTTTGGCGCCCGATCCCTGTCCACCGCCCTGGTGTCGACAGGTTCGGATCGGGAAGCGCCCCGGAACCCGGCCCGGCGGCGTGAGGGAGGAAGCAGGATGGACGACGTCGTGAACCGGTTCGCACGAGAGCTGGCCGACGCGATTGCCGCCGCGGTCGCGGAAAACCCCCAGGTCGAAGCGTGCCGAGAGAAGGCTCGGGCCGCGGGTTTTGAGATGAAGGTAACACTCGAGGCTGTCGTCGGCTTTGTCAGCCGATCTCAGACAGCTGCGCTCACGAAAGTCTCGGCGCCGGCGCGGGCACTGCAGCCGCGGCGAAATTTTGAAGTCACTGCCAACGATCGGCGCTTCCTTCGCTCGCTGAGGATCGCGGCCGATGAAACGGCGGAGCCGGTGGAGTAGTCGGGCAGCTCAGGTTCGAAACCCTACAACGAAGATCAGAAGTCGAGGAACACTCAGGCCGGTCGCGCACGCCGCGACCGGCCTTTTTTTTCGGGTAGGGATCATCGGCCGACCTTCAGCCGTGACGGATCACCCAGATAGCGGTGGCGGATGGGTTTCAGGTTCGTGTCGAGCTCGTAGAGCAAGGGGACCCCGGTTGGGATATTCAGCTCGACGATTTCCGCATCCGAGATGTCGTCGAGGTATTTGACGAGCGCGCGGAGGGTATTCCCGTGTGCCGCGATCAGCACCCGCCTGCCCTTCAGGATCGACGGCGCGATCGTATCCTGCCAGCAGGGCACGACGCGGGCAATCGTGTCCTTGAGCGACTCGCTCAACGGCAGCGCGCTGCGAGGCAGCGCGGCGTAGCGCGGGTCATTTGACGGATGTCGCGGGTCGTCCAGCTTGAGCGCGGGCGGCTGAACGTCGTAGCTGCGCCGCCAGATCTTGACCTGTTCGGGCCCGTACAGCGCGGCCGTTTCGGTTTTGTTCAGCCCTTGCAGCGCGCCGTAGTGACGCTCGTTCAGCCGCCAGTCGTTGACGACGGGAATCCAGACCAAGTCGAGCTGTTCGAGGGCCAGCCAGAGCGTCAAAATGGCGCGCTTCAACACCGAGGTGTAGGCCAGATCGAAACTGTAGCCCTCGTCGAGGAGCAGCTGTCCCGCATGTCTCGCTTCGGCCTGGCCTCGCTCCGACAGCCCGACGTCGGTCCAACCAGTGAACCGATCCTGCTGGTTCCAGGTACTTTCCCCGTGACGAAGGAGGACGAGGTTATGCATGGATGGCGCTCCGGCCGGCGTACTGGGCAGCGCCACCCAGTTCCTCTTCGATGCGGAGCAATTGGTTGTACTTGGCGACGCGATCGGTTCTGCTCGCCGACCCGGTCTTGATCTGGCCAGCCGCGGTCCCGACAGCCAGGTCCGCGATCGTCGTATCCTCGGTTTCTCCGGACCGGTGCGAGATGATCGTGCCGTAATTGGCGTCTTGCGCCATTTTCACGGCATCCAACGTTTCGGTCACCGTGCCAATCTGGTTGAGTTTGACGAGCAGCGCGTTGCCGACGCCATCCGCGATCCCGCGTTTCAAGATCTCGGGATTGGTCACGAAAACGTCGTCGCCAACGAGCTGCACTCTGGCGCCCAGCTCTCGCGTAAGCATCTGCCCCCCCGTCCAGTCGCTCTCGGCCACTCCGTCCTCGATCGAAATGATCGGGTAGTCGCGGAGCCATTCGGTGTACATGCGGACCATCTGCTCGGACGTGCGAGGGGGTTCGCCTGACTTCTTGAAGGTGTACGAACCGTTGCCCGCCCACAGTTCGCTCGAAGCGACGTCAAGAGCGACGAACACGTCCCGGCCGGCCGTCATGCCGGCCTTGGCGACAGCCTCGAGCACCACTTCGATGGCCTCGCGATTCGATCGGAGATTGGGAGCGAACCCGCCTTCGTCGCCCACACCGGTCGATTGTCCTCGCCCCTTGAGGATGCCGCGAAGCGCATGAAAGATTTCGGCGCCGGTGCGGAGTGCCTCGCTGAACGAGGAGACGCCGACTGGCATCACCATGAACTCCTGGAAGTCCACGCTCGTGTCGGCGTGGGCGCCGCCGTTGAGGATGTTCATCATCGGTGTCGGCAGCGTGAAGCGGTCAGACCCGTAAAGGGCGCCGATGTGGCGATAGAGCGGCAGGCGAGCCGACGTCGCTTCGGCACGTGCGGCAGCCATCGAGACGCCGAGGAGCGCATTGGCCCCCAGGCGGCTCTTGGTTGGCGTCGCATCGAGTGCGATGAGCGCCTCGTCGAGCGCCCGCTGCGACGCGAACATCCGACCGACGAGTGCGGTGGCAATCTCGCCGTTGATGTTCGCGACCGCCGATTGCACCCCTTTCCCCCCGTAGCGTTTCCGATCCCCGTCGCGCAGCTCGAGGGCTTCACGCTCGCCGGTCGACGCCCCCGACGGAACAGCTGCCCGTCCGGCGGCGCCGTCGACGGCGATCTCGACTTCGACGGTCGGATTGCCGCGCGAGTCCAGAATCTCGCGTCCATGTACGTGAGTGATCTTCAATTCGCCTCCACTTCGAGTGCTAGCGCCGCCCCAGCGTGGGCAGGAGGGACCTAGACCCCGGTGCCCCGCCGATCCGCCTCAGCCTCGAACGCTAACGCGTCTTCGGGGAGCGGAGCGATGAACGGCTCATCCTCTGGCGTGACGACGACGACGCCGCTGTCCGTGACGGTGTGACGTCTTCGGTCTTCTTCCGGGTTGTACCCGATGAGCGCGCCCCGTGGAATCAACACGTCGCGGTCCACGATCGCCCGCCTGATATGCGCGTGGCGTCCGACGCGCACGCCCGGCATCAGGATGCACTGTTCGATGCGTGAGAAGCTGTGGACGCGCACATTGGGGCAGAGCACGCTGCCGGCGACGGTGCTGCCCGAGATGATGCAGCCCGGTGAAATGACCGAGTCGAGCGCCTGGCCGCATCGCCGGCCCGCCTCGGCGAAGACGAACTTTGCAGGCGGCGCCTGTGGCTGATACGTGCGCAGTGGCCACTCCGGGTCGTACAGATTGAATTCGGGATTCACCTGGCAGAGATCCATGTTCGCTTCGAAATACGCATCCAGCGTGCCGATGTCCCGCCAGTATTTCGACGCTTTCTTGTTCTCGTCGTAGAAGCGGTACGAGTACACCGGCGCCTCGTGAATCAGGGCCGGGATGATGTCTTTGCCGAAATCGTGGGCGGTTGGCCGTGTCGCGTCGGCCTCGAGGGCCCGGACCAGGACCTCGGTGTCGAACACGTACACCCCCATCGACGCCAACGCAAGGTCGGTCGACCCGGGAAGCGGCGGGGGCTGCTGCGGCTTCTCGAGAAAGTCCGTGACCCGTTCTCTTTCGTCGATCGCGACGATCCCGAATCGGTTGGCATCGGCGAGGGGGACCTCGATGGTTGCCAGCGTGGCGGCCGCGCCGCGTTCCTGGTGGAATCGAAGCATCCGCGCATAGTCCATTTTGTAGACGTGATCGCCCGAGAGCACAATCAAGCAGCGGGGGTCTTCGCCCATGATTGAGTAGAGATTCTGGTAGACGGCGTCGGCCGTTCCCTGGTACCAGTGCTCGCTGACCCGTTTCTGCGGTGGCAGAATTTCAACGAACTCGCCCAGCTCCTCGGATACGATTCCCCACCCCATGCGGATGTGACGGTTGAGTGACAGCGACTTGTACTGTGTGGCGATGAAGATGCGTCGCAGCCCGGAATTGATGCAGTTGCTCAGCGCGAAGTCGATGATCCGGTAGGGTCCGCCGAAGTAGACGGCCGGCTTCGC
>DATLLJ010000086.1:0-79443 GCA_035537875.1 Vicinamibacterales bacterium | reverse complement strand
ATCCCGTTCTTCACGAACGTGTACGTGCCGCCGCTGCCGACGCCACAGCGCTGCGCCGCGTTCGGCAAGGCGCTGGCGGACATCGTCAAGAGCCGCAAGGAGCGCGTGGCGATCATCACCAGCGGGGGCATGTCGCACTTCCCTGGCACCACCAAGTATCTGCACCCGGAATTCGACTTCGATCGCTGGATGGTGTCTCAGTTCGAGGCGGGCAACCCCGACGCGCTGCTCAGCATGACGAACCTGCAGCTCGACGAGGTCGGCAACACGGAGATGCTGAACTGGGCGGCGATGTTCGGCGCAATCGGCGCACAGCGCGGCGAGCTGATCGACTACATTCCGACCTGGCATCACGGTCTGGCGATGATGCGCTTCCTGCCGCAGCGGGCGCGCAAGACGGAGCCGATGAAAGTCGCCGAGCAGTTCGGCGGATTCAAGTTCCAGAACCAGGCCTACCCGTACTACAAGCATCCGCCGGCCGAGGCCTACGGCCTGAACAAGCTCCTCTTCGAAAGCCGCCACAGCGCGGAGCTGCGCGATCGGATTCTGAACAACTTCGATGCAGTGGTGAAGGAGTATGAGCTCGCACCGCCGCAGCGCAAGGCCGCGGAAGAAATGATCAACGTCGGGAAGGGCGGACTCGTGAGCGAGCACGTGGGTCCGCTGGTGGAGGCAGGCGCTCACCCGCTGCAGGCGCTGATGTCGCTCCACGTCATTTTCGCGACCAGTCACAAGAAGGGTCAACAGTCGGCAGCACAGGCATCTCAGACGACGCACTGATCTGTCCGGCTGGAGCCGGACACAACGTACCGCGGGCACCTACGTAGCGTCCGCCTTAAGGCGGACCTTGAGGGAGAGACGATGGCGACAACAATGACCGCGCCGCCGACGACAGGCAATCCGCAGCGCATGGAAATGCTCGGACTGATCGGCGCGATTGTCGTCGTCCTCACCGTCCTCCTGCTTCCCACGCCGTCGGACCTCACAGCCGAAGCGAAGCGGACGGCGGCGCTGTTCGCCGGCATCATCGTTCTATGGGCGACCGAGGCGATTCCAATCGCGGCCACCTCGCTGCTCGCGATCGCCTTGCAGCCGATCTTCCAGCTGACCTCAATCGTGCCCCCTCCGGCGAAGCCGACGATCGGCACCATGATGACCGCGGCGGTGGCCAACTTCATCAGCAGTCCGTTCTTTTTCGTGCTGGTGATGTTCGCGATCGCGCACGCCTGGGTCAAGTCCGGCCTGGCGCGGCGGTTTGCGCTCTGGATGATCTCGCGCGCCGGGACCGATGCGACGCGGGCCGTCTACGTCTTCGTCATCGGAGCGGGATTGATCTCGACCATCGTGTCGGATGTGCCGTGCGCGGCCATCTTCATGGCCATCGCGCTCGGCATCTTCGACAAGCTGAATATCCGGCCCGGTTCCGCCTTCGGGAAGGCGGTGATGATGGGGATCCCGATCGGCTCCTTGATCGGAGGCATCGGCACACCGGCGGGCAGCTCAATCAATCTGCTCGGTCTCACGATGATCGAACAGAACGGAGGCGCGCGGGTTCCGTTTCTGTACTGGATGGCCATTGGCATCCCTATGATCATCGTGCTCCTTCCGTTCGCCGCCTGGGTGCTGGTGAAGTTCTATCCTCCTGAGATCAAGACGATCGGCGTGATGGAAGACATTCAACACGAGCGCCGGGCGCTCGGAGGGTTGAATGTCATGGAGCGCAAGGTGCTGTCGCTGATGAGCATCATGGTCGTGCTGTGGATCTCGAGCACCTGGTACCCGGCCGTCGATGTGTATCTCGTCAGCATCCTGGGCGCGTGCGCGATGTTCTTGCCGGGCATTGGCCTCTTCACGTGGAAGGAGGTGCAGAACGCGACCGGCTGGGATGCCCTGATGATGATTGGCGCCGTGACGACGCTCGGGCAGGCGTCCGCGAGGACGGGGCTCGCCAAATGGCTCGCCGGCTCGGCGCTGGGCGGCATCTCGGATTGGAACGCGCTCGGCATCATCCTGGCGATCAGCGCGTTTACGGTGGTGATTCACCTCCTGCTGCCGATCAATCCCGTGATCAACGCCGTCATGATTCCCCCCATCATGGTGCTCGGACAGGCTGCCGGCGTAAATCCCGCGCTCTACGCCCTGCCGGTCATCTTTACCGCCTCGTGCGCATTCCTGCTGCCGCTCGACGCTGTTCCGCTGGTGACCTACAGCAAAGGCTATTACAAGATGTTCGACATGTTCATGCCCGGTCTGGTCATCAGCGTTTTATGGGTCGTTATGATGACGGCGACGCTCCTGCTGATCGGGCCGATGGTTGGTTTGCTGTAACGGTTGACACCCCGTTGGACAAGCGCCGATAATTGAAGGGCTTTTGGGCAACAGTCGCAACACGGAGGCTTCGATGAGATCCAAGATGGCAGTTCTCGTTGCCGCGTTTGGCCTGCTCCTGGCCGCAGCGCCCGTCGTCGCTCACCACTCGTTCTCGGCGGAGTTCGACCGTGACAAGCCGTTCAAAGCCACCGGTGTCGTGACGAAAATCGATTGGCAGAACCCGCACATCTGGTTCTACATCGACGTCAAAGACGAGAAGTCCGGCAAAGTCACCAACTGGGGTTGGGAAATGGGCAGCCCCAACGGTCTGATGCGCCGTGGCTGGACCCGCAACTCGATGAAGATCGGCGACACGGTCACCGTGGAGGGAAGCCTCGCCAAGGACGGCAGCAACAACGCGAACGCCAGCACCGTCATCCTCGCGAGCACCGGCAAGAAGATGTTCGCGGGATCGAGCGGCGATCCGCAGAACTGATCGGCAGACGCGCGCGGTTCGAATCCCATCCGGCGATCCGGTCCAAGGAGACCTCTGTGCTGAGCCATAAAATCGTCGCCGTGGCGGCTGCTGCCGGCGCGGCAGTCGCGCTGTCGTGGTCGGCCACGACCGACGCTCAAGCCCCCGCGGAGCGGGCGGCGGCCGCCAAACCCGCTCCCAAACCGACTCCGCGCTTTGCCGACGGGACGGTGAACTTCGGACGCGAGCCTGGCGAAAAGGGTGTCTGGGATCTCCCGTACATCACCAACATGGGCGCCCGCGTGGTCGACCCGTCAACGGGCAAGCCGTTCCCCGTCGTTCAGAACGTCGGCCCCGCCGGGAAGCCGGTCGGCGGCCGCGGCGGCGCACCGGCCGAGCCGTTCGTCCCGTTCCAGCCCTGGGCGGCGGCGATGTACAACTACAACACGCTCAACTCGTCGAAGTACGATCCCGAAGGCTATTGCCTGCCGCCGGGCGGGCCGCGACTGTACGCCACCCCGTATCCGATGGAAATCATCCAGATGCCGGACAAGTCGCGCATCTTCCACGTGTTCGAAGGGGGAGCGCATATCTGGCGAGAGATCTACACGGATGGGCGTCCGCATCCCACCGGCGATGCCCTGCCGCTCACCTGGCTCGGTCACTCGGTCGGCAAATGGGAAGGCGACACGCTCGTGGTCGACGTCGTCGGCTTCCACGAGGGGACCTGGCTCGATTACTACGGGCATCCGCACACCGACAAACTGCATGTCGTGGAACGATTCTCCCGGCCGAACAAAGACACGCTCCACTACGAGGCTCTCATCGACGACCCGGGCGCGTACACGCGGCCGTTCACCGTGTCATGGGACATCAATTTCAACGTGGAGGACGAGCTTACCGAGTACATCTGTCAGGAGAACAACCGCTTCATGCTGCGGCTGACCGATGATTTCGGCGAACCCCTCTTCGGGAGTCGGCCGCACAAGGACTGAGGAACTTCTTCGGGGGCAATTCAACGCAAGAAGGGGCGGCGCTTCCAGCAGCGCCGCCCCTTCTTGCGTCTTTCGGGCCTCTTTCGGTTAAGCAAGCGAACCGAGCCTAGTTGCGCGTCAGCTTGAAGTCGCCTTTCTGTCCCTTTTCGGTCCACGTGCCGCTCATCGTCCGCTCGTACGAACCGAGGTTGACGACTTTTCCTTCGACGACGACGCCGTTCCCTTCCATTCGCACGTTCCAGGCGTCGAATGTGGGTTGGACTGGCTCCGCCGTCACTCTCGTCAAGGTAATCGCATTGGGGGAACCCGGATTTATCGATCCGGTGATGGCCTTGCCGTCCCAATCCAGATGCAGCAGCACACGGTTACGGGTCGCTGCGTTCGGCCCCCAATCGCCACTCCAGGTGCCCTTGAGGGGATGGCCATATTGCGCGAGCGCGGGCGCCCAAACCACCAGGCAAGCCAGAATCGCGATGACGCCGGCAGTGCGTTTCCGCATGGAATCGTTTCTCCTAACCTGTTGAAAAACCTGCAATCTGAGGGCATTGTATATTACTTCCTATGAGAAGACGGCAACTGGGCACGGGCGGTCTGACCGTGTCGGCGATCGGTCTCGGCTGCATGGGCATGTCGCAGAGCTACGGAGCGCCCGACGATGCCGAGTCGATCCGTACGATCCACCGCGCGCTCGATCTGGGCGTGACGTTCCTGGACACGGCGGACGCGTACGGACGGGGCGCCAACGAGACGCTGGTCGGTAAGGCCATCGCCGGCCGCCGTCATGAGGTGCAACTCGCCACCAAGTTCGGGCTCATCCCCGGGCCCAGCGGCCCGGCGACCGATGTCGATGCGCGTCCCGAGCGAGTGAGGGCCTGTTGTGAGGCGAGCCTGGCTCGTCTCGGCGTGGACGTCATCGATTTGTTCTACGCGCACCGGATCGATCCCAAGGTGCCAATCGAGGACACGGTTGGCGCCATGGCCGATCTCGTACGAGAGGGCAAAGTGCGCTTTCTCGGGCTGTCAGAGGCGGGCCCAGAGTCGCTCCGGCGTGCGCAGAAGGTGCACCCGATCGCGGCCCTTCAAAGCGAATACTCACTGTGGTCGCGGGTGCCCGAGCGCGCGGTGATCCCCGCCTGCCGGGAGCTGGGCATCGGCTTCGTCCCCTTCAGTCCACTGGGCCGCGGCTTCTTGAGCGGCAGCGTCAAAGATCTTGATCGGCTCGAGCAGAACGACGTCCGCCGCGGTCTTCCCCGCTTTCAGGGCGACAACCTGCAGCAGAACGTCGCGCTGGTCCTGAGGCTCGAAGAGATGGCGCGCGCGAAAGGCTGCTCTGCCCCCCAGCTCGCACTCGCCTGGCTGCTCGCGAAGGGAGACGACATCGTGCCGATTCCCGGCACGAAGCGCCGGCGCTACCTCGAGGCCAACGCCGAGGCCGCAGATATTCTGCTCACTGCTCGAGAGATCGCCGACCTCGAGCAGGCCTTTCCGATCGGAAGCGCCGTCGGCGAACGCTATCCGGCGGCCAGCATGAAGCTGCTCGAGACGGAACGGGCGGTTTGAGAAACTGATGAACATCTTGGTCAAGTCCCAGGAGAAGACGAAACCGGAGTCCGAGGCAGCCCGTGTGCTCGTCGTCGAGGACGAACACAAAGTCGCCAGCGCACTCAAGGAAGGGCTTGAAGGGGAAGGCTACGACGTGACCGTCGAGCACACGGGCGAGGCGGCCCTGGTGCGGCTCAAGACGGACCCCTTCGACGTCGTGTTGCTGGATCTGCTGCTGCCGGGACGAGACGGTCTCCAGGTGCTGACGACACTGCGGGAGCAGGGGTTTCAGACGCCGGTGCTCGTCCTGACGGCCCGCGATACGCTGGACGACCGCGTGACGGGGTTGAACAGCGGGGCCGACGATTACCTCGTGAAACCGTTCGCGTTCGTCGAGGTCGTGGCGCGGATCCGTGCGCTGCTCCGTCGTGGCGGTTCGACCGGCGCCACTCGCCTGGGCATCGGCGATCTGGAAATGGATCTCGTGACGCGCAAGGTGACGCGCGGCGGGCGGAAGATCGAGTTGACGCTTCGGGAATTCGAGCTGCTCGAGTACCTGCTGCGGTACGAGAGCCAGGTGGTCTCGCGCGACACGCTCGCCCGAGACGTCTGGCACGAGGCGGCGCGCACCACGTCGCTGGACAACGTGGTGGACGTGCACATCGCCAGGCTTCGGCGCAAGATCGACGCCGACTGTCCCATCAAGCTGATTCAGACCGTGCGCGGCGTGGGGTTCATGCTGCGGGAGGATGAGGGGTGAGCATGCTGACCTGGTTGCGATCCCACAGTCTGCGGATCTCTCTGACGTTCTGGAACGTCGCCGCCATGATCGTGGTGCTCGCCGTCTACGCCACCGGCGTCTACATCTTCGTCAGTCGCAACGCGTCGAACTCGCTCGACACCGAAATTCGCTACGACTACCAGTGGGCCGCCGCGATGGCCGACCAGCTGCCGGACGGTTCGCTCAGATGGTTCGAGGAAGAAAGCAGCTTCGGCAGCAACACCCCGTGGCTGCAGGTCTGGTGTACGGACGACGCCGGCTGTGGCGCGAGCTCGAACCGCGGCGAGGTTATCTACCGGACGACGAAGGCTGAAGTGGATCCGCTCCCCGAGGCAGAGAAGCTGCTCACCCAGTCTGGGGACGCCATCGTGTCGATTCCAGCCGAGGACACCACCTACCGCGTGCTCACGTCGCCGACGACGCTGCGGTTCTACGACCGAGCGGGGCAACCGGTCAGCAACAAGCGCGTGATCATCCAGGTGGCCCGCTCCGAGCTGCTGATGCGCGACGAGATGCGGGGACTGTTGTTAATCCTGCTGCTCGGCCTGCCAATTGGCGTCGTCGCGGCCGGCATCTTCGGGTACTCGCTCGCACGGCGCGCGCTGGCGCCGATTGAGCGCATGGCCGAGCACGCTCAGTCAATCACCGCCGATCGGCTGCACGACCGCCTGCCGATCGGGAACCCGAAGAACGAGCTGGGCCGTCTGGCTTCCGTCTTCAACGAGACGCTCGGCCGATTGGAGGAATCGTTCGAACAGATGCGGCGGTTCACCGCCGACGTGTCGCACGAGCTGCGGACTCCGCTCACCGCGATTCGAAGCGTCGGCGAAGTCGGTCTGCGAGAGCGTCGGGACGAGAAGGCCTATCGCGGCATCATCGGCAGCATGCTCGAGGAAGTCGATCGGCTCGCATCGCTCGTCGATCGACTCCTGCGATGGTCACGCGCCGAGACCGGACAGACGAAGCTGGCCCAGGAAGTCATCGATCTTCGTGAGCTGGCTGAGGACGTAGCCGGCCACCTGGGCGTGCTGGCGGAGGAAAAGCAGCAGCTGCTCACGGTCGAGCAGGCGGGCTCGCCCCGGGGCATCGGCGATCGCCAGGTCCTCCGACAGGCGCTCATCGATCTCGTAGACAATGCCATCAAGTACACGCCGGCCGGCGGCAGGATTCGCGTGCGCGTCGCCGAGATGGCCGCCGGCGTCACGATCGACGTGATCGACAACGGTCCAGGCATCCCGCCGGAGCTGCGGAGCGGGATTTTCAGTCGTTACGAGCGCGGCGGGCAGGCTCCTTTCGGGCCGATTGGCGGCACGGGGCTCGGTTTGTCGATCTCCCGGTGGGCGGTCGAGGCCAACGGTGGGACGCTCACGCTCGAGCCCGATCAGGGCGTGGGCAGCACGTTTCGCATCACGCTGCCGCGGGCGACCAAAGTCGCTCGTCCGCCGGCCGAGCGGGCTCGTCCGACGAACGCCGCCTGACGCCTTTTACTGAACCGACGCCGGAAACGTGACCGATCCGCGTCCGGCGGAGCCTTCCCACTGAACCGTCAAGCGCCAGGTTCCGACCATCGCCAGGTTTCCCGTGGCCGCGTATCGCCCGGCGACGTCGGTCCTGGCAACGTCAATCATGCCTGCCATCATGGGCATGCCGGCCATCGGCATGTTCGCGCTGGCGCTCACCGTCCCCACATCGACCAGATTGCCGCTCGATACCGACCGGAATTCGACCGTGAACGTGTCTCTACCATGATGCAACCCGTCTCCGGGCGACAGCAGCACGACATCGACGGCTCCCTCCCTCTGCCGCTGGAGCTCCTTCAGCGTCTCCTGCGCACTCTGGGAGCATGCGGCCCAGACGATACCGAGCGGGATGAGCAACAACCAAAGAGCGGGACGGCCCCTTCGAATCACGACTCTTCTCCAGTCATCGGGGCGGCAGCGTACCGGGGAGAAAACCGTTCGGGCCAGCGGCGGCGGATATCGTCCCCGATGGCAAAGAGACAGGGAATGACAAAGAGCACGTAAATCGTCGAGCTGATCATCCCGCCGAACGTCGGTGCCGCGATCGGCTTGGTAATGTCCATCCCCGATCCGCTCGAGAGCATCATCGGCAACAGCCCGAGCACGGTCGTGGCCACGGTCATCAGCTTCGGCCGGAGACGGGCGACCGACCCCTCGACGACGGCGTCCATGTACGACTGAGCCTCGGTTCTGTGCGCGAGCGCCTCGCGGATGAACTCGATCATGATGATGCCGGTCTGAATGGCGACCGCGAACAACGACACGTAGCCGATGATGACGGCTGTCGTCATCGTGTAGCCAAGATACCACTGGAGGAAGACGCCGCCCACGAGGGCCAGCGGCGCCGACAACATGATGAGCGAACTGTCGGCTACGGACCTGAATGCCATCATCAACAGCGCGAACATGATGACGAGCGTCACCGGCACGACGATGCTCAGCTTCGACCTGGCGTCCTGGGCATACTGATAGAGGCCGGTCCATTCCATTGAGTAGCCCGCGGGCACCGTCAGGTTCGCGCGCAGATACTCCTGGGCGCGCTCCACGTACTCGGTGGCCGTCACGGCGCGTGGATACACGTACACGTACGCGGCCAGCTCGCCGTTATCGCTGCGGATCATTTCCGGGGCCTCGCGAACGGCGACATCCGCGATCTCGGCGAGTGGAATCGATCGGCCGTCTCCGGTCACCACGGGCGTGGATCGTACCTTGTCGAGCGTGTCGAGATATTCGGGCGAGTACTGAATGGCCAGCGGCACGACGGTCTTGTCGGCCTCGCGAATTCCGATGACGTTGTCACCGCCAATCGCGAACCTGACGGTTGGCAGGGCCTCGTCGATCGTGACTCCGCGCTCCGCCATCCGCTCGAGATTAAGCTGAGCGTCCACGAAATAGCCCTGGGAGATCCGCTCCGCGATGACCGACTGCGTCTCTGCGAAGTCCCGCAGCAGCCGCTCGATGTCCTGCGCCACCTGCTGCACCGTGGCGAGATCCTTCCCCTTGACCTTGAGACCAACCGGCGTCTGAATTCCTGTGTCCTGCATCATCACGCGGGTGCCGATGGGTTGAGTCCAGCTGTTGACGTAGCCCACGATCTTCAGCGACTCGTTCATCTCGGCGACGAGCTTGTCCTTGGTCATTCCCTCCCGCCACTCCGATTGCGGCTTCAGCGTGATGGTGGTCTCGATCATCTCGACCGGCGCCGGATCCGTGGCGCTGTCGGCACGCCCGAGCTTGCCGAACACGCGTTCGACCTCGGGGAACGCCTTCAGTTTCCTGTCCATCTGCTGGACGATCCAGCCCGCCTCTCGCGACGGCAGGCCAGGGAGCGTGGTCGGCATGTAGAGGATCGAACCCTCTTCCATTTCGGGCATGTAGTCCTTCTGGAAGCGCATCATCACGACCGCAGCGGCCAGCAGAACGACGACGCCGGTGGCGACGAACCCGTATCGGTAGCGGATCGCCCCCATCAAGGCGAGGCGATATGCCCGCACGAACCGGCTTTCGCGGGCATGGCCCGGGTCGGCGTCCGCGAGCGGCGTCCGGAACACCCACACGATGACGGCCGGAAGCACGAACAAGGTCAGGAGCGTCGAGAAGGCCATCGCGAACGTCTTGGTGAAGGCCAGCGGGTTGAACAAGCGGCCCTCGCGCTCGCCCAGGAAGAAGATCGGCAGGAAGGACGTCACGATGATGAGCATCGAGAACAGCAGCGGCCGCGTCATCGCCGCAGTGGATCGTACGATGATTCGCATTCGTTCGGTCGCGGTGGTGATGCCGCTTCTGGCGAGCTGAGCCGCGCAGTTTTCGACGATCACGATCGTCGCGTCGGCCATTTCGCCGATCGCGATGGCCAGGCCGGCCAGGGAGAACAGATTGATGGTCTGACCGAAGGCCGCGAGCGGCAGCACGGTAAAGAGCGTGCCCAGCAGCAGCACGCAGACGGGCGCGACGGCGGCACGGGCGTTTCGCAGGGCCACGGCAATGACGACGATCACGACGAGCAGCTCGTACATGAGCGTCTTGAGGAAGTTGGTCAAGGTTTCCCAGATCAGGGTCGATCGGTTGTAGGTCGGAATGATTTCAACGCCTTCGGGCAGAACGCGCCGAACATCCTCCAGTTTCAGCAGCAGCTCGGTCGTGACCGCCAGCACGTTGCGCCCCTGCTCCATGACGGCGATGCCGCCGACGACCTCGCCCGCGCCGTCGAGATCCGCGATGCCACGCCGCAGGTCGTAGCCAACCTGCACGTACCCGACCTCGTTCAGCCTGACCGGCTGACCGGCTCGATCTCTGGCCAGGATCAGAAACTCGAGCGCGTTGATGTTCTCGGCGCCGACGCCCCCCCGCAGCTGATATTCCCGATTCGTGACCTCAATCGTGCGCCCGCCTGCCTCCTGGAACGCGCCCCGGATACTCTCCAGCACCTGCGGAAGCGTGATCCCGCGCTCGCTGAGCAACGGCGGGAACAGCTTGACCTGATATTGCTTTTCGAGACCGCCAACCGAGGCGACTTCCGCGACGCCAGCCGCCGACTGCAAGACGGGTTTGATCTGGCTTTCGTTGAGAATTCGCAGCTCACGCAGATCGTGCAGCCCCTGCCGATCGAGCAGGGCGTACTGGAAGATCCACCCCATGCTGCTCGCATTGGGACCGATCGTGACCACGGCGTCGGCTGGCAGCTGCGACCGGATCGCATTCAGCCGGTCCGTCACGAATTGCCGCACCGCCGTCCGCTCGCGCGGGTGGCTCAAGATCACGTAAATGAACGAATAGCCCATGTGTGAGGTGGCGCGGATCGACTGAATCTCGGGCGATCCGGCGAGCGCTCGCACGATGGGCTCGGTCACTTCGGTTTCGATGAGCAGCGGGCTGCGGGGCCATTTCGCGTAGACGATGATTTGGGGGTCGGAGATGTCGGGAATGGCGTCGAGGGCTGCGGTGCGAAGGGCGATCGCGCTCAGCACCGCAATCGCCGCGACAGCACTCCACACGATCCAGCGAAAGCGGATGACGTTCTGGACAATCGAGGCGATCATGTGGCGTCGCTAGGGTCCCTTCAGGCGATGGTCCGCGTCGATGAAGAAACTCCCGGTGGTGACCACCTGCTCCCCGGGCTTGAGGCCCTGGAGCACCTGGGTGAACAACTCGCCCTGCACACCGGCTTCGATCTCCCGAGGGACATACCCGCCGTCTGCCTCCTGCACGTACACGCGACGGATACCGCCGGCTTCGAGAATCGCCTCGTTGGGCACAGACAGGAACTCGCCGCTTTCGGTGACGATCTCCAGGACGTACCGACGGCTGTTCTCGAGACCAGGACCGACGAGCGTCACGCCGACGGTCGCGCGGTCCCCCTGGCGCACCACCGTTGTCACGCGGGCCTGATACATCCGCGAACGCGATTCGGGCGGAAACGCGCGCACCCGCTGGCCGACGCTCACAAGCATCGACTCGGCGAGCGATACGCCAGCCGTGATGATCTTGCGCGAGGGATCGATCACACCAGCCGTCCGGACCCACACCTGGATGGGCCGGACGGCGGCCTCGGTCAGCGTCAACGTCAGCTCGGTCGCCTGCGACTCGGTAATCGCCGTGGACCGATCGGGCGTCAATCGCGTGTGGTCGCGAACGCCCTGGGCCGCCGGTGTCGCAAACGCAACGAAGAGGGCCGACGCCGTCAGAAGACGGGCACGGTCAGTGGCAATAGTTGTCCTTGCTGTCCATGACGTGCGTGCCCCACGGGAACAGCCCGACGTTGGTGACCCGCTCGATTGCATGAGTTTTCGCATCGATGATGACTACCTGGTGGTTCGTCGATTCGGCGAGATAGAGCTTTTCTTCGGCCGTATCGGTTGTTGCGGTCTCCAACTGAACATTGGTGCCGATCTTGATGCGCCCTGCCGGCTTGAGACTGTTCATATCGTACACGTAGACGAAGCCGCTCGTGGAACTGATGACGAACGCCTTGCCCTGGGCAAAGTTGATCCCCGTCATGTTGGGTCCGGCCTCGAGCGTCGCAGCAACGCTGTTGGTCCGGGTGTCGATGATCGAAATCGTCTCGTCCCCGTTGTTGGCCGTGATCCCGTACCGACCGTCATGACCCATGTAGATGCGCCACGGATCCTGTCCGACCCGGATGACCTTGATGACGCGATCGGTCTGGGTATCGATGACGCCCACCACGCCAAGCGTGCCATCGGCCGCATACAGATATCGCCCGTCGTTCGAGAGGGCTGCGATGTTGATGCCCTTGATCTCGCCCAGATACTTGGCCGGATCAAGCTTCGCGACGCCTGGGACCTCGCCGATCGGAATCTTCTTCAGCAGTTCGTGCCGTCTGACGTCGATGACCCCGACCCAGTGCGCCCCGTAGTTGCCCACATAGGCCTTCGACCCGTCTGGCAGGAACGTGACGTTGAGCGGCTCGACGAACCCGGGAATCGTCTTGATCTTGCTCAACGACTGCATGTCGATCACCGAGATGGAATCTCCATCCGGGTTGCCCTGGTAGTACCAACGGCCGTCAGGCGAGAACGCGAGATGTTCCGGGGCGATATCGACCGGAATGGTCTTCACCAGCTGCAGCGTCCGCGTGTCGATGATGAACGCCTTGTTGGCCCTCGTGCCCCCGGTCACGACATAACGGCCGTCCGGAGACATCATCACCATGTGCGGATTCACGTTGTTCCCGAGGAACGTGCGGCCGAGCATCTTGCGCGTCTTGAGGTCCATGAACGCGATGTCGTTCGAATCGCGGTTCACGATGAGGAGCACCGACGCCGGATCGGTGACCTTGACGCTTTGAGCACTCAAACCGGTGACCGCCAGCGCGCCGCCCATGCCGGCGACGACCAGCACGGCGATCGTCCAGAGTCCTCGCTTGCTACGCATTACTCCCCCTCCCCAACTGTCCATTGTCGAACCACTTAAAAGGCCGCCTGGAATCGAATGCCTGGCAGCAGGTAGCCAAACTTGTTCTCTGAGACCGGCTCGTCCAAGACACCGGTCAGGTGAAACGACAATCGCAACCGCTCCGTCAGGTGAAAATTGTAGTAGCCCTCCAGGAGCTTTTCACCCTCTCCCTCGCTCAAATCCATCTGGGCGTACCCGATGCCCCAGGTGTCTAGGGGGTTGAAGATGAACCCGTTCTGAAAACCGACACCGACGCTGTAGAAGTGATCCCGATCGACATCCGGGCCAAACTCCTGCTGGCCGTACCGCCCGAAGACGCCGAACACCGGCGTGAGCTTCTGATCGATGCTGACCCCGACGCCGGTTCGAACCTCCTGCGACGTGTTGTCGGTGCGGAACCAGACCCGATAGGCGCCTTCCGGCAGAGCAAACGGCGTCAGCGCATACCCCACTTCCGTCAAGGTGTAGAGCGAGTCCGACAGGTTCGTCGCGTCGTTGTTGCTCTGCTGGAGCCCGAACTTCAGCCGGAACCCGTTCTTGGGATCGAACTCGGTCGCAAACCCGGTGCCGTTGCTGGCCAGGCCGAGCATCTGATTGTTGACGAGCGCGTCGCTGATGAACTGTGTGCTCTCGTCGTTCGCAATGGCGTTCGAATCGAAATAGTTCGTCAAGTCCAACCGGCCGGCCGTCAGCGCCAGCCGCTGGCCGAACAGCTCCGTGCGCATCCAGGCTTCGCGCAGGTTCAGCTCGTTTTGCCGGACGAGCCGCGCCGTGTACCCGTTCAACAAGGTGAGAGAGGGAATCTCCGCATCCGGCGGCGCCCCGCTCAGACCGACGATGTCGGCAAAGAAGACGGTGTACTGGGCAAGTCCCGCGGTGAAGAAGAGGTCCGCCGACGCGAGGGCGTACGCGCTGTGGTCCGGGTCCTGCGGCCCCTCGGTGCGTCGGGCGGTCTGCGTGGCGATGGCCGCGTCCACCCCGACGCCCACCTTCCGGTTTTCGGCGTCTTCAAGAGCTTCCTCGATCTTTTCACTGATCGTCTGCCGACGGTAGACCCGCTCCCGCTGGTAGGTAATCGTCGGCGTGGCGCCTGGCGCGGGCTCGTCGAGCTGGTTGCCGTTCTCGTCGATGAACACCTCGACACGTCTGACGCGCGTCTCGGGCTCGGACAGCACGGCGCTCGATTCGAGATCGCTGATGCGTTGTTCCAGCGTCGCGATTTTCTGCAGAAGCTGATCGCGGTCGACCTGAGCCGCCTGGGCCGCGTTCGCCGCATCCAGGGCGATGTTCAACTGCACGGTCGCGTCGGCCGCCACGTCGACGCCCCGTTGACGAAATGTCGTGAGCCCCGCCAATTCGACCGACAGGTCGTACTTGCCCGGCGGCAGAGCGCCGGCGAACGTGTACGCGCCCTGCGCGTCGGCCACGGCCATGTACTGCGCGCCGGTGTCCGCGTTGGTCGCCGTCACATTTGCCCCGGCCACCGGCGCACCAGCCGCGTCCCTGACGGTCCCCGCGATTCCGCCGCGATGATCGGCCATGTTCATCTGCGCCGGCGCTTGAGGCGTCTGCGCGAACGTCGCGCTCGCACCACCACACAGTCCGACGCCCGCGACCATCCACCCCGCGAACAACACCTTTCGATCAAACAATGATCGCCTCCAATTCATGGGGATCTTTCCTTGTGAAAAGTTATCGGCGCCCGATTGAGTTGCCTTGAGTTAAGCAAAGACAGGTAGGAAACGCACCTGAAGAGTTCCTGAACAGGCGAATCGGGTCGTCTGCCGTCGAACTCAGCGTGTTTCCGCAGGAATCAAGAGCACCCGAGCAGACGGGAGCACGCCAAGGAGGGCGGTGCCCGCAGGCAGGCTGAGTGGCTTCCGAAACAGGAACGGATGAGGCGTCACCGCCGCGTACCCGTGCAGCCACACGATCGGCTCCTCGGAGCCGTCCGGCCGACGAGCGACGATCCTCATCGAGGAGGCCTCGGGCACGCGTTCCGGGAAGACGCCGTCGAGCAGGAGCGCCCGATCGAGCACCACGTCTCCGCTCACCGCGACAGACCGTGGGGACGGAACGAACACAGGTTCGGACCGCGTCTGCGGAGGCTTCGGGAGCGCAAGCGGATTGTTCCCCCGCCGCGCCCCGCTCTCGACCCAGGTCACGACGAGCTCGATCTGCTCCTGGGTCAGCGCCTGATCGTTTCGAAAACTCCCGAAGCCCTTGACCGCTCCCCACGGCGGCATTCGTCTCGACAGCACGGCTTCCTTGATCGCCACGACGTTTTGCTGCGCCTCGCTGTACGTCACGAGCGAGAACGCGGCGCCGCCGGGTCGATGACACGAAGCGCACCGGTCGTACACAAGGCGCGAGATCTCCCGATTCCAGGTCACCATGGAGCCCATGTCGTGAGCGGCTACCAGAGCCGACGTGGAAAGGATCACGCTCGCCAGGATGGCCGAGTGTTTCATCAGGTCCAGTATAGCGACACACGGCCGACGTGCTTCTTTGACAACCCGCCGCGGACGCTGAATAGTAGAACGATGCGCGCGTGGATCGGTGGCGTGCTTGGCGTTTGTCTCTCTGCTGTGATGATCCAGTCGGATGGGTCCGGCGGACGCGATGCTCCGGTCCCCCTTCTCTCCGCACCAGCCGCGCCCCTTCCCGATCCTTCCACCGATCCGATCTATGTGTGCCCGATGGATCCCGACGTCCGCTCTCACAATCCGGGCACCTGCCGACGATGCGGCATGGCGCTCGTCGCGGGCATTCCCGAACCGGCGGAGTTTCACATGGACCTTTCGGTGATCCCCCAGGCGCCCCACGCGCTCGATCCCGCGGTCCTGCAGTTTCGCGTGCATGATCCGTGGAAAGACCGACCGGTTCCGCGCTTCACCGTCGTACACGAGCGGCTGTTCCATGCGTTCGTCGTGAGCGAAGACCTCGAGTTCTTCGAGCACGGTCACCCGACGCTGATTGGCGAAGGCACGTTTCAATACCCGTTGGTGTTCCCCAAGGCAGGCATGTTCCGGATCCTGGGCGACTTCTATCCCGAAGGCGCCACTCCACAGCTCATCACGCAGACCGTCCTGGTCCCAGGGCCCGCTCCCCCTGCACCCCATCTCGCGCGCGACTACTCCGCCAAAGCTGGCGCAAACCTCCGCGCGGCATTGGAAGTGATTCCGGACGCGCCGATCGCTGGCAATCGCACCCAGCTGCGCTTGACCATTGACCCGGGCGATCGATTGCAGCGATACCTTGGTGTCTGGGCGCACTTGCTGGCTGTGAGCGACGACCTGATCGACATGATGCACGAGCATCCGACGTTCGCGGACGGCGGGCCGATGCTCGAGTTCGCCGTGGTGTTCCCGCGCGCGCAGCCGTACCGCATCTGGGTCCAACTGCAACGTGACGGCGTCGTCAACACCGTGCATTTCGACGTGCCGGTGAAAGCGATCGACTAGGGTGCCCGCCGCCTCGCGTGCTCGATTCTGACGAAGAATTAATGCTCGGCGTTCGATCTGTCATGTACGCTGAGACGACCATGCGAAAGCTTGCCCTGCTTGTCGTCTGCGGTTGCCTGGCGTCACCTTGCGCGGCACAGACAGGCGGAACGGTCACCGGCGTGGTGAAGGACGAGACCGGCGGCGTGCTGCCGGGCGTCACGGTCGATCTCCACGCCGGCGCCACTGAAATCGAAGCGACGACCGACGGGGCCGGGGCGTATCGCCTCGACAAGGTTCCGCCCGGACCAGCCGAAATCAACTTCAAGCTGATCAACTTCACGCTCGTCCGCCGAAACCTCGCCGTCGTGGCCGGCCAGACCATTACGGCCGACGCGGTGCTCGGTCTGTCGTTGACCGCTGATGTCGTCGTGACGGGAACCGAGACCTTTCGCAACATCGCGGATCTGGAAAACCCTGCCGAAAATCTCGTCGGGGTGGCCAGCGCGGCGAGCCAGGGCGCGATCACCGCCGCGCAGCTCCAGGCGCGACCGCTCATGCGTCCCGCCGAAGTGCTCGAGGCCGTGCCGGGACTGATCGCAAGTCAGCATAGCGGCGAGGGCAAGGCGAACCAGTATTACCTGCGGGGATTCAACCTCGATCATGGGTCGGATTTTGCGACGACCATCGCCGGCATGCCGATCAACACGCCGACAGGCGCGCATTTCCACGGGTACTCCGACACGAACCTGTTGATGCCCGAGCTGATCAGCGGCGTACAGTTCAAGAAGGGACCGTATTTCGCGGAGGACGGCGACTTCTCCGCAGCGGGCTCGGCAAACATCAACTACGTCAACCAGCTGGATCGTCCGATCATCTCGGTCAGTGGCGGCGGCCAGGGATGGGGTCGCATCCTCGCCGCCGCGTCGCCAGAGGTCGGCTCCGGAACCCTCCTGGCTGGTCTGGAAGTCGCTCACAACGACGGGCCGTGGGAATCGCCCGATGACCTGGGGAAGATGAACGGAATCGTGCGATTCAGTCGAGGCGATACCCGTAACGGGTTCTCCATCACCGGCATGGGGTACGCAGCTGACTGGAACTCGACGGACCAGGTACCCCAGCGGGCGATCGATAGCGGGCTGATTACGAGGTTCGGCAGCATCGACCCGACCGATGGAGGCAGCACCGGCAGGTACAGTTTCACCTTCGACGGTCAGCGCGCCGGCAGCAATGCGTCAACACGGGTGACCGCGTTTGCCGTGCGTTATCGACTGAACCTGTTTTCCAACTTCACCTACTACCTGGACGATCCCATCAACGGGGATCAGTTCGAGCAGGCGGATCGCCGGTGGATAACGGGAGGGCGGGTCACCTATCGGCGTCTGGGAGAATTCGCCGGCCGCCACGTCGAATCAGCGGTCGGCGTGCAACTCCGCCACGACGCCATGGATCAGATCGGATTCTTCAAGACGATCGCGCAGCGGCGCGTGGCAACGTATCGCGACGACAACGTCGGGCAGACATCGGTCGGCTTTTTCGGGCAGTCCGACATCGAATGGACCCGTACGTTTCGGACCACGATCGGCCTGCGAGGTGATGTATTCGCCTTCGACGTCAACGCCAGCAATCCGCTGAACACCGGGAGCGGCACGGACGCCGTGGCGAGCCCCAAGTTCACGGCGGTCCTTGGGCCGTGGCGCGGCACAGAGTTCTACGTGAACGGCGGCTACGGCTATCACAGCAACGACGCGCGAGGCGCGACGCTCACCGTCGACCCCATCACAGGCGAACCGACCGAGGCTCTCGAACTGCTCACGCAGGCCAGAGGCGCGGAAATCGGTGTTCGGACGGTGCGTTTTCGCGGCCTGCAGTCAACGGCGGCGCTGTGGTACCTCGGCTTCGATTCCGAGCTGCTTTTCGTCGGTGATGCTGGCGTCACAGAGGCCAGCCGCCCAAGCCGCCGATTCGGCGTTGAATGGACGAACTATCTCCGGCTGAATCCGTGGCTGACCGCAGAAGCGGATGTCTCGTTTTCGCGCGCGCGGTTCACCGACGATGATCCGGCGGGCAATCTCATTCCCGGCGCGCTGGATCGTGTGCTCTCGGGAGCAGTGACGATCGAACCCAGCAGAAAGGTGTTCGGCAGCATTCGATTGCGCCACTTCGGTCCCCGGCCGCTCACCGAAGATGGGAGCGTCACGTCTCATTCCACGACGATCTGGAACGGCGATATCGGCGTCGGCTTGAACGAACGCGTGCGGTTGATGCTTGAAGGATTCAATCTCCTCGATTCGGACGTCGCGGACGTCGATTACTATTACACGTCACGACTGCCTGACGAGCCCTTCGAAGGAGTGGACGACATCCATACCCACCCCTCCATTCCTCGCACGTTCAGAGTCGGGCTCACGGTCGCCTTCTGATTGTGATCCCGTGTTACGATCGCCAGAGATGATTCGCCCGCTGACGGCTCTATTGGTGAGCCTGACGATCGGAGCGGCTCCCCTCTTGGCTGCCGAGTGCCTGACGGAGTGCGAAACCGCACCCCGAATGCTCCACGAGAGTCCATCGGGTCACGACCATCAAGCGTCTCCAACCCGCCGCGAGCACCATTCGCCTCGCCAGCAACGATGTGGTCACGATCACGACGGGGTGATCGCTTTCGATGTATCACACGGCAGTTCGACGGCCAGACCCCTCGAGTCGCCGGACCTGCCGGCGGTTATCGACCGAGTCCCCCACACACCCTGGTTGATGTCCGCGCGACCTGAATCCGATTCAGGTTCTCCACCTGGCCTCACAACCCCGCCGCGGCGTTCTCCTCTTCGCATCTAGCCACCGTTCACCAGTTCTGACGGGCGGCGTGACCAGTCCGGTCGCGCCTGGTTCGACGTGTGTCGCTGATGGAGGAACGTCATGACTTCGCTCCGGCGCCATCGGGTGCTCCTTGCTCTGTTCGTCATCGTTGCGAGCTTCGTGTTGTCGACGCCGGCATCGGCTCAAGACGCTCCAGCCACTCAGGAGGACCACAGCCAGCATATGAACATGGCGATGGGAACCACCTGGCAGTTCATGCAGGACGGCGTTGTCTTTCCCGCGTACAACCATCAGGGTGGCCTCCGGGGCGGGGACGAGTTCGCCGTCCCGCACTGGTGGATGGGCATGGCGAGCCGCAACACTTCACGCGGCCTGTTCACGGTGACGGGAATGCTCAGCCTGGAAGCCGCGGCACATGGGAAGGACGGCTACCGGGAACTCTTTCAATCCGGTGAGGTGGTGGACGACGCGCCGCTCATCGATCACCAGCACCCGCACGACCTGTTCATGGAGATCGCCGGCGTCTGGCGACTCTCCCTGAGCGACCGTACGGCGTTCACCGTGGCAGGCGGCCCGGCCGGCGAACCGGCGCTGGGTCCGGTCGCCTTCATGCACCGCCCGTCAGCGGCCGAGGTCCCATTTGCGCCGCTCGGGCATCACACCTTCGACTCGACTCACATCGCCTTCGGCGTCGTGACCGCTGCGGTCGACCACGGACGGTGGACCGTCGAAGGCTCCGTTTTCAACGGCCGCGAACCTGACGAACACCGCTGGGACTTCGATTTTGGCCAGCTCGACTCGGTCTCGGGACGGCTGTGGTTCCGCCCCGACGACCGCTGGGAGTTTCAGGTCTCGACCGGTCATCTGAACGACCCCGAGGCGCTCGAACCGGGTGACGTCGAGCGGACCACCGTGTCAGGGGCCTGGCTCGAGCGCGCCGGCGACGACTTCACAGCCGTTGCCGGCGGCTGGGGGCTCAACGTGACCGACCATGGAAATCGTCACGCGACGTTTGGTGAAATTAATCGACACAGGGGATTGACGTCGCTCTTCAGCAGAGTCGAAGTGCTGCAGGTGGAAACGGCCAAACTTCTCGGCACGGAAGGAGCCGCGTCGGTCGAGCACGATCGAGTCGACACGGTCGGCGCGTTCACATTCGGGGCCGTTCGGGATTTCCTGCGCGTGCGCGGGTTCGAAGGCGGCCTGGGTGCCGCCATCACGTTCTACGCGGTACCCGAAGTGCTCGAGCCCTCCTATGACTCACATCCGCTCTCCCTTCAGGTGTTCTTCCGGCTCCGGATCCCTTCCGCCAGAGGACGCATGTGGAACATGCGGATGGCCCAGCCGATGACCGTCATGCGGCCCGGCGGCGCCGCGACGCAGTAGGGACCACCAACCCTCGTCATCCCGTCGTCTTACTTGGTGTACTTCTCCGGGCTCGCATCGAACCGCGTCTTGCAGACCTTCGAGCAGAAGTAATACGTCTTGCCGTCCAGCTGACTCATCCCGGCAGCCTTCGCCGGGTCGACCTGCATTCCGCACACCACGTCTTTTTCCACGATCGCCCTCCCCGCTGGACTCGGCCTTGGGTACAGTCACAAGGATATCCAGCGTGCACGCATCCCCTCAGTATAAATGTCCGAGGAGTCTCGTGTATGGACGGGGCGTTTGTGGTGGTCGACGATGGATGCGACCGATTCGACCGGAACGGTCACTCGGTGACGAGCAGCACGCCCCGCATCATCCTGGCATGCGGGAGGCAGACGTATTCGTGGCGACCGGCTGTATCAGGCACCCGGAACGACAGACTGGCCGTCGATCCCGGCTGAATCTGTTCGATCGCCGCGGCCAGCGACGCAACCTCAAACGCGTGCGTAATACCCGGCTCCTGATTCCGCACGATGACACGAACCTCTTCGCCGCGTTTGACGACGAGCGTCGGATTCGGGACGTCCGAGCCCTCGAGGTAGAACGTCATGTTCCGCGTCTCGAGCACGATTTCCCGCGCGGCGGATCGCGGGTTGGCGATGACGGGAATCAGCGCGGCGCCGGCCACGACCGAGAATGCCGCAAACACCAGCATCGCGCGCGTCTTACCGCCCGCGTCCGTCATTCTCCTCACGAGTTTCGGCAGGTGCGGCATGTTCATCCAACCAGCATCCCGGTGGCATACATCACGGCAAACCCGGCGAACAGGCCGGCCATCACGTGCCCCGTCGCAAGAAATCGCATCAGCGGCAGATCCCGGGCCGTCTGCGTCCCGATCTGCAGGATGACTTGAGCGATGGCTCCGGCCCCGATGGCGAGAAAGAGCACCGACCACACCGGCGAGTACACCAGCCCGCCCAGCCACGCCCCGGCGATCGTCGGCACCCCTCCAATCAACCCGAGTTTGACGAGGTCTGCGAGGCGCACACGTTCGCGAGCCAGCGGTGCAACGATGGCCAGCCCCTCCGTTGTGTTGTGCAGTGTGAACCCGATGACGAGCAGCGTCCCGAGCGCCGCTTCGCCGAGGGCGAAGGCCGCCCCGATGGCAAGCCCCTCCCCGAAGTTGTGGAGGCCGATCCCGACCGCGATGAGCAACGCCAGCACCCACTCGGTTGACGGTGCCGCCTTCGCCCGTTCGCGCCGCGCGCGGAGCCATTGTCCGAGACCCTCGAGTGCCAGGTAGGCCGCCAGCGCGCCGAACGCGAACAACGTCGCGCCCTGAAAAGAACCTGGCATCGTTCCAGCGACCGACAGCCCTTCCCCGACCGCGTCGAGCAGGAGAAACAACAGGAGGCCTATCGTGAGGGCCAGCACGAAATCGAGGCCTCGTCGGCTCATCTGTGACACGAGGGGAAACCACAGAAGTCCGATTGCCACGGGGACAACGCCGACGTACACGCCCATGAGCGTGAACAGACCCAGGCTCTTCACGTTGGCTTGCGGCGTAGGTACCGCAACGGCGATCTCGTGGTCGAAGGTCGCCCCGGTCGACGTCACGAGCCGGACGACATGGGCTTCGCCGTGTACCCACGGGTACGGGATGGACAGCGTCGTTCGCGCAAGGTGTGAAAGCGCCGTGCGGTTGTCTGCCGTGAACATCCAGTAGGCGTCATCGACCTGCACCTGCGCTATCTGCACCGCATCGGGCCCATCGTTGAGCACGTGAACGACAATGCCGTCCGTCGTCAGCTCGACGCGCTGGAAAGTCAGCCTCTCGACGGGTGGATAACCGTCGCCGCGGAGAGCATTTCCAGGCCCCCACCAGACGAGGCCGCCGATGAGCGCGGCGAGCAGCGCCAGCGGCGCGAGGCCCGTGAGCCACCGCTGCACCCTCCCTGGTGGAAGAACGGTCCCGTTACGTGTCACGGCTTGCAGCCTCCGCCCTGAACAGTCCCATCCAGCCCAACTCGGCAAACTCGCTCTGGTGCGCGTGGAACATGAAGTCGCCCGGATATCGGAACGTCGTCTCGAGAATCGCGCGCTCGCCCTGACACAGCATGACCGTGTCGGTGTGCTCGGCCTTCGCCCCACGCGTTCCCGTCCGGAAAACGTCGAAAAACATGCCGTGGAGGTGAAAGCTGTTGATCAGATCGAACTCGGTCAGATTGATGAGATAGATCCGAACCAGCCGACCGACCTGCACCCTGATCGGGTCGTGCATGTACGCGTTGGCAACGGTGTTCACCGCATACACTTCGTTTTCCACGTCGAAGTTCGTGTCGAACGCGTTCATCACCATGACCATTTCGTCCGCCGGCGGACGGCTTTCACGGGGGTCGATCATGAACGCGCCGTACAGACCCTTATGGAGGTGACGCTTCAGCGGCACCGTGTGGCAGTGGTACAGGTGAAGCCCGAACGGTTCGGCATCGAACTCGTACACGAAACGCTCGCCGGGGAGCACCTGCTGATCGGGCAGCGCGCCGTCCATGGCCGGCGGATGCCAGCCGTGGAAATGAATCGAATGGGGATGTGCGCTCTGGTTGACGAAGGTGACCCTGACCCGATCGCCTTCGGTCGCGCGGATGGTCGGCCCTGGCACCTGCCCGTTATAGGTCCATGCCGGAAAGAAGACGCCCGGAGCAATCTCGATCTCGCGGTCGACCGAATAGAACTCGTAGTCCCGCAGCAGCGTGCCATCCGGCCGGGGGGTCTCCCGATAGAACTTGTCGCGCTCCGGGCCCGGCAGGTTGGAGAAGTTCCAGGCGCGAAGGTAGACCGAAGGGTCGAAGACCGTGGTGCCGACGCGGCCGACCGTCCCCATTGAGTGGTTGGCGTGAGCTAGTGCCTCGCGCTCCCGGTCCTGGCCGGTCTGCTGAGCGATGGCCGTGCCGCCCGCGACCGCCGCGAGCGTCGTCTGAAGCCAGGTGCGTCGGGTCAGGTTTGCCATCGAATTTTGATAAATCAAAATAACTCTTGTTACTGAACAAGTCAAGAGTATAGACTTCATGAAATTCACGAGTGCAATGCTGCGAACCGTTGCAAAATATCGACTTGCCGCTATGGCAGCGGCGCTTTGCTCGTGGGCGGCCCCACCGACCGTTCTGGCCCAGGCCGCTCCGGTTCAGCCCGCCACCGCGTTCTCGGGCTACATGGAGATGCACTACACGAAGCCCTTCCTGGGGCCCGAGGCGCTGCCTCCGCTCGAGGACGGCCAGCTCGACTTTCACCGCTTCGTCCTGTTGATCACGCATCGCTTCTCCGACCGGATCCGATTCGTCGGGGAACTCGAGCTGGAGCATGCCTTCGTCGAGGGGCTGGAGGAATCGGGTGAGCTGGAGCTCGAGCAGGCCTACGTCGATTTTCTGCTGGCCCGACCGTTCAACGTTCGCGCCGGCATGCTGCTCTTGCCGGTCGGCATCATCAACGAACGCCACGAGCCACCGGTGTTCTACGGCGTGGAGCGACCCTTTGTCGACACCGTCATCATCCCTACCACCTGGTTCGAAGTCGGGGCGGGTGTCCACGGCGAGCTCAGGCGGGGATGGAGGTATCGGGCCTACGTCGGATCTCCGCTGAATGCTGCGGAATTCAGCGCCAATGAAGGAATCCGAGGCGGACGCCAGAAGGGCGGCGAGACGAACATCGGTCGAGCGGCCGTAACAGGTCGACTGGAATACGTTGGCCTGCCCGGGCTGACTGCGGGGGCAAGCTTCTGGACCGGCAGGTCCGGGTTCGAGTTTCAGCCTCGATTCGACGTCCCCGTCCGCCTGTTCGAGATGGACGCTCGTTACGCGCGCGACCGCATCGAGCTTCGCGGCGAGTTCGCTCAGGTCGGGATTCTGAACGCGGGGGAACTCAACGACGCGCGTTTCCGGCAGACCGGCGTGAACCCGAATGTGGCGCGCTCGCTTCGGGGCGGCTACCTGGAGGCCGGTTATCGAGTTTCTTCCAGCCCGTCGATCGGCGAAGTGGGGGCATTCGTCCGGTACGAGAACTTCAATACCCAGTACCGAATGCCGGATGGGTACCTTCCCCTGGAAGAATTCGATCGCGACGCGTGGATCGTCGGCGCGACGTACTGGCCCGACCCGGACATTGCCATCAAAGTGGATTACGTCATCCAGCGGAACCGGAGCACCGTAATCGTCGCGCCCGACTCGTTCAACGCCGGCATCGGTTGGTGGTTCTGATGCGTGCCGCCCTGGCCTTCTGCATTCTGCTGCTGGCCGGCGCCTCGCTCGGCGCCTTTGTATTCCTGCAGACGCCGGGTGACGTGCGGGAACAGCAGGTCGTGGACGTGAGCGCAGAACGTTTCAGCTTCACCCCCTCTGAAATCAGGACCCGGGTCGGAACGACGCTGCGGCTTCAGCTGCGCAGTCAGGATACGGACCACGGCTTTCGCATTCTGGGAACCGACCTCAACGTGGAGATCCCGAAGCGAGGCCGGGGAACGATTACCGTGGATTTCACGCCTGACCGGGCAGGACGGTACACGTTCGAGTGCTCTCACGTCTGCGGAGCGGGCCATTCCTTCATGCGGGGCGAAATCGTCGTCCTCGAACGTCAGGCTGAACAACGATGACCAAGCGGGAACGCGTCGGCACGAACGGCGAACGATTGCGTGTACGAACCGCTGTCGGTTTGACCGCGCTATCGCTGCTGGGAACAGTCGCCATCGTCGCGGCCCAGGGACCGGGCCTGCCGGGCGCGCCGCTCGCGGGCCTGACCCCCCGCGAGTTCGAGGAATTCCGACTCGGCCTGGATGACTTCCTCGAGGTGGAAACCGCGGAGGAGGGCCTCGGCCCGGCATTCAACGGGACCAGCTGCGCGGCCTGTCATAGCGTCCCCGCGGTCGGGGGCGGGGGTCTCGTCACGGAAGTGCGCGCCGGCCGCCGGCTGCCGTCAGGCGAGTTCCAGCCGATCGACGAATCGGGCGAATCGCTCTTCCAGTTGTTTTCGGTTCCAGGACACGCCTGCCAACCGGTCATCCCTGCGAGCGCCAACGTCATCGCACGGCGCGTGCCGGTTCCGCTCTTCGGTGCGGGTCTCATAGAAGCCATCGAGGATTCGACGCTGCTCGACCTCGAAGATCCTTCCGATCGCGACCGTGACGATATCAGCGGTCGCGCCGCCGTCATCGTGGATCGCGCGACGGGCGATCGCCGCGTCGGTCGATTCGGGTGGAAAGCCCAGCACGCGACGCTCCTGGTCTTCGGGGCGGATGCCTATCGCAACGAGATGGGCATCACGAACGCCATTTTCGCGAGCGAACTCGCGTTCGGGGTCGACGTGGCGCGGATGCGCCTGTGCGATCCGATTCCCGACCCGGAGGATGCGGTCGACCCTCGGACCGGACGCCGCGGAATCGACAACTTTGCGAGCTTCATGAAGTTTCTGGCTCCGGTCCCCCGGCAGTCCGCCGACGACTCGATGCGCAGGGGCGAATCGATCTTCGGCGCCCTCGGATGCGCGTCATGCCACGTCCCTTCTCTTCCCACGGGTCCAAGCGTCAGCCCTCCGCTCCACCGCCGGCCGGTAGCGCTCTTCTCCGATCTGCTTCTGCACGACGTCGGCACCGGGGACGGGATCCCGCAAGGCGCCGCGCAGCCTAACGAGTTTCGAACGCCGGCATTGTGGGGTCTCAGGTTTCGCAGGCCCTTGCTCCATGATGGCTCTGCCGCCACCGCTGAGGAAGCCATACTCCGCCACCGTGGAGAGGCTGAACGGGTTCGAGCGGCATATCAGCGGCTTGGTCAGGAGGATCGGGCCGCTCTTCTGTGGTTCCTGAGTTCGCTTTGAAGCCCCTCGACTGACTTCCGGCCGCCCGTCCGAGGGCTGTTTCGGTTGACGGTTCATCCGCTGGCCCTGATAATGCGGTCGTGCGGGTCTCGAGCGTCATCCACAGGATTGTCGCGGCTGCTGCGGCCGTGGCTCTTTCAGGCCTCGCATTCCTGCCGCAGGAGCACCTTCATATCGCCGAGGGTGGCGATGACGGCCACCATGCGGAGGTCATCCACCGCCACGTCGCCCTGCATCACGTCAATCACGGTGGGCCAGACATCGACCACCCCGAAGACGGTGAGGCCCAGTGGCTTGACGCGAGGTTCGTCACGCCAGACTCGAGGTTCGCACACCGTTCACCGGAAATCGTTCTGCATCCTGTTCAGCCAGAGCCGGCGGCCCGCCAACTGAGCCAGCCTCTCATCGCAGAAGTTTTCGCGTCCGTACACGATCCGCCCTGGGCGATTTCGCATCCGTTCCGCGCACCGCCTGCCTTTGCATAGCCGTCTCTGACGACCTCGGTCGTCGTCTGTACTGACTCAACTATTCACCTGAGGGTGTTATGCGCAGACGCATGATCTGCGCGGCACTTGCCGTGGCTATCGGGCCCGGAAGTGCTGGCGCGCAGTCGCTTATGCTCACGGAGTCCGATGCGTTGGCCCGCCTGTCGAGCGAGAGCCCGCGTGTTCGGGCCATCGAAACCGCGATCGAGATGGCTCGTGCTGACGTGCTCGTCGCCGGGCGGACGCCGAACCCTCGGCTGACCATCGATCGCGAATCGGTGGCGGGTGTAACCGAGTATCTGACGATGGTCGCGCAGCCATTGCCGGTGACCGGGCGTCGCGGGTTGGAAGTCGAGTCGGCTGAAGCCAGCGTCGCCGCGATCTCGAACCGCGTCAGCGATGACAGGCGGCGCCTCGAGGCCGATTTGCGTCTGACGTTCGCGGACCTTCTATCGGCCCAGGTTCGAGAACGTGAGCTGACGGCGACCGGCGACAGGCTCAAGAACCTCGCTGACGTGTTGGCTCAACGCGAAGCCGCCGGTGACACAGCAGGTTTCGATCGGTTGCGGGCGCAGCGCGAACTGCTCGACGTCGAGACCGACCTGGCCTTGGCCGCCACGGATCGGGCCCGTGCCCAGGCGGCTCTGGCCAGTTTTCTTGCGAACGTGTCTGACCCGGCGCAGCTCGTTGCGGTCGGTGGACCGTCGGCACGTCCGGATCTGCCGCCTCTGGCCGCGCTTTTCGAGCAGGCGGATGCGACTCGCGGCGAGTATCTGGCGTTGCTCAAGGAAGTGGAAGCGGCGAATTTCGCCGCCCAGGCCGCGCAACGACAGAAGTTTCCGGACCCGGAAATCGTCGCCGGCACGAAATCGTCCACGATTGCCGGCGGCAACCTGGGCAGTGTCTTCAGCGTGCACGCTACCCTCCCCCTCTTCGACTACGGTCAGCCCGAGCGTGCCCGGGCGGACGCGCGAGCCGTCAGGGCGCAGGCGCAGGCGGCGGCCTTCCGGCTCACGCTGCGGGGGCAGATCACGGCGCTCCGCGTGTCTGTCGTCGAACGTCGCCGCGCCGCGGCGCGTTATCGCGACCAGGCGGTCAGCAGCGCGGACGAGATCGAGCGCATCGCGCAGGTGAGCTACGACGCCGGCGAACGCGGCATTCTTGAACTGCTGGACGCCTACCGGATTGGTTCGGCGTCCAGGACACGTCAGGCACTGCTCGATACGGCCGTACGCCAGGCGGAGATCGAGCTCGCGTTCCTCAGCGGCTGGGAGATTCCCTAATGAGAACGAGACTCCGATTTGCCGACACGGTTTTTCTGTTGACGATCGCCCTGGCCGGCTGCGCTCGACAGAGCGACCCGGCCGGAAACCCACAGACGGAGCTTCCTTCGTTCGATGTGACGAACTGGACGGCGAAGACCGAGCTGTTCATGGAATATCCGACGCTCGTGTCCGGACGCCCGGCTCTGTTCGCTGTGCATCTGACCAGACTCGACGACTTCAAGCCGGTGACGGCCGGACAGGCCAGCGTCGAGCTCACTCCGGAAGCTGGTGGTCGACCGACGGTGCTGGAGAGTCCACCGCCGTCGCGGCCGGGGGCATTCCGCGTCGAGGAGGTCCCTCCGGCGCCTGGACGCTACCGGTTGGCGCTGTTGCTCGAGGCGCCGGGACTTTCGGATCGACATGATCTCGGAAGCGTCACGGTGTTCCCCGACGACCAGGCCGCCCGGAGCGTCGCGGCACCAAGCGGGTCCGACGACCCGACGGCGATTGCGTACTTGAAGGAGCAGCAGTGGGTCAACGAGTTCGCCACGGCGCTTGTCCAGGAGCGCGAGGTGCGGACGTCGATTCGGGCGCCGGCCACCGTCCATCCCCTTCCGGGCGGTGAGGCCATAGTCGCCGCACCGGCGGCCGGCCGACTCATGGCCGATGTGCTGTTATCCATCGGCGCACGAGTCCAGCCCGGCCAGGTGCTCGCACGATTGGAACCGCGCCTGACGGCCGGCGCGGATCGTGCGACGCTGGTCGCCGAGCTCGCTGAAGCCCGGGCCGCTGTCGAAGCGGCCGGTGTCGAACAGCAGCGGGCCGAACAACTGCTTGCGTCGCGCGCCGTGCCCGCCCGACGGGTCGAGGAGGCGCGTCGGGCGTTGACGGTCGCCGAGGCGCGCTTTCAGGCGGCAGAGGCGCGCCTCGCGCAACGCGACGAGACCTTGCGGATCGGAGGAGGCGCGGCGGCGGGCAATGCCTTTGCCCTCCGCGCGCCCATCGGCGGACGGCTCGCGGAAGTCATGGCCACGCTGGGTGCCTCGTACGACGAGGGGGCGCCGTTGTTCAGGATTGTGCGCACTGACCGCGTCGAGCTCGAAGTGCAGGTGCCGGCCGTGGACGCCGTGATCGCCCGGCAAGCCACCGGGCTCTCGCTGGAGGTGCCTGGCCGGCCGGATCCGTTCATCCTCGAACCCGAGCACGTCCACGATCCAGGTGTAATCGATCCCACCACCCGGGCGCTTCCGCTCCAGATGGAAATCGAGAATCCGGGCGGGCAGCTGCTGATCGGCCAGTCGGGCACGGCGGTGCTCTACGGCCGCGATCGACTCCGTTTGCCGGTTGTGCCGCGCGAGGCCGTGCTCATGGAAGCCGGCCGCCCGTACGTCTTCGTGCAGGTGGGGGGCGAGCGTTTCGCGCGCCGCTTCATCGAGATTGGGTCCAGGGATGCCGATCTTGTCGGCGTCCGGAACGGCGTGAAGCCTGGTGAGCGCGTCGTCACGCGCGGCGCCTACGACATTCAACTGGCATCGGCGGCCAAAGGGCTGCCGGCCGAAGGCCACGTGCATTGAGCGGTCTGAGGTCTATGGGGACAGGACGATGATGAAGCGTCTGATCGAGTGGTCGATCGGCCATCACTGGATGGTGCTCGGGCTGTCGGTTCTCCTGGCCGGCGCCGGCGTGTGGACGGCGCGTGACATGCCAGTGGACGTCTTCCCCGATTTGACGGCGCCCACGGTCACCGTGCTCACCGAAGGCCACGGCATGGCGCCGGACGAGATGGAGACGCTCGTGACGTTCCCCGTGGAGGCGGCCATCAACGGCGCATCGGGCGTCCGGCGAGTGCGCTCAGCCACGGCCGTGGGCATCGCGGTGGTCTGGGTAGAGTTCGACTGGGGCACCGACATCTTCGCGGCCCGGCAAATCGTCGCCGAAAAACTGGCGCTCGTGAGCGGTGGGCTGCCGCCGCAGGTGGAACGGCCGATTCTGGCCCCTATTTCGTCGATCATGGGCGAGATCCTGTTCTTTGCGATCTCCTCGGACCACGACGATCCGCTGACGCTCAGGACGCTGGCAGACACGCTGGTGCGACGCCGGCTCCTCGCCGTCCCCGGCGTGTCGCAGGTGACGCCGATCGGCGGCGCGGAGCGGCAGTTTCAGGTCGTGGCCCGCGTCAACGAGCTCCGTGCCAACAACATCTCGGTCAACGAGCTGCTGGACGCGGTGCGCGGGGCGAGCCAGAACACCTCGGCGGGCATTTACGTCGAGGGTCCGCAGGAGTACGTCATGCAGACGATCGGCCGAGCGCGCACTGCGGAAGAAATCGGCGACAGCGTCATCGCGCTGCGAGGCGACCGGTCCGTGCTGGTTCGTGACATCGCCGATGTTCGAGAAGGCGCGGCCCTCAAGCGCGGCGAAGGATCGCGCAACGGCAGGCCGGCCGTCATCGTTGGTGTGCAGAAGCAACCCGGGTCCAACACGGTTGAACTGACCGGCCGGCTCGATCTCGAGCTCGATGCGCTCCAGCAGGAACTCCCGTCCGGGGTCTCCATCGACCGACGGATCTTCCGCCAGGCCGATTTCATCGAAGTGGCGATCGACAACGTCGTCGAGGGGTTGCGGGACGGGGCGCTGCTCGTCGTCATCATCGTCGTGTTCTTTCTCGCCAACGTGCGGGCGGCGGCGATCACCCTGACGGCCATCCCGCTGTCGCTCGCCGCCGCGGTGCTCGTGCTGCGAGGCTTTGGCGCGACGATCAACACGATGACGCTCGGGGGCATGGCGATCGCCATTGGCGCGCTCGTGGATGATGCGATCATCGACGTCGAAAACGTGGTTCGCCGCCTCCGCGAAAATGCCGCACGCCCGGCCGCCGACCAGCGTCGCGCCGCGGAGATCGTCCGCGACGCGACGCTCGAAGTCCGCCTGTCGATCGTGTTCGCCACGATCATCATCGTGCTCGTGTTCCTGCCGATCTTCGGATTATCTGGCGTCGAAGGTCGCCTGCTGGCGCCGCTCGCCTTCGCTTACATCGTCGCACTCGTGGCATCGCTCGCGGTCGCGATCGTCGTCACGCCGGCGCTCGGCGTCGCCTTCCTGCCGGGTGCGGCGTCGATTCTCTCGGGACATGAGGGATGGCTGGCACGCTCGCTGAAGGCACGTTTTGCGCGTGATCTGCCGCGCGCGCTGGATCGGCCCCGACTCGTCATGGCCATCGCCGCGGCGCTGCTCCTTGTCGCAGGCGCAGCGATGACGCGCGCCGGCAGCGCGTTCCTGCCGGAATTCAACGAGGGGTCGCTCACCATCCAGGCCAATACGCTGCCCGGCACGTCTCTCGCCAAATCCGACGAGATCGGACGGCGTGTCGAACAGATTCTGCTGGCGCAGCCAGAAGTGGTGGCCACCGCCCGACGCACCGGCCGGGCAGAGTACGACGAGCACGTGCAGGGGGTCGAGGCGGCCGAGATCGACGTCGGCCTTCGGCAGACCGGGCGGCCGCGAGCCGAGCTGCTGGCGGAGCTTCGCCGCGGCTTCTCGTCGCTGCCCGGCACCAACGTCACCATCGGCCAGCCGATCTCCCATCGGATCGATCACATGCTGTCGGGCACCCGAGCCAACATCGCGGTGAAGATCTTCGGCGACGACCTCCCGACGCTGCGTCGTCTCGGCGAACGCGTCCGCGCGGTCGTGTCGGACATTCCAGGGGCCGTCGATGTCTCGCTCGAGCAGCAAATGGACGTGCCGTTCGTCCGTTTCGTGTTGAACCGGCCGGCCATCGCCCGATACGGGCTGCGCGCCGACGAGGTCGCCGACGCGGTCGAGACCGCCTTCGCCGGGACAACCGTGGGCCGGATCTTCGATCGCGCCACGGCGTTCGATTTGGTCGTGAAGTTCGACCTCGATTCCCAGGCGGACTTCGAGCGTCTCACAAATCTCCCCATCGACACGCCGAACGGCGGCACCGTCCCCGTCAGGCTGCTGGCCGACGTCCGCCGGGAAACAGGCCCGAACATGATCCTGCGCGAGAACGTGCAGCGACGCATCGTCATCTCGAGCAATGTCGCCGGCCGGGACCTCGGAAGCGTCGTGGAGGACATGCGAACCGCCGTGGCCGAGAACGTCCGGCTGCCGGCAGGCTATCGTGTCGAGTACGGCGGACAATTCGAAAGCGAAGAGCAGGCCTCGTCACGGCTGTTCCTGCTGGGGGTGGGGGGCCTCGCAGGCGTGTTCATGCTGCTCGTGCTGGCATTCGGCCGTTCCCGCGATGCTCTCCTCGTGATGCTCAACCTTCCGCTGGCGCTCATCGGCGGTGTCGCCGGCGTTTTCCTGGCCGGTGGAGTGCTCAGCGTCGCGTCGATGATCGGCTTCATCACGCTGTTCGGCATCGCAACCCGCAACGGCATCATGCTGGTGTCGCACATCCGGCACCTGATCGAGGACGAAGGGGTCACGGACTTTCGTGAAGCGGTCGAGCGTGGCGCCCGGGAACGACTCATCCCGATTCTGATGACCGCCATGGCGGCCGGGCTGGCCCTGATTCCGTTGGCGGCCGGCGGAGGGCAGGCGGGCAGCGAAATCCAGACGCCGATGGCGATCGTCATCCTGTGCGGGTTGATGAGCTCAACGTTCCTGAACATGGTCGTCGTTCCGACCATGTACCTTCAGTACGGCCGCCCGGCGAACAATCCGCGGGCGGGTGGCACGACGGCATAGACGTGCGCTGAAACACCGCTTCGCATGACTGCGTTGGGGACCGGCACCGACGTCGGAGGCAGCCCTTGGGAAAGGCAACGGCCCACGGCGGATCATCACTGGTTGCGAATGGTCACAGCTTTGATCCGCCCCGTTTCCATCGTCACGACACGGTCCGCGAGGGCGCGTGCGTCATCTCGATCGTGCGTGACGTAAATCGTCGTGAGCGAGAGGGTCCGTTGCACAACAGCGAGTTCGGCCCGCAGCGACTGGCGCAATTCAGGATCTAGGCTGGAAAAAGGCTCGTCGAGGAGGAGCACACGAGGCTCGGCGACAAACGCACGCGCCAACGCGGCCCGCTGCTGCTCTCCGCCCGATAGCTGATGGGGGTACCGGTTCGCCAACGCGTCGATACGCACGAGCACGAGCGCGCTTTTCACACGCTCGTCCCACACACTCTTCGCGACGCCTACCGAGCCCATGACGAACGTCAGATTGCCGCGCACCGTCAGGTGCGGCCAGAGTGCCAGGTCCTGAAATACGAATCCGATCCGTCGCTGGTGGGGAGGCACGAGGCTGCGCCCGGCGCGCGCCACTTGCCGTCCTTCGAGCCAGATCTCGCCGTCATCCGGCACTTCCAGCCCGGCGGCCAGGCGCAGGAGCGTCGTCTTGCCGCACCCGCTTGGACCCAGGATGACGACCGTCTCGCCCGCGGCAACCTCGATCGACAGGTGATCAACGACGGCCCGTGAGCTGTACCGCTTCGTAACGCCCACCATGCGAAAGCAGGTCTCGCTCACCGCCGCCCCGTGAGTGAGCTCGCAAGCCCGAGCAGCACGAGTGGCGCAAAGACCACACCCGCCTGCAAGAGTGCAAGCCCTGCGACCTGTGACGACGGCGCGTTGGCAATCATCGTGTAGATGCGTATGGGCAGCGTCGCTTCACCGGGCGGCGCCACGATAATTGTCGTGCCCAGCTCGCCGAACGCCAGAATAAACGCCACAATCCACGCTGCTCCGAGCGCCAGCGTCATCTGTGGAAAGACAATGTGCCACAGCATCCGGCACCATCCCGCACCACTCACGGCAGCGGCTTCCTCCTGCGACACCGGCACGAGCCGCACGCCTGCCGCGAGTGCCAGCGCGGCGACAGGCACCAGTCGAGCCATGTAGGCCAGCAGGATCATCAGGTCGGTCCCGTACAACTCACCAAGCGGCCCGGCACGGTTCCACAGCCCTATCAGGCCCACACCAACCACCGTGCTTGGCATGGCGAACAGCACGATCAGAAGCACGTCGGCCCACCGGCCCCAGCGTGAACGAGCTCGCGCGTAGCCGATCCAGACCGCCAGTGCGACCACGGCCGTTGCTCCCGCTGCGGCGAGAATCAGACTATTCACGATCGCTTCGCCCGAACCAGCCATCGCGTCCAGGAAGGACCGTGCGCTCAGCGCTTCGCGCGCGAGTACCGTGAGGGGTAACACAAGCGACACCGTGATCACGGCGATGATGGACGCGAGGGCTGCATGCCGCCACTCGTCGAGCGAGAAAGCGGGCACGCCGGTTCCGCGACGAGTGGCCACGAGTCGGTCCCCCACAAGAACCCCCGCCGTGGCAGCGACCACGATCGACACGGCCAGGAGCGGCAAGGTCAGCAGCGTGGCTCGCCCGAAGTCGTACAAGGCCGCAAACGCTGTGAACACTTCGGTGGGATACACGCGCACGCGCAACAGCCCAGGCACGCCAAACTCGGACAGGGCGAGCACAAAAATGACGAGCGTGGCGGCCAGTACACCCGGTAACGCCAGCGGCAAGGAAATCCGACGGAGCACGCGACCGGGCGTTGCCACGAGCAACGCGGCCTCCTCGAGACGGCCATCGATGCCGCGCATCGCCACCTCCGTGGCCAGCATCGACAACGGATAGAACACTACGCTCAGCACGATTACCACGCCCGGCAGACTGTACGTCCACTCAGACAGCAAGTCTCGTCCGACAAGCGTCGCAAGAATTCCTCGACTGCCGCCAACGTAGATCCACGCCAGGCCGACGATGTACGGCGGAAGGGTTACGGGCGCGGCAAGAGCGAGACGAACAAGATCCTTGTACGGCACGGAGACTCGTGCCAGCACGACGCCGAGCGTTGCCCCGATCAGCGTGGCGAAAATCGCGGTGCCGGAGGCGAGCAGCGCGCTGTTGACCAGGAGCTCACGCTGTCTCGCATCGAGCAGGATAGTCTCGAACGTGAATGACGCGGCCCCCTCGACGAGGCTCTGCGCGAGCAGATACGCGGAGGGAAGGACGCAGACGACCAGGAAAAGCGCGACGGCCGCTCCGAGCACCAGCGCGCGGGGCGATCGTCGCCCCCACATCACAACCCGAGGATCGTGGCCAGTCTGGCCGTGACGTCTTCCACGCGAGCCGCCGCCTTTCCGTAGTCGAGCGTCATCGGCGTGAAACTCGAGATCTGGGGAATATGCTTCGGACCCGGCACGCCAGCGTGCAACGGGATTTGGACGGCCTCAGACTCGGCGAGCTGCCGCTCCACGTCGGAGGAGAGGAGGTAGTCGATCAGCCGCCTTCCTTCCTCAGGATGTGGGCCATTCGCTACAAGCGAAACCATGTTGGGCATCACCGGGACACCCAAGCCGTCCTTGTCGGGCAGGATCATCGCCACCGGCTGACCGTTCTCAATCGCGACGTTCACGTCATCGGTGTCTGTGAGACCCACTTTGACCTCACCGCGCGCGACCAGATCGCGAACCGTAGAGTTGCTGTCGACGACGCGTATCCCATTGGCGCGCAACTGTCGAAACAACTCGTCCCCCTTCGCGTCGCCAAGCTCGGCATAGAGCGCCGCGACATGGAAGGAAGTCGAGCCGAACCGCGGGTCGGCCATGGCGGCCTGACCTTTCCACCTGGCGTCGGCCAGATCGAAGACGGATTGTGGTGCCTCGTTCGGCCTCACCAGCTGAGTGTTGTACGCAATCACGCGAATCCTGGCCGAGAAGCCAGTCCAGTAGCCATCAGGATCGACGAGCGTCTCAGGGATGCCGGCCGCGCTTGGCGAACGGTACGACGCAAGCACATTCCGCGATTTAAGCACGAGGGTGCGGACCGGTTCGTTCGACCAGAACACGTCGGCCTGAGGCCGACCTGCTTCGGCCAGGATCCGATTCGCGAGCCCCGTGGATTTCGTCTCTTCCGTGTCGTAGGCGACAGCCACTCGTACACCGGATCGTCGTTCGTACTCCCGGAGCACTGGCTCCGAAAACACGCGGTCTGTCGACACGTAGATCGTCACGGAGCGGTCGGTGTTCCGCACCGACCCGGGCGACCCGCACCCCACATCTAAGACGACGAGCAAGGTTAGAGCGAGGACACTTGAACTTCGCGTCATGACCACGTTCGCCTCGGCTTCACACTACCGTGTCAAGACGGTCAGGTCATCGAAATACGTGACCGAGTCAGCCTTGGTCCACACGCCGATCATGCCAGCTTGAGTGAACGTCGCGTCTTCGACCTCGTACAGCTTGTGGCCGTCGTGATACACCTCGAAAATCGACCCACGGGCAACCACACGGAGGGTCCCCCACTGACCGGAGGGAACTTTCGAGGGCTTTCCATACGTGCGACCTTCCCCTTTGACAGGCAGATCGGTGCGCCGGCCATTCTGGACCTTGTAGAGCACGACGTTGTCCTCGCGCGCGTTGGCGCGGACGATGTAGTAGTTGTTCTCGTCCTGATACCTCCAGACGAGTCCGGCAGCCTGGTCCACCTGCCCCGACACAGGCTTGAACCTCACCGAAAGATCTACGTCGGCGGTCCTGATGTCTGAGAGGACTGCGACGGGGAATCGTAAACCCGTCCGGTCGGCGTCGAGTTGGGCCAGGTACTTGTCAGCGCCATCGGCCTGAACCACCCACCTCCCGGGGCGCCCGACCTTCGCCGTGTGGCCGAACTCGAAGCCCTTCGGCGGTTGACCAACCGTGTCTTGTCCGAAATCGACCTTGCGCGTCTGGGCGTATGCGAGCGCGACCGTGCTCATGAACACCAGCGCGACGAGACCCGGCATCCGCATCGTGCAACCCCTTTCCTGACCTCGACCTGCAACGTCGATGGACCACCTGCAGCCTCGTCGCAACCCGGTGCTATTTGAACGGCAACTCGTTCACCATGTGGCACGTCCCGCACGCGGCCGTATAAGGTATGGGCATCGCCCGTCCCGGCGGCACTCCGTCGACCGCCACGTTTGTTTTCAGTGGCACGTCGAACACGTGGGACTTCAACGGACCTTGCCAATAGGCATTGTTCTCTTCTTCCTGCGCGTTGGCGTACGGAGGCGTCCTGATCATCCGCCCAAAATCGCCGGCAATGCCGCCGGTGTTGGCGGTCCCGGGCATGTGGCAGTCGATACAGCGCGTCAGTTGCCCCTTCATCTTCGCGTTCAGCTTCGTCTCCATGTGCGACAGCACGTCCACGGAATGACATCGCTGGCACAACGGTGAGGAAGAATCGTCGGGATCGTGAAGAAGGAAACGCGGGTACGGGCCCCCGTGCAGGTCGTGGCAGTCCGGGCAGGCGACCAGCAGTCGATCGTTCCTGTACATCTTCGATTTCAAGAAATCCGCGTACTGCTGATGCGGCTTGTCCGAATGGACGTCGTCGGGCCAGATGTTGTCCTCCCGTCCTGGCCCCTGCATCGTCGGCCCCTTCTTCACCGGGTCAGTGTATTTCGTGATCAGCTCGTGGCGGCTGATGCCCGGCCTCGCGAGCTCTCCCGCCTCGCTCACAGCTTGCGTGTACCCGATGGTTGGCCCCCCATACCCCTGCCTTCGGTCGTGGCAGCGGCCGCAAACCGCGCTCGACCGCTCGGCCGAGAGATACCTGGGATTCACGATGAAGCGCGATCGCCCTAGGTTGGCCACATGCTCCGAGCCCGGGCCGTGACAGCTTTCACAACCGACATTGATTTCGTCCAACTCGGGATCGTCGTCGATGTTCATGTCGCCGCCGGGGTCGTTGACGGCGCGCACGAGATACTGGCCCGTCGCTCTGTCCTGGTACCGCTCCCAGCCAGTCAAATGACAGCCCGCGCACATGGTCTGCACCGCATTCGTGTTGACCGGGGGAGCCGTCAGCACATCGTCGGGCGTTCCGTATCGAGTGTCACCGCCAGGAGACCACCACATCGAGAACTTGTAGTCTTGCCACACACGCCGCTCTCGGTGGAGCCTGTTGTCACGGCCGGTCATGTTGTACCGCAGCAGGGTGTACCACCCCTGACGATCGCCCAGTCCGGGAGGAACTGACACGATGTATCGCTGGTCGTGGACTGCCCCGCCATAAAGGAGCTTGACCTCCAGGTGCGCGGGGCTGTTCGGGTCTCGCGTGTTCAGCCGGTTTACCATCGTGATGAAGTACTTGCCGCCGTTTGCGTTTTTCCAGAGATAGACATCGGCGTAGATCGTCTGGATGGGCAGGCGGACATCGCCGAATGCCCGCAGGATGAACTTATCGTCGCCCCTGCCGCCGTCGTAGTCCGCCAGCTCGAGACGCGTGCCGCGGGTGTAGTCATCGACGGCAGGAAAGGACTGAAGCGCGTCGAAGTAGTCCGGGTGTCGCGAAAAATCCTGCAATTTTCCGGGCGCCCCTGGGACGGTCCATCCGAGCTTGTGCGCGGTCTGCTGCCAGTGCTGCTTGTCCTTGTGGCAGGCCAGACAAGGCGAGCTGCCGACGAACCGGGCCGCTGCAGAAGGAGCGCTCGAGAGCTTGATCGTCATCGATTGAGCGCGCAGCTGCGCGGCCGGATAGCTTTGTCTGCTCCGGTCCCCGCCCGGCAGGTGTTCCACGTCGTTCGGGCCGGGCGTGACATGAACGAAGAACCTCCCGTCTGGCACGTCCGCCACGACGAAGTTGCCGCGCGCGTCCGTCGTCGCCTGCGGGAACTCCCCGCCCCGCAGCCGGATCGCGTCCTCGAGCGGCTCGTCGTAGGCCTCGGCGGGATACGGCGGCGCGTAGATGGCACTCGCCGTCATCCGAGTGGTGATGTCAATCGCCGTAACGGGCACGAGATGGATCGTCGCTCCAACGACCGGATGACCGGGATTGGTGACGGCACCGCCTACGACCAGGGCGCCTGACGCGCTCAGCACCTGACCTGTGAACCGACGCCCCTGGCCCGCGGGTGGCCGTGCCTGGCTGGACGCCGAGGCACGCTGGAACGTCAGCGCCGCCAGCGACAGCACGAGCGTGGTGGCTGCGATTGAAAAGCGTCGTGACGCGCTGGGCTGCCACATAGGTGCGTCTTCCTTCAAAGACGCCACGCGTACTGCAGTTTCACGAGCAGCTGGTTCGACTCGAGCTGCCAACGATCGAGCGTCGATTGGAGATTATGGTTGTAGACGACGAACAGATCGGCCACGGGCAGGAACGTCCAGCGCAGCCGCGTGTTCGTGCCGACCGACTCGCTGTCGGTGTCGTACTGCACGTAACTGGCCACGGTGAGATCCGGCGACAGGTTCACCCGCAGGCGCGTCCCGATGAGCGTCTGCGTGAAGTCTCCGGCGGCCAGCTGGCCGATGTTTCGCTCGCCGGAAAACTCCACGGTCAGGAGGGGCGTTGGATTCCATGCCCCCGTCCACTGGATCTGGTCCAAGCTGCCATCGTAAAAGCCACCGAACCACCATGTTAGCTGTGCGTACAGCCGGCGCTTCTGGGCCGTGCCGACCTCAAGACGGTAACGGTTCCAGTGATAGGACCCGGGTGAGACTTCCACGCCGTCAATCACGAACGGCGTGACGAGACGCTCGCCCGTGGGGTTGACATTGACTTCGAATCGGTCCCCGCTGCGGAATCGCCAGTTGATGGGAGCGATGAAGACGCGATAGCTCTCCCAGTGTCCCGAAAGGTCCGTGGCCAGCGACGGCATGAGCTGGTGTGTCAACTGCTGGAGCGGACCGCGCGACAAACGTGTTCGGTTGTTGGCCTGCGCGTTGAAGAGGTTGACGGCGCGGCGCGGCACGAAGCCGAGCGAGGGGTCGAAGTCCCGACCGATGTGTTTGTACACAAGGTTGAGATCCCAGAGGTCGTTGGGATAATCCACGCTCAGTCCATGCGCCGTGGCGTCAGAGCCGAGGCCCGCACGCCCGGTGGCAAGCGCCCATCCTCCCACCAGGAAATTCTTGTCCCCACGAAAGCGTGACGTAGCGTATGTGAAGTCCACACCGGTCAGCCAGCTTCCTTGTCGTCCGATCGGGTCGCCCACGGTGGCGATGGCGCCAAGCCAGGACTCTTCCCAGACGTTCTGCTTCACGCGGCCGACGGCCATCAGCGCTTCGTCGTCAACCACCCCGGCCCGCGTGCGGGTTCCGACGACGAGTCCTCCGAGGTTCGAGTTCGCCTGACGGCCGTTGACCTTGCCGCCTGCGAGGATCGGGACTTCGACACCGCCGACCAGGCCAATCCGCCTGCTGAAAAATGGAATGACGTCCTGGCCGAGGCCGAGCCCAAACGAGAAGATATCGGCGCCCTCCAGAAAGAACGTGCGTTTCTCTGGGAAGAACAGCGGGAAGCGAGTGAGATTCGTGCGCCGGGTGTCGACTTCGGTTTCGGCAAAGTCGGTGTTGATCGTGAGGGACGCGAGCACACCGGGCCCAAGCTGCTGCGTGACGTCCAGACTGGGCTGGAACTCGCCCTCGACCGCTGCTGACGGCGCCGGTAAGCCGCCTCCGCTCGTGATCGCGGGCCGAACTGAAAGGCCGAGACCCTGACTCAACTCGGGAAGATCAGTGAGCAGACCGGCGCGGCTGACCTGGGTGACCTGATACTGGCGGGCCGGCGACGCCCAGCGGTCCGTCTCGAGCAGACGCTGGATGCGTCGCTGCACGTTGAAGTGCCATTCGCGCAAGCCCGGCTTGAAGCTCAAGGTCTGCATCGGGATCCACACCTCGGCGCTCCACCCGAACTCGGACCGCCTGGTCGCCGCCTCCCAGATCCCGTCCCACTCGGCGCTCTCGGATTCGCCGCCAGGATTGATGAGCCCGTCGTAGCGGGCGCCGCTCGGGTTGATCGCGAAGACGTAGCCCGAACGACCGTCCAGAAACGGCCCGAGCACGATGCGTACGTGGTCCTCCGAGCCGAGTGCCGCGTCTCGCTGGACGCTGAAACTGACGATGCCGCTGGGATCCGGGTCATCGCACTGGACGCCGATGAGGAGCGCCTTCGGACCCGCCAGCACCCGCACGACGGTCCGGGCCGATGGCGGAGCCCCCTCCATCGGATCAGTCTGGGTGAAGGGCCCGGTAGGTTCGGCCAGAGCCCACGCCGCTTCATCCAAGAGGCCATCGATCGTGAAACGGTCCGGCAGCACCGCTGCACGAAGGCTCGGCGTTCCCGCTTCCTGCGCCTGGACCGGGGGCGAACACCAGACAGTGGCCACTGCCACGCAGATCCACGTAGCGCACGGCCGCAGCAGCTCACCGCCCCGATGTCGACGAACGGTCTCCATCCAGCCCAATCATAAGACGACAACACGAAAGTAGACTTACAACCGGGTCGTCGCCTTCGGACGATTTCCAGGCGCCGCCATACTTTCTGGAGCATCGCGAATGACCGACTTGCTTGCTGGTTCCCCTTGCAGCGCGAGGCTCGGGTCTGGATGTCGAACGAAAGTAAGGAAGCGGGCTGCTGCTCGCGCGGTCTGGTTGATGGCCGGTGGCCTACTGGCGATACCGGCACCTTCCTTCGCGCAGGGCGAGCCGCGCTGCGTTTTCCTTTGTGCCCCGGAGTTGAAGATCGAGCCGACATGGACGATCGAGCATCTAGCCTCCAGGCACCGAATCGAAAGCGACGGACAGGTTGAGCGTGCCGCGCGCGAAACCGTCTTCGAGCTGATCTTCGCGCTCGATGTGCCGACGACCATTCCCCGGGTCGGTCTCACGCTCGAGGCGATCTTCATCCCGTTTGGTGGAATCGCCGTTCATCCTTTCACTGGCGTTTCTGCCAGCGATGCCGGGCGGGGGGAGATTCGCGACAACGGCATAGAAATCGAAACAGAGCTCAACTTCGACCTGTTTGAAACAGAGCAGACGAATGGCTGGGCATCGTCGCACTTCGATGTGGTGGACAAGTTCAGCCCGGGAGAGACGCCGCGTGACGGGAGCGTCTACACCCACAAGCTCAACTTCGAGTGGGACACGGCGTTCCACGTCTTCAATCGGTTGCCGAACGGTCACTGGCTACGCAACGTGGAGTTCGAAGTGTCGCTGGACTACGTCGCCACGGGCCTCCCGAAAGCGGGAGATCGCATTGGCGATGAACAGTTCCTGGACCGCGCGAGTCCATGGTCGCTGTCGTTTGTGATTGTCATTCCGCTGGCACCACTTGTCCCATGACTGCGCAGGCATCGCACCGCATGGGCGAGGAAGAGTTGCCCCAATCCTCAGGCGGGTGGCACGACGGCATGAGCATGCCTGCGCTGGAGCACCAGCAGCGTCAGGCCGAGACACACGACCGACAACGCGATGAGATGCGCCAGCGTCAGCGGACCGGCGATTCGGCGGTTGACCCGGATGAATTCGATGACGAAGCGGATCGTGCCGGTCAGAACGAAGTACCGACCGAGCACCTCGACATCCGGCACCCCCCGGCGCCGCCACACGACGAGCGCCCAGACGACGCCGCAGAGCGCCACCGTTTCGTATAACTGCGTCGGATGGACCGGCACGGTCGTCGGAGGCAAGCCCCTGGGAAACGCAACGGCCCACGGCAGGTTGCTGGGACGTCCGTAATCATCACCGACGAGAAAGCAGCCGATACGGCCAAGCGCGTGTCCAGCCGCGAGGGCGGGCGCTGCCGCTGAGAGCGCGGGAACCAGCGGCACGTGCATGCGGCGCAGCATCCACAAGCCGGAACCGACGCCACCGATGAGCCCGCCAAACCAGCTGAAGCCCCCGCGGCTGAAGAGCAAGGTGCTGACGGCACTATCCCCCGAGAACTCGATCGTCCAGAGGAGCTTCGCGCCGACGAAACCGCCGATGACGCCGACGACCGCGGCGTTGCCGGCTCGCTCGGGCAGCCCCGCCCTCTCCGCCTCGCGGCCGAACAGCCAGATCCCCACGAGCGCGGCCGTGGCGACGGCCACGCCGAAACTCGTGACCTCGAAGCTGCCGATGCGAAAGAGAATCGGATACATGGAAGGGCGTCCTAGAGGCCGGACATCTCACGGTCTCGGGTTGAACGAGCCTGCGCGCGCCTTCCTCTCAAAATGCCTGGCCGATGCTGAAGTGCATGCGCCAGCGGCGCTGCTGCGGCTCGCCGTCGATCTGCAGGTTCGGAACCGGATTGAGCTGGATACCCACATCGAAGCGAATCGGCCCGACCGGCGTCACGTAGCGAAAGCCCGGCCCGACCGCGTATCGCAGGTCTTCGAGGTCGAGAGTCCACGGCGGCGCCCAGACGTTGCCCGCGTCCAGAAACACCACGGCCCCCAGCCTGGCGTTCATCTCGAGTCGAAGCTCTGAGGAAAACCCGAACAGGCTGTCGCCGCCCAGTGGGACGCCGGACTCGGACAGCGGGCTGATTTCGTATCGGCCCCAGCCGCGCAAGCTGTTCGCTCCGCCAAGAAACAGCCGCTTTCCAAACGGAATCGTCGTGTCTTCATCGCCTTCCCCGTCGATGACACCCCAGGCGACGCGATTGGCGAATGTCACCCGTGACCCGATCGGCACATAGTGTCGCAAGTCCGTGGAGACGGCGAAGTACTTGAACGTTCCCGGAATGATTCGACCGGTGTGCTCGAGGTGGGCCGCTGCCTGGAAGCCTCGATGCGCGTTGAGGATGTTGTCGGTGCCGTCGATTTGAAAGTCCCCGGCCACGGCGCCCAGGAACCCCTCCTGCTTGCCGGTGACCGGATCGAGCCCGAGAGCGATCAGCTCATCTATCAATGTGGGGTCGTTCAGTGCGCTCTCGGAGACCGTGCTGCGGTTGTTCTCGGCGATGACGGACAACCCGATGGTGCGCCGCTGCGATCTGACGCGATGTTCGAAGATGGCGCGACCTCCTGCGACGAACGCATCGTAAGCAGGGGTGAACGTGTTCCACTCTTGCCCCTGAAGGTTCATCGTGATGCCGCGAACGAGAAAATACGGCTGAATGAAATTCGCCTGCACGCCGCGATCGAGCGACGACCATTTGCCCCGGACCGACGCCGTTCTGGCGTCGCCGAGGAAGTTCACATGCCGGTACTCCGCCTCGACGCGGGCTTTTTCGTCGGTTCCGTAGCCGAGTCCGAAATTGACGTGCTGGTGCTTGTTCTCCGCCACCGTCACCCGCGTTCGGATCTGAGGGAATTGCCGTTCGGGCTCGAGCACTTCCACGTTGGCGAACTGGAACAGCTCCAGGCCGTAGAGACGACGTTGGGAATCCTGCATCGCCGTGCGGTTGAAAGCCTCGCCAGGGCGGTAAAGAAGCTCGCGCGAAATCACGCGATCCCCGACCGACCGGTTTCCGGAGATCTCGACCAGCCCGAAGTTGACCGACGGCCCGGGGTCGGCGGTGACATCGACGACCACCGATCGCGCGGCCCTCTCCGTTTCGGTGACCCAGGCTCGCGCGTATGCGAAGCTGTAATCGCGCAGAGCGTTCTCGACGCCCCGCTGGGCCGTGACCATCAGCTGTCGATCGCGAACGTCGCCGACTTTGAACGGCAGGCTGTTCTGAATGGCGGCGACCTGGTCGGGCGGCACGTCCCAGAAACCGTGCAGGTCGATCGCGGCAATTCGAACCGGCTGCCCTTCGTCGATGGTCAGGACAACGTGCACCTGGTTCTGCTCTTCGTTGAGCTGAACGTCGAACGCTGTGACCTGCGCCTCCGGGTAGCCGCGATCGGCGTAGAACGCCCGGATACGCTGCAGGTCGGCGTCGAACTGCTTGCGCTCGAAGTATTGCTTTCTTCCCCAGGGAATCCAGGACGAATCTTTCGTAGCCAGCGCGTTCCGCAGCTGATCCTCGGAGACCGCTGCCACGCCCTGAAACTCAATCCCCCGAACCTGAACGCGGCCGTCTTCCTGACAGGCGGCCGCAAGAACGGCCGCCAACAGGACGCCCCAAGCGGTGGCGACCGCGCGGCCGGCAGCTCGTCGGCGCATGAAGCGTCGACCACCGGGGACAATGCGGGGCGGACGGTCCATCTGAACGAGTATACGTGCGTGCACGGAGCGTGCCTTTCCCCTTGTCGCTTCCTCAGCCCCCGTTGCGTCCTGCGGCCGATATGACATATCCTTCTGCCGTTTTCGGACCGAGGACCGTCGGAATGCCGCGACGGGACTTCCGGCGACGTGCGTTGACGATCCTTGGAGCAGATGTCCAAACCGATTACCGCTATCGTGTTAGCGGCAGCCCTCGCCGTGAGCCTGGTGACCCTGGTCGCGGCCATCCGTCTTCCCGGTAGCAACCAAGGGTACGAGCCGGTCCAGCCCATCGCCTATTCACACAAGCTCCACGCCGGCGACCTCCAGATTCAGTGCATGTACTGCCATTCGGCCGCCGACAAGAGCCGGCATGCGGGCATTCCGGCCATGAACGTCTGCATGAACTGCCACTCAGGGGTGACCGCGTCGATGACGGCCGTCCGGCAAGAGGAAGAAGCCGCCAAGAAGGAGAACCGGGCGGCTCAGACGATTGAATCGGCCGAGCTGCGGAAGCTGTACGACGCGCTCGCGCTCGACGAGACGCTGTTTCCGATCAGCGACAAGACGGCGACACCGATAGCGTGGAAGCGTATTCACAACCTGCCCGACTTCGTGTACTTCGACCACCGGGCGCACATCACGGCCTCGGTGACGTGTCAGACGTGCCATGGACCCATCGAGACGATGGAGCGCGTGAGGCAGTACGAGCGGCTGAGCATGGGCTGGTGCGTCAACTGCCATCGCGACGCGAACGAGAACGGAATCGCCGGCAAGCAGGTCAAGGCGCCGCTCGATTGCGTGACATGTCATTACTAGGCCGTGTCCTTCATTGGACGCGGCGGTGATTAAATGCCAGACACCCCAAAACGCTATTGGCTGAGCGTCGTCGAGCGGGACACACCAGAAGAGGTGTCGCGCTCGCTGGAGAACGGCGACCCCGAGTTCGCCCCCACGCGACGCAGCTTTCTGAAAGCCGCGGGGTTCACGTTCGGAGCCCTCGCGGCCTCCAGCTGCCGGGCGCCGGACGTCGACGCGATTCCCTATGTTCAGCAGCCGGACGGCCTGGTGCCGGGCCGCCCGCTCTTCTACGCGACGACCTGCGGCGCGTGCGAGGCGCGGTGCGGGCTGCTCGTGACCACGCGTGACGGCCGCCCCATCAAGATCGAAGGCAACCCCGATCATCCCTTCTCGGGCGGATCAGCCTGCGCAGTCGGGCAGGCGTCCATTCTGGGTCTGTACGACAGTCTCCGCCTGCAGTACCCGACCAAAGCCGGACAGCGCGTCGCGTGGGCGGACGCCGACAAGGAGATCCTGGCGACGCTCGACCGAATGAAGCAGGAGGGGCGTGCGGTCCGCGTGCTCACCAGCACGGTGACGAGTCCAACGACCGCAGCCGTGATCGCCGACTTCCTGAGCGGCTTCGCCAACGGTCGGCACGTCAGTTACGATCCGATTTCATCCGCCGCCATCCTCGAGGCCCACGCGCAGACGCACGGGGCACGCCTCCTGCCTCAGTACCATTTCGATCAGGCGGACGTCATCGTCAGCTTCGATGCCGATTTTCTGGGTGCGTGGATTTCTCCCCTTCAGCATGCCCGAGGGTACGCGAGCCGGCGTCGGGCCAGCGAAACGAGCCCCACGAAGTCCTATCACGTCCAGATCGAATCGCGACTGTCGCTGACCGGTTCGAACGCTGACCGGCGGCTGCGTGTGGCACCGGGAGAGGTCGGTCACGTCGCGACTCACCTTGCTGCCAAGATCGCGCAGCGCGCCGGTGCGTCCTTCGCGGCCGCAGGGCTGACTCCCTCGTCTTTCGACGCGGCGATCGAGGCAATTGCTGAAAGGCTCTGGAACGCGAGAACGCGCGGCCTCGTCGTGTCGGGCAGTCAGGACGTCCAGATTCAGACCGTCTGCAATTTCATCAACCAGACGATCGGCGCTTACGGCGTCACTGTCGATCTGTCACGCCCTTCGTTTCAGCGGTCTGGCAGCGACACCCAGTTGGCCGAGTTGCGCGCCGAACTGGCCCGCGGCGAAGTGGGAGCGCTGATCATCGCGGGCGTCAACCCGGTATTCGACCTTCCGGACGCCGCCACGCTGAGCAACGACATCAAGCGGGTCCCTCTTGTCGTGAGCACGGCGGAGCGCGCGGATGAAACCGCCAGCCTCGCTCATTTCGTGTGCCCCGATCATCACTATCTCGAAGCCTGGAGCGACGCGGAGCCGGTCTCGGGTCTGGTGAGCCTGGCGCAGCCCACAATTCGGCCGATGCACGAGACCCGGGCGTTCATCGAAACCCTCGCCGCCTGGGCGGGCAAGCCGCAGCCCGCGCTCGAACTGATCCGTGCGCACTGGACGATGGCGGTGCATCCCCGGGCAGAAGGCGGGTTGCCATTCACGGTCTTCTGGGACCGCACGCTCGAGCGCGGTGTCGCAGAAGTCGGTCCGCGTCCTGGCGCGGGCGCCGCGCCGAGCTTCAATGCAGCTGCAGCAACACCGGTTCTCCAGCCCGGCGGAACGTCGGCTGACGGGCTCACGCTGGTGCTCTACTCGAAGATCGGAATGCTCGACGGCCGTCACGGGCACAACGCCTGGCTGCACGAGATGCCTGACCCCGTCACCAAGGTCACCTGGGACAACTACGCATCCCTGTCGCCTGAGACCGCGCGAAGGTTAGGGGTGGAAGACGGTGACGTTGTGCGAGTCACCGCCGACGGGAGCTCCGCGCTCGAGCTGGCGGCGTTTGTTCAACCAGGGCAGCACGATTCGGTCGTCTCCATCGCGCTCGGCTACGGCCGGGCCGGAACCGACCGCTTCGGCCGGGTGGGCCCCCCCTGGTTCGAAGCACGGCCCCGCCTGGAGCCGGTTGGCGTCAACGCGGCCGTCTGGATCACGAGCACGGAGAACGCCCGCCAATACGCGGGGCGAGCCGTCACGGTCACGAGCGCCGGACGAAGACGGCCGTTGGCGTCGACTCAGGTGCACCACTCCCTCGAGCCACCCGGCAGCACCGAGCGGCGTCCAATCATTCAGGAGGTCACGCTGGCCGAGCTGACCGCGCCCCCGGCCGCGGCCCCAGCCGAGGCAGAGCACCCGGCAGGCCACGTCGAGGGGGATCTCTGGCCTGACGATCATCCTCTCGAGGGACACCGCTGGGGGATGTCGATCGATCTCAATTCCTGCACCGGCTGCTCGGCCTGTATCGTCGCCTGTCAGGCCGAGAACAACGTGCCGGTCGTCGGTCAGGACGAGGTGCGCCGCAACCGCGAAATGCACTGGCTGCGAATCGACCGCTACTACTCGGGCACCGACGACGAGCTTGAAGTTGCGCATCAGCCCATGCTGTGTCAACACTGCGAGCACGCGCCGTGCGAAACCGTCTGCCCTGTGCTCGCGACGACGCACAGCGAAGAGGGGCTGAACGAACAGGCCTACAACCGCTGCGTGGGGACGCGGTACTGCGCCAACAACTGCCCGTACAAGGTGCGGCGCTTCAACTGGTTCGACTACCCGCACGAAGATCGTCTTCAGAACCTGGTGTTCAATCCCAACGTCGTGGTCAGATCGCGCGGCGTGATGGAGAAATGTTCCTTCTGCGTGCAGCGGATCCAGGAGAACAAGATCGAAGCCAAGCGGCTCGGCCAACCTCTCGCGGACGGGGCGATCAAAACGGCCTGCGAGCAAACGTGTCCCGCGCAGGCGATCGTCTTCGGCGATCTGCACGATCCGAACAGCCGCGTCACCGCGCTCGCGGCCAGTCGGCGCGCCTACCGCGTGCTCGAGGAGCTGAACACACAACCATCAGTGCGCTACCTGAAGCTGGTGCGGCACGAGCGGCCCGCCGCTGCGGCGGGCGGGGAGGGTCGCAATGGCTGACGCACTGATCGTCGGCCGGGTCCCGCTGATCGCCGGCAACAAAGTCTCCGCCGACGTCACACGCGACGTTCTGAGCGCGCTCGATACGAAACCGTCGGCCCTGTGGTGGGGTGGGCTGGCTCTGTCGATGTCGGCCCTCGGCCTCGGGACGCTCGCCATTGTTTATCAGATCTCGACCGGCATCGGCACCTGGGGGCTCAATCGCACCGTCGGGTGGGCCTTCGACATCACCAACTTCGTGTTCTGGATCGGCATCGGCCACGCAGGCACTCTCATCTCCGCGATCCTGTTCCTGCTCCGGCAGCGCTGGCGCACGTCGGTGAATCGGGCCGCCGAGGCGATGACCCTGTTCGCCGTCATGTGCGCCGGGCTCTTTCCATTGATCCACATGGGACGTCCCTGGATGTTCTTCTGGATGCTGCCGTACCCGAACGATCGCGGTTCCCTGTGGGTCAATTTCAGGTCGCCGCTCGTCTGGGACTTCTTTGCCATCAGCACGTACTTCACGATTTCTGCGGTCTTCTGGTATGTCGGGCTCATTCCGGATCTCGCGACGGTTCGCGACCGCGAGCCTGGGACGATGCGGTCGAAGATTTTCGGGTTCCTGAGCCTGGGATGGACCGGCTCGTTCCGAACGTGGCACCGGTACGAAGTCGTCTACCTGATTCTCGCGGCGCTCGGCACGCCGCTGGTCCTCTCGGTGCACACGATCGTCAGCACCGACTTCGCGACCGGCGTCGTCCCGGGGTGGCACACGACCATCTTCCCGCCGTACTTCGTCGCGGGCGCGATCTTCTCGGGAATGGCGATGGTGCTCACGCTGATGCTCGTCGCCAGAAAGACGATGCGCCTCGAGGACTACATCACGCCGCAGCACATCGACGCGATGTGCAGCCTCGTGATTCTGACGAGCGGCCTCGTCGGCCTGGCGTACGGCACCGAGTTCTTCATCGCGTTCTACTCGGCGAGCCCGTACGAACAGTTCGCGTTCTACAACCGGGCGCTCGGTCCGCTCGCCTGGGGCTACTGGATCATGGTGGCCTGTAACGTCATCATCCCGCAGCTGTTCTGGTTCACCGGCGTTCGGCGGAATCTCGTCGTGGTGTTCGTGATCTCGCTCCTCATCAACGTCGGGATGTGGTTCGAGCGGTTCATCATCATCGTGGCGTCGCTCCAGCGCGAGTACCTGCCGTCGGCCTGGTCCGACTACGCCCCAACGCTAATCGAGATCACGACCTTCATCGGGACTCTCGGACTGTTCTTCACCTTGTTCCTGCTGTTCTGCCGATTTGTGCCGGTCATCGCGATCGCGGAAGTCAAGGGCGTGCTCCGGCCCGCTCACGGCGGACATGCCGCGCACGACTCGCACAGCGGATACAGCGACGCCGTGACACCGGAGGCGCCACGGTCATGAGCCAGCGGGTTCTCGTCAGCATCTTCGAGCGCGAAGGCGACGTGCTCCAGGCCACGAAGGCCGCGCGAAACGCCGGGCTGCCGATTGTCGACGTCTTCTGTCCCTATGTCGTCCACGGGATGGATCGCGCCATGGGTCTCCCCCACTCACGGCTGCCCTGGGTGACGTTTGTGCTCGGCCTGACCGGCGCCTTGTCGATGTCGATCTTTCAATACTGGGCCTCGGCGGTGGACTGGCCGATCAACGTCGGGGGCAAGCCATGGCATTCATGGCCCGCCTTCGCGCCCGTCATCTTCGAGGTGACGGTGCTCCTTGGCGGTGTCGGCACGGTCCTCGCCTTCCTGGTGTGGGCCGGGCTCAAACCCGGCGCCCAGTCGCCGGTGTCCGATCTTCGCGTCACCGACGATCGCTTCGCGCTGGTGCTCGGCCAGGGCTCGGGCTTCAACCGGTCTGCCGCGGAGTCGCTGTTGCAGAAGTTCCATCCGGTGTTCATCGAGGAGCGCGATATCGATCCGGGACAGCAGGTCACTCGATGAAGGCGATCAACATCGGACTCGCCGTGGCCCTGGTCGCCTCAATCGGCCTCAACGTCGCCCTGCGGACTGGAACCATCACCCGACCACCGCTCGAGTACTTTCCGGACATGGCGCGTACGGTCAGGTACAACGCGTTCGAGCGGAACCCCAATTTCGCCGACGGCATGACGCTTCGCCTCCCGCCGCCCGGTACGATCGCGCGGGGCATGCTGCCGCCGGCCAGTGACCCGGCGACGCCGCCAGGCGGCACCCCGCTGAACCCGTTCAAGCCCGAGGATACCGCCGCCGTCGCGCGCGGGAAGGTCGTGTTCGAGACGTACTGCGTCCCGTGCCACGGCATGAGCGCCGAAGGAGATGGGCTGGTCGTTCAGCACGGCTTCCCCGGTCCGCCGTCGCTCGTCTCGGGCCGCGCACCGACGATGACGGACTCCCAGCTGTTCGATGTGATTTCTTACGGGTCGGGCGCCATGCTGTCCTACGGCCCGCAAATCGCCCCCGAGGATCGCTGGAAAGCGGTCCTGCACCTCCGCACGCTCCAGAATCAGCCCGCGGCAGCCGGAGACGCGAAATGAGGCACGACACTCCGACACCCGTCGAGCTGACCGGAAACGCACGGACCGCCTTTCTCGTGCTCGCGGCTCTGGGTCTGATCACCGCCGCCGCCGGCGCATTCCTGGCGCCGACGCGCATGTGGGCCAGCTGGTTGATGGTGACGTACTACGCAATCGGTCTGGGTCTGGCCGGCCTCTGCTTTGTCGCCATCCACTACACGACCGGCTCCACCTGGAGCATCGCGTTTCGGCGGGTACCCGAGGCGCTGGCGGGAACGCTCCCCTTCTCTCTGGCGATGCTCGCCATCGTGTTCATCGCCCATCCCGACCTCTACGGGTGGACGCACGACGAGACGCTTGCCGAGTCCGAGCGGCTCGCCTTCAAGCATTTCTGGTTGTCGTGGCCCTTCTTTCTGGCGCGCGCGGTCGTGTACGCCGGCATCTGGATCGTGTTCGCGTTCGCCATCCGGCAGCGGTCGCTGAAGCAGGACAAAGACGGCGACCCCCGATGGACGCACGAGAACTTCCGCCTCTCCGCGGCCTTTCTGGTGCTCTTCGGCATCACGGTCACACTGGCCAGCATCGACTGGGTGATGTCCATCGAGTACCACTGGTTCAGCACGATCTTCGGCGTGTACAACTTTGCCGGCCTGTTTTTCAGCGGGCTCGCCGCGATCATCCTCATCGCCCTCTGGCTGGAACGCACCGGACCGCTCCGCAATGTCTTGAACGAAGGGCATCTGCACGATCTCGGCAAACTGCTCTTCGCGTTCAGCGTCTTCTGGATGTACATCTGGTTCAGCCAGTACATGCTGATCTGGTACACGAACATCCCGGAAGAGACGTCTTACTTCATCCGGCGCCAGCAGGGCGGATGGTGGGCGCTGTTCCTGCTCAACACGGTCCTCAACTGGGTGATTCCGTTCTTCATCCTGTTGCGACGCGACACGAAACGCCAGCGACAGACGATCGCGATCGTGGCAGTCATCGTCTTGCTCGGCCGCTGGTTGGACATCTATCTGATGGTCTTCCCCGCCATCGTCGGCGAATCGCCGACGTTCGGCCTCTGGGAGTTGGGGCTGACCCTTGGAGGAGTCGGGGCGTTCAGTCTCCTCATCGCGTCGGTACTGAAAGGCGCTCCGGCAGTGCCGATCGCGGACCCCGAGCTCGTCGAGAGCTTGGAATACTACTGAGCCCTTAGGGGCTTAGGGCTTAAGGCTTAAGGCTTAAGGCTTAAGGCTTAAGCCGACGTAAGCCATGAGCCCTAGGCCTTGAGCCTAAGCCTTGAGCCTAAATAATGAGCACCTGCGGCAACGTTTCGATGAGCTCGATATCCGCGGTCTCGAGCGACGGACTGCGTTCGATCTGACTGCGGGTCAGCTTGACCTTGATTTCGCGTGCTTCGACATCGATGGTGTCAATCACGCTGGGCGCAATCAGCACCGATTTCCCGCCGATCCAGTTACTCGTATCCACGACCAGGTGAGTCACCCTCCAATTCGGATCGATGAGGAAGTCGTCCACGTGACCGATTTCCCCATCCGTGGCATGAAGATGAAACCCCAGAAGCCTGCTCATCTTGTGCAGCATAGGCGCTCTCCTTCCAACCGGAGGTGCAAGGATACTGCCAGACCGGCCCTGCGTGCTAACCTTCCGTGGCATGCTCGCCCGACCGGCTCTCACGATGCTCGACGACGAGGAAACGCTGCTGCGCGACAGCGTATTCCAGTTCGCCGACCGGGAGATCAGGCCCCACGTGCGCGAGATGGACGACCAGGGCCATATTCCGCGCCCGCTTATCGACAAACTCTTTGCGCTCGGGGTGATGGGAACCGGCATTCCCGAACAGCTGGGCGGCGCTGGCGCCGGCTTCTTCCACGCGGTGCTCGCGGTCGAAGCGCTTTCGCGGGTCGATCCATCCATTGGGGTGCTCGTGGATGTCCAGAACACGCTCGTCATCAACGCGCTGGTTCGCTGGGGGAGCGAGGATCTGAAGCAGCGCTGCCTGACGCGTCTTGCGTCGGGGAGTGTCGGAGCGTATGCCCTGTCGGAAGCTGGCTCCGGGAGCGACGCGTTCGCCCTGGCGTCCCGGGCGACGGCGCTCGGCTCCGGCGACTGGGCGATCACCGGTCGCAAGCTGTGGATTACGAACGCACTTGAAGCGGATATTTTCATCGTCTTCGCCAACGCCGAGCCGGCCGCCGGCTACCGAGGCATTACGGCGTTCGTGGTCGAGCGCGGAACCCCGGGCTTCACCATCGGGAAGAAGGAAGACAAGCTCGGCATCCGCGCCAGCAGCACCTGCGAGCTGATTCTGGAGGACTGCCGCGTGCCAGCCGCCAACGTTCTGGGCGAAGTCGGTAAGGGCTACAAGGTCGCCATCGAAACGCTGAACGAAGGCCGAATCGGGATCGGCGCCCAGATGATCGGGCTCGCGCGCGGTGCGCTGGATCATACGCTGAAGTACGTGAAAGAGCGGGAGCAGTTCGGCAAAGCCATCGCCAGCTTCCAGGCCGTGCAGCATCAGCTTGCGAGGGCGTCGACCGATCTGGAGGCCGCGCGGTTGATGGTCTACAATGCGGCGCGACTGCGCGACGCCGGACAGCCATTCCTGTCCGAGGCGGCGATGTGCAAGCTCTTCGCTTCGGAAGTCGCCGAACGGGTGACGTCGCTGGCCATCAACCTGTTCGGCGGATACGGTTTCGTGAAGGATTACCCCGTCGAAAAGCTGTACCGCGACGCCAAGATCGGTCAGATTTACGAAGGCACGTCGAACCTGCAGCTGCAGACGATCGCAAAGCAGATTCTCGGATGAGGGAACGAGAACGAGATGTCCGATGCAGCCAACAGCACGGTCTATCTGACGAACCTCCTCAAGAACCTCCGTTATTACAAGGGCCTCGGCGAGCGGGCGATCGCGCAGGTGTCCGATGCCGACCTCCATGCGCTCCTCGATCCCGACTCCAACAGCATCGCCGTCATCGTCCAGCACCTGGCGGGAAATCTGCGCTCGAGGTTCACGGATTTCCTGACCACTGACGGGGAGAAGCCCGATCGAAATCGCGATGGCGAATTCGAGATGCCCGACGCGTTGTCACGCCGGGAGCTGATGGAGGCGTGGGACAAAGGCTGGACGATAACGTTCGCCGCCATCGAACGGCTCGAGCCAGCGGATCTGCTGCGGACGGTGTACATCCGGGGCGAGGCGGCCCTGGCCCTCGAGACGCTCAACCGGCTCGCGCTGCACGCCGCCTATCACGTGGGCCAAATCGTGTACCTCTCGAAGCATTTCGCGGCGGGAGAGTGGAAGACCTTGAGCATCCCCAGGCGGCGCGCGGACGCATCCTCACGTCAGTGACTCCCGGGGGGGAACCGCACTCAGATTCTCGAATCCGCGAGAACGGCCTCCGCGATGATCATCCGCTGCGCTTCCGAGGTGCCCTGATAAATCTCCGTCGCGCGCACGTCGCGGAAGAGTCGCTCGACGACGGATCCGCGGCGGTAACCTGCTGACGCGAGTACCTGCATCGCCCGGTCTGCGGCGCGGTGGGCCGCCTCCGACGCCGCGAGTTTGGCCATCGACGCTTCCAGGGTCGCACGGTCCTGGCGCTGCCTCGCGTCAGCCGCCTTCCACGTCAGCAGACGTGCCGCTCCCAGCTCGGTGGCCGAATCGGCGAGCATCCACTGGATCGCCTGGTAATTTGCAATGGGCTGGCCAAACTGCTCACGCGCCTTCGCATGGTCGATGGCGGCGTCGAGAGCCGCTTCACCGATCCCCAGTGCCTGCGCAGCGATGCCGACACGGCCTCCGTCGAGCGCCCACAGCGCGAGGCGGAATCCGTGATCGACGGGTCCGAGCACCTGATCCTCGCCGACACTCACGTCGAACTCGAGATCCATGCAGCCCAGGCCACGCACGCCGAGCGATTCGTCGCGCGCTGTTCGAGTGATGCCTGCAGCATCCATCGGCACGAGAAACGCCGTGACCCCGCGCACGCGTGCCCCGGACGATGCCGGCGCCTCCAGCCCTCTCGATCGCCTCGTCGGGCCAGGCGTGGTCGTCGCAAACACGATGGCGAGCTGCGCCGCTTCCGCGTTCGCAACCCAGACCTTCCGTCCTCTGATTCGATAGCCGTTGCCGGTTCGCACGGCGGTGGTCAGCTGATTGGCGGCATCCGTCCCGGCGTTCGGTTCGGACAGCGCGAACGCGCCAGGGGCGTCGCCGGCCGCGAGTGTCCGCAGCCACCGCTCCTTCTGAGGATCGCTCCCGGCGTACGCGATGAGCTCGGCGACCAGCGAGTTGGTGACGACGAGGGAGGCCGCCACAGTCGCGCTCGCCCGCGCGATGGCTTCGATGGCGAGAGCGTACGCGATGTAGTCGCGACCCGCGCCGCCCCAGGCCGTCGGGATGGTCATACCCAGCAAGCCAAGCCGGGCGGCGTCCCGCACTACGTCGATCGGGAACTCCCCGGCCTCATCGATGCGCTGCGCCCGTGGTGCAATGCTTTCACGCGCGAACTGTTCGATGGACTCCTTGAACGCTCGCTGTTCCGGGGTGAGGTCGAGAACCATTTCGTCAACAGCCAGTCACGGGCTTCCGGGCGCTCGCTACGTCGGTTGTGAACCGAGCCGCTCGAAGATCGGTCGCAGCCGTGCGGCAGTCTGGCTCAGCTCTTCGGGCAGCACACGGGTGTTGCCGACCACGGAAATGAAGCTCGTGTCGCCGGTCCATCTCGGGACGAGGTGCACATGGAGATGATCGACGATGCCAGCGCCTGCGGGCCGCCCGAGGTTGATGCCGACGTTGATCCCCTGCGGCGTGTACGCTTCGGTCAACGCCATCTCGGCACGGCGCGTCAGGGTCATCACGTCGTTGAGCTCGTCGGCCGTGGACGACGCCAGCGTGGCGACGTGTCGTCGCGGGGCGACCATCAAGTGGCCGTTGTTGTACGGGTAGCGATTGAGGATGACGAAGGACAGCGGGGTGCGAACCAGCACGAGCTCATCGCGTCCGGCCGCGCCCGCCTCGCAGAAAATACAGTGTCCGTTCCGCTCTTCGCCAGCTGCGCCGGTCACGTAGGCCAGTCTCCAGGGAGACCAGAGGCGTTCCACAAGGACAGAGGTCAGAGGCTAGAGGCTGGGGACGAGGGACGGGCCTCCAACCTCCGGTGTTTCATACTGCCATTGCATCCGGAGGGGAATCCTTCCCGGATGGCGAATCGGCTGGCGTCGGTTCCTTGTTGATGAGCTCTTTGAGCTCCTTGCCAGGTTTGAAGTACGGCACTTTCTTCGGCGGCACGTCGACCTTGTCGCCCGTCTTCGGGTTGCGCCCCTTGCGCGGCTCGCGCTTCCGCAGTCGAAAGCTCCCGAACCCCCGCAGTTCGATCTTCTCGCCGCGGTGCAGCGCCTCGATGATGCTCCGGAAGACCGTGTCGACGATGACCTCGGAGTGCTTCTTCGTGAGATCGGAAACGCGCGACACTTCCTCGACGAGCTCCGCCTTGGTCATGCTGCCGTTCGTCATTCTCGGTTCTCCCTAGAGGTTGGAGGTTGGAGGTTGGGGGTTGCAACCTCCCGCCCCAGCCCCTAACCTCTAGCCTCCAACCTCTAGCCTCGGGCTTCTGGCCCAGCCTACCGATTCCGAAAGTGATCGCCGAGCGTCGCGCTGCCGTCGCCCGCCCCTTCCTGGTACGCTTCCCAGTCGGCGCGAAATTCGTCCGACTTGAGCGCACGGATCGACAGGCCGATCTTCCGTTCAGCCGGCGACAGCTTGATGATCTTCATCGGATAGGTCTCGCCGACGTTGAGGACGATCTTCTCCTTGTCCTTGGCGCCCGCGCTCTCGTCGAATTCCGAGACGTGGATGAGCCCCTCGATCCCTTCGTCGAGCTCGACGAAGGCGCCGAAGTTCGTCATGCGTACGACCTTGCCCTCGATCGTGTCACCGACATGATGGCGCGAGAAGAAGTCCTCCCAGATGTCGGTGGCCAGCTGTTTGAGGCCGAGCGACAGCCGCTGATTCTCCGCGTCGATGTTGAGCACCATCGCCTCGACCACGTCGCCCTTCTTGAGCACTTCCGACGGGTGCTTGATCCGCTTGCTCCAGGACATGTCGGAGATGTGGATCAGGCCGTCGATTTCCTCTTCGACCTCGATGAAGGCGCCGAACTCGGTCAGGTTGCGCACCTTGCCTTGAATCTTCGATCCGACCGGATACTTACCGGCCAGGTCGTGCCAGGGATTGGTTTCCACCTGCTTGAGACCGAGCGAGATCCGACGAGCCGCCGGATCGACGCCGAGCACCATGGCATCGACGCTGTCGCCCACGTTGAGAATCTTCGAGGGATGCTTGACGCGCTTGCTCCACGACATCTCGCTGACGTGGATGAGCCCTTCGACGCCCGCTTCGAGCTCGACGAACGCGCCGTAATCGGTCAGGCTGACGACCTTGCCGGACATCCGTGCGCCCACCGGGTACCGGTCCATGACGTTGGCCCACGGATCGGTGACGAGCTGCTTGTGGCCGAGCGACACGCGCTCGGTCGCCGGATCGTATTTCAGCACGATCACGTCGATCTCGTCGTTCACCTTGAAGAGTTCCGACGGGTGGCCGACCCGTCCCCACGACATGTCGGTGATGTGCAGCAGCCCGTCGATGCCGCCGAGATCGATGAAGGCGCCGTAATCGGTGATGTTCTTCACCACGCCCTTGAGCACGCGGCCTTCGGCCAGCGTCTCGAGCGTGTGCTTCTTCTTCTCCGCGTTCTCTTCTTCGAGCAGCGCCTTGCGTGACAGGACGATGTTGCCGCGCTTCTTGTTGACCTTGATCACGCGCATGCGCAGCTCCTGGCCGCGGAGCGCGTCCAGGTTGCGCACGGGACGGACGTCGATCTGCGAACCCGGCAGAAACGCCCGGACGCCGATATCGACGGCGAGCCCTCCCTTGATGCGCTCGATCACGCGGCCGATGACGACCTTCCGTTCGGCATAGGCCTTCTCGACCTCGTCCCAGATCTTCATCTTCTCCGCTTTTTCGCGGGAGAGAACGACGTACCCTTCGCGATCTTCCGTGCGCTCGAGCAGGACGTCGACGATGTCGCCGGCCTGCACCGTGATCTCGCCGTTTTCGTCCAGGAACTCGGCAATCTGAATGACGCCTTCGGACTTGTAGCCGACGTCGACGATCACCTCCGACGCCGTGACTTTGAGCACGGTGCCCTTGACGACCTCGCCTTCCGCGATGTTCCGGAAGCTGTTATCGTAGATGTCCAGCAGCCGGGCGTATTCGTCCGGATCCATCTGGTCGTCTTCGTCGCGGGGGCGAGCCTTGAGCGTGTTCTTGTCCGTTCGGTCGGGTCGATCGGGTCGGTCGGGTCGCTCGGGTGTCGCGACGCTGCTGCCCGGGCCGACAGCGATCCCCGGTCGGGCGCCGGGAGTATTCTGGTCTTCTACATTCGTCATGCCGTACAGGTCCTCCTCGGAACTACCGAATACTCGCCGCCCATTCCCGGCGGGGGTTTCCTCGAGCCGAGGCGCACGGTCGAGGCTCGCTGAATTCCGATAAGCAACAGAGCGTACGACACTTATCGCAACACTGTCAAGGTTCGAAAGGACAACCCCCCATGGCGAAGCGAAAGCCCCGACGACCCAAAACGGCCCGCTCCTCGGCCCGCAAGCGGGTGGCGGCCCGTCCCACGGCCAAACGATCCGCTGCCAAAAGCCGTCGCACGCCGCGGAGGGCGAAGCGAAGCCCCAAGAAGGCCGCCCCTGCGCGCAAAGCGGCCACCAAGCGGGCGGCAGCGCCGGGCCGGCCCATTCCGAAGGCCGCACGCCTCGAACGGGCGCGTCGAACCCTGGAAGAAACGGTGCAGACGCCTCCCTCGTCGCTGGATCTGGACCGGCGCGGGACCGCCGTTCGAACCGGTCGGGCCGAGATGGCCGAAAGCCGGATGGAGCACCGCGGCATGGGCTCGGCCATCACCGGGGGGGACGTGGACACCGACCTGGAGGACGCGTACTTCACCGGCGATGGCGCGCCGGGCGGCGACAATCCCTCCCCCGATCAGGACATCGTCGACGACATCGGCCGCGCGCTCGGCGTCGAGTACCAGGACAACGAGGAGCTGAAGGCGGCGGACAAGGTGACGGCGCGAGATCGCAAACGGTGGGAGCTGGATCCCGCTTCGTCCGAGGACTACCGGGATCGGAAGTAGTCAGCGCGCGCTGTCGATCTTCGCCCGGATGACCTTCATCGCCTCGTCCACGACGGCCGCGACGGGTTTGTCCGTCGTGTCCAGGACGATCGCATCCGCGGCCGCGTAGAGCGGCGAGGCGGCGCGCGTGCGATCGATTTCATCCCGCTCGGTCAGTGCGGTGGCGACGTCCGCGACGAGTGCCGGGCCGCTATGTGACGGGTCGGCGGCTCGGCGGCGCGCCCGTTCTTCGGGCGTCGCATCGAGGTACAGCTTGACGTCCGCCGCCGGAAAAACCACTGTCCCGATGTCGCGGCCTTCCATCACGATGCCACCGCCGTTGCCCATCTGACGCTGACGTTCGACGAGCACGGCGCGCACTTGCGGCAGCCGTGCCACCGCCGCGGCTGCCCGATCGATCTCCGGCGTGCGGATGGTGCGCGTGACATCCGTCCCGTCGATTTCGACCCGTGTCGCGGTCACCGACAGACGCGACCGCGAGGCCAGCGCCGCCACCGCGCCCTCGTCGTCCAGCGGAATGCCGGCCGCACGCGCCTTCCACCCGACCGCGCGGTACATCGCACCGCTATCGACATGGCGATAGCCGAGTTGGGCCGCGATGGCGCGGGCGACAGTCCCTTTGCCGGCTCCCGAAGGACCGTCGATGGCGATGATGAGCGGACGCACCGGCAGGTAATCTATCACGCGACCTTCGCGCGTCACGAAGGCTGGTCGGGCTCATAGGGATCTTGGGGTCTTCGTCATCTTCGTGATAAACAGGCGCTGAATGGATCGGATCCAGAAGATTCTGTCGCAGGCCGGCGTCGCATCGCGGCGCGCATCCGAGCAACTCATGCGCGACGGCCGCGTCACGGTCAACGGCGAACCGATCCGCCAGCTCGGCACGAAAGCCGACCCGCTGCGCGACGACATTCGAGTCGACGGCCGGCGCGTGAAAATCGTCGAGCGCCATCGGTACATCCTGCTGAACAAGCCGCGCGGCTACGTATCGACGCGTTCCGATCCGCAGCGCCGCCCGACGCTACTCGACCTCCTCCCCGACGTCAGCGACTACATCTACCCCGTCGGCCGCCTGGACTTCGACTCCGAGGGCTTGATCGTGCTGACCAACGACGGCGATCTGGCGGCGCGTCTGACGCACCCGCGACACGGGATCTCGCGTGTATACGACGCTCGCGTGCTGGGCGTGCCTGACGCGGAAGATCTCGCCCGTCTCCAGCATGGAGTGGTCATTGACGGCAGGAGAACCGAGCCGGCGGATGTCAGAGCCATCGGGCCGGGGCATCTGCGCGTGGTCATCCGCGAGGGGCGGAACCGGCAGGTCCGGAAGATGTGCGACGCGATCGGCCATCCCGTGAGCCGCCTGACCCGCATTGCCATCGGGCCGCTCACGGATCAGCGGCTCAAGCCGGGACAGTGGCGCGAGCTCACTGCCGCGGAGGTCAAGAAGCTGCGGGCAGCGTCCGACAGACCGCCCTCAGAACGAACCGTGTTGGCTCGTCACCACGAGCGGCGGACGCGCCAGCGGAACAGCTGAATCAGTGCACCGAGCCGCTGGGCGTCGGATCGCCTGACTCCAGATCGGGCTCTGGCTCTTCGAGCGGCAGCGCGTCTTCCTGCGGCGTCTGTTCGACCAGCAGTGGGGGCTCGAACCCAAGCGCCTCGGCCATGTCTTCCACTTTTGGCAGCTCGTTGAGGTCGTTCAGCCCGAACCGGATCAGGAATTCGCGGGTGGTGGCGTAAAGAAATGGCCGGCCGACCACTTGTTTGCGCCCGACGATCTTGATCAGATGCCGCTCCAGCAGCGTGTTGAGAACGCCTGAGGTATTGACCCCGCGGACTTCGCTGACTTCGAGCGCGGTGATGGGCTGCTTGTACGCGATCACCGCGAGTGTTTCGAGCGCCTGCACCGATAGCTTCTGCGTCGTCCGCTCCTGGAAGAGACGACGCACCCACTCGTGCAGGTCGGGCCGCGTCACAATCTGATAGCCGCCGGCCACTTCGACCAGTTGCAGTCCGCTGGGACGCTCGTAGTCCTCCTTAAGCAGTGCCAGGGCAGCCTGCACGTCCTCCTTCGGCTCCGTGTCGAGGATCTTGTACATGGCCTTCGGGGTCAGCGGGTCGGGCGAGGCGAAGATCAGCGCTTCGAGCACCGCCTTCAGCTCCGCGCCGTGTCCTCGCGGCTGCTCGTCCAGCCCGCTCGCCCCGGCCGCCGTTTCCGGTGCTTCCTGTCTGTCGTCAGCCATGGTGCGTCTCCGGATCGCCGATCGGATGAGGAGCGTCGGCCGGCCGCGCCCGTTTGTAGACGCGAATCGGTCCGAAGCTGGCCACCTGAAACACTCTCACGAAATTCAGGCGAATCATCTCGAGCAGCGCGAGAAAAGTAACGATGAGACCGGCGCGATCGTGCGCGTCGGCAAAGAGATCTTCGAAGCCACACGCCTCGGTCTCCGAGAGGCGCGCCAGGAGCTGGTCGATGCGAGTCTCCACCGAGATTTGCTCGGCCGGCAACAGCACCTTGGGACGATGTTTTGCCCGTTCCACGACCGCCTGAAACGCACTCAGGAGGCTGAAGAGATCGACTTCGAGCTCCGGCTCGTAGCCCTCGCCGGCCATCTCGGCGACCCGTTGATCGGGGCGTTGCCATTGGGCAGAGCGGACCTGCTCGCGCTCGTGCAGCAGTTCGGCAGCCGCCTTGAACTTCTGGTGCTCGAGCAGACGCCGCACCAGGATGTCCCGCGGGTCTTCGCCCTCCCCCTCGACGCCCGCGGCCGTTTCGGGACGAGGCAGCAGCATTTTCGACTTGATGTGGATGAGCGTCGCTGCCATGACCAGGTAATCGCCCGCCAGGTCGAGGTTGAGCTCCTCCATCAGGGCGATGGCGTCGAGGTACTGCTGCGTGATCAGGGCAATCGGAATGTCGTGGATGCTGACTTCGTTCTGCCTGATCAGATGCAGCAGCAGGTCGAGCGGGCCTTCGAAACGGTCAAGGTGGACGGCGAACGCATCTGCGTTCGATTCAAAATCAGGCAACCGATCCATTGCGTAGCTCATCTGTACGAAATCTTGACGGCATCGCGCACCCGTTCCATCGTCGCGCCGGCCACGACCCGCGCCCGCCTGGAACCCTCGACGAGAATCTCACGGATCTGCCCCGGTTTCGTGAGAACCGCGGCACGCCTGGCGCGAATGGGCTCGAGATAGGCGTTGAGAGCGTGGGCAAGCTTGGTTTTTACCTCGACGTCGCCGACCTTTCCTGCGCGATAGCGTGCCTTGAGGTCGTCGACCTCGGCCGTGTTCGGATTGAACACGTCATGATAAATGAATACCGGGTTGCCTTCGACGGTTCCCGGAACGTCGGCGCGAATCCGCTTCGGATCCGTGTACATCTGGCGGACTTTTTTCGTGACGGTCTCCGCATCGTCGCACAATTCAATCGCGTTGCCGTAACTCTTGCTCATCTTCCGGTTGTCGAGACCCGGCAGCAGCGGAACAGGGGTGAGGAGCGGCTGCGGTTCGACGAGGACGTCCCCGAAGAACTGATTGAAGCGGCGCACCACTTCCCTGGAGAGCTCGAGATGGACCACCTGATCCTTGCCCACAGGAACGAAGTTGGCGTCGTAGATCGCCACATCCGCGGTCTGCAGCAGCGGATAGCCGAGAAACCCGATCGAGGAGAGGTCCTTGTCCTTCAGGTTCTCCTGCTGTTCCTTGTAAGTCGGCACGCGCTCGAGCCACGGAATCGGCACGACCATCGACAGCAGCACGTACAGCTCCGCATGCTCCGGCACGAGTGACTGGACGAAGAACGTGCTCTTCTCCGGATCGAGGCCCGCGCCGATCCAGTCGGCGACGTTCTCGTAGACATACGATGTCAACTGGCCGGTGTCGGCGTAGTCGCTCGTCAGCGCGTGCCAGTCGGCGACGAAATAAAAACAGTCGTAGTCGGCCTGCATCGGCACCCAATTGCCGAGCGCGCCGACGAGGTGCCCCAGGTGCAATCGCCCTGTCGGCCGCATTCCCGAAACGACCCTCCGACGGCCTGTCACGGAAGCCAGGAACGCAGGAAATTCGACGGCTGAACCACGAGGTAGTAGAAGCCGTCGGTAAACAGCAGGGCGTACAGGAGGAGGAATCCGTACGGCTTGATCTGATCGAACTGGACGGCGATTCGCTCGGGCAACAGGCCGCTCAACATATTCCCGCCGTCCAGCGGGGGAATCGGCAGCAGGTTGAACACGGCGAGCAGGATGTTGAGCCGAACCGCCAGGCTCAGAAAAGCGGCGACGGGAGCCGACACGTTCGGCTCGCCGAGCACGACAGGCGATACCGGAAACGTCGCCAACAGCGTCGCTGCACCGATGGCGAGCACCAGGTTGCTCGCGGGGCCCGCCGCCGCAACGAGGACGAAATCCCGCCGCTGGCGTCGCAGGCGTGACACGATGACCGGCACCGGCTTCGCCCAGCCAATCAGCGGCACGCCGCCGATCATCGCGAGGAGTGGAAACACGACCGTGCCAATCGGATCGGCGTGCACCAGCGGGTTGAACGACACGCGGCCGAGCAACCGCGCCGTCGGATCACCCAGCCGATCGGCCGTCCAGGCGTGCGCCATTTCGTGGAACGTCAGGGAAAACAGCAGGACGGCGAATGCGATGAAAACCTGCGCGAAGTTGATGTCCAGGAATGCCTCACTTGACCCGGCACCGGTGATCCCGAATACGACACCAGGAGCCCGAACGCCGGATCCTGCCCGACAGCCGACTGCGGGACTCAGGTTAAGGCCGACCCGCGAAAAACGCAAGGACCGCATCGGCCACTTTCCGCCCGACCACGGCTTCCAGTTCCTCGCGCGTGGCGCGCCGCACTCCTGCGAGGCTGCCGAATGTCGTCAGCAGCGTACGCCTGCGGCGCGGACCGATGCCTGGCACGTGATCCAGCTCCGAGCGAAGGTCGCGCATCGTCCGGGCGCGTCGATGAAACGTGACCGCGAAGCGATGCGCTTCGTCCCGGATCCGCTGCAGGAGAAGCAGCGCCGGATCATCGGCGTTCAGAGCGATCGCCTCCTCACGGTCTCGCGCGAACAGCAGCTCCTCTTTCTTGGCGATACCGACAGCGACCAGATTGGCCAGACCGAGCGATTCGAGCGCCGCATACGCGGCCGACAGCTGACCCTTGCCGCCGTCGATGACGATGAGATCGGGAAACGGTCCGCCCTGCTCGAGCAGCTTCCGATATCGTCGGAGAACGACTTCGTGCATCGCGGCAAAATCGTCTGGAACAGGGGGGGCTTGAGGTTGAAGGTTAGAGGCTGGGGGCTTCACACCAGTCGCGCTGACGGCTACCGCCTCGTCTCCCCACAAACCCAAGCCTCCAACCTCCAGCCTCGAGCCTCTGATCCGATACTTCCGATACTCTCCCCGGCGCATCCGCCCGTCCTCGCACACCACCATCGAGGCGACCGTCTCGCTGCCCTGAATCGTGGAGATGTCGAAACACTCGATGCGGCGCGGCAGCGTCGGCAGCGCGAGGACCTGCTGGAGCGTCTCGAGCGCGTCGTAGCGGGCGGCGGTCGCCTGGTTGAACCGCGACTGATACGCGAGCGTGGCATTTCGAGTCGCGAGGGCGACCAGACTTCGTTTGTCCCCGCGCTGCGGCACGACAATTCTGACGCGGCGTCCAGCCCGTTCCGACAGCCAGCTCTCGAGCGCCTCCCGTTCGTCCGGCTCCGACGGAACATGAATTTCGGACGGCGCGCCGCGCAGCTCGTAGAACTGCTGCACGGCGGCGGCCATCACGTGGCCGATATCGCCTTCGCCGCCGCCGATGCCGCCTTCCGTGCCCAGCTCCACGCGCTCGACAACGCGGCCGCTCCTGACCTGGAACACGTGCACGGCGACACCGGCTGGACCCAGCTTCACGCCAAACACGTCGCGATGTCCGAGCTCGGCCGAGGCCATTTTCTGTTGACGATCGTGAAGCGTCTGCACGGTGCGGACGGCATCGCGCAGCTGGGCCGCCTCTTCGAATCGCTCGCCCGACGCGGCCTCGAGCATCCTGGCGCGCAGCGTTTTGACCAGCTCGTCGTTCTTACCGCCCAGGAACAGCTCCGTCATCGCGACCGCTCGCGCGTACTCTTCCGGCGAGCAGATCGTTTCGACACAAGGGGCGATGCACCGCTTGATGTCGTACTCGAGGCACGGGCGGTCGCGCCTGCCCGTGATCACCTCGTTGCACGACCGGATTCCGAAAAGCCGGTGCGTGAGGCCCATGGTCCTTCGCGCGAAGTGCGCGGGAAGGAACGGCCCGGCGTAGAAGCTGCCGTCGCGTTCCACGCGCCGCGCCACCAGCACGCGGGGAAAAGGCTCATTGGTCGTGAGTTGCAGATACGGGTAGTTCTTGTCGTCGCGCAGCAGGATGTTGTACTTCGGGGTGCGCTGCTTGATGAGGTTGTTTTCGAGGGCAAGGGCCTCGACCACTGAGTCGGTGACGATCACTTCGAGCTTCGACACCTCGTTCAGCAGCGCGTCGGTCTTGGGATCGCCTCCATAGGCGCCGAGATAGTTCCGCACACGATCGCGCAGCGCTCGCGCCTTTCCCACGTAGATTGTGTCTCCCTCCGCGTTGAAGTACAGATACACCCCGGGCTGCTCCGGCAGCCGGGCTATCTGATCCTTGAGTTCGTGGATGGGCATACGGTACTATGACCGCGTTTTTGGCCTGTGCCTGAACCTTCCATTTTACGTCACCCGTCCGCGCGCGGACCTCACCGAGGCCTTCCGCGCCCGTCCCGCGACCGTCGCCAACGGCTGACCTTCACTGGAGCGATTGGCGCCGCGTGCATGTTTCCGCTGCGCGCCATCATCAGGCTGTGCGTGGCGCTGAGAATCCATCCCAACACGCTCACGCTCATCGGCGTCATCGTCAACGTCGCGGCCGCCTGGGCCCTGGCGTACGGGCGATTCGCGCTGGCCGGCGTGATCATGATCGTCGCCAACATCTTCGACTTCATCGACGGGAAGGTGGCGCACCAACTGCAGCTGCAGTCGCGGTTCGGCGCCTTCTGGGACTCGACGCTCGATCGTTTTTCGGACCTCGCCCTCCTGACAGGCCTCATCTACCTGTACTCCAGCCTGGGCCGCAGCGATTACGTGATGGTCGCCGCCCTGGCGCTGATCTTCTCCATCATGACGAGCTACGCGCGCGCCCGCGCCGAGTCGCTCGTCGAAAAGTGCAAGGTGGGCTTCATGGAGCGGCCCGAGCGCATCGTGTTGTTCATGATCGGCGCCTTCACGAACCGGATGGCGGCCGTGCTGTGGGTGATCCTCGTGCTCTCGATCCTCGCGGTCGCCAATCGCATCTACTACACGTACCTGGCGCTCAACGGTCTGCCGATGCCGTCTCGCGAAGGGGTACGGGGCTGGTTCAACCGCGCCTTCTTCTGGACCGACGAGCGGACGACGTTGCCGTACGACGCGTGGGTGATTGCGATCCTGGCCTTTGTGTGGCTGACGCCGCCCGACTGGCTTGCCGACCCGACCGCCAGCGGCCCCGGACTCGTCGGCATCCTCGCGTCGTATCTGTAGCGTCCGGCTTCAACCCGATCTTGTCAGGCGACACTTGATCAACACGTACAACGCGTCGAAGCCATCAATCACCCTGACCTTCTTCCCCTCATCGATACGTCGCGGATGGTATCCAATCGGCACCTCCAGGATCCGGCGACCCTTTCTCAGCAGCTTCGCCGTGATTTCCGCCTCGATGTCGAAGCCGACCGCTCGAAGCCGGATGCCGGAGAGCGCTTCGCGCCGGAACACCTTATAGCCGGTCCCCATGTCGGTCAGCCGGCCGCCGTACAACAGGTTCGTGACGAACGTCAGAAACCGGTTGGCCGCGCGGGTGCGAAACGGGATCGCGTTCCGCCTCTCCAGGAAGCGCGAACCGTAGACGACGTCGGTCCGTCCCTGCAGGATGGGCGCGAGCAGCGCGCTGTACTCATTGGGATTGAGCTCCAGATCGGCGTCCTGAATCAGGATGACGTCGCCCGAGGCGTACTTCAGCCCGAGGCGAATCGCCGCGCCTTTTCCGAGATTGATTGGACTTTCGTGCACATGAACACGTCGATCGCCGCGCGAGGTGCTCTCGTCGATCACGCGTCTGGTGTCGTCTTCGGATCCATCGTTGGCGATGATGATCTCCTTTTCGATGTCGCCAATATCGACGAGCCGAATCCGATCGATCACCTCGGAGACCGTCTGCGCCTCGTTGTACACGGGCACAATCACCGAAAGCTTCATCGCCATACACGAACGGCTTTGAACAGCGGGATGGGCCGCGCCACGTGTGGACCACCGCGAGGAGCGAGAAGATCGCCCGCGCGGCCAACCGCGGGGCGATCGTGCGGGCGCGGGGCGCCGCCCGGTACCGGGAGCACGATTACGCGCGTTTGCGCTTGCCGTTGGCGACCGACTTGACCGGGGGAACCTTCGCAGACTTCTTCCTCGTGCTGCTCACGGCATCGAGGCTCTTCTTGAGCGCGTCCATGAGGTTGACAACCTTCGGGGGCGCCTCGATGGCAGGGGCGACGATCTCTTCGCCGGCGATCTTCTTGTCGATGATGCGCTGCAGTCCCTCGCGATACTCGTCCTTGTAGTCGGCCAGATTCAACGGCGCGTCGAAGGTGCCGATCACCTGCTTCGCCAGCTTGATTTCCTCCGGCTTGACCTTGGTCGGGACCGAGCTCAGCTCTTCGACGGCGTCGATGCTGCGAATTTCGGCCGCATGATGCAGCGTGTGCATCACGATGCCGCGCTCGTGAGGCCGGACCGCCACGAGATACTCGCGGCCGTACAGCGCGAGCTTGCCGACACCGACCTTCCCCTTCATCCCCTCGCGCATGACGGCGAACGCGTCGGACGCCACCCCGCCGTCCGGCGCGAGATAGTAGGTCCGCTCGACGTACATCGGATCGATCGACGAGTCGTCTGCGAACTGCACGAGATCGATGACCCGGGTCGACTCGGGTCGGACCTTGTCGATGTCCTCTTCGGACATCACCACGTAACGACCCTTTTCGAACTCGTAGCCTTTGACGAGCTCCGAGTTCGGCACCTCACGGTTGCAGTGGGGACACCAGCGTTTCTGCTGGATCCTCGTCTGGCACTCGCCATGAAGCTGGTTGAACGAGATCGTGCCGCTCGTCTCGGTCGCCGGGAACACCTTCACCGGGATGTTCACGAGGCTGATCTTCAGATATCCCTTCCAGGTCGCTCTGGCAGCCATATGTGGTCCTTTATCGGCAGCAGTCGCTTTATCGGCACCAGTCGGGACCCCCTGAAGGCCCCTAAATCGCGTTCCGCTCGTCATGGTCCCCCAGGTGCAGCGTGTCGGAGAAGCTTATCTCGTGTTCCCCGATCTTGTCGCGGAGCAGCCGCCGTGCTTCCCCGTACCGGTCCCCGGGCACACTCAGCCGCCGGGCAAGGTTCCGGAGCCTCGAGATGATGACCAGCGTGACGCTGTGCTTCCCTTCCCTCCAGCTTACGCCACCCACTTCGTTATACGGGATGAACACGGTGTCGGCCCAGATGCCCTCTTCGTAAAACCCGCGCTGGATGCTCCGGCTCAGCGGGAACAGGTACGCGTAGTAGATGAACATCATCGCCTCGCCGAACACCCGTTGCCCGCGGTACAGCTTGAACATCACGAGTAGACCGAGGGCGACGCCGGTGCCGAGCGCCACCGAGTAGTACGGCGGCTTGGGTCCCTGCCAGGTCAGCAGCGCGCCGCGATTGAGCCGCCGGTACCGAAGGTACTGGGCCGCCAGCCTCGTATTCGCAATCAGAAACGCGATCCCGAGGATGAACAGGAGCGAGCCAATCAGATCCACGGGGAAATTGCAGATTGCAGGATTGCAGGATTGCAGGAAGGTCGGGAAAGGCAGGAAGGGCGGGAAGGGCGGATTGCGTGGCGCATCGAATTGCTGGCTGAGGTCACGCTCGGTAGGGGCCAATCAGGCCACTCGACCTGCAGTTCAACGTGCATCAACAATCTGCAATCTGGAGTCTGCATTTCTGCAATCCTTCACTTCTGCAATCCGTCACTCTCTGCAATCCGTCACTTTCTGCAATCCTGCAATCCTGCAATTTCCCACTGGGCTAGACCCGCGACTGGTATTCGCCGGTCTCCGTGCTGACACGGATCCTGTCGCCTTCGTTGATGAACGAGGGCACCTGGACGACGAGCCCCGTTTCGAGCGTGGCTGGCTTGACCTGGGCGCTGGCCGTGGCGCCTTTGATGCCGGGAACGGTCTCCTTCACCAGCAGGTCCACCGTCGGTGGCAGCTCAATCCCTACCGGCTCGACGTCGTAGAACTCGACGCGGATCACCGAGTCGGGCATCAGATAGTTGACGGAGTCTCCCAGTGCTTCCGCGGAGATGTGGATCTGCTCGAACGTCGACGTATCCATGAAGTAGTAGTGGTCGCCATCGTTGTAGAGATACTGCATCTCGCGCTCGTCGAGCGTGGCCCGTTCGATGTCTTCTTCCGCTCGGAACTTCTCGTCGGCGAGCATCATCGTCCGGATGTTGCGCATCCGAACCTGGATATGCGCGCGCTTGTTGCCCGGCGTCAGGTGGTGAAGGTCCAGAATGCGGAAGAGGTTATCGCCGACCTTGATGAGCATCCCCTTCCGAAGTCGAGTCGCTTGAATGGATGTGGCCATTGGTGTCTGTATATCCTTGGGATCGTAGCACATGTGGTGACGTCAGTCGCCACCGCGCGGCCCGTTCATTCCGAGCCGTGCTACGATGAAAATCGCCGCCGATGTTCCGCCGACTCCTCTTGATGTTCGTGTTCGTCGTGGCCGGCTTCGTGGCAGGCCTGGTTCTGACCGCCCGCCTGTGGACGGCCGCTGAGTCTCGCGCCGACCAGATCGGACCGGCGCAGACAGCGCCTCAGGCTGTCCAGACACCCGCCGCGTCGGCCCCGCCCGTCGTCGCCACCGGATTACTGGACTTCTCGAAGGTCGCCGGCGAGGCAGTGAAGGGCGTCGCGAACATCTCGTCGCTTCAGGTCGTCCGCACGACGAATTCCCCGTTCGGCGACGACCCGTTCTTCCGGTACTTCTTCGGCGACGATCAGGGCTTCGGCTCCCGCGATCGGCGGTCGCTCAGTCTCGGATCGGGCGTCATGATTTCTCCGGATGGCTATGTGGTCACGAACAGCCATGTGGTCGGCGACAACGTCCGCGAAATCACGATCGCGCTGCCCGACAAGCGCGAAATCCGCGGCCGGGTCGTCGGCACCGATCCCGCGACCGACATCGCGCTGCTGAAAATCGACGTCACGAATATGCCCGTCCTGCGCTGGGGTGATTCCAGTCAGTTGAAGGTCGGCGAATGGGTGCTGGCCATCGGCAGCCCGTTCCAGTTGAGCCAGACCGTCACTGCCGGCATCGTCAGCGCGACCGGCCGCAGCAACGTCGGCTTCGCAGAGTACGAAGACTTCATTCAGACCGACGCGGCGATCAATCCGGGGAATTCCGGCGGCGCGCTCGTCAACAGCCGCGGCGAGCTCATCGGCATCAACACCGGCATTTTCAGCGAAAGCGGCGGCTACCAGGGAATCGGCTTTGCCGTGCCGAGCAACCTCGCGAGACGCATCGTTGCGGACCTGATGAAGTTCGGTGAAGTTCAGCGCGGGTCGATCGGCTACTTGCGCGTCGAACGTTTGACCGATCGCCTTGCGGCCGAGGTGAAGGCGCCGTCGACGCAGGGCGCGCTCGTCTCGCGGATGATGCGCGACTCGGAATCCTACGATGCGGGGCTCCGCCCCGGGGACGTCATCGTGGAGTTCAATGGCCAGCCCGTGGAAGATCCGTCTCAGTTCTTCCGACTGGTGGCCGATGCGAAAGTCGGCGCCACGGCTTCGGTCACGGCGATTCGGAACGGCCGCGAAATGGAGTTCAAACTGCCTATCGTGTCGAGCTCTCAGGCTCCCACCCGAATTCGACGCTGATCCGCACGCGCCACGATTCGGCCGCGTCAGGACGTCACCTGACGCGCCTCCCACCAGGCTTCGAACTCCTTGAACCCCCGGCCGAGCCGCACCGGTGTGTTCATCCGTTCCGCCACCACGTCCATTGTCTTGTAGCCGTTTCCGGTGATGCAGATGACCGTTGATTCGTCCGGGCCGATGACTCCCCGGCGCACCAGCTCGACGGTGGCTGCTACCGTGGTTCCACCAGCTGGCTCGGTGAAGATGCCTTCGGTTTCGGCGAGCAGCTGAATCGCGTCGAGTATCTGCGTGTCGCTGACGGCGGCGCCGCTTCCGCCCGTAGATCGCAACGACTGAAGAACCTGGTAGCCGTCGGCAGGGTTGCCGATGGCGATCGACTTGGCGATGGTCTGCGGACGCACGAGCTCCGGATGGTCGAGGCCGGCCTCGAACGCCCGTACAACCGGCGCGCAACCCTCGGCCTGCGCGGCATGAATGCGCGGCAGCTCGCCGCTTACGAGCCCGACCTGGGCCAGCTCGCGAAAGCCTCGAAGAATCCGGGGGAGCAGCGTGCCACCGGCCACGGGTGAGACGACATGTTTCGGGTAGCGCCATCCGAGCTGTTCGACGATCTCGAAGCCCATCGTTTTGGCGCCCTCTGCGTAGTACGACCGCAGGTTGATATTCACGAAGCCCCACCCATACCGATCCGCCACCTGGGTACACAACCGGTTCACGTCGTCGTAGTTCCCCGCAATGGCCAGGATCGTCGGGTGGTAGATCGCCGAGCCCAGGATCTTGCCGGACTCGAGGTTGTCCGGGATGAACACACAACACTCGAGACCGAGCCGGGCGGCATGCGCGGAGACGCTGTTGGCGAGGTTCCCGGTCGAGGCACAGGAGAGCACCTGAAAACCCAGCTCGACGGCTCGAGTCGCCGCGACCGATACGACGCGGTCCTTGTACGACAGGGTGGGATGGTTCACGGAGTCGTCTTTCAGGTAGAGCTCGCGGAGCCCCAACCGCGCCGCCAGCCGATCGCACCGAACGAGGGGGGTGAAACCCGAGTTGAAGCCCGTCAGCGGCTCGCCCGTGATAGGCAGCAGCTCGCGGTAGCGCCAGAGGTTCTTCGGCCGTTTCTCAATCTGTTCGCGGGTCACACGGACGGCGTCGTAGTCGTAGATCGGCTCGAGGGGACCGAGGCACTTGTCGCAGACGTAGATCGCCTCGGCCGGAAACCGCGCTTTGCAGAGATGACACTGAAGACCGATAAGGGCGCCGGAAGATTGTGTGGGGGTCGTACTAGTGGGCTGCAGGATCGAATCGGTGCTCAACGGGTCCTCTCATCTTCCCCCGGAGCCCGAAGCTCCAGGGCAGGAATTGGCACCTAACCGCGACCGCTGAATCGCGTGGTTGCCGTGGCTTCGTCGGGCCTGTCCCTCAGCCACTCTGGATAAAAGAAGCGTATTCGGTTGTCTTCGGGACTATATCAAAGGCGGTACCGGCGACGCAAACGCCTTCCGTTCAGACAGTCCACCATCAATCACCCAATCCACCCATCAATTACCCAATTACCCGATTCAGGAAGGCTCAGGCCGAGCACTCACCGTCCATGACGACCGGGGCGAACTCGCCAGCCTCCGCGAGATCGATGTAGTCCTCCGGTGCCGCATCCTCCGCCGTGAACTGCTCGAGCGGCATCAAAGCCAGCCTGACCCGCTCGACCTCGACGCGGCCGAAGAACTCGGTGGCCGATTCCTCCGTGCGCCTCTCGCGAGCATAGAGCTCGACGAGCCGTTCGACGACTTCCGGGATGCGCCTGGCCGGCACCTTCGCAGCCAGCCGCCCGAAGCGCGCTCCGTGTTCGCTCACGCCGCCGCCGACCATCACGAAGTACTGTGGAACGGCACGTCCCTGTACGCGCCGGACGCTCCCCTGGAACCCGAGCGTCGCGATGTGATGCTGACCGCAGCCGTTCGGGCACCCGCTGATCTTGATGCGCATGTCGTCCGCCTTCGCGACCAGGTCCGGCCGCGCCCGGAGCTGGTCTTCGAGCAATCGGCCGAGCCCGCGCGATTGAGTGACGGCCAGGCGGCACGATTCGGCGCCGGGGCAACTCGCCACGTCGGCAACGTTCCCCGCCTCGGCGAGGCCCAGCCCGGCGGCCGCGACCCGCTTGTAAAGCTGCCGGAGGTCGCAGGCGTTGATCCACCGGAACAGGAGATTCTGATCCGGCGTGACGCGTACAGCGCCGTCCCCATAGGCTCGAGCCAGCTCTCCCAGAACCCGCATCTGGGCGCTCGTCAGATCGCCAAGCGGCACCGACACGGTGGCCATCAGGTACCCGAACTGCTTTTGGGGGCGGACGTTGGTCGCGCGCCAGCGGGCGTACAACTCATCGCCGGCCTGCAGGAGCGGGACGACTGTGGGCACGATTCCGGGCCCAACGAGCTGCTGTGTGGTCACGCGCGACGCGATATGACCGACCGAGGGCGATCCGTCCTTCGCCCAGTCCGGGACCGATTCCGAGGAGGCTGGTTCGATCTCGAGCGTCGGCACCTCGCCGCTCAGCCGGCACCAGTTCAGCTCGCGCTCGTACTCCTCGCGCCAGCGTGTCCACCCCAGCTCGCGGATCATGAACTTCATGCGGTTGCGCTGCTTGTGCTTGTAGTCGCCGAACTTCTTGAAGACTCGCAGCACGGCCTGGGCCACCCGGAATATCTCGGAGGCCGGCAGAAATTCATGTATCACCGTCGCCGAGGTGCAGAGGATCGCCGTGCCCCCTCCCGCCGTCACGCGGAACCCCCGGCTGCCGTCCGGACCGAGCAGCGCGTAGAAACCGAGATCGTTGATTCCGGTGAGCGCGTGATCGACCGGGCACCCCTCGAAGGCGATCTTGAACTTGCGCGGCAGCGTCGAACTGATCGGCTGACGGAGCAGATACCGCGTCAGCGCTTCGGCGTATGGCGTCACGTCGAAACGCTCGTCCGCAGCGACTCCGGCGTACGGACATGCCGTGATGTTCCTCACCGAGTTCCCGCAGGCCTCGCGCGTCGTGATGCCGGCTTCAGCCAGCAGGCGCATGGCAGGCTCAACGTCGTGCAGCTTCACGAAGTGAAACTGCACATTCTGTCTCGTCGTAATGTGTCCGAAGCCCCGTGAATAGCGTTCGCCAATCGTCGCGAGCACATCGAGATGATCGGCCGTCAGCAATCCCTGCGGAATCTTGATCCGCAGCATCTGTGCGTCTTCGGCCTGTCTCTGCCCGTAAGTGCCGCGGACCAGACGGTAGGCGCGCCATTGATCGGGCGTTATTTCCCCCCGCTCGTACTTCTCGAGCGTGGCGACGAACTCGTCGATTTCGGCTTCGTTCGCAAACGTCAGGCGCGTGCGCCCGAACGTCCCCTGATCATGCACCAGTGACATATCGCCTCTCGATTTCTGCTGACTCATTCTTCACGGCGGCCAACGCCACCACGTCACCCACAATGATGGTGGCCGGTCCAGGGAGAGCGGCCGGGTTCCAGCTCCCCTCGTTCGAAAGCGTGCCGAGCGTCCCGCGCCAGACTTGCTGATCGGATGCCGAAGCGTTCACGACGATCGCCGCCGGGGTCTCTCCCGGCCAGCCGAGATCGAGAAGCGACTCGGCGATTGCGGTGGCACGGGTGCCACCCATCATCACCACCAGCGTGACCCCGTTCGCCTTGACAGCGCAGAGCGACGAGGCCAGTGTCTCCGCGTCGTGACCGGACGTGACCAGCACGGCCGTGGAAACGCCGCGATACGTCACCGGAATACCGGCGAGCGCAGGCGCCGCGATCGCACTCGTCACACCGGGTACGACGTCGAACGGCACGCCAGCCTGCAGGAGCGCACGCATTTCTTCACCCCCCCGGCCGAAGACGAAGGGATCCCCGCCCTTGAGCCTCACGACCTGCCGCCCGCGCCGCGCCGCGCGGATCATCACGGAGTGAATCGTCCGCTGCGTCATTGCTTCAATCCGCCGCGGGGCCGACTGCCCACCCGAGCGCCCGGCACGCTTTCCAGCGAAGAAGCGTTGCGCTTTTCGCGCATAGCGGAGCATCCGATCGTCGATGAGCGCATCGTAGAGCACCAGGTCGGCGGCGCGCAGGCGCGCAATGGCCTTCCGCGTCAGCAGCGCCGGATCGCCGGGACCGGCCCCGACCAGCGAGACGTGGCCAATCCGTCCAGGCTGTCGTGGACGTGCTGGTATCGCTTCGGCGGCTGAGGCTATCGGGCCGCTCGAAAACTTGTTTCCCGTCGCCCCGTCGTAGAGTTCATTCAGCGCCTCGAGCAGCCGGGGCTTGCGGGCACTCATGGGAACGCGATCGCGCCGCCAGACGGTCCGCTGCCGTCGCGCTTCCGCCATCCACCGGTCAAGGTCGTCGGGCAACAGCGCCTCGAGCGCCTCCCGAACCAGTGCGGTCAGCGCAGGCGCCTCGCCGCTGGTCGAAATGCCGATCGTGACGCCCTCCCGTCGAACGATGCCGCTCAGAAACGCGCTCGCGTTCGCCGGGTCGTCGACTGCATTGACGAAGATGCGCCGCGGCTCGGCCGCCGCGGCGACGTCCCGGTTGACCGCCGGCGTGGCCGCCGCCACGACCAGCCACGCGCCGTCGAGGTCAGACGGAACGAATCCCCGCCGGACGATCTCGACACCCCGCTGTTCGATGTCGCTCGTCACCGACGGCGCGACGACGCGGACTCGGGCTCCGGCGGCGAGAAGCGCCTGAAGCTTGGCCGTGGCCACACGGCCACCGCCGACGAGGACGACATCGCGCCCGTCGAGTGTGAGGAAGAGTGGCAAGAGATCCGGCATAAAAAGCAAAAGCCCGGAAGGGCGGCGGCCCCCCGGGCAGTGGCTGCGAACGTTGTGGTCGAGATGCTACGAGCCGTCTCGACGTCGCGAACCGCTGCTCTGGTGGCAGATGAACTGCCGACAACAACAGGGACAACAGGTGCAGGGCTGCGAACTCATTGGACGTCATAGTATTACCGCGATCCCCGGCATCGGGTCAAGTTACACTCAGCTATGACCTTCCGACGGCTGGCGGCGGCGCTGACGGGCGTGATCGCGGCGCTCGTTCTATTGCCGATTCTGGCGCCACCGGTCGGCGCTCAGCGCCTGCCGCAGACGGTCACGCCCGGCCACTACGACCTCTCCTTCGTCGTCGATATCCCCCGTCAACGGTTCGAGGGAAGCGAGACGATCCACGTTCAAGTTTCCCAGCCAACGCGCCGCGTCGTCCTCAACGCCGCCGAGCTCACGTTTCGCGAGGTGACCATTGTTTCCGGCGGCGCCATGCAGCCGGCAGACGTCACGTTGGACAGGAACAGCGAGACGGCGGCGCTGACGGTTGCCACGCCCCTGGCCGCCGGTGCGGCCGAGATTCGCATCAAATACGAGGGGGTGTTGAGCAACCAGCTTCGCGGGTTCTATATCAGCCGGACCGACAAGCGCAGTTATGCCGTCACCCAGTTCGAGGCCACCGACGCGCGCCGTGCGTTTCCTTCGTTCGACGAGCCGGAGTACAAAGCGACCTTCGCGGTGACGTTGACGATCGCTCGCGGGGACGTCGCGATCTCCAACGGCCGAGTCATCTCGGACACGCCGGGGCCGGGGCCGGACCAGCACACGGTCAGGTTCTCGACCTCTCCGAAGATGTCGACGTACCTCGTGGCGATGGCCGTTGGCGACTTCGAGTGCCTGGAGGGCGCCGCCGACGCGATTCCCATCCGGGTCTGCGCCACGGCCGGCAAGAGCCATCTCGCCCGTCTCGCGCTGGACCTCACGCAGCAGATCCTTTCGTTCTTCAACGACTACTACTCGATCACATATCCGTTCGGAAAGCTCGACATGGTCGCGATTCCCGACTTCGCGGCGGGCGCCATGGAGAACACCGCGGCCATCTTCTACCGCGAAACGGCGCTCCTCGCCGACAGCGCCACGGCGTCGGTCGCCACGCAGAAGGACATTGCGGCGACCATCGCGCACGAGGTGGCGCACCAGTGGTTCGGCAACCTCGTCACGATGCGGTGGTGGGACGATTTGTGGCTGAACGAAGGGTTTGCGACGTGGATGGAAAGCCGTCCGCTCGCAGCGAGCCGGCCGGAATGGAACATCCCGGTCGACGACGCGCGGGCCACTCAGTCGGCGCTGGGCGTCGACTCGCTCCGCTCGACGCGAGCCGTCCGGACTGCGGTTCAGACGCCAAATCAGATCGAGTCGCTGTTCGACGCCATTTCGTACCAGAAGGGCGGTGCGTTGCTCAGGATGATCGAGCAGTACGTTGGCGCGGGCCCCTTCCGAGACGGCATCAACGCGTATCTCAAAACGCACGCATACGGCAACGCGACGTCGGCCGATTTCTGGACCGCCATCGCGCAGGCCTCGGGAAAGCCGGTTGACCGCATTCTGCCGACGTTCATCAACCAGCCAGGCGCCCCGCTCGTGGAGCTTTCGGCGCTCACCTGCACTGCCACTGACACGCGCGCAACCTTCAGCCAGCAGCGGTTCTTCAGCGAAGGGGGGGCGCCCCGAACGACCGATGCCTGGCAAATCCCGGCGTGCCTCAAGACGACCACGACGGCCGAGGAATCTGCCTGCCTCGTAGTCCCGGCGGAGCAGATTTCGATGAGCGTCGCGCAGGGCTGCGTGCCGTGGGTCTTCGCGAACGCCGGCGCGCACGGCTACTACCGCACGCTGTACCCGCCGGCCATGCTCCGTGCGCTCGCCCCTCGCATTCAGGAGGCGCTGACCGCGCCAGAGCGACTCGTGCTCATCGAAGACGAGTGGGCGCTGGTCCGCGCAAACCGTCACAGCGCGGCGGACTACCTGACTCTGGCCACCGGTTATGGTCGCGAATCGTCCAGCGGCGTGTTCACCGAGGTGGCGGACCGGCTCGAATTCATCCACGAATACTTGACCACCGAAGCCTCGCGCCGGCCGTTCGAAACGTTCGTCCGCGCGATGATGCGGCCGCTCTATGACGAGCTGGGGTTCGTCCCCATGCCGGGGGAAGACGACGATCGGCGGCTTCTGCGCGCCGTCGTCGTCAAAACGCTCGGCGGAATCGGCAACGACGACGAGATCTTGTCCCGGGCGCGAGAGACGCTCGATCGGTCGCTGAATCAGGAGGGTGCGTCGAGCGCTCTCGATCCAACCTTGAGGGAAAGCGTCGTCGCTCTCGCTGCCGCCCGGGGCGATGCCACGCTGTACACGGCGTTGCTCGGCGCCGCCGATCGGGCGAAATCACCTGGCGAGCGTAACGTGTACTTCTACGCGGCGACCGACTTTCGCGATCCCGCGCTCGTCGATCGCGCACTGCAGCGTGCGCTGTCGACCGAGCTCCGCGCGCAGGATATGGCTCGCTATCTCGCGTCGTTCTTTGACAACCCGGCGGCTAGGCCTCGCGCCTGGTCGTTCCTGAAATCCAACTGGAAAGAACTGGAGCCCAGAATGCGGGGGCTGACGGCCGGTGCCGTCCTGGTCAGATCGCTCGGCTCATTCTGCGACGCCTCATCGCGCGACGATGTACGGGCCTTCTTCTCCACGAGCCGGATGCCGGGCGTCTCTGGTGCCCTGAACCAGACGATCGAGCGGATCGACAACTGCATCGCGCTCCGTGAGACGGAGACGCGACCGGTCGCGGAGTGGCTCGCCGCTCGCTAGAG
>DATLLJ010000085.1:0-70557 GCA_035537875.1 Vicinamibacterales bacterium | reverse complement strand
CGATTCGGGTCGGGCGTGCTCCTGGAGCGCTTCCCATTGACCCATGAGGTCGCCGACCTCCCACATGAGCGCCTGATGCTGGTCAACGATGAGCTTCGAGGCGTCGCGGTCTTCGTAGAACCCCGGGGCCGACATGGCCGCCTCGAGCTCTTTCACCCTCCCCTCTCTATCGGCAATCCGCGCCTCGAGGTCCGCGATCCGCTTCTGAAGCGTCTCCAGTGACCGCTGCTGTTTCTTTCTTTCCGCCTCGATCCGCTTCCGCTCTTCCCTGGTTGGTCCTTGGTCCTTGGTTCTTAGTGCCTGGTCCGTCCTTGGTCCGTGGTCCGTTCTTGGTCCTTGGTCCGTGGTCCGGGCAGCCTTCGCGTTCTTCGCTTCCTTCGCGGCCTTCGCGCTTGCGTCCTTCGCGCTCTTCGTGGTTTCAGTCCTGGGATTTTCCTTCTGCGCCTTACTCCACAGGAACTCCGCGTACGTCCCCGGATAGACCACCGCTTCCCCGTGCCCGATTTCGATGATCTTCGTCGCCAGCTTTTCGACGAAGTACCGATCGTGCGACACGAAGATCAGCGTCCCACCGTAATCCTCGAGCGCCTCGAGGAGCACGTCCTTCGAATCGAGGTCCAGGTGGTTGGTGGGCTCGTCGAGCAGCAGCGTGTTCGACGGCCGCAGCAGCATGCGCGCGACCGCGAGCCGCGTGCGTTCACCGCCCGACAGCACGGCCGCCTTCTTATAGACGTCGTCGCCCGAGAACAGAAAACCGCCGAGGATGTTGCGGATGGCCGGGACCATGTCGTTCGGTGACCCGGCCGCGAGCGTCTCGTAGACCGTCAGCGCCGGATCGAGGCGGACCGCTTCGTCCTGCGCGAAGTATTCCAAGACGACCTGGTGACCCAACGTGCGTGTTCCGGCGTCGGGCGGCTCTTCGCCGGAGAGGAGGCGCATCAGCGTCGACTTGCCGGCGCCGTTCGGGCCGACCAGCGCGATCCGGTCTCCGCGCTCGATGTGCAGGTTCACGTCCCTGAACACCGTTACCGCCTGACCGCCAGAGCCGGGCGGAGGCGGGTACGCCTTGCGCGCGTGTTTGATCTCGAAGACCGTCCGGCCGCTCTTCGTGCACTTCGGAAACGTGAAGTGGATGCGCTTGCGTTCGGGCGGCACCTCGATCGGAACCACCTTTTCCAGCAGCTTGATCCGGCTCTGGACCTGCGCGGCCTTTGTCGCCTGGTAGCGAAACCGATCGATGAACATCTTGACGCGCGCCACTTCCTCGTCCTGCTCTCGCTTGGCCTTCCTGAGGGCCTCGATACGCGCATGGTGCTCGACCAGGTAATCGCTGTAGTTCCCGACATAGTCGGTCAGCGTTCTGAGGGTCAGATCGGTGATGCGCGTGACGACGGCGTCGAGGAAGAACCGATCGTGACTGACGAGGATCACCGCGTGGGGGTAGCCGTTCAGGTACGTCTCGAGCCAGTTCCGCGCTTCGAGGTCGAGATGGTTGGTGGGCTCGTCGAGCAGGAGCAGGTTGGGTTGTCCGAGCAGGAGTTTGGCGAGCGCAATGCGCATCTGCCAGCCTCCCGAGAACGTCTGGGTTGGACGCTCGAAGTCGGTCCGAGAAAACCCGAGTCCCTGGAGCACGGTGGACGTCTTCAGTTCGATGGCGTAACCGTCGTGCAGCCGGAAGCGATCCTGCAGGTCGCTGTAGCGCGCCAGCATGTCGTCGTGATCCGCTTCAGGGATCGCGGGATCGCCAAGTCGTGCTTCGAGCGCATGCATCTCGGCCTTGATGCGGAGGAGCTCTTCGAATGCGCTGGACGCTTCTTCGAAGACCGTGCGTCCTTCGTGCGAGAGGCCGTCCTGCGGCAGGTACCCGACCGTGAGAGCCGGAGGTTTGAGGATCGCGCCGGAATCGGGCTCATCCAGCCCGGCCATCATCCGGAGCAAGGTCGTCTTGCCGGCGCCGTTCGGCCCGCAAAGGCCCACACGTTCACGGTCGCCGATCTGCCACGTCACGTGGTCGAACAGCACGCGGTCGCCGAACGACTTGGTCAGTTCTGAGAGCTGAATCACTTCTGCAGGCGCCGCTTCTTACTCGCCCAACGCCTTCGCGGCGGCTGAGAGCACCTGCGGGACGCGGAACGGCTTCGTCAGATAGCCGGCCACGCCCAGGTTGACCGCCTCGATCGCGCTCGACTCGGTCGAGAAACCGGTGATGATGATGACCGGCAGATCGGCCTTGTAGCGCTTGGCTTCGCGGATCACCGTGAGGCCGTCCATGCCCGGCATCTTCAGATCCGCGATCAGGAGATCGTACGGGTACATGCGCATCCGTTCCAGCGCTGATTGGCCGTCGGGCGCGACGTCCACGTCGTACTCCGCGAGAGCGAGCGTCTTGGCCAGCAGGTCCCGGATGCTGGCCTCATCGTCGACCACCAGCACGCGCGGCCGTGTAGCGGCGGCCGCAGGGCGCGCCGGTGAAGGGGCCGCGATGGCGGCGGCGCGCGCGCCCCCGCGCAGGCGCTGGCTGTCGAGCCATGCGTCGATATCCCGTTTTCGGAAGCGCCATTGCCGGCCGACGCGCACGGCTGGAATCTTCCCTGCCTTGATGAGCCGGTAGACGGTGCGCAGATTGACCTGGAGGTACTCCAGGACTTCCTCCGTCGTCAGAAACGTTTCGTCAATCATCAATCAGCGTCCAGTCTCTGAGGTCTGAGACGTCGAGGCGATTGGCAGCTCGACGCTCAGAACGGCTCCTCCATCGGGATGGTTGGCGGCGACAATCTGGCCGCCGTGATCCTGGACAATCCCGTACGCGATGGCCAGGCCCAGCCCCGTTCCCTTGCCGACTTCCTTCGTCGTGTAAAACGGCTCGAAGATTCGCGACAGCACGTCCGGCGCAAAGCCGCTTCCGGTGTCGCGCACCGCCGCGACGATCATTCGTCTCGACGGCTCTGCATGCGTCGTGAGCTCGATGCGTCCGCCGTTGCCGGTCACGCCGATCGCGTGCTCCGCGTTCATCACCACGTTGAGGAACACCTGGTGGAGCAGCAACGGGTCGCCTTGGACGCGCGGCAACTTCTCGTCATAGTGTCGCACGACTTCGATGCCCGCTGCGCGACATGAGGCCGCACGCAGCGCGACGACCTTCTGGAGCACGGCGTTGAGACTGACCGCGCGGCGCGTGAGCCGCCGCGACCCGGCGAACACCAGCAGATTGCGAACAATCTTCGCCGCCCGATCGGCCTCGCGGTAGATCGTCTGAATCTCGCGTCTCAGCTGCTTGGGAAAGGCGCCGGTGACGCGCAGCAGTTCCAGGTGGCCCAGCACGCCCTGAAGAGGATTGTTGAGTTCGTGCGCGATACCGGCGACGAATTGCCCGAGTGCCGCCAGCTTCTCGGACTGCGTCAACCGTTGCCGCAGCTCCTCGCGCTCGGCCTCGAGCCGTGTCTGCGGTGTCAAGTCTCGGGCGACGATCACGCCCCCGACGCGCTCGTGCTCGGGGTTGAGCAAGTCGGTCACCGTGACGATGAAAGGGGCATCGAGTCTCGAATCGAAGATCTCCCGGACGGCAGGAAGCCGGGGCGTGCCCCGGCCGGGATCCTCGGCGAGTTGGTTGAGCCATACGGTCAGCTCGGGTCCGATGAACTCGACAAGGGGTCGCTCGATGAGCTGTTCCCGTGTGCGCCCCACGCGCGACGCGAACGCTCTGTTGACGTGCACGATGCGTCCCAGCCGATCGAAGACGGCCACCAGGTGCGCGATCGAATCGAACGTGTCCTCCAACTCCCGTCGCGAACGCATCACTTCTTCGAGGAGGGAGAGATTCTCGACTGCGTTCGACAACTGGCGCGCGAGCTCGTCGGCCCGATCGAGGAGATCGAGCGCGCCGCCCGGTTCGACCCGCACTCCCTCGAACATGACGGTCCCCAGCGCTCGACGGGTGCCGCGGAGCGGGACCATCACGGTAGACGTCGCCGACCGCTCGACGGAAGCGCCGGGATCGGGCGTGAGGATTTCAGCCCGGGTCCGTCTCATTGCGAGCGCCGCTGGCGACACGGTATCGTCGGCGGGAATCTGGGCGCTGCCAACCAGGTACTCGGGATCGCTCGAGGCCCGCAGCAGGAGCTGGCGGGCACGACGGTCGTGAATCCAGACCGAGGTCCGATCCGCGCCCAGCAGCCGATTTGCGCCGTGACAGAAGATGTCGAGGCCAGTCGTCAGCTGCAGCGTCGCCGCCAGGCTTTGAGAGAACTCGTCGAGCAGTAGCCGCAGATCGTGCTGCAACTGGTCGCGCTGGCGCAGACGAGTCAGCTCGATGGCCGCCAGGAACGCGTCGGCGACCGGCGCCACGTCTTCCAGGCGAGACGCGGGAGGCGGGAGGCTCAGCCCAACCGCTACCACCCCGACCGGCTCCGCTGCGGGGCCGAGCGGGAGGAGCAACGCCGCCGGTGTCTTCAGGCGGGAGGCGAGATCAGGCATGCGGCGGGGAAGGTCCGTCACCGTGACGGACTCCCCACGCGCAAACGCGCCGGAAACGATGGCCGCTTCATCCGGCGCTGGAACCCACGGCTCGGTCGGGAGCTCGTCCACGCCGAATCCGGAAGTGGCCTGCATGGCGCCGTTTCGCGGGTTATGCTCGAACAGCAGCGAGCGGCTACCGCCGGTCACGCTGAGCGCGTGCTGGTGAAGAGGAGGAAGAAGATCGACGAGCCGTCGCGTATGCGCGAGCAGCGAGATCAACGAAGGGGCGTCCCCCTTTGTCCCGTGGGCCGCTGAGGACGAAGGGACGTGTCGGCCCGCGCGGTCATTTTTGGGCATTCAACTGGTGGGTCGGAACCAAGCCGGGAAAATTCTAAGCGATTGGTTGAGCGTCCGCCAGCCGGCGCAGCTGCCCCTTGAGGTCGTTGATCGTTCTCAAACTATAGACACACCGTTGTTTAGGGGTCAGGTTTCGGTCGGGAAATATGCGTGAAAAAGTCTCCGGGCGGCGACGGCCATCCTCCCGTCGCAGCCGTCTAATTAATTGAGAGGAGAGGGCCTTCCGCCTCCGATGACGTCGACCGACGAGGAGTTGGTGGCGCGCTCGATGCGTGGCGACGCTGACAGCTTCAACCAGCTGATCCTCCGATGGGAGCGGCCCATCTATGCCCTTGCGTACCGCACGATCGGTCGCGAAGAGGATGCGCGTGACGTGTGCCAGGAGACATTTCTCAGGGCCTTTCGCGCGTTACCCCGTTTCCGCGGTCAGGCCAAGTTTTCGTCCTGGCTGTACCGCATCGCGCTGAACTTGTGCCGCGACTGGATGCGCCGGGAGCGGCGCACCGGGTTCGTGCAGCCGCCGGAAGACGGCGACCTGATGGATTTGGTGGCGGCTGATCACCCCTCGGAATCGATCGAGGACTTGGTGGCGCGCCGCCATCAGGTGCAGGCTGTCGAGCGCGCGATGGCGCGGCTGCCGGACGAGCAGCGTACGGCGATCGTGCTGAAGGAATACCACGGGCTGACGTTTCAGGAGATCGCGGATCTCATGGATTGCCCTCTGAGCACGGTCAAGACACGGCTCTATCAAGGGCTGTCGGTCCTGCGCCGCGAGCTGAGCGACACACCTAATCAGAAAGCAAACACGGCAGGCGCGGGCCGCGAAGGGCCCGCTCTGCATTTGAAGGCCGCGTTCCCTGGGACGAGGCGAGAAGAGCCGATATGACTGAACTCAGGTGCCACTACTCGGGAGATCGCGAACAAGCGATCGTCTCGTATCTCTACGGTGAGGATGCGGCGTTCGACAGCGCCGAGCGCGTCCACTTCGAAGAACATCTCGCGACCTGCAATCAATGTCGCCGAGAAGTGGATGCATTCAACGATGTGCGGGTATCGCTCGCCGGCTGGTCACCGCCCGGCTTGCGATCGCCCGACCACAACATCGGCAGCCTGCCGGGTCCCGTGAGCGGAGCGACGAGTCCTCACGTACCGTGGTGGCGTGCGATGCCAGCGTGGGCGCAGGCCGCTGCCGCGCTGTTGTGCGTGGGGGTTGCGGCTGGAATCGCAAACCTCGAGGTTCGGTATGATGCCGAAGGATTTCGAGTGCGAACGGGCTGGCTGTCGAGCCAGTCCGAGGGCGCAGCGGCCGCAGCCGTTGCCGGAACGGGCGAGGCGCCGTGGCGCGCCGATCTTGTGGCCCTCGAAGAGCGGGTTCGATCGGATGTCCGCGCTACGGCGATGCAGGCCCCGGCGGGGACTGCGGCCATCCCCCCCGCGACGTCAGTCGGTCCCGACCCGCTTCGCCGCGTGCGCGCTCTCATCGAGGAGAGTGAACGGCGGCAGCAGCGTGAGCTCGCGTTACGGCTGGCCGAAACCGTGCGCGAGATGAACGCGCAGCGTCAGGCGGATCTCGTCAGAATCGATCGCAACATCGGGTTGGTGCAGAACACGACCGGCCGGGAGATGATGAGACAGCGCAGCGAGATGCTGAACTATCTCACGGTCCGAACGGCGTCGCAGCGACCGCAGTAAGGGAGAGGGACAGTGAAGAGCATGTTAATGATCGTGCTCGGCGCGGTTATCGGGATCGCGCCGGCGACGTCGGCGCAGACGGCTTCGACGCTCACCTCGGCGACGCCCCGCGCCACGGCCAGCACCAGACAGCTGCGGTATCAGATCGGCCAGATGGAACGTGTGCTCGAGGGCGCCGTGGAGCACGGTGTCGCCAATATCCGCGATCGTCTTCAGGCCGTGGGACCGACCGAGCTGCTGATCAGCGACAACGCGCGGGTGAGGGGGTTCCGCCTCGAAGGGTACGGCATGTTCTTCGACGTGGTCGTGCCGTCGCTCGATACCACGGTCCTCTGGAGCATCCGTACGCTCGACCAGAACGACTTGGGGCTCGAGAGTGCGCTCAAAGCGCTTCAGACGCACGTCCGCGAGGCGGGTGACGTCAACCTGGAGCAGGCGTTGAGGCGTATCGAGCTGCAGATGAACCCGGCGCTACTGGCGCGAGCGGCCGCTCCGGTCACCGACGGCTCCCGCAACGCGACCGGTCCGGCGGCCGTCGACGATCCGAAGCCCGCGTCCGATCCGATTCTGGCCAATCCCAACGAGACGTACCGGGTCGAGGTCACGCGTGCGTTGATGGACGCGCTCCTCGATCACAGCGGCTCGCTCGGCGTCGAGCCGACCGAGTGGCTGACCATCGCGGCCCGGCGTAACGACGACCGCCCGCCGCTGGCGCCGGCCGATACCGATGCTCAGACATTCATAATCCGGTTGCGGGGATCGGACCTCGCCGCCTTTCTAGCTCGGCAAATCCCTCGAGAAGAGGCACTCAAGCGCATCGAGGTGAGAGTGTTCTAGAATAGGCGCCGATGCGCGCCATCCTCCGCCGTCGGCTGGTGATTCTGGCGTCGGCCCTGCTCGCTATCGGATGCGGCGGGCCCCCCGTCGATCTTCGCCAGGGGCTGGAGATCACGATCGTCAGCACGGGCTGGTTCGATGCCGGCATCGTGGACGGCAAGAACAAGCTCGTCCCGAGCGTATCCTTCACCATCAAGAACCTTTCCGACCAAGGCCTGAACAGCCTTCAGATGATGGGCAGCTTCTTTCGGGTCACCGATACGAATTCAGAGTGGGGGAATACCCTGCTTTCCGTGACCCGCTCGGAAGGTCTTGCGCCCGGCGCGACAACGGCGCTTCTGACGCTCAGATCGCCGCTGGGGTACACCGGCACCGAGCCGCGAGACGAGATGCTGCGGAATTCGGTCTTCGTGGATGCGATGGTCAAGCTCGTTGCGAAGTACGGGTCGGTGCAATGGACGCACGTCAAGGAAGTGCCGATCGAGCGGCAGCTCATTACTCAATGACCACCGTACTGCGCGCGTGAGCGCCACGACTCCTCCAACCCTCGACCGGCGGCTGGGTCCTCTGGACGCGGCCGCCATCGTCGTCTCCAACGTAATTGGGACAGGCATCTTCTTCGTCCCGATCATCGTGGCCAGCCTGGTCTCAGACGCCCGCGGGATGCTCTTCGCGTGGGTGCTCGGGGGCATGCTGGCGTTCGCCGGCGCGATGGCATATGCGGAGCTCGCCGCGTTGCGCCCGCGCGCCGGCGGCGAGTACGTGTACCTCCGCGAGGCCTATGGTCCTCTGGCGGGGTTCCTGAGCGGGTGGACGTCGTTCGTGGCTGGCTTTACCGGCGCCATCGCGGCCGGCGCCATCGCGATTGCCGGCTATGCGGGCCGTTTCGTTCCGGCGGCCGCCGACACCACGCCGCTGCTCACGATCCCGTTGCCGCTCGTGCCGATGGTTGTGTCGCGGCAGACGCTCGTCGCGCTGGCCCTGATCGCTGCGTTGACGTTCGTCCACGTGCGCGGGCTCGGCCCCGGTCGAGTGGTCCAGAACTCCCTCGCCCTCGTCAAAGTCCTGGCGTTCGTGCTCTTCGTTGCGCTCGGCTTCAGCATCGGCCAGGGGGAGCCTGCCCAGATGGTCGCCGCGGGAACGATTGGGGTGACGCCACTGCTGCTCGCGATCGTCCCTATTATGTTCACTTACTCGGGGTGGAACGCTGGCGCGTATCTGGCCGAGGAGATCCGGTCGCCCGAGCGGAACCTTCCGATTGCGCTCGGTCTTGGGACGGTGGTGGTGATCGCGATCTATCTCGCGCTGAACGCGCTGTTTCTGTACGCGCTGTCCCCCGCCGAGCTCGCCTCGCCTGGAGGCGCGCTGATGGATACGGTGGCTGACCGTCTGTTCGGCACGGTCGCCGGGCGCCTGCTCGCCGCGTTCTCGATCGTCAGCATGGCGGCCAGCGTCAGCGCGATGATGATAGCCGGCCCGCGTGTGTACTTCGCGATGGCCCGAGACGGCGTGTTCCTGCCTTCTGCCGGGGTTGTCCATCCGAAGTCCCACGTTCCGGCGCACGCCATCATCGCTCAGGCGCTGTGGAGCGGCGTGCTGGTGCTGTCGGGCACGCTGTCGCAGCTGGTGAGCTATACGGGCTTTGCCATCGTGCTTTTCTCGGCAATCGCCGTGGCCGCAGTATTCGTGCTGCGCCACCGCCAGCCCGACGAAGTGCGGCCATTCCGGGCCTGGGGATATCCCTGGGCGCCAGGCACGTTCGTGCTCATGAGCGTGCTGGTGCTCGGCAACGAGATCTGGCGCACGCCGCAGACCTCGATGGCCGGCATCGCGGTGATCGCCGCGGGCATTCCGGTGTACTGGTGGATGCGGAGAAAGTCGCCGGTTGCGCTGCGCAACGTTCCTGCGCGCGATTGATGTCGCAGGCCTACGGACTCCGTCGCAGCTCATCCTCCACGGTGGTCGTGGCGTCCCATCGGATCTGCACGTCGATCGTGAGCGTCTCGAAGCCAGGCACCCGAACCTCGATTCGATGCGGGCCCGCTTCCAGATGGAGGCGCTGGAAGATGCCGTCGAATTCGTCAACGACTCCCACGAAGTATCCGTCCACGTAAACCTGGCCGTTGCGAGGTTTGATCTTCAGCCGAAGCGAGCCGCCGGGGTAGGTGTAGGCGGCGGGCGGGTAAGGTCCGTAGCCCCCATAGCCGTACCAGGGGCCAAACGGATAGTACCCATACGGCCCGTAGGAATCGCCGTAGTAGTAACCGAAGCCGAAGCTGCCGTAGCTCCACGGCCAATAGCCGTGATAGATGGGAGCAACCACCAGGTCAGTACCGGGAGAGGCGACCGAGCCTCGCGGGACTGCCCTCCCCGACACTGGTCGCCCTTCCCGAGGTCTTGCACCTGCATTCTGTGTTTCCGAAGCGTGTTCCGGCGGCTCGGCGACTCGGGATGGCGTCCGCGCCGGCGCGCGGTTGGGTTCCTGATGTGGCGTCTCCGCCGGCGCGGGGGTGGGCGCCGGTCGGGGATCGGATCCGGGCTCACGCGCCTGAGTCCGGGGAACTGCCTGGCCCTCCGAGTTACCGTTGTCGCCGGCATCGCGATTTCGACGTTGTGCGGCAGCAGGATTCGGTAAGCAGACGAGCAGGACCACTGCGGCCGCGAGCCAACGCACCGGCGAGGAGGGGTTACGTGTCAATCGCGTACTCCGCATGTGCAGATGAGCAACCTCCCTGCCACCGGCAAACCAGCGAATCGCGCCACGAACGGCCTGAATCGCACCGATTTCCGAATATTCCCGGGCCGGATCTTGTCCCCGTCCCAGTGCAGGGCGTCCCGATTTCTTGACACTCTTCGAAGCCGACCGATAGACTCCAAAAATCCGCCTCCATATGTTCAAGAGCACGACAATTCTCGCCGTCAGGCATCGCGACCGGGCCGTCCTGGCCGGCGACGGCCAGGTGACCTTCGGCCAGACCGTCGTCAAACAGGGGGCCCGGAAGATTCGCCGGCTCTACAACGATCGGATTCTCGCGGGTTTTGCCGGCTCGGCCGCCGATTCCTTCGCCTTGTTCGCACGCTTCGAATCGAAGCTCGAACAGTATCGCGGTAATCTGGAGCGGTCGGCGGTGGAGTTGGCGAAGGACTGGCGGAGCGATCGCGTTCTGCGCCGCCTCGAGGCCATGCTCGTGGTGCTGGACAAGTCGGCCACGTTCCTCCTGTCTGGCAATGGGGACTTGATCGAGCCCGACGATGGGATCGTCGCCATTGGTTCCGGGGGGCCGTTCGCCCTTGCGGCCGCCCGGGCGTTGGCCCGTAACACTGATCTGGATGCTCGAACCATCGCCGACAAGGCGATGGCTATCGCCAGCGAAATTTGCATCTACACCAACGCGAACATCGTCCTCGAGGAACTGTAGAGTCGCGTCGTGCCTATTTATCTGCCTGAGGCCACCCGCACATCGGCCGACACGCTCACGCCCCGTCAAATCGTCGCCGAGCTCGACAAGTATGTGATCGGCCAGACGGCCGCCAAGCGCGCCGTTTCGATCGCGCTTCGGAACCGCATGAGACGGCAGAAGCTGCCGCCGGAGCTCGCCGAGGAGATTGCGCCCAAGAACATTCTCATGATCGGACCGACCGGGGTTGGCAAAACCGAGATTGCGCGACGCCTCGCGCGTCTGGCTCAGTCGCCGTTCATCAAGGTCGAGGCTTCGAAGTTCACCGAGGTGGGGTACGTCGGTCGGGACGTCGAGTCGATGGTTCGGGACCTTGTGGAGCTCGGCGTCGATATGGTGCGAGGCGAGCGCCTCGAAGAGGTGCACGCCAAAGCCGGTCAGAACGCTGAAGAGCGGCTGCTCGATCTGTTGCTTCCGCCGGCGCATCCGATTGCGCCCGGTGAGGAGGCCCCTGGCGGCCGGGACCCGCAGCAAACCCGCGAACGATTCCGGGAACAGCTCCGGGCAGGACGACTGGACGGTCGCGTTGTCGAGCTCGACGTGCGCGAGAAGTCCTTTCCCTCTTTTGAAATCATCGCCGGATCATCAATCGAGGAGGTTGACGTCAACCTGAAGGACATGATGCCGGGTCTCTTTCAGGGAAGAACCAAGAAACGCCGCATGAAGGTGCCCGAGGCGCTCCAGCACCTGATACAGGAAGAGCAGCAGAAGCTCATCGACATGGACAGCGTGGCAAAAACAGCCGTCGAGCGCGTCGAGCAGGCGGGGATTATCTTTGTCGACGAGATCGACAAGATCGCGGGCCGCGAGGGCGCCCAGGGCCCCGATGTCAGTCGGGAGGGCGTGCAGCGGGATATCCTGCCCATCGTCGAGGGAACCACGGTCAACACGAAATACGGGATGGTCCGCACCGACCACATCCTCTTCATCGCTGCGGGGGCGTTTCACGTGTCGAAGCCGTCCGATCTGATTCCGGAGCTCCAGGGCCGGTTTCCAATCCGGGTCGAGCTCGAGGCGCTGGGCAAGGCCGACTTCGTGCGGATCCTGACCGAACCGCGCAGCGCGCTGGTCAAGCAGTACACGGCGCTCATGGAGACCGAGGGTATCGAGCTGACGTTCACGCCGGATGCGATCGATCGCATCGCGGACTTCGCGACACAGGTGAACGAGCGGACGGAAAACATCGGCGCGCGGCGACTGCATACCGTCATGGAAAAGCTGCTTGACGAGATTTCCTTCGAGGGGCCCGATCTCGCCGAGAAGATCGTGACGATCGATGAAGGTTACGTCGACAGGATGCTGTCCGAGATCGTGAAGAACGAGGATCTCTCACGGTACATCTTGTGATGAAAGGCGTGCCGTTCGTTCTTTCAGCGATTGTCACGCTCATCCTCTGCGGCGCATCCTGCGGGAAAAAGGGTCCTCCGCTCCCGCCGTTGGTCAGGCTGCCGGTCGCGCCGTCCGATTTGACGGCGGCACGCCGTGCGGACATGGTGGATCTCGAGTTCACAGTTCCAAACGCGAACACCGACAACACGCGTCCCGCGAACGTGGCGCGCGTCGACGTCTATGCCTGGACTGGTCCCCCCACGGTCTCCGACGCTGAGATTCTCAGCGCGGGCACGCGCGTGGCGAGCGTTCCGGTCAAGGCGCCGCGAGATCCTGATGCCACGTTCGATCCGAACGATCCGACGCAGTCAGAAGCGGATGTCGAACCGCCAGAAGGCGACGGGCTCGATCAAGGCGCTGTGGCGCACATCCAGGAGAAGCTGCCGCAGGCGGAGCCGGGCGACAGTTCAGCCCCCGTTCCCGCGAGCGTGCGGACGTACGTGGGCGTCGGGATCACCATCGGAGGTCGGCGTGGACCCTCGTCGCAGCGCGCCGCCGTACCCCTGATCCCTCCGCCTCTGCCCCCTTCCAAGCCCGAAGCCACGTATGGGGAGTCGGCAGTGACCGTCACGTGGACGCCGCCATCGACCGCGGCGGCGTTGCCCCTCGCCTACAACGTCTACGAGATAGCCTTGTCAGGGGAAACGCGTCTGACGAAGGCGCCGCTCGCCGACCCGCCATACGCCGACATGCGGATGGCCTGGGGCGCGACGCGCTGCTATGGGGTTCGCGCGGTCGAGTCAGCCGACGGCCTGGTGGTCGAGAGCGAACGAAGCGAGCCTGCCTGCGTCACGCTGACCGACACCTTCCCGCCGGGACCGCCCACAGGGTTGCGGGCCGTGGCGAGCGAGGGCATCATCAACCTGATCTGGGATGCCAACGCCGAAGCCGACCTCGACGGATACTTCCTGCTGCGGGGACCGGCGCCGGGCGATGAGTTGATCCCCATCAGCACGACCGCGATGCGCGAGACGGCGTTCGAGGATCGCGTTCCCCCAGGTATGCGTTTCGTGTACGCGGTCCAGGCTGTGGATCGCTCGGGCAACCTCAGTCCCCTTTCGGGCCGGATCGAGGAAACAGCGAGATGAGATAATGAAGTGTCAGGAGTCACCATGAAGCTCTTTGTCGACACCGGCAGCATCAAAGACATTGAAACGATCGCGGCGCTCGGCATTCTCGACGGGGTGACGACCAACCCGTCGTTGCTGGCGAAGGAGCCAGGCGATTTCCGCCAGAACCTGAAGCGCATCTGCGAGATCGTCAACGGTCCCGTCAGCGGGGAAGTCACGGCGACCGATTTCACGGGCATGATGCAGCAGGGGCGCGACATATCGAAAATCCACCAACACATGGTGGTGAAAGTCCCGTTGACCAGGGACGGAATCCGGGCCTGCAAGGCGTTGTCGGGGGAAGGCATCCGGGTGAACGTCACGCTGGTCTTCTCGGCGGCGCAGGCGCTGCTCGCGGCCAAGGCGGGCGCGACGTTCGTCAGCCCGTTCGTCGGTCGGCTCGATGATGTGGCGACCAATGGGATGGAACTCATTCGTGAAATCGTCGAGATTTACGACAATTACGAGTTCACCACAGAGGTGCTCGTCGCCAGCTGCCGGCACCCGATCCACATCGTGGAGGCGGCGCGCATGGGTGCCGATATCTGCACCTGTCCCCCTGGCGTCATCGATCAGCTGTTCAATCATCCCCTGACCAACATCGGCCTCGAGAAATTCCTGAAGGACTGGGAGAAGGCGCAGGCGGTGAAGGCGTAGTGAATCCCGAAGACGTTCTTGCCGATCTGGAACGTCGTGCTGAAGGAGGCGGCGGCGCAGCCCGCGTCGAACGCCAGCACGCCGCCGGCAAGTTGACGGCCCGCGAGCGCATCGAACTTCTGTTCGATCCGGGTACGTTCGAGGAAGTCGACAAGCTCGTCACTCATCGTTGCCGCGACTTCGGGATGGACCAGCAGCTCGTCCCCGGCGACGGCGTCATTGCCGGTCACGGTCTGATCGACGCTCGCCAGGTGTTCGCCTTCGCCCAGGATTTCACGGTCTTTGGCGGATCGCTCTCCGAAACAAACGCCGCGAAGATCGTGAAGATCATGGATTTGGCGATGAAGGTTGGGGCGCCGATCGTCGGTCTGAACGATTCGGGCGGCGCTCGCATTCAGGAAGGAGTCCTCTCTCTCGGCGGCTACGCGGACATCTTCCTGAGGAACACGCTGGCGTCGGGAGTGATCCCGCAGATCTCCGCGATCATGGGGCCGTGCGCCGGGGGCGCTGTCTATTCCCCTGCCATCACGGATTTCACCATCATGGTCAGGAACACGAGCTACATGTTCGTCACCGGTCCCGATGTCTTGAAGACGGTGACGCATGAAGAGGTGACGAAGGAGGAGCTCGGCGGCGCGACGACGCATAATGCGACGAGCGGCGTCGCGCACTTTGCGGTGGGCGACGATCGAGAGTGCCTGGAGCTGATTCGGACGCTGCTTTCCTTCCTTCCATCGAACAATCTGGATGACGCTCCGCGCGTTTCTCGCGATGCGGCAGGATCGTCGTCTGATGCCGCCGACCGGGAAGACCCTGCCCTGGATCAGCTCGTCCCGGCGGCTCCCAACCAGCCCTACGACATGCTGGATTTGATCCGTTCAGTGGCGGACGATCGAGAGTTTCTTGAAGTCCATCAACACTTCGCGCGAAACATCGTCGTCGGCTTCGCGCGCCTCGCGGGCCGGCCGGTCGGGATCGTGGCCAATCAGCCCGCGTTCCTCGCCGGCACGCTCGACATCGACGCCTCGGTCAAGGGTGCGCGGTTCGTTCGATTCTGCGACGCGTTCAACATACCGCTGGTCACGTTCGAAGACGTGCCCGGTTTTCTGCCGGGGACGGTGCAGGAGTACGGCGGCATCATCCGACATGGTGCGAAGCTGCTCTACGCGTTCGCCGAAGCCACGGTGCCGAAGGTGACGGTCATCACGCGAAAAGCGTACGGCGGCGCCTATTGCGTCATGGCGAGCAAGCACATTCGGACGGACTTCAACTACGCGTGGCCGTCCGCGGAGCTCGCGGTCATGGGTCCCGAAGGCGCAGTGAACATCCTGTACAAACGCGAGCTCGAAGGCGCAGCCGAGCCCGATCGCGCCAGGACCGAGAAGATCGCTGAGTTCCGTGAGAAGTTCGCCAACCCCTACGCGGCGGCGAGCCGCGGGTTCATCGACGAGGTCATTCGTCCTCGGGAGACGAGACGAAAGCTCATCATGGCGCTGCGGAACCTGCAGACCAAGCGCGATAGAAATCCTCCGAAAAAACACGGCAATATTCCATTGTGACCCGTCAGACCTCGCATGGCCTCTTCCGCTGCTCCAGGCGCCATCCGAGATCGCGAAAGGTCCGTGGGCCGGCGTGTGAGTCAGTCCTCTCCATGTAGTGCCCGGCTGGAGGCGGACTACAATAGGTGAGGTCTCCGTGAAGAAGATTCTCATCGCCAACCGCGGCGAAATCGCCGTGCGGATCAGCCGAGCCTGCCGCGAAATGGGTCTCACGCCGGTCGCCGTGTATTCCGAATGCGACAGATCGGCGCTCCACGTTCGACAGGCGGACGAAGCGTACGCCATCGGCGACAGCGCACCGCTCGAGAGCTATCTCCGCGTCGATAGGATTGTGGAAACCGCGCTCGCGTGTGGCGCCGATGCTGTTCACCCGGGGTATGGTTTTCTGGCGGAGCACGAGGGATTCGCCCGCGCCGTGCGGGATGCTGGCCTGACCTTCATCGGGCCCACGCCCGATGCGATGGCGGTCATGGGAAGCAAGACTACGGCGCGCACGGCGGCGATTCGGGCGGGTGTGCCGGTTGTCCCAGGCACCGCCGGCCCCGTGCCCGCCGAGCTGTCGGCTGCCGAGCTCGAGACGATGGCCCGCTCGATGGGCTATCCCCTGCTCGTCAAGGCCGTGGCGGGGGGCGGCGGCAAAGGCATGCGAACTGTCACCGACGCTGCGGACCTGGCTGAAGCCGTCCGCGCCGCCCGGTCGGAGGCCGCTTCGGCGTTCGGGGACGCGGCCGTGTACCTCGAGAGGAAGCTGTACCGCCCGCGGCATGTCGAGGTGCAGCTGCTCGGCGATCTTCAGGGCACCGTGCTGCCGTTTGTCGAGCGCGAATGCTCAATTCAGCGAAGGCACCAGAAGGTCCTCGAGGAATCGCCTTCGGTCGTCGTGACACCGCCGATACGGCGCAGCCTGGCCGCGGCGGCGGCCAGGATCGCACGCGAGGTTGGATACACCAGCGCGGGGACCATCGAGTTCCTGCTCGATGAGGATGGCCGGTTCTGGTTCCTCGAGATGAACACCAGGTTGCAGGTGGAACACCCGATCACCGAGGCCGTCACCGGCGTCGATCTGGTCCAGTGGCAGATACGCATCGCCCGGGGGGAACGACTCGATCTCGACGCCGACGCGTTGCTGACGCCCAGAGGGCACGCGATCGAATGCCGGATCTATGCTGAGGATCCCGACAACGGTTTTCTGCCATCACCAGGCCGGATCGCGGTGCTCCGCGCGCCAGCCGGCCCCGGGATCCGTGACGACAGCGGCGCGGTGGCAGGCTGGGAGGTTCCGATCTTTTACGATCCGCTCCTCTCCAAGCTCATTGCCTGGTCCGAGGATCGGCCCCGCGCGATCGCGCGTATGCGTCGGGCGCTGGACGAATACGTCGTGGCAGGGATCAAGACGACGCTGCCGTTCTTCACGTGGCTTCTCGATCAGCCGGAGTTTGTGGGCGGACACTTCCACACGACAACACTCGACGACATTCTCCGGGAGCGGAACGCGCAGTCGTTTGTGAAACCGACGGCGGAAATCGAGGACATGGCGGTGGTGGCTGCGGCACTGCAGGCCCTGCTGCCGGCGGCCGGGCATCCAGGGCTGGAGGACCAGCCGACGGCGGCCGAGCGGCGCGCCAGCCGCTGGACAGATCGAGCACGGTTTGAAGCGGTGGAGGGACTTCCAGGGCGTGCCGCACGACTTTGAGGCGGGGGGGCGCGTCCGTCACGTTTCAGTGGTCAGCACGGGCGACGCTTTTGCAGTAACGGTGGATGGGCGCCTCCATCGCGTAGACGCAGTACGGATGGACCCGCACACCTTGTCGCTGATTGTGGACAGCGCTGTCCTGACGCGGCGAGTCGTGCACGAAGCCATCGTCGTCCCCGATTCCGATTCGCGCCGGCTGATCGTCCGGGTTGCCGGCGTTTCGGTCGCCGTAACGCCAGGCGGGCGTGGGATGGCGCGCCGCGAAGACAGCCGCCCGACTTCCGGCCCGCTCAGGATTTCAGCTCCGATGCCGGGGAAGGTCGTTCGCGTTCTGGTGGAACCGGGCCAGTCCGTTCGAGCACGTCAGCCGATCGTCGTAGTGGAAGCCATGAAGATGGAAAACGCATTGCGCGCGGATCGCGATGGAACCGTCGCCGAGGTCCTGGTCAGCCAGGGGACCTCGGTCGAGGCCGGCGCGTTGCTGGTCGTGATTCAGTGAACAACCCATTCACCAGACCCCGCGTCCGCAAGCTGGCCCGATACATCAGCCTCTGTCTGATGCTGATGGCGGTGATTCTCGCCGCCGCCATCGTGGGGACGCTGACGATCGATCTCGGACCGGCGGCCCGCCGCACGGCGGAGTCGGAAGGTGCGAAGTACATGGAGCGACCGATGCGGATCGGCCGTCTCTCAATTCATCTCCTCAGCGGAAAGTTCGTCATCGAGGACATGGTGATCGATGGCCTTCGCCCTGACGATCGGCCGTTCTTCACCTCAAAGCGCATCGCAATCGCGCTCGACTGGACCACGGCGATGCGCCGCCAGCCCGAGTTCCTGATCACGTCTGTCGAACTCACCGATTGGGAGATGCTCGTGGAAAAGTGGGAGCACGGGCACAATTTTCCGAAGTTCACCCGCGACAACCCGTCGCAGGGCCCACGGCGTTTCACGACCACGCTCAAGGTTCTGCGGGCGCACCGCGGGCAGTTCACCTACGAGGATCACCAGTCCCCCTGGAGCATCGTCTGTCCCAACCTCGACTTCACGCTGGGCAACCTGCCGAACTACCACGGTACTGCGGCCTTTCACGGAGGCACCGTTCAGATTCAGAGCTACAAACCGATGTGGACGAACATGCGGGCCAGCTTCACCTTGGACGGCCCCCACGTCGATCTCCAGCGTATAGAAATCGACACCGACGGCGCGACGACCGTCGCTCGAGGGAGCGTCGAGCTCGGCCGCCGATGGCCCGAGCAGAGCTACGACTTCGAATCGAAAGTGCAGTTCCCGCGGATGCGCGACCTCTTCTTCTTCGATCAGAACTGGAACCTCGCCGGCGAGGGCGGCTTCACGGGGAAGTTCAGCCTGTTCAAGGGGGGCCACGATCTGGTCGGCAGCTTCAGGAGCACCGTGCTGGGGTGGAACGGCTATCGGTTTCCTGACCTGGCCGGTTCGCTGCACTGGACGCCACGGGCGCTCGACGTGACCGATGCCAGGGCGAAGTTCTTCGGAGGGGACGCTCAGTTCGCGTATTCGATCAAGCCACTCGGCCAGGCGGTGCGCTCGACGTCACGTTTCGAGGCCAGCTACGTGAATGCCGACCTCGGGGCGTTCAGCGATTTCCAGCAGTGGCCGGGTCTCCGGCCTGCCGGCTCATGGTCGGGGCACAACGTTTTGGAATGGCCAACCGGTCGATTCGTCGAACGTCGCGACGAGGGGACCGCCACCGTCATTCCGCCTCCAGGCGTCGACACGATGACCCCCCGGACCATCGTCTCGAGGGAACCGACGGTGGAGTGGGGACCTATCGGACCGACGCCGCTTCCGTCTCATGTCCCCATTGCGGCCAACGTCACGTATCAGTTCACGGCCGACGCGATCGAAATCGGTCGAAGCGAGTTTGCCACGCCACAGACGCACGTTTCGTTCGATGGAACCACTTCCTGGGGAAACGACTCGCGCTTCGCCTTTCACGTCACGAGCAGGGACTGGCAGGAAAGCGATCAGGTGCTCGCGGGCCTCATCAAGGGCTTCGGATCGACGAGCGACGCCGTCGTCGCGATCGGGGGGAGTGGGGAATTCGATGGCGTGATGACCGGCCCGTTCAGGCGCCCGCGTGTCGAAGGGACGTTCAACGGCCAGGATCTCCGCGCCTGGGATACCGTGTGGGGCGCCGGACGGGCCAGGATCGTGTACGAGGACGACTACATCCACGTGACCGACGGGGTCATGCGATTGGGGGAATCGGAGATCCGCACGGATGGCTCGTTTTCGCTCGCTTCGCCGCGAGACGACGGAGGCGATGAAATCGATGCGCGTTTCCGGGTGACCCAGCGCGACTTGGACAGCCTCCGGCATGCGTTCCAGATCGACGAGTATCCGCTGTCGGGCCGGATGTCGGGTGAATTCGAGCTGACAGGAAGACGCGGCGGCCCGATGGGCTCAGGCACCATACGCGTTGACGACGGTGTCGCGTACGGCGAGCCGATTGAGAACGCGACGGCTTCGCTTCGTTTTGACGGAACGGGCGTTCGCATCGACGGCATCGAGCTCGCCAAGGGCAGCGGAGAAATTACGGGCGCAGCCTACATCGGCTGGGACTCGACGTATTCGTTCAACGCCGATGGACGCCGCATTCCGGCCGGGGCGATCGCGTTGCTCGCCTATCCGGACGCTCCACTGAGCGGAACCGTGACGCTCACCGCCAGCGGGCGTGGGACGTTCGACGTCCCCCGAAACGACTTCAGGTTCCAGATCGCCGACCTGGCTGTCTCCGGCGACCCGGTCGGCCAGGTCTCAGGTGATCTCGCGCTGCGCGGCACGGACCTGAGCGGTCAGATCGACGCCGCGTCGCCGCAGCTGGCCGTCACCGGCACCGGTCGGATTTCGCTCGACCCGGAGGGGGAATCGGAGATCAGCCTGAGATTCCACGACAGCGCCATCGATCAATATGTCCGTCTGTTCGTTCCGAATATCCCGCGATCGACCACGGCCGTGGCGAGCGGTTCGCTGCATCTGGTGGGCCAGCTGAACACCATCGACAATCTGGCCGTTGACGGTACGGTCGACGCGCTGGAGATGAAGCTGTTCGATCTCGCCGTGAAGAATGCGGCGCCGATCCGCGCGGCGCTCGATCGCGGTCGGTTGAACGTCCGCGACCTGCAGCTCGTGGGCGAGGACACGTCGCTGCGCGTGACGGGGTCTGTCGACCTCCGAGACGATCGCATGGGCCTGCGAGTCGCGGGCGACACCAACCTCGGCATCCTTCAGGGCTTTTTCCGGGACGTACGAGGGTCGGGGCGAGCTGCCGTGGTGGCGGCCGTGGACGGGCCCGTGCGACAGCCGGTGTTCTCGGGGACCGCAACGATTGCCGACGGCCGCATCCGGCATTTCTCGCTGCCGAACGCCCTGGATGCGATCAACGGCACCGTCCAGTTCGACGCGCGCGGGATTCGTCTGGACGACGTAACCGCCACGATGGGCGGGGGAGCCGTTCAGTTCGGCGGACTCATCGGATTCGACGGTTACCGGCTTGGCGATTTGAACGTGACCGTCCGAGGCCAAGGGGTACAGCTGCGGCTTTTCGAGGGCGTGCGCTCGTCGTTCGATGCGGATCTGGCGCTCGTGGGCAGCGTCGCATCGCCGACCCTCGGCGGGGCGGTGATGGTCAGGAGCGCGCTGTGGACGCGGCGGATCGAGGCCCCGGGGAGCATTCTCGACTTCGCGCGCCGCGCCTCGTCTTCGTCGGGTTCGGTCATCGTCGGTGAAGAGCCGGCGCCCGTCTTCCCGCTCCGGTACAACGTGAGGATTGAGGTGCCCTCCACGCTCCGGGTCGAGACGAACCTGCTCCGTCTGGTGGCCGGGGCCGATTTGACGCTCCAGGGAAATTACGATCGGCCGATCATTGCCGGACACGCGGACATCGAACGCGGGGAGCTCAACTTCGAGGGCCGCCGATACCGCATCACCCGCGGTGCGATCGATTTCAACAACCCGACCAGGACGGAGCCATTCTTCGACATCGAGGCAGAAACCGACGTGCGCGTGCCTGGCCCGCCGGTGCAGACCTATCACATCAGCGTGGCGTTTGCCGGGACGACGGAACGGTTACAGCCGACGGTGACATCGGATCCCGTGCTGCCCACCGCGGATGTGCTCGCGCTGCTTTTCAGCGACGTTCGGCGGACCAATCCGCAGGACGTCGAACTGCGCGCGCTGCAGAACCCGAATCAGGCCGAAACGGACATCCTGGCCGCCCGAGCGACGCAGGCGCTGACGGCTCCGATTTCCGCCGAGGTGGGAAAGGTCGTCGAGCAGGCCTTCGGGGTCGACAACTTTCAGCTGACGCCGTCGCTCGGCAACCCTCTCGAGACGTCTGGTCTCAACCCGACGGCTCGAGTGACGATCGGGAAGCGGGTATCCGACCGGCTCTATCTCACGTTTTCGCGCAGCCTCGGCTCATCGGTCAACGACCAGATCGTGCTGCTCGAATACGAAGAAAGCGACAGGCTCTCCTGGATTCTTTCCCGCAACGAAGACCAGCAGACATACGCCCTCGAATTCCGCGTGAGGCACACCTTCTGAGGCAGTGGCGATGCACGGCTGGCTGATTGCGCCGATCCTCAAATTGCTGGTCGGAGTGCGCGCAACGGTCAGAGAGCGTGCATGCCGCGAACTGGTGTGTCTGAGCATCGCGGCGCTCCTGTGGGCCTCGCCGGCACAGGCCGATGTGTCCGACTACGTCGGCAAATCGGTGTCGTCGGTCAGCCTCGTCCTCGACGGACGCGAGACCATCGAGCCCACGCTGCTGCAGGTCGTGGAAACACGCATCAGCCAGCCTCTGTCGATGCTCGACGTGCGGGAGAGCGTGGCGCACCTGTTCAGCCTCGGGCGATTCGACGACGTGCGCGTCGATGCGCGTCTGGAAGGCTCAGGGGTGGCGCTCCGCTTCGAGTTAACCGCCATGCATCAGGTCGCCAGGATCGAGTTCGTCGGCGTTGATTCCGCCGGCACGACTGCCGCTCTGAGGCAGCCGGGGATCGATGTGGGTCAGCTGAGACGCGTGGTCGTCGAGCGCTATGGGACCTCTCCTCCGATCGGTCGCGTCAACGAGCTGTCGGTGGGGATTGCCGATACGCTTCGTGAGCGCGGGTACCGGCAGGCCAAGGTGGTTCCACGGGTCGATATGGATTCGGAGTCCCCGCGTGCCACGCTGGTCTTCACTGTGGAACCGGGGCCGCGAACGACCGTGAGCGATGTGTCAGTCGTCGGCGACCCGATGATGTCGACCGCAGACTTTCTCGACCGGCTTGGCCTCGCGGTCGGAGCGGCCTACGAGCCAGAAGCGCTCAACACCCGCATTGCCAGCTATGTCGACGAGCGGCGCGCACGCGGGTTCTATGAAGCGCGGGTCACGCCGGCCGTTACCTTCGAAGACGATGGACAGGCGGTATTGACGCTTGCCGTCGATTCAGGCCCGCACGTGAGGGTGGCGTTCACCGGCGAGCCGCTCCCCAGCGCCGTCCGGAACGACCTCGTGCCGATTGAGCGTGAAGGCTCGGCCGACGAAGATCTGCTCGAAGACTCGAGCAACCGGATCGAGGACTATCTCCGTGCGCAGGGGTATCGGGATGCGAGAGCGCCTCACACCCGGGACCTCTTGGAGGGGGAACTCTTGATCGTGTTCGACATCCACAAAGGTCCCCAGTACCGCGTGAGCACCGTCGAGATTGCGGGAGGCACATCCTTGGGCCTGCCCGACTTTCGAACGGCGTTGCGGACGCGGATAGCCGAGGCGTACACGGATGCGAACCTCGACGCGGATGTGACGGCCATCGAAAGCCTCTATCGGGGGCAGGGGTTTGCCGGCGTCAGGGTCCAGGCCGATGCGCGTCCGCAGGCGGCAGCCGGAAGCCTGCAGATACCCACGGCGATCAGCATCCTGATCACTGAGGGCGTGCGTACCGTGGTGGGCACCGTGAGCATCGATGGGAACGTGTCGGTGCCGGAAGGGGATCTTCGCCGAGTGCTCAGTCTGCAGCCCGGATCCCCTTACCATGACACGCAGCTCCGACGCGACATCAATGCGCTGCAGCTCGAGTACGCCAATCGCGGATACCGCACGGCAACCGTGCAGGCGCAGCCTGGATTCAGCCCCGATCGGGGCCAGGCGAATCTCGCCTTCGTCATCCGCGAAGGACCGCAGGTCTTCGTCGACCACGTGATCATCTCCGGCAACGTCCGGACAAGCGTGGCGACCATCGAGCGCGAGCTCCAGCTCAAGCCCGGCGACCCGCTCGGCCTGGAGGCGGCGTACGAGAGCCAGCGGCGGCTGGCCGCCCTGCAGCTCTTTCGCCGCGCGCCCCAGCTCACCGAGATCCAGCACGGGGACGAGACGCGCCGCGACCTGCTCGTGACCGTCGAGGAGGCGGAGCCCACCACGCTCGGATTCGGTGGCGGCGTCGAAGGGCGGCTGCGCGTGGTCGAAAGCGACGTCGAAGGCGCCCCTGCCGAACAGAAATTCGAGCTGGCACCGCGCGCGTTCGTCGACATCACGCGACGGAATCTGTTTGGGACCAATCGCTCGGTCAGTTTTTTCGGAAGCCTGAGCTTTCACCCCGACCGCCTGTCCTCGAGCTCCAGCGTCGGCTACGAGTCCACGGAGTACCGGGTGCTTGGCACGTTCCGCGAACCACGTGTCTTCGACACGGCTGTGGACGGCGTGGCCAGCGTCACCTTTGAGCAGCAGATCCGATCGAGCTTCACCTTTGCGCGCCAGCGCGCCTCCGCTCAAGCGTCCAGGCAGTTGACCCGCAGCGTCGGTTTGAGTGGTGGCTACCAGCTCGAGCGCACCAACCTGCTGGAATCACAAGTCGAGCCAGCCGATCAGCCGCTCATCGATCGGCTGTTCGCCCAGGTGCGCTTGTCATCGTTTTCGGTGCAACTGTTCTATGACACGCGCGACGATCCCGTCGACGCCACCCGCGGGAAGTACTTCACGGCGAACACGCAGCTCGCCGCGCGCCGCATCGGTTCGGAGGTCGGGTTTGTCAAGTCGTTTTTCACGGCTCAATACTTCCGGCCGTTGCGAGGCGCCGGCGGGTCGGTCTTCGCCGCCCAGGCGAGGCTCGGCGTGGCGAACGGGTTCCCGCGTGATGTGGTGGGAATCGTCAACGGCGAGACCGTCGTCATCGTTGGCGTCGAAGACCTGCCCGAGCCCGAGCGGTTCTTCGCCGGTGGCAATACAACCGTGCGTGGATTCGCGCTCGATGCGCTCGGCCGGCCCGAGACGATCAAGGACGGCTTCCCGATCGGTGGCAACGGCATGGCCATCTTCAACACCGAGCTGCGAGGACCTGCGTTTGGCGGCGTGCAAGCCGTCGGCTTCGTCGACATCGGCAACGTGTTCGGACGTGCCGGCGATATCGACTTGGGCCTGCTTCGAACTGCCGTCGGCTTCGGGGTCCGCTACAAATCCCCCGTCGGCCCCATCCGCTTCGACGTCGGATTCAAGGTCAACCCGGAACCCGGCGAACGGCCGTCTGCCTGGTTCATCAGCTTCGGACAGGCGTTCTGATGCTCGAGGAAAGGCAGAAGAGCATGGCTATGCGGGTCGTTCACTTCTGCGTTGTCGCATGCCTCTGCTGTACCCCTGCCCGTGCGGAGGTGATCGATCGGGTGCTCGCCGTCGTCAGCGGCAGGCCGATCATGCTCAGTGACGTGACGGCAGCCGTGGATCTCGGGCTGGTGGCAGTGCCCGAGGCCGGCGATCGCGTCCGCATCGTGTTGGCGAAGCTGATCGATCGTGAGCTTCAGCTCGCGGAAGTCGATCGGTATGCTCCCCCTGAGCCATCGTCTGCTGACATCGAACGCGAGGTGCAGAACGTACGATCGCGCTTCACGTCGGTCGAGGCCTTCGAGACAGCGTTGGCGCGATCTGGCTTGGACGTCGCCCAACTGCGGCAGACGGTCCGCGAAGATTTGATCATCCGCGCCTATCTCGATCAGCGGTTCTCCGCTCGCCAGGAGCGTCGCGACGAGGTCGTCGAGCAATGGATCGCCGGCCTGCGTCGCCGCGCCGACATCGTGGATCTCTACGCGCGCCAGCCGATGGGGCGCGAATTGGACGCGAGGCGTTGAGGGAGGGAACCGTGGGGGTTTCCCTCGTCGTGAGTCGTCACTCCCGTGTCATCACGTATTGCAGCACCTGCAGCAGATTGAAACCTGCGTGGCTGACGATCGGCGCGACGGCGGAGCGTCGGCGAAGGTAGACAGCTGCCCAGAACGCGCCGAGCAGCCCTGTGACGATCGCGGCGTCCACCCCTTGCAGTATGTGTCCGGCCCCGAACGCGATGCTGGTCACGATCGTGCCCACGGCGCCGCCACCGAGCCACACTTCGAAGCGGTGCAACAGGAAGGCTCGCTGGATTTCCTCCCGGACGCCCCCGGCGATGAGCACGACCAGCGCAAACAGCCAGGCATCGCGCGGGGAACCGAGGAAATCCTCCAGCGGATTGCGGGGTGCCGTTTGCAGCGAGGGCGACACGTAGCGAATCGCGAGCAGTGCGCCCATGCCGATCACGAGTACCACAAGGGTGAGCGGCAGGCCGTACGCGACTTCGCCGGCGATCGGCCGTCGACCGAAAAACACCTCGCGCGGGCGTTCGCCGTGCGCGTGGAGAAACAGCAGGATCAGTCCAACGAGGAGCACCGCATCGATCAGCGAAAGCCAGGCGACAAAACCCACTTGCAGCCTGCCGTCGGACCCGACCGGAGAGTAGCCCAGGGCGACGAGGGTCGCCGCGAGCGCCAGTTGGGTCGGGTAGTCGGAGCAGATGAGCACTTCAACGAGCGCGATGAGCCGACCGAGCCCGGATTGCGGTGGGTCGGCTTGGGGTGGAGTCGGGTCAGCGCCCGGGGCTGGCAACAAGCGAGTAAAGGGTACTTCAGGCCGTCATCAGGACGCTGGTCCTCGCCGCCAAGTTGACTCAAGAACGTGAAGATGCACGTCCTCGCACCCGTAGCCGCCTGTGCCTGTGGGTCGTCGTTTCCAGCTGAGCTTGTGCCAAAAAATAGTACAGTTGGGCTTGCAACTCGCCCAAAACACCGGGAAACTGTACAGGCTGTAAAAATGACACAGGTGGGTTGGGGGTGGTGAGTGGATAGTAGAACTATCGACGAAATGGCTGTGGCTGTCGAAGAAGCGCCCAAAGGGCTCCAGGAGCGTGTGCTTATCGTCGAAGATGACGCGGCGGCCCGGCTCGGCCTCGAGCAGCTCGTGAAATCGTGGGGATTCATCGCCGATTCGGCCGGCGACGGCGAAGAAGCCCTTGAAAAGGTTACGACCTTCCGGCCGGCCATCGTCATCAGCGATCTCGTCATGCCGCGGATGGACGGGTTGACGCTGCTGCGTGCGCTTCAGCAACAAGGGGCCGATGTGACCACGCTGCTGCTCACGGCTCAAGGGACTGTCGAAACCGCCGTCGAAGCCATGAAGGAGGGCGCGTACGACTACCTGACCAAACCGGTCGATCTCAAGCGATTGAAGATTCTGCTCGATAAGATCGTCGAGCGGCTCGAAACGCTGCGCGAGGTCAAGGTGCTCCGCCGACAGCTGCGCGAGCACGGTGCGTTCGGGTCGCTCGTGGGGAACAGCCCTGAGATGCGCAAGATGTACCAGGTGATTGAGCAGGCCGCCCCGACGGGCGCGTCGGTGCTGATTATGGGCGAGTCGGGCACGGGGAAGGAACTCGTGGCGCAGACCATCCATCAGCTGAGCCCGCGCGCCCCGTATCCCTTTGTGGCCATCAACTGCGCGGCGATTCCCGAGACGCTGCTCGAGAGCGAGATTTTCGGCCACGAGAAAGGCGCGTTCACGGGCGCTGCCGACCGTCGGGCGGGGTGCTTCGAGCTCGCGGACCACGGAACGCTGTTCCTCGATGAAATCGGCGAGATGACCCCTGCGACGCAGGTGAAGCTGTTGCGGGTGCTTCAGGAGCGCACCTTCCGGCGGCTCGGCGGGCGGCAGGAGCAGTCGGTGGACGTCCGCGTCATCGCGGCCACCAACCTCGACCCGACCGAGGCCGTGCAAAACGGCAAGTTGCGTGAAGATCTCTACTACCGACTGAACGTGTTCGCGATGAAGCTGCCTCCCTTACGGGACCGCAAGGAAGACCTTCCACTGCTCATCCAGGCCTTCATCAGCGAGTTCAACCAGCGCAACCAGCGATCGATCGCCGGCGTCGATCACCAGGCGATGCGGATGCTCGAAAACTACCAGTGGCCGGGCAACGTGCGCGAGCTTCGGAACGTCATCGAGCGAGCCACGATTCTTGCGCCAGGTCCGTTTATCGAAACGGCCCACCTGCCGCCTGTGGTGACGAACGAACCGGGGCCGGAACAGGCTCCCCAGGTGGCGCTCGGGCCGGGCACGACGGTCGAAGAAGCGGAGCGCCGACTGATCATGATGACGCTCCAGCACACTCGGGACAACAAAACGCGGGCGGCCGAGATTCTGGGGATCAGTCTCAAGACGCTCCACAACAAACTGAACAAGCTGAGGCTCCGGCCGAACAAGAAAACGGGTTAGGCGACGCACTTTCATATGCGGTTGGGCATCAAGGGGAAGCAGGTTCTCGGCGTGACGACGATCGTGGGCACGGTCGTCGTCCTGCTAAGCCTGCTGTACCTGGCCGGGCTGGCGCGTGTCAGTCTCGAGGAGAGCCGCGCGCGGGCCGAGCTGGTGGCCAGCGCCATCTTCCACCGTGCCCGCGAGGTCGTCCCCGGCGTCGACCCTGGCGGGACCTACGAGGCGCTCCGCCGCGACCCTGGCCTGCGGTCGATCCTCGAATCGAGTCTGTACTCAAAGAACGTCACCTATGCCGCGATCGTTGACGTGCAGGGGATCGCGGTCGCCCATGCCGATCCGGCGCGTGAAGGCAGCATGCTCTCGGCGGGCGGCGATCTCGCGGAGCTGGTGGCGCGTCCACCGCTGTCCCAGCTTGCGGCGATCTATGGCAGCGAGGGACAAACCCTCGAGTTCCGCCAACCGATCATCCTCGGCGATCGAGACTTCGGATCCATTCGCATCGGCGTGTCGACGCTGCTCGTCAGGCAGGATCTCGATGCGTCGCTGCGGCCGGCTATCGTCACCGCCGGTCTCGCGCTGGGTGTTGCCGTATTTGGCGCGATGCTGCTGGCGCAACTCCTGTTGAAGCCAATTCATGTGATCCGGAGCGGGCTGACGCGTTTGGGTCGCGGCGAGCTCGGAGTCCGCCTGGACCTGAGTCAGGATGACGAGTTTGGCGAGCTGGGCACGTTCTTCAACACCGTGAGCGCGCAGCTGTCGGCCGATCGGTCGCAAATGGCGGGTCAGGTGGCGAATCTCGAATCGGCCGTCCACCACCTCGAAGACGCCGTCGCCATCGTGAACCCGCGCGGTGAACTCATGTTCGCCAACCCCGCGATGATCGGGCTGGTGCCGGACGCGGCTCCCGGGAAGTCGCTGGACGATCTGGTGCCCGCCGGGCATCCGCTGCGCGGCCTGGCGGAGGAGACGCTCGTCGGCCGTCACTCGCGCGGACCGGTTGCCGCCGTGTTTCGCGATGAACGCGGGGAATCGCGCGAGCGGCTGATCATGACTCATGCGATCAATCACCCCAACGGCGATCTCGTGGGCGTGATGCTGGTCGCGCGGGACGTGGCCTACATCAGCAAGGTGCAGTCGACGATTCGCTACTCACGGAAGCTGGCGGCGCTCGGACGATTGTCGGCAGGCGTCGCGCATGAAGTGAAAAATCCGCTGAACGCGATGATGATCCATCTCGAGCTGCTGCGACAGCAGTTCGTCGCGCAGCCGGCGGGTCACCCCTCGCCGGTGGGGCGCGCGACGGTGGGCGTCGCGTTGGCGGCGCCGCCGGGACCGGACTCGAACGAAGCGAAAGAGGCGCTCGAGCACGTCGATGTGATCGCCAACGAGATTCACCGTCTCGACGACGTCGTTCAGGGTTTTCTCAAATTCAGCCGACCAGAGGATTTGAAACTGCAGCCGGTCAACCTGGCTGCGCTGATCAACGAGGTGCTCCCGATCGTGCGGCCCGAGGCCGAGCGCGTTGGCGTGTCTCTCGTGGTCGAACCGGGTGATGTGCCGGACGTGAACGGAGACCCGATGATGCTGCGGCAGGCCTTCCTGAACCTGGCACTCAATGCCTGTCAGGCCATGCCGAACGGAGGGACGCTGCGGATTCGCTGCGAAACCGCACGTGGCCGCCAGGTGAAGATTTCCTTCACCGACACGGGCGTCGGTATCCGGCCCGAACACCTGCAGCGGATCTTCGACCTCTATTTCACAACGAAGGAAAAGGGCAGCGGGATTGGCCTGTCGATGGTGTATCGGACCGTGCAGATGCACGACGGCGAAATTGAGGTACAGTCAACACCGGGAGCCGGAACCACCTTCCGGATCCTGCTTCCTGAAGCGTAGGAGCGAGTGAGATGCCGGGATGGACCCGTACGCAGCGGCCGGAGCGTCTGCGTGCGTTGACCTACGCGCCGATCCGTGGCTTGCTGTGGGGGCTCTGCTGCGCCGTCCTGGCCTCGGGCTGCACGCGGGCCCGAGCGAACACGGTTCCCAGCCTTCCTCCACTCGAAGTTCCCGCGCCGCCTCCGCGCGTGCTGATTCCGGTCGAGGTCGTTGCCGAAGGCCAGGAGCCGGAACCTGCTCGGGAAGAGCCGCTGCAGACGCCCGCGCCCGCTCCTCCGCGTCGCCCTGCGGCGCCCGTCCCGCCCGTGCCACCTCCGAAGGTGGCCGAAGAGCCGTCCAGGCCGGAGCCGGCCCCAGGCCCGCCGACAGCGCTCCAGACGACTCCCCCTGCCGAGCAGGGTGAAGCCGAAAAGGCGATTCGGACGACGATGGTCCGCGCCAGCGGCGACCTCAGCAAGGTCGATTATCGAGCGTTGAATGCCGGCGCCAGGAACCAGTACGACACAGCCAAGCGGTTCATCGAGCAGGCCGAGGACGCGATCCGCTTGAAGAACCTGCTCTTTGCGAAGAACCTCGCCGATAAGGCGGCCGTACTCGCCGCCGAGCTTCTGGGACAGTAGGAACGCCGCTACCCACCGGGATATCTTCCGTTCCATCGCCGCCGAGCCCGGCCGCAGGAAAACCTTGAAATCTATAGGTGACGGGGCGCCCCGATCGTGGCACTTTGCTTGCTATTTCACAGGCTAACCTCGTTCTTCCCCGCTTTCTGCGGGGAAGAAGAACGCCCGCCGAACATCCGCCTGTGCATCACGGGAGGCCGCAAGTTGGCCTCCCCCTGCCATTTCCCTGGAAATCGAGTGTGTTGAACCTGCGCGACACCAGTTTGTCAATATCTTGCGAGTGACCTAAAAGAAAGCCACAATATGTGGTGTTTACAGGCTTGACAAACTATGGTGGGGGGCGCATATTGGTCCGCCGAACAGGACCGGAGGCGAGTTGACGGGAATTCCAGCTTCTCGTGAGTTCGCTTGATCGAGCGGCCCGATCGTTCCAATTTCTTTTCCACCACAGCATCGACGTTGCCACGGGGTAGGCGGCGGTCGTCTTGAGTCCGGCCACGACCGGAGTGAATGGAGCGGGAGACATGAAGGAAGGCGCTGCCTATCAAGCCGCGGGTGCTGGCCAGCAGCCAGTGGAGACGGGAGCCGGCGGGCATGTGCCGGTGGGAAGTGGTGTGGAGCGCTCCAGGACCAAGACGGCTTTGACGGCGTCGGGCATTGCCTTTCCGCGGTTCTTCACGGAGGCTGGCGTCGATCCGTTCGACGAGGTGCAGTGGGAACTGCGCGCCGCGGTCATCGGGAACGAACGGGGCGAGCTCGTGTTCGAGCAGCGTGACGTGGAGATTCCGCGGTTCTGGTCGCAGCAGGCGACCAACATCGTCGTCTCCAAGTATTTCCGTGGGCAGCTGGGCACGCCGGACCGCGAACACAGCGTCAAGCAGCTGATCGGCCGCGTGGTGGACACCATTACGGCGTGGGGTCAGTCGAACCGGTACTTCGCGACCGACGAGGACCTGCAGGCATTCAGCGACGACTTGAAGCACATCCTCGTGTATCAGAAGGCGGCGTTCAACAGTCCGGTCTGGTTCAACTGCGGTTTCGAGAAGGCGCCGCAGTGCTCGGCCTGCTTCATCAACTCGGTCCAGGACACGATGGACTCGATCCTGACGCTGGCGCGGACCGAGGGCATGCTGTTCAAGTTCGGCTCCGGCACCGGCACGAACCTGTCACCGATCCGGTCTTCGAAAGAGCTGCTCGCCGGGGGCGGGACCGCGTCCGGGCCCGTATCGTTCATGAAGGGGTACGACGCCTTCGCGGGCGTCATCAAGTCGGGGGGCAAAACCCGCCGCGCGGCGAAGATGGTGATTCTCAACGCGGATCATCCCGATATCGTCGAGTTCATCAACTGCAAGGTCGAGGAAGAGAAGAAGGCGTGGGCCCTCATCGACGCCGGCTACGACGGCTCGTTCACCGGTCCGGCCTATTCGTCGGTGTTCTTCCAGAATTCGAACAACAGCGTCCGCGTCACCGACGAGTTCATGCGGGCCGTGCTCGACGAGAGCACGTGGGACACGCACGCGGTCCGCGACGGCTCGGTGCTCGATACCTATCGCGCGCGTGACCTGATGCGCCTCATCGCCGAGGGGACGCACATCTGCGGCGATCCGGGCATGCAGTTCGACACGACGATCAACGAATGGCACACCTGTCCCGAAACCGATCGCATTCACGCCAGCAATCCGTGTTCGGAGTACATGTTCCTCAATGATTCGGCGTGCAATCTGGCGTCGATCAACTTGATGAAATTCGTGCGCGACGATGGCGAGTTCGACGTCGTCAGCTACAACGCCGCCGTCAGGACCCTCATCACCGCACAGGAGATCATCGTCGACAACGCGAGCTATCCCACGCCGGCCATCGAAAAGAACAGCCACGCATACCGGCCGCTCGGATTGGGGTACGCCAATCTCGGCGCGCTGCTGATGTCCCGCGGACTGCCGTACGACAGCGATGCCGGTCGCGACTACGCGGCGGCGATCACCGCCTTGATGACCGGCGAGGCATACGCCCAATCGGCGCGAATCGCCCGCGACTGCGGCGGTCCCTTCGCCGGCTACGAGAAGAACCGCGAGCCGTTCCTGCGCGTCATGCGGAAGCATCGGGACTCGATGCGTGACGTCAACCCCCGGAACGTCCCCTCGGATCTGTATCAGGCGGCCCGGCGCGCCTGGGATGACGCCGTGGAACTGGGTGAGGAATCGGGGTACCGGAACGCGCAGGCCACGGTGCTGGCGCCGACCGGCACGATCGGCTTCATGATGGACTGCGATACGACGGGGGTCGAGCCGGATATCGCGCTCGTCAAGTACAAGAAGCTGGTAGGCGGCGGGTTGATGAAGATCGTCAACCAGACTGTCCCCATGGCGTTGAAGAAGCTCGGCTATGCTCAGCCGCAAATCGATGCCATCATCGATTACATCGACAAGAACGAAACCATCGAAGGTGCACCGGGACTGAAGGGAACGCATCTGGCGGTTTTCGACTGTGCGTTCAAGGCGGCCAAAGGTCAGCGATCGATCCACTACATGGGCCACATCAAGATGATGGGGGCCACCCAGCCGTTTATTTCCGGCGCCATCTCGAAGACCGTCAACGTTCCGAAAGAAGCCACGGTCGACGAAATCATGCAGGCCTACATCCAGTCGTGGAAGCTGGGTGCCAAGGCGATTTCCATTTATCGAGACGGCAGCAAGCGAACGCAGCCGCTCAACACGTCGAAGGACAAGACGGCGGCCGAGCTCGCGCAGGCGGCTGCGCAGAACGTGGCGGGACCTGTTCGTCGGAAGCTGCCCGACGAACGGCATGCGATTACCCACAAGTTCGATATCGCCGGGCACGAGGGCTACATCACCGTGGGCCTCTTCGAGAACGGTCAGCCTGGAGAAATCTTCCTGGTGATGGCGAAGGAAGGTTCGACGATTTCAGGCTTCGCCGATGCGTTCGCGCAGGCAATTTCCTACGCGCTGCAGTACGGTGTGCCGCTTCAGGTGCTGGTCGACAAATTCAGCCACGTCCGCTTCGAGCCCTCGGGGATGACGCGGAATGCGGATATCCGGTTCGCCAAGTCGATCGTCGACTACATCTTCCGGTGGCTCGCTTCGAAGTTCCTGTCGCCGGAGGCACAGTTCCACGCGGGCGTGAACGGCCGGGAGCTCGAGGAGAACGCCCAGCAGCTGACGCTCACGGGGACGGCCAGCGACACCGCCACTGCGGCTCCGCACGCGACGCCGGCCAGCCCGTTTTCGACGATTCAGAATCAGGAAGATGCGCCGCCGTGCTCGACGTGCGGCTCGATCATGATCAGAAGCGGCGCCTGTTACAAGTGCCTCAACTGCGGCAACACGAGCGGCTGCGCCTGAGGAGCTCTCGCCGCCTGCCTGAATGTACGAGCATCGCAGGCATCGCCTCCTGGCTTGGCCGGCCTTCCTGCGGAGGGCCGGGCGGCATCTGTTCTGGGCGCTCGTGATCCTGTCGGGTGCTGTGGGCGCGGGCACCGTCGGTTACCACACGGCTGGCAGACTCGAGTGGCTCGACGCCTTCCTCAACGCCTCGATGATCCTCAGCGGTATGGGCCCGGTGGATCGCATGGAGACGGCGACCGCCAAGCTCTTTGCTGCCTGTTACGCGCTCTTCAGCGGTCTCGTCTTCATAGGGATCCTCGGCGTCGTCGTTGCTCCGTGGGTGCACCGCCTCATCCACTGGATCCACCTGGAAGAGAGGTGAAACCGGGCTTAGACGCGCGTCCGAGCGCGAGCGCCGATTGCCACGAGGGCTATACCCCCCACGATCGAGCCGATTCCGACGAGGGGCGAAAGTGGGATGGTTTCGCGCGTTTCCGTCGTCGCTTCTATGGGACCGAGGTCCAATACTTTCTCGCGGTCCGTATAACTGATGCTGCCCAACGCGAGGGCCACCACGCCGAAAACGATGAGCACGATACCGATGAGCTTCACAGAATCCCTCCTCCTGCTGAGATGCATGCGCCACGCCAACAAGTTACTAGTGCAACAAGGGCTGGAACCGGGTGTCCCGCCTGGCGTACAGTCGAGGCTTGCCCACTCTCGGCAAGTTCCGATACCTCGAAGCGCCACCGAGCGGCCGGCCCCGCGGAACCCTGATCCTGCTGCACGCCTTCCCGCTCAACGCACGGATGTGGGAGCCGCAGCTCGTGCTCGCCGCCCACGGCTGGCGGGTCCTTGCGCCGCAGCTGCGCGGATTTGATGCGGGCGCCGACGATCCACCGGGCTCATCCGTGGACGACTTCGCCGGCGACGTCGTGGATCTGCTCGACACCTTGCATCTGAAGGAGGCGGTCATCGGCGGGTTGTCGATGGGGGGCTACGTGGCTTTCGCGCTCCTTCGTCTGGCCCCCGCTTATGTGAGCGGATTGATTCTGGCCGACACACGTTCTCAAGCCGATACCTCGGAGGGAATCGAAGGACGAAAGCGAATGCTTCAGCGACTCGCTGAGACGGGTGCGGCCGGGGTCGTAGACGACATGCTTCCGAGACTTCTGGGCGCCACGACGAGGGCGCGGCAGCCTGAGATGGTGGAGCATGTGAGACGACTCGCTCTTGGGAGCTCGCCGGAGGCGATGTCGGGTGCGCTGCGCGCGCTGATGACGAGGCCCGATTCGACGCCGCTGCTGCACACGATCCGGTGTCCGTCGCTGATTCTGGTCGGCGAGGAAGACGTGATTACCCCGCCCGATCTTTCGGAGCAGATGCACAGCGTTATTGCGGGTTCGGAGCTCGTCAGAATCCCGGAAGCCGGACACCTGTCGAGCTTGGAGCAGCCCGACGTCTTCAATGACGCCGTCGGCCGCTTTCTGTTGCATCGGTTATAGTCATTTTCACTCACGGAGAGGCGCAATCTCCCCCACTCCTCAAAGGTCGAGACTATGCGAGTCATGAATGCACCGTCCGGGGTCGGATACTGCCTTGCGATCGCCGTACTCGGGCTGCTGACGGCCGCACCTCTGGCACAGCAACCTCCCGCGCTCACGGGACTCGATTTCATTCTCGACACTTATGTTCGCGACGGCTATGTCTACTACCGTGCCCTCAAGACGGATCGCAGGCGGCTTGACAGCTACCTCGGGCAGCTGGCTGGCGTCGATGCGAACAGACTCACCAAGGACGAACAGATCGCGCTCTGGTTGAACGCCTACAACGCGCTGGTGCTTCAGACCGTTGTCGATCACTATCCTGCGCCGCGGCGCTCGAACGACTATCCGCCGGGCAGCATCCGCCAGACACCTGGGGTTTTTGAGCGGCTTACACATCGTGTTGCCGGCCGAACGCTGACGCTCGATCAGATCGAGCAGACCGTTCTGCCCGCCTTTGGCGATCCGCGTCTGTATTTCGCAGTGGGACGGGGGGCCGTGGGAGGAGGACGCTTGCGAAGCGAGTCGTTCACGGCCGACGGCCTTGAACGCCAGCTGGCCGAAGTCGCCGGCGAGTGCGTCACCCGTGGCGAATGCATTCAGATCGACGCGGCTGCCAACCGGCTGATGGCCAGCCCGATTTTCTCCTGGCGCGAGAAGGATTTCGTCGACGCCTATGCCGCTTCCGCTGCGCCTCCGTATCAGGCGCGCAGCCCGGTCGAACGCGCGATTCTCGGGTTCGTCCGACCGAAACTGCTGCAAACCGAGCGCGATTTCCTCGAGAAGAACACGTTCGAGGTGGCATATAAGCCGTTCGACTGGACGCTCAACGATTTGACCGGACGGGGAGATCGGTGAGGTGGAGCTCGATCTCGCCGGCAAAGTCGCCATCGTCACCGGCTCGAGCCGCGGTCTTGGCCTCGCCAGCGCTGTGGCGCTGGTTCGAGAAGGGTGCCGGGTCACGATCTGCGCCAGGGGTGAAAAGCGGCTCAGTGCGGCCGGTGAAGAGCTTCGCGAGATTGCGCAGAACGGCCGGGTGGTCCTGCCGATCGTGGCCGACCTCGCGACCGCTGAAGGCGTGGAATCCGTGGTCGCGCAGACACTCGAAGCGTTCGGTGGCATCGATATCCTGGTCAACAACGTCGGTCTCGCCCGCGGGTCCGGCATTGCTGACACGACCGATGCCGAGTGGACCGAGGCGCTGAATCAGACGCTGTTCCCGGCCATCCGGGCATCGCGTCTTGCCGTGCCGCACATGCGCAGACGTGGCGGGGGCGCCATCGTGATGATCGCGTCGATCTGGGGGCGCGAATCGGGTGGCCGGATGACGTACAACGCCGTCAAAGCTGCCGAGATCAGTCTGGCGAAGGCGATGGCGCAGCAGTTGGCGCCCGACAATATCCGGGTGAACAGCGTGGCGCCAGGTTCGATTTCTTTCCCGGGGGGGACGTGGCACCGCCGACAGCAGGAAGACCCGGCGGCAATGTCCGATTTCGTCAGGCGGGAGCTGCCGTTCGGGCGGTTCGGCCGCCCCGAAGAAGTCGGGGCGGTCGTCGCATTCCTCGTCTCAGCCCAGGCGAGCTGGATCAGCGGGGCAAGTGTGCCCGTTGACGGCTGCCAGTCGCGCTCCCTGATCTGATCTGCGGCCGGCCGTCTTCGATGCCGGTTGCTGTGCGGCTTCGTCGGGCGCTGGAAGACTGTCGGGGAGCTGCGGAACGGGTAAGGCGGGTGCGGGTGGCGAGGCCCTCGGCAGTCTCGTGTTCGCCGGTGTCAGGCTCGCCCGTTTCGGAATGAAGGAAAAACCCTCGGCGCCGCTTCTGCGGCTCGTGTGCATCCATCTTCTCGCCTCCTTATCACAACCTATCGGCTGCGGATCGACAGAGTAACAGTCGTTGTTCGGACGGTCAACGAAATCCTCGACCGAAATCCTCGACCGTTCGGGAACAATTCCTCACAGTCGAGACACGCCAGCCGGGTCAGCGGCATGACGCCCGCGACGAAGTTCTCCATCGTTCGATCCGACGGGCGCCGACCATCCACTCGACTCTACAAGTCGATTTCGCCCCAAGGCCTCTCGGGAAATTCCATCGACACAGAACCGGCCGGGAAACATGCTGATCCGCGAACCGCTCGACGCCGCGGGAAACCACGGGCTCCACGAGGCGGGCATAGCAGGCGCAGGTCTGTGACCTGCGCCGGACTCGGCCTTCCGCTCGCGGTTTCCCGCCTGCCGCCTGCGTCGCGGCGCTCGCCAGGTTCGCGGATCAGCATGTTTCCCGGCCGTTACCAGCCGTTCTGCGAATTTCCGAACGGCATTACGACCGGCGTAGGTTGTCAGCGAGTATTCCGCCCCTGCAGCCAGTTCACGACGATCGTGACCGGAGGCGCTGTCGCCGACGGGACGGAGACGACAAGGAACCGCTGGCCGTCCGGCGTGACGTCCCAGTTGTTGCGGGCGTTGCCTGCGGACGCCACGACGGTAAAGAGTTTCCGCGGGACACCAGCCCTGAATCCCCCCGTGTCCGACGTGTCCACGTCGACGGCCATGACATCGGAAGGGACGCCCGAGGTGAAACGTGTCATGAAAAAGAGCTTTTTGCCGTCGCGCCGCCAGTCGAGTTGGGTGAGCTCTGCCGGCATGCCGCCGGATGCCGACACGCGAAACAGAGGGCCTTGATTGGTTCCAAAGACGATCACGCCTTCGCGGTTCCATGTACCGCCGCTGCCGTCATCCACTTCGCACACCGTTTGCGGCGGCGCGCCGGCGATGTCCACTTTTTTCAGTTTTCCTTCGGCGAAAAACGCGAGGAACCGGCTATCGTGAGACCAGAACGGGAGGCCAGCGCCCTCGCTGCCGTCAACGGTCTGTGCGTCCACGCTGTCGAGGCGACGGAGCCAGATGACGTTGCCCCTCTCGGAGGCAACGATCGCGCTGACGTGTCTGCCATCCGGCGAGACTGTCAAATGAAGTGGGGACACAAAAGAAGGGGGTCCGACGTCGAAACTGACCTTTGCCGCCGGGTCGGTCGTTTCGGACGCTCTCTGCCGGAGCGCGAGTGCGCCAAACGCGATACCGACGACGAGGAGTGCCCCGGCAGCGACCCATGCGACTTGCGGATGGCGCTGGACCGCGCCATCCGCGCTCGCGGCATCGGCTGACGGCATGGTCAGCGCCTCCTCGATCTCGAGGCGGGCGTCGGCGATATCCGATAAACGGCGCCTGCGATCCTTCTCCAGACAGCGTCGTAACAATCGTTTTGTCGCTGACGGGGTCTTCGCGGGCAGGGCGCTGAAGTCCGGTCCCCGCTCGAGGATTAGAGCGAGCACGTCGGCGACCTCTTGGCCCTCGAACGCGCGTCTCCCCATGAGCATTTCGTAGAGCACGCACCCGAACGCCCAGATGTCGGTGCGTTTGTCGAGCGACTTGCCGCGCGCCTGCTCGGGGGACATGTACGCCGCGGTGCCGAGAATCACGTCGCCGGCAGTCATCAACGCTGGCGACGTGACGGTCGGCGAGTCCGACAAGTCCGCCTTAAGTCGGACACCACGTACGTCGTTCGATGCGTTATCGTTCCGGACGTAGTGTCCGGCTTCCTTGGGCGCTGAAGCCTCGTCGGTGGCGAAGGCGGCAGCCGGACCCATCGCTTTCGCCAGCCCGAAATCGAGCACCTTGACGACGCCGTCGCTTCGAAGCTTGATATTGGCCGGCTTCAAGTCGCGATGGATGATCCCATGCTCATGTGCGGCGTCGAGCGCGTCGGCGATTTGGCGCGCAATCGGCAGCGCTTCGTCGAGTGGAATCGCTCCCCGCGAGATTCGATCGGCCAGCGTGGGTCCCTCGACAAGTTCCAGGACGAGGGCGCGTCGGTCGCCGATCCGCTCGAGTCCGTAGATGTGGGCGATGTTTGGATGGTTCAGCGAGGCGAGTACCTGCGCTTCGCGTTGAAACCGCGCCACGCGATCGGCATCGGCCGCAAACAACTCGGGGAGAATCTTGATCGCGACGTCGCGGCCGAGCTCGGTGTCGCGGGCGCGATAAACCTCGCCCATTCCGCCAGCGCCCAGTAGTTCGACCACTTGAAACGTGCCGAGACGCGCGCCGGGGGCGAGCGACATGTGGGGGCGATTATGCGGCCGTTTCGGGCCCAGCGGTTGGGCCAATGCCGCAACTGACAGTCTTCCGGCTGACTTTCACCTCTTGATCGCCCCCGGATCGCCTGCTACCATCCCTGACCATGCCTGCATGGACCAAACCCGCAACCGACGCTCTTGCCACAAGATCGGGACTCTTGAATGGCGGACGCGACGGGGCCCTGGACGCCGCCCTGGACCGGTTGGCTCCCGATCGCGCCATCCACCGCACGGATACACCCGACCTGCGGGTCACGGCCGTGCGGCGCCTTCCCCCGGTGTCGGCCGACCACGCGCCGTTTCCTGAAGCGCTCGACTCTCGTCTGGTCAACGCGCTTCGAGCTCGAGGGATTTCTCAGCTCTACACACATCAGGCGCGCGCCATCGAGCTTGCTCTGGCCGGCAAACATGTCGTCGTCACCACGCCGACGGCATCCGGGAAGACCCTGTGTTACAACGCCCCCGTACTGGATGCGGTTCTGCAGGATCGGTCGAGCCGCGCGCTCTATCTCTTTCCGACCAAGGCGCTGGCCCAGGATCAGCTCGCCGAGCTCCACGCCCTCGTCGAGACGATTTCCTCGTCCTCGGGTGAAGCCGTCGGCGTCTTTACGTACGATGGCGATACCCCGCAGGATGCGCGTCGCGCGATCAGGGCACGCGCGCAGCTGGTTCTCAGCAACCCCGACATGGTCCATGCCGGCATCCTTCCGCACCATCCACGCTGGGCGAAGCTCTTCGAGAATCTGCGGTACGTGGTCATCGACGAGCTCCATGCGTACCGAGGAGTGTTCGGCAGTCACTTCTGCAACGTGCTGAGGCGGCTGCAGCGGATTTGCCGGCACTACGGCTCGAGCCCCCTGTTCCTTTGTTCGTCGGCGACCATCGCAAACCCTCGTGAGCTTGCCGAGCGGCTGACCGGGCAGCCCGTCGAGGTCGTGGAGCAGAGCGGCGCTCCTCGCGGCGAGAAGCTGTTCTTCTTTGTGAACCCGCCCGTCGTGAACTCTCAGCTCGGCATTCGCCGGTCCTGTCTGGCGGAGACACGGCGTGTCGCGTCGGAGTTTCTCCAGCGGAACTTGCAGCTGATCGTCTTTGCGCAAAGCCGTCTGGCGACCGAGATCCTGACCACGTATCTCAAGGATGATTTCGAGGACCTTCCTGGGGGGGCCGAGCGTATTCGCGGCTATCGCGGCGGGTACTTGCCCCTGCGGCGACGCGAGATCGAGAAGGGGCTGCGCGAAGGCAGCGTTCGTGCCGTCGTGTCGACCAATGCGCTCGAGCTGGGCATCGACATCGGAGCCCTCGATGTAGCCGTGATGGCAGGCTATCCGGGGACCGTCGCGGCGACGTGGCAGAGGGCAGGACGGGCAGGCCGTCGGGCGGGCAAGTCGGCCGCCGTGCTGGTGGCGACGAGCGCTCCGCTCGATCAGTTCATCATCCGCAACCCGTCCTACTTCTTCGAGCGCTCGCCCGAACATGCGCTCATCGATCCCGACAATCTGCACATCCTCGTCGATCACGTCAAGTGTGCGGCGTTCGAGCTGCCTTTTGACGGTTCGGAGGCCTTCGGGGCGCACGACCTGCATGCCATCCTCGACATTCTGGCGGAGCAGGGCATCCTGCATCGGGCCGACGGCAACGCGTCACCCCGGAGTGGAGATGGGCCAGCGGAGGAAGGAATCGACGCGGTATGGACGTGGACCAGCGAGTCGTATCCCGCGAACGCCGTCAGCCTTCGCTCGGTCTCTTCGGACAACTTCGTGGTCATCGACGAGTCAGATCAGGCGCGGGTGATTGGTGAAACCGATTTCAACAGCGGAACCGCCACGTTACACCCCAAGGCGATCTACATCGTCGAAGGCACGCTTTACCAGGTTGAGCGGCTCGACTTCGACGGTCGCAAAGCTTTCGTTCGCGCGATCGACTGCGACTACTACACCGATGCGATCACGTATACGCGGGTGTCGATTCTCGAGACCTTTGCCGAAGCGGCGGTGCCGAACACGGGGCACGAGCCCTTTTTTGCGCACGGCGAAGTCCACGTCGTGACCAGGGTGGTCGGCTTCAAGAAGATCAAGTTCTATACGAATGAAAACGTCGGTTCCGGGGAGCTTGACCTGCCCGAGCAGCAGATGCACACCACCTCGTGCTGGCTGACCGTCCCTTCACCGTTGATGACGACGCTGCCCTTCGCGCTTGATGACCGTCGTGACGGTGTGGTCGGCCTGGCGTTTGCGATGCAGCAGGTGGCGCAGCTGCTGCTGATGTGCGATCGACACGATATCGGCATTTCGATCGACACCGAAAGGAGCCCCAGAGAATCCTCTGGTGCGTCGCCCATGGACTCGATGAATGGGAGCGACGGTGGCTTCTCCGGACGGATCTTCGTGTACGACAATTATCCGGGCGGCATCGGTTTCAGCGAGCCGTTGTTCCGCATGCGTCGCGAGCTTCTCGAGAAGACGAGAGAGCTGATCGCCGAGTGCCAGTGCGAGAACGGTTGTCCCGGATGCGTCGGGCCGGTTGGGAATACGGGGCCTCTGGCGAAGGCGGCGGCCCTGGCGATTCTGGATCGGCTGCTGGCTGCGGCCTTCGAAGGCTGACATGGATTCCACGAGTCTGAGCGCTCGTCTGCGGTCCATCGTCGGAGGATCGTCGGTTCGGCGATCACCAGACACGAAGCCTGCACGTGAGGATGCCGTTCAGTCCGGCGCCCACCGGCTCGGCGCGCCGGCCGAAGAGATTCTCGGTGGGGAGTGGTGCCGCCGGGATGGGCTGAGCTGCTTTGTCGTAGACCGCCGCTTTGAGCCGACGGCGCAGCACGGCCATGACAGAGTCGAGGCGCTTGGGACGAGGTTGACGGCCGCCTTTTCGCAGGCAGCGCTGATCCTGGAGCTCACCGACTCCGCGGGTGCGATTCAACCACCCATGGTGTTCTTCGATCTTGAAACGACCGGTCTGAGCGGGGGCGCCGGCACACTGGCGTTTCTCGTCGGCTGTGGCTGGTTCGCCGACGATGGCGCGTTCGTGACGCGTCAATTCGTGCTCCTTCGGCACGCCGATGAACGTGAGCTGCTGATGATGGTTGGCCACGAGTTGGCGCGAGCCGGAGTCCTCGTCAGCTTCAACGGCAAGTCGTTTGACGCGCCGCTCATCGAGACGCGCCATCTATTTCATCGACTCCCATGGGGGCTCTGTAGGCTGCCGCACCTGGACGTGCTCCACTCGGCTCGCCGCTTCTGGGGAGACAGCACCGGGTCTGGCTGTTCTCTGGCGGTCCTGGAGACCCAGGTGCTGGGGGCCCGACGCTCCGGTGATGTTCCAGGCCCTGACATTCCGGCCCGGTATTTCGAATTCGTTCACACGGGTGACGCTGGACCTCTGGCTGAGATCCTCTGGCACAACCGGCTCGATCTGTTGTCGCTGGCCGGGTTGACGTCGCGGCTCCTCGATCTGGTGAGAGGTGGTCCCGCAACCGCTCGCGATGCTGGCGAGGCGCTGGCGCTGGGACGACTGTATGCGCGGTGCGGGCTCACGCTGCGGGCGGAGGAGGCCTACGAGCTCGCATTCGCCGCCGGGTCCGCGTTGGTGAGACGCGACGCCGCCAGAGCTCTGGCGCTGCTGTGTCGCCGTGCGCGTCGATGGGATGATGCCGCGGCCTTCTGGCAGGAGCTGCTCGCCACCCCGTCGTGTCCGCCGCATTTTGCCAGGGAGGCCAATCAGGCGCTCGCCGTTCACCACGAACATCGGGTCCGCGATCTCGCTACGGCGAAGGCATTCGCCTTGGCAAGTCTGGGGTCGTCACCTCGGACACCACACCAGCCGGCCTCGGCCTGGACCCGGGCCGTTCGGCATCGATTGGGAAGGATCGAAAGGAAACTGGGGAACTCTCAGGTCTCGCGTCTCAATTTCGATTCGAGAGTCGAGACCTGACCGACGTCACCTGGCGGCAGCCGTCGCTTCCTTCTTGGCGGCCTTGGCGGCCTTCTTCCGGCTCTCAGATGTCTGTGCGCCGAACTTCTTCGTAAACCGTTCCACTCGACCCTCGGTATCGATCAGCTTCTGTCGGCCCGTGAAGAACGGGTGACAGTTGGAGCAGATCTCGAGGTGCAGCTCGGGCTTCGTGGACCGGGTCTTCCAGGTCGCTCCGCAGGCGCACCGTGCCTCGACCTCGTGATACTTGGGATGGATCCCCTCTTTCACAGCGAACTCCTTCGAGCGATGTCTAAACGTTTAGTATAACACCACGGCGCGAAACGACATGCCGTCCGCTCACGGGCGTCGACTTCACCGCATGGATAATGGCGCTGCGAACGAAGGCCGGACCGCGGTTAGCCCCTGCCGTTGCTCATCGACGCGAGAAAATCCTGATTGGTCTTGGTCTTCGACATCTTGGACAACAGGAGCTCCATGGCCTCGACGGGCGACAGCGGCGTGAGCACCTTACGCAGGACCCACACGCGGTTGAGATCGTCCTTCGGGATGAGCAGCTCCTCCTTACGTGTCCCGCTCTTCGTGATGTCGATCGAGGGAAACACGCGGCGGTCCGTCAGCTTGCGATCGAGGTGGATTTCGAGGTTGCCGGTGCCTTTGAACTCTTCGAAGATGACCTCGTCCATTCGCGAGCCCGTATCCACCAATGCCGTCGAGATGATCGTCAGCGAGCCGCCCTCTTCGATGTTGCGTGCGGCTCCGAAGAATCGCTTCGGTCGCTGCAGGGCGTTGCTGTCGACGCCGCCAGAGAGCACCTTGCCGGACGGGGGCACGATGGTGTTGTAGGCGCGGGCCAGTCGCGTGATCGAGTCGAGGAGGATCACGACGTCTTTCTTGTGCTCCACGAGCCGCTTCGCCTTCTCGATGACCATCTCGGCGACCTGCACGTGGCGCTGCGCCGGCTCGTCGAACGTCGAGGAGATGACCTCCCCCCGAACCGACCGCTGCATGTCGGTCACCTCTTCCGGCCGCTCGTCGATCAGCAGCACGATCAGGTAGACCTCCGGGTGGTTGTGGGTGATGCTGTTCGCGATGTTCTGCAGCAGCATCGTCTTCCCGGTGCGGGGCGGCGCGACGATGAGGCCACGCTGACCCTTTCCGATCGGGACCATCATGTCGAGCACCCGCGCCGAGAGATTCTCGGCGTCGGTCTCGAGCGAGATTTTCTGCTGCGGATAGAGAGGGGTGAGGTTCTCGAAGAACACCTTCTCGCGCGCCCGCTCCGGAGGCTCGAAGTTGACCGCTTCGACTTTGATCAGCGCGAAATACCGCTCCCCGTCCTTCGGAGGCCGAATCTGTCCCGACACGGTGTCGCCGGTGTGGAGATCGAATTTCCGGATCTGGGAAGGGGAGACGTAGATATCGTCGGGTCCCGGCAGGTAGTTGTAATCCGGCGCGCGGAGGAAGCCGAACCCGTCTGGCAGCACCTCGAGGACCCCTTCTGAAAAGATCAGGCCGCTCTTCTCGGCTCGCGCCTTCAGGATCTCGAAGATGAGTTCCTGCTTGCGCATGCCGGTGGCCCCCGGCACGTCGAGCTGCTTGGCCACCTTCGTCAGGGCCCCGACGCTCATGTCCTTGAGCGTCGCGAGGTCGATCCGCTCTATCTTTTCGGGGGCCGCGGCGCCGTTGCCCTTGCCGGGTTGCGCTCCGGCGGCTGGTTGGCCTTGCGGCTGTGCGGGTTGCGGCTGCTGCTGCGTTGGCTCGCCAGCGTGTCGATCAGTATCCACAGTTCGTCCAGTCCTTCGCCCGTGGCGGCCGACACCGGCAGCACGGGATGTTCAAATACGGCTTCGAGTTCGCGTAACGCACGCTGCCGTTGGACGCGCGAGAGCTTGTCGGTCTTGGTCGCGACGATGCCTGCAGCAGCGACCGTCTGCTGCAGCCACCCCCACGCCGTCCGATCGCGGTCGAGGCCCGGATGCCTTGCGTCGACCGTGAGCAACGCGGTGGTCGCCGTCGCGATCCTCCCTTCCGCGTCGCCCCGCCTGAAAAAGGACCGCGTCACCTCGTCGAGCGCGCGAGCCGTTTCGCCGCCTCCGCGCGCGTAACCGTAGCCCGGCAGGTCCACGAGGTAGAGAGACTCGCGACCCGCTCGTGCCACGAGGTACACATTGGCGAGCCGGGTCTTGCCCGGGGCTGCGCTGGTCCGTGCCAGCCGCCGCCTCACGAGCGCGTTGATCAGACTCGACTTGCCGACATTCGATCGCCCGACGAGCGCCACACTCGGCCGGCCGTCGCGGGGGAAGTCTGCCGCGCCAGCGGCGCTCGTGACAAAAGTGGCTTCGACTTTCAATGGCTCGTGGCTCGTGGCTCACGGCTTCAGCCGATTCGAGCCTCAAGCCCTACGCCTCAAGCCTTAGTGAGTAATGGTGTCGTCGACGATTCCGGTATCGACAGGCGCCGCCTGCGCTTCGGGCGAGAGAGCCGTCAGCGGTCCGACCAGCGCAATCTTCAGGACTTCATCCATCGTCTGGACCAGATAGACGTTCAAGGTGTCCAGCACGTTTTTCGGAATGTCGGCCAGATCTTTCTCGTTGTCCTTTGGCAGCACGATGTTCTTGAGGCCGGCCCGATGGGCCGCCAGCACCTTCTCCTTCACGCCCCCAATCGGCAGCACCTTTCCACGGAGCGTGATCTCGCCCGTCATCGCCACGTCCTTCCTGACCGCGACGCGTGTCAGGGCCGAGACGAGCGCGGTGGCGAGCGTGATGCCGGCCGACGGTCCGTCTTTGGGAATGGCCCCCTCGGGCACGTGCACGTGGACATCGGTCTTGCGGTTGAACTCTTTGGGGATGCCGAACTCTTCGGCCTTCGAGCGCACGTAGCTCATCGCCGCCTGCGCCGATTCCTGCATGACGTCGCCCAGCTTGCCGGTGAGCGTGAGGTGCCCCTTGCCCGGCATCAGCGTCGCCTCGGTCACCAGAATCTCGCCGCCGACTTCGGTCCACGCCAGACCGGTGGCGATGCCGATCTCGTTGGACTCCTCGGCCATGGTGTTGCGGAACCGCGGCACGCCGAGATACTGCGTGACCTTCTCCGCCGTGATTTCCTCCGAGAACTTGTTGCCCTCGACGACCACCTTGCGGGCGACCTTGCGGCAGATCGATGAGATTTCCCGCTCGAGGTTTCTCACGCCGGCTTCACGCGTGTACCGGTTGATGACGGTCTGAATCGCCTCGTCGGTGAAGCTGATGTTGTCCTTTGTCAAGCCGGCGCCCTCGATGGCCTTCGGTGCCAGGAACCGCTTGGCAATCTCGATCTTCTCGAGCTCGGTATACCCGGCAAGCTGCAGCACTTCCATGCGGTCGCGCAGCGCCTGCGGGATGGTGTGCAGGACGTTCGCGGTGCAGATGAACATGACGTGAGACAGGTCGTACTCGACGTCCAGGTAATGATCCAGGAACGTATGGTTCTGTTCGGGGTCGAGCACCTCGAGCAGGGCCGCGGACGGGTCGCCCCGGAAGTCCATCGACATCTTGTCGACTTCGTCGAGGAGGAACACGGGATTCATCGTACCGGCCTTCTTCATCATCTGGATGATCTGGCCGGGGAAGGCGCCGATGTACGTGCGGCGATGGCCGCGGATCTCCGCCTCATCGCGCACGCCGCCGAGCGACAGACGGACGAATTTGCGGTTCATCGCACGCGCGATCGACTTGGCGAGCGAGGTCTTGCCGACTCCGGGCGGGCCAGAGAAGGTCAGAATGGTCGCCTTGGGCTTCTTGACGAGCGCGCGCACGGCCAGGAACTCGAGGATGCGTTCCTTGATCTTCTCGAGCCCGTAGTGGTCCTCGTGGAGGATCTCCTCGGCGCGCTTGAGATCGCGGCTCTCACGCGTCTTCTTGTGCCACGGCACCGCGACCAGCCAGTCGATGTAGTTGCGGGAGACTGTGGCCTCGGCGGACATCGGCGGCATCGCTTCCAGGCGCTTGAGCTCCTGGATGGCCTTCTCTTCGACGTCCTTGGGCATCTTCGACTGTTCGATCTTCTTCTTGAGCTCGTCGACCTCGTTGCCTTTCTCGTCCTTGCGGCCGAGCTCTTTCTGGATCGCCTTCATCTTCTCGTTGAGGTAGTACTCCTTCTGCGCCTTCTCCATCTGCTTCTTGACGCGGGACTGAATGCGGCGATCGACCTGGAGCTTGTCCACCTCGATTTCGAGAATGCCGGCAATCCGGTTCAGCCGTTCGAGCGGCGAGATGATCTCGAGCAGGTTCTGCTTCTCGTCCACGCCGACCAGCAGGTGGGCGGCGATCGTGTCGGCCAGCTTGCCGGGATCGTCCACGCGGACGGCGGCAATCATGGCGTCGAAATTCAGGTTGTTCGACAGCTTGACGTACTGCTCGAAGAGCGACACGACGCGGCTCATCGTCGCTTCGGCGTCCGGGCTCGTCTCGCGCTGCTTGGCCAGCACCTTGACCACGACGCGGTAGAAGCCTTTGTCCTCTTTCCACTCCACGGCGCGTGCGCGATCGACGCCCTCCACTAGCACCTTGATGTTGCCGTCGGGTAGCTTCAGGCTCTGCACCACGTTCGCCACGCAGCCCATCGTGTAAATGTCCTCGGGCCGCGGGTCGTCCACCGAGGCGTCGTGCTGCGCTGCCAGGAAAATGCGCTTGTCCTTCAACAGCGCGTGCTCGAGCGCACGCGTCGACGACGGTCGTCCGATGACGAAAGGCATCATCATGTGAGGAAAGACGACCACATCGCGTAGCGGAACGATGGGCAGGGTTTCGTAGACTTCCAACGGGGTCTCCATAACAGTATCGGGTAATTGGATATTCGGGTAATCGGGTAATTGATTGGTGGATCGGCCGAGCAGCCAATCCCGCCATCAATTACCCGATTACCCGAATACCAGATTACCCAATAGTTCTATCCTGCTTTCTCGATGAGCGTGATCGGCTTGTCCTTGGCCGTCACGACCTCGCGGGTAATCGTGATCTCGCGCAGCTTCTTCTGATTGGGCACCTGATACATCAGATCGAGCATCAATTCCTCGATGATCATCCGAAGACCACGTGCGCCGATCTTGCGTTCAAGCGCCGACTCGGCGATCGCCTCCAGGGCGTCGTCGGTGAAGCGGAGCTTCACGTTCTCGTACTCGAACAGCTTCATGTACTGCCGTGTGATGGCGTTGCGCGGCTGGGTGAGGATTTGGATGAGCGCCGCCTTGTCGAGCTCGTGCAGCGTTCCGACGACCGGCAGCCGGCCGACGAACTCCGGGATCTGGCCGTACTTGATTAAATCCTGGGGCTCGAGCTGCTCGAGCGTCGCGCCGATGTCGCGGCCTCGCAACGATTTGACGTCGGCCTTGAAGCCGAGCGTCTTCTTTCCGACTCGACGCTCGATCTGCTTGTCGAGGCCGACGAACGCCCCACCGCAGATAAAGAGGATGTTGCTGGTGTCGACCTGGAAGAACTCCTGATGCGGGTGCTTGCGGCCGCCCTGTGGCGGGACGTTCGCCACCGTGCCCTCGAGAATCTTGAGCAGCGCCTGCTGGACGCCCTCACCAGACACGTCGCGCGTGATGGAAGGGTTTTCGTCCTTGCGGCAGATCTTGTCGACCTCGTCGATATAGATGATGCCCTGCTGGCACTTCTCGATGTCGCCGCCCGCCGCCTGAAGAAGCTTGAGGATGATGTTCTCGACGTCCTCGCCGACATACCCGGCTTCGGTGAGGGTCGTGGCGTCGACGATGGTGAAGGGAACGGAGAGCAGCTTGGCCAGTGTCTGGGCGAGGAGCGTCTTGCCGGTGCCGGTCGGGCCGATCAGCAGGATGTTGCTCTTGGTCAGCTCGATGTCGTTCCGGCTGCGCGGCTGCTTCTGGATTTCGATGCGCTTGTAGTGGTTGTAAACGGCGACGGCCAGCTTCTTCTTCGTGCGCTCCTGTCCGATGACGTACTCGTCGAGGAACTTCTTGATTTCCTGCGGCGTCGGAAGCGACGAACGGGTTCCGCGGTTCTCGAAGCGATTGTCGTCCGCGATGATGTCGTTGCAGACCTCGACGCACTCATCGCAAATGAAGACGGTAGGACCGGCGATCAGCTTGCGGACGTCGTTCTGGTCCTTGTTGCAGAAGGAACACCGCAGGACTTCGGTTTCCCCGGCCTTTTTCACCATTGCGTGCTCGCCCTTAGCCCTTCGCCCTCAGCCGTTTACGTCCACCGCCCTCAGGCCCTTCTCCGGATGACATCGTCAATAATACCGTATTCCTTACCCTGGTCGGCGGACATGATGTAGTCGCGTTCTGTGTCGTCCTGGATACGCTTCAGCGACTGCCCTGTGTGGTGGACCAGGATGTCGTTGATGCGCTCCCGCATTCGCAGGATTTCACGTGCCGCAATATCAATATCGGTCGCTTGGCCAGCCAGGCCAGACATCAGCGGCTGGTGGATGACGATCCGTGAATTCGGCAGGGAATATCGCTTGCCCTTGGCCCCGGCGGCCAGCAGAACGGCGGCCATGGAGGCCGCCTGCCCGATGCAAATCGTCTGCACGTCGGGTTTGATGAACTGCATCGTGTCGTAGATCGCCATCCCGGCCGTAATCGACCCCCCCGGACTGTTGAGGTACAGCTGGATGTCCTTATCGGGATCCTCTGCCTCGAGGAAGAGCATCTGCGCGATGGCGAGGTTGGCCACCGTGTCGTCGATCGGCGTGCCGATGAAGATGATGCTGTCCTTCAGAAGCCGCGAAAAAATGTCGTACGCCCGTTCGCCACGGTTGGTCTGTTCGACGACCATCGGGACGAGTTGCAGACGAGAATCGGGAACCTGATCACGCATAGGCAGTGGCAGTGTGATGGGGAAGATAGCGCGGGAAGTCTTACGCTTCTCCAGAGATAGTAGCACGCGCCATGAGGAAGTCAATCGACTTCTCCCGGCGCAAACCCGAGTAGATACGCGACATCCCGCCTTCCTTCTCGAGTCGCGCACGCACCGAGGCCGGTGTCCGGCCGGCCCGCTCCGCGAAGCGGCCGATCTCCCGATCGGCCTCGTCGTCGCTGACCTCCAGATGCTCCCGGCGCGCCACCTCGTCGAGAACCAGGGCGCCCGCGACGGCTTCGCGCGCCGCGTCACGCTGCGCTTCGCGGAACGCGCCCCAGTCGATGCCCGCCTGCCGCGGATCGACGCGCTGCTCCATCAACCGGCGCGCGAAGTCCTCCACGCGGCGGTCGAGTTCGCGCTCGACCAGCGACGCGGGGACGTCGAACGGCACACGTGAGGCCAGCTGCTTCAGAAGATCGCTTCGAATCTCGCGCTCGGCCGCATGCCGCGCCTCGTGCTCGAGATCCTCGCGCACCCGCGCGCGGAGCGCCCCGAGGGTCTCGAACTCTCCCAAATCTTTCGCGAATTCGTCGTCAAGCAGGGGAAGGACCCGCTTCTTGATGCCGTGCACGGTCACGGTATAGGTGACGGCCTTGCCGGCGAGCTCCGCGGCCGGGTAGTCGGTCGGAAAACGAATGGTGAAGGTCTTGCCCGCGCCGGGCTCGAGGCCGAGCAGCTGTTCGTCAAATCCCGGCGGGTTGGCCGACGAGCCGAGCTCGACGCTGACACCTTTGTGCGTTTCCGCACCTGTTTTGCGCGGGTCCGTCGCCTGCGCCGGCGTCCCGGCGTCCTGATCCGGCTCGCTGGCGCTCTCCCACCGCTGGAGATCGACCAGAGCCGTGTCGCCATGATCGATGCCTCGCCCCTCGACCGGTTCGAAACGAGCGGCTCGCTGCCGCAAGCGCTCCAAGGCTTCGTCTACGGCCTTGTCCTCGACGTGGCTGGACGCGCGCCGGAGCGAGAGCGTCGAATATTCGCCCGGCTCGAATGCCGGAACCGTATCGAACGAGGCCGTGAAGGTGAGCGGCTGACCCGCTTCGATCGTCACTTCGCGTACGTCGGGGGTGTCGACCGGTTCGACGCCTCGCTCCCGGAGCACGTCGTCGACCACGCGGGGAATCAGATCGTGGGCGACTTCGTGGAGTATCTGCTCTTTGAAGCGCTGTTTGATCACGCGCGGCGGCGTCTTTCCCGGACGGAACCCTGGGACCTTCACAGTGCGCGAGTAGCCGCGCGCCACCCGGTCGATCTCGGCGTCCACGACGTCGCTGGGGATTTCGACGCGCACGTTCTTGCGCGTCTCGTTGACATCGATGAATTCGGTTTTCATCAGTCTCCGCGCCTGGGGCGGCGTAGCGCGACCGGTCGTTGCGAAGCTCGTGAGCGCCGTGACACCGGGTGAATGTTACGGGAGCGAAGGCTGGTGCGAAAGGGGGGACTCGAACCCCCATAGCCTTGCGGCTACCGGATCCTAAGTCCGGCGCGTCTGCCAGTTCCGCCACTTTCGCGCGACATGAGCGGGGGCTGCACGCTTGAGCCTGCACAAGATTAGCATGCGGGAGACTCCGGAACACCCCCCATATGTTGCGGTATGTGGATCGGTGTGCTACCATCCGCGCGCCAAAATGACTCCAACGTCCCTCAGAAGCCGGACCGATCTGTTCAGCGGTCTCTTCCACTGGCATACCGACGAGCATGGGCGACCCCGGGTGTCGAAGCACACCGCGAGCCCGGACGTCGTCCCCTGTCCGACCACAGGGCGACCGCTGCGCGTGGCGACGCTCGAGGCGGGAACCGCGGCGATTTGCCCGTCGTGTACCAATCGCGGCGCTGGCGGGTTCGTTTCCTTTGTCGCCGACCTCCGCATGGCGTATGCCTGCCCCTTGTGTTGTCAGCTGATCTGGCTGGCGGGAGCCTGACTGTCCTTCAGGCCCGGGTTCGATTTCTGAAGCCGTCGAGTTGCTGACGAGGACGTGGCAGCCACGCCGCGCAACGGCGATGATCAGCTGCTGCAGCCGCCGTTGGTCGGCATCGTCAAATCGCGCCGCGGTGTAGGCGGTGAAGTTCGCGGTTCGGCTGACGGGCGCATACGGTGGATCGGCATAGAGGAAGTCGCCGGCGTCGGCCATCTCGCGCGCCGATTCGAATGATCCCCGGAACAACCGCACGCCGGGAGCGGCCAGCGCCTCGGCGACACGCCGCAGCCTGTCGCGATTGACGATGGCGGGCTGTGAATACCTGCCGGCTGGCACATTGAAACCGCCGCGCGCATTCAGGCGGAACAGACCGTTGAAGCCGGTCCGATTCAGGTAAATCAGCATCGCCGCCAGCTCCGGGGTGTAGGCGATCCGTCCGTCGGCCTGACGATTGACATCGCGAAGCGGGTTGAAGCGCTCGTCGCGAACGGCGTAGTAGTGCGTGCGGCCCGCACCCGCATGGCCACGGGCGAGGCCGTCGAGACACGACAGCACGTGTTCGCAATGGTCCCGCACCGTTTCGTAGCACCCGATGAGATCGGCGTTCGAGTCGATCAGCAGCACGTCGCGACTTCGAAGGCGGCCCGCCGCGTGAAGATCGAAGAAGACGGCGCCGCTCTGGTTAGCCACGGCCGATTGTCTCCTGAACGATACAGAGCGCCCGCTCGTATCGATACAAACCGGCGGGACCGATAACACACGTGAGGCGGACTGTCACCCGCGGATAACTTACTAGATCTAAGTAGGTTAAAAGCAAAGGATACGGGTGCTCTCGCCGCGCGTCAGACGTGGACGAGTTGTGTCGAGGTCGAGCCAGAACGGTGTCGGTCTTGACATTGCAGGTCATTAAAGTCATATTAAGTCGTTCATTGGCGCTTTGAGCGCCGTTTAGGTCGCCTCATAAAGTGCATCTGTGACCACGGGGCGAGCTCTCTTGAGGTCAAACGGGCATTTCTTATGGCAGATCCACTGATGTCGGCCGCCGCCAAGACCGTCCGTTTCGCACGCCCCTCGCCAACTGCCCTCGAGCTCGTCGGGCATTCGGGGGCCATTACCCGTGTCCACGAGCTCATCCGCCGCGCCGCGTCGCTCGAGGCCAGCGTCCTTCTGACAGCCGAACCTGGCACCGATGTCCTCTCGATTGCGCGCGAGCTGCATGGCCGCAGCCGTCGAGCCTCAGCGCCCTTCGTGGCGCTCGACGGCGACGGGGCAGACGCCTCACAAATCATGCAGCTGTTTTTCGGTACACCCGCTCCGACGGCCTCCGCTCACCTCGAGCCCGTGTCGCGCGACAGCCGCATAGCCTTGGCTCGCGGCGGCACGGTTTTCCTTCAGGATGTTGCCGACTTGCCTGCCGCCGTTCAAGCGCGGCTCGCGCGAATCGCACGCGACGGTGAGGTTCTCATCGATGGGGAACCGGTCGCGACTGAGGTCCGCTTTGTGGCCGGTGCGTCGCCAGCCGTTGATGCGGACGTTCATGCGCACCGCCTCCGCGGGGATCTCTTCCGCCGCCTGGCTGCAGTACGGATCGATTTGCCGCCGTTGAGGCAGCGTCTCGAAGATGTGCCGGCGATCGCATCGCGGGTGCTCGACGAGAGGATGATCGAACAAGGACGACAGCCGCGAGCATTCACCCACGCCGCCCTCGCCCTGATCGCGGCGGTGACCTGGCCGGGGAACCTCGCCGAGCTCCAGGCCGCGATTGCGCGAGTTGCGGCCGAGCCTGGCGATCACGACATCCAGGTCGAGCATCTGCTGCCTGCCTTGAATCTGCAGCGGGCGCCAGCGCGTTTTGTCCCGACCGGCAATCTGCGCGAAGCGCGACTGAAGTTCGAACGCGACTACATCTCGGCGGTGCTGCAGCATCACAACTGGCGGATGGCGGACGCAGCGCAGACGCTCGGCATCCAGCGTCCCAATCTCTACAGAAAAGCGCGCCAGCTCGGGATTCCCGTCACGCGCATCGCGGACTAACGACGAAGGGAGACGATGGTGAGAGTTCCGCTGCTGCTGGCTCTGACGCTTTCAGCCGTCACGGTGCACGCGCAGCAGAGATCGGAGCCGCGCTCGTTCAGAGGCGGACCCGACAGGCCTGAGACCGTCGCCGCCCTCGTGGCTCGCACCGGCACCATCACGATTGCCGGCCGGTTCTTCTGAGGCGTCGGCTTCTCGCAGGGCACCCATGCGCGTGATGTACCTCAACCCGACGGGTCAGCTGGGTGGCGCCGAATCAAGCCTGCTCGACATTCTGGCCAGCCTTCGTCAAGCCCAACCCGCGTGGCCGCTACACCTGCTCGCTGCCTCCGACGGTCCATTGATCGCGCAGGCGCAGGCCCTCGGTGTGACCACCGAAATCGTGGCGTTTCCTCCTTCGCTCGGGCGACTCGGCAAACACGGTGCCATCTCTTCAGGCGGCAGCGCCCGTTTCGCGGCGCAAATCGCGTTCGCTTCGCCTGCAGCCCTTGGATACGGAGCGGCACTCCGTCGATCGATTGATCTGTTCCGTCCGGACGTTGTCCACACCAACGGGTTGAAGATGCACGTGCTCGGGGCCTGGGCGAACAGAGCCACGCGCCGACCCGCGCTCGTGTGGCACGTCCACGACTACCTGGGGATGAGGCCGGCAACCACCAGGCTGCTGCGCTGGCATGCGCGGCCGGCGGCCGTCGTCGCCAATTCGGAGAGCGTGGCCGCAGATGCCAGAGAGGTCCTCGGCGCCGGCGCACGTGTCGTGACGGTCAGAAACGGTGTCGACCTCCGTCGCTTTTCGCCCGGAGGAGCTCGTACCAATCTCGATGCGATGGCCGGAATGCCACAAGCCTTGCCGCAGACCGTTCGCGTCGGTCTCGTGGCGACGATGGCGCGGTGGAAGGGGCACGCGACCTTTCTCGAGGCGATCGCCCGGATTCCCACGGATGTGCCGCTCCGCGGGTACATCGTGGGGGACGCCGTGTACCACACCGAGGGCAGCCAGCATTCAGTCGACGAGCTCCGTCAGCTTGCGCGCTCGCTTGACGTCGCCGATCGCGTCGGCTTCACCGGTTTCGTTCACACGCCGGAAGCGGCCTTTCGCGCCCTTCATGTGGTCGTGCACGCTAGTACTTCGCCCGAGCCGTTCGGTCTGGTCATTGCCGAAGCGATGGCTTGTGGACGCGCGGTGATCGTGAGCAATGCCGGCGGCGCTGCAGAAATCGTCACGGCCGGAGTGGATGCGCTTGTGCACACACCCGGCGACGCGGCGGATCTGTCGCGTCAGATTGTGACCCTCGTCGGTGATGCAGACCTGCGCGCGCGTCTCGGACGTGCGGCGCGCACCACCGCCGAGCGATCGTTCAATCGGGAACGGCTGGCGACCGAACTCATTCCGATCTACCGCGAGGCGTTGATGAGCGGCGCCGCTGCGGGACCGATGCGCTATGTGGCCGGCAAGCAGGAGGCGGGGTGACGGCTGGCGAGCTGAAACGGACTCCCGCCTGGGTCAGTGCGGCTTCGGGCGTGATCCGATGCCTTGCGGCCGGCCGGTCGAATCTCGTCGTTGGCCGGGTTGTGTGTCACGGCCGGCTGTACGCCGTGGCCGCCGGGACTCTGACCTGGCCCCTGACCAGGCCGCGTCGGCGTCGTGCTTGGGTCGGGCATCGCGTCAGGCTACTGGAGGGTGTCGCACGTCGCCGTGCCCGTAATATGGATCAACAGGATCCCAGCGAGCGCCGCTTCTGCGGCAACGACGCTGGCGGTTGACGGCGAAATTCCGAGCAGCCCCGTGGCCCTGAAGGGAAGCCTGACTGTTACAGAGGCGACCTGGGCCGCTTCGACGTTGAGCACCTGGCTGGCGGCCAGCACCGACGTCCGGTTCTCGGTAGGATTTCAACGACGTAGCTGCCGGGATCCACGGGACGGAAGGCGAAGAGGCCGTCCCGGTCGGTTCTCACTATTTCCATGCTCCGGCCCGAGCGCGCGTCCCGGAGGCGGACGTTGGCGTTGGCCAGCGGGGCGTTTATCGAGTCGAGAGCGGTGCCGCCGATGGTGGCAAAGGCGTCAGGACCCGTGCCCGGCAGCACGTGGGGCCATTGCGCTGAAACGTCCAGCGACAGAGCGACCACGATCGTGACGAGCGCGCAGCAAAAAAGTCGGAACATACGACAGTTTTCTCGATCTACCTTATCGGGCGAGCCACACTGAGCCTGCACGGCTCAGACCGGACGCGACGGGTCGATATGGGTCTTGCCGTGGCAGACGAACCCGTATCAAATCGGAACCGCGAGGTTCGACGCGCGAGTCGAGCGGCCGAGGAGGACATCGTGGGGGAGCGCATTACGTTCAAGGCCAACGGAACGATGACGCCGGGATACCTGGCGCGTCCGGCGAGCCCTGGACCCGGAGTCATCGTGATTCAGGAATGGTGGGGGCTGGTCCCGCACATCGAGAACGTGGCCGACAGGTTTGCCGCGGAGGGGTTCGTTGCCCTGGCGCCCGACCTGTTTCATGGGAGAACGGCCAAGTCACCCGATGAGGCCGGAAAGCTGATGATGAGTTTGCGGATTGAAGAGGCCGCGCGCGATCTTGCGGCCGCGATCGACGCTCTGGCGGCGCGGCCGGAGGTCACCGGTTCGGCTGTCGGGACGATCGGTTTCTGTATGGGCGGAGCGTTGTCGCTGTTTGCTGCGTGCCGAAATTCCAAGGTCGGCGCCTGCGTTGTCTTCTACGGCGGCCATCCCAATGTCAAACCGGACCTTCCAGCGCTCCAGTCCGCCGTGCTCGGGATCTTCGCCGGCAAGGACACGTTCGTGACGCCGCAGGTCGTAGCCGATCTCGACCGCCGGCTCACAGAGCTCGGCAAGGCGCATTCGTTCCACACGTATCCCGACGCCGCGCACGCGTTCTTCAACGACGATCGGCCGGAGGTCTACGATCGTCGCGCGGCTTCGGACGCATGGGCAAAGACCCTCGCTTTTCTGAGACGCGAGCTTCACGCCTGATGAGCCCTCTTGCGGTTCGACGGAAAGGCGCACTCATCGTCGTTCTGGCCGCGGCCGCGGCCGCGGCCCCGATGTCGCCCGCCGGGGTGGAGCGCTTTTACTCGACAAGCGCCTACCCGGCGCTTCAGTCTCAGGTGACGGCGATCTCCAATCTCACCTCGCTTGCGATATTCGATCTGTTGCTCGTCGTGGTGTTGGGTGGGTGGCTCGTGCTCGCCGTGCGCGATTTGAATCGCGACTCGAGCTGGCTGCCCGGTGCGGCCACCATCGTCGTGCGCACGGTCGTGTGGGCTGCCTCCTTCTACATATTCTTTCTGTTGATCTGGGGGTTGAACTACCGCCGAACGCCGCTCGCCGACAAACTGGCGTTCGATGAAGGCGCGGTGACGGCGGAAGCGCTGAAGGCTCTGGGGCTGACGGCGGTCAATCAGTTGAACCGTCTCCACCCCGCCGCACACGAAGCGGGCTGGCCGGCGCCCGATGCGGTCGACCCGCTGCTGGCCGCCGCCCTTGCGCGGGTCGATCGGGAAATCGGGGGCGCCGGCATCGTGCGGGTCGGGCGTCCTAAAACGACGTTGCTCGACTGGTACTTTCGGCGCACGGCAACCGACGGCATGACCGATCCGTACTTTCTCGAGACGCTGGCCTCGACGGCGCTGCTGCCCTTCGAACGCCCTTTCGTCCTGGCCCACGAGTGGAGCCATCTGGCCGGGCTGGCCGACGAAGGTGACGCCAACTTCGTCGGCTGGCTGGCTTGCATGCGCGCGTCTCCGCCGTCGCAGTACAGCGGCTGGCTCTTCCTCTATTCGGAGCTCGCCGCCGCGATGCGCGATGACGTGCGTGTCGCGGTCGCGGCGGATCTCGCCTCGGGCCCGCGCGCCGATCTGGCGGCCATCCGCATCCGCATAGAGGAACAGATCAGCCCCCGCCTGGCGACGGCCGGGCGGCAGGTCTACGACCGGTATCTCAAGGCCAACCGCGTCGAATCGGGCGTCGCGAGCTACGCGCGGGTTGTCCGGCTCGTCCTGGGCGTGCGCTTCGGCCCGGATTGGTCGATCAGCCGTCGGCGGAGCGAAGCGGGGTAACCGCGCGAAGCGGACGAGCGGCGCGACGACTGTCCGCTTCGTATGTGACCCGCTCCAGGAACAAGCCAGACGGTGGCGCGGTCAGCCGTGCGGGCGTCCCTGACGGGGTGACCAGGAATTCCCCGGCCGCGTCGGGTTCCAGTGCACCACGGCCGATCTCCACCAGCACACCCACGAGGCGTCGGACCATCTTCCACAGGAAGTGGGACCCTTCGACCCGGATCAGCACCAGGTCGTTCTCCTCGGCGATGTCCAGCCGCTCCACCAGTACGAGCGTCGATCGTTTCCCGTCGTCGGCAGGCCCGGTTTCAGCCGGCGGCCGATCCTCTTGAGCAAAGGACCGAAAATCGCGCATGCCGACGAAGCGCGTGGCCGCCTCGCGCATGCGGTTGACGTCGATCGGGTCCTTGACCCACCAGACATACGCTTTGGCAAAGGCGGTCCGGCGCCGCGAAATCTGATAGAGGTAAGTGCGGGCCACCGCGTCGTAACGCGCATGAAAACGGTGCGGAACGACGGCGGTTGAGAGGATGTTGATGTCGCTCGGCAACTCGTCGTTCAGCCGACGTTCGAGCATGCCGGGCGGCAGGCTGGTCACGACGTCGAGGTGCGCGACCTGTCCCAGCGCGTGGACGCCGGCGTCGGTGCGACCCGATCCGTAGAGTTCGAAATCCTTCCGTCCGGTGACGGCGCGGACGGCGCGATCGAGTTCTCCCTGGATTGTCCTGGCGTTCTGTTGAATCTGCCAGCCGCTGTACCGGCCGCCGGCGTATTCAATGGTCAGCTTGAAGCGCGGCACGCGTGTCGTTGTCGCATGGTGCAAGGACCGTGTGTTGCCAAAGTAAACCGCTTTGGAATAATAATTACCTGCAATTTACCTGAATTCGAGGAGCAAAGAACGACCATGGTCAGAAAGCATATCGCTGTAGTTGTGCTCACGATGGCTGCCGCAGTTGTTCCGGCAATGGCACTTGCCCAGGAGGCCAAACCGGCTGCCCCCGAGACCAAGCCGGTACCGCCGCCGCCGACCGATGCCAAGAGCGTCCTGGCGGCCGTCGAAAAAGCCATGGGCGCTGCCAGCGTGAACACTATTCAGTACTCGGGTTCGGGTTCGAACGCCGGGATCGGGCAGAACAGAAATCCGCAGGCCGACTGGCCGCTGGTTCGGGTGAAGTCGTACACCCGTGAGGTCGACTTCGGCGCCACCGGCTCTCCCGCCTCGCGCGTGCAAACGGTACGAATTCAGGGCGGCAACGAGCAGAAACAGGACCAGACAATTGCACCCGGGGCGCCCTGGGGGCAGCAGTTCGATGTCTGGCTCACTCCCTACGCGTTCTTGAAAGGAGCGGCGGCCAATCCAACCACCGTTGAGTCGGTGACCCAGCTCGGGGTCCCTTACACGATGGCGACGTTCACGCTGCAGAACAAGTACAAGGTCGCCGCTTATATCGATGCCCAGAGCCTGATTTCCAAGGTCGAAACGTGGGTGGACAACACGGTCATCGGCGACATGAAGGTGGAGGCCTACTTCAGCGACTACAAGGATTACGGTGGCGCGAAGTTCCCGACCACGATCATCAACAAGCAGGATGGTCGCAACACGCTCATCCTCGTTGTCTCCGACGTCAAGCCCAACGCGCCGGTCAACATCGCCCCGCAGCAGGCGCAAACGCCGGCGGCGCCGCCGCAGCCGGTCGCCGCCAAGGCGGAGCGTGTCGCCGACGGGGTGTACTACATCATGGGCGGCAGCCACCACAGCGTCGCGATTCAGTTCAACAACTTCGTCGCCGTGATCGAGGGTCCGCAGAACGAGGAGCGGTCGCTGGCAGTGATTCGCGAAGTCGAACGAGTAACCAACGGGCCCATCCGGTATCTGATCAACACCCACCATCATTTTGATCATTCCGGTGGCCTGCGGACCTATGTCGAACACGGCGCCACGATCGTGACCCATGAGACGAACAAGGCGTTCTACGAGCGCGTCCTGTCTCCATCGGCTCCCCGGACGTTGAACCCCGACAGGCTGGCCCTGGCCAAGAAGGCGCCTGCCCTCAAGATCGAGACCTTCACCGACAAGCACGTCATCACCGACAAGCGGCGCACGCTGGAACTCTATTTGGTCGAGGGCAACGCCCACAACGACGGCATCCTGATGGCGTATCTGCCGACCGAGAAGATCCTGGTCGAGGTCGATCTCTACACACCGCCAGCCGCCGGGGCGAAGCCACCGGCGGTCGTCAGCCCGAACACGACGAATTTCGTCGAGAACGTCGAGAAGCTGAAGCTGGACGTCGAGCGCATCCTCCCGCTGCACGGTCCTGGCGTGGCGACGAAGGCAGACCTGTATCAGTTCATCGGCAAGCCGGTGCCGGCGGTCGCGGCAGGGAACTGACGGGTTCTTGGGTTCTACAGGGGCGTTCGATCGCATGGCAGCTCGACCGTAGCCGCCTGCGAGGGTTCTGGCCCTTGTAGTCGTACTTCAGCGATACACGTCGCCCTTCAACGCCTCTTCGAATGTGATGAACGACTACGCGTCGTCACGGAAGCGCTGAAGGAGATCGTCGCGATCGAGCGAATTCAGTGTCGCTCGTGGCTGGCTGCCGGGCTTCAGTCGGGCCTTCGCGTTCTCGATCGCGCACGCCAGCTCCTGCCTTTCGAAGCGTCGTCCGCAGCAACTCGGCGTCCCAAATTGCGGTTTGGCGGCGAACTAGATGACTTCGTCCTCTATTCCATACTCCTGAATCCGGAATCCTTCATGCTGGGAGGGCGGGACGAAGTACTTCGTGATGGCATCGAACTCTTCGTCGGTCGTCTCCTGTGCACCTTCTGTAATTTCAAGATTTCGACGTCGGAGCCGTTCCTTGCACGCTGCATCCGATACGTTGATGCAATGCAAAATGTGCTCGGCCGAAGCCTCCTGAAATATCGAGCGCACCCACTGCCGTTCTTGTGGAGTATTCCCGGCAAAGTCGAAGACGACTGAGATGCCGCGCCGAAGCAAGTCTGCGACGTGCGGGGCAAGCGCAGTCCGTAGACACGCAGATCGTTCCAGATACTCTTGAAACGTCCAATGGGAACTGCCAGGAAAAAAGCCGAGACAGCCACACATCTTCGCTGATCAGTACGCCATCAGCATCCAGCGCGATCTGCTTCGCCAACGTCGTTTTTCCTGATGCCAGCTTGCCACAGACAACGTGCAGCATTCCGACGGTCATCGTTCCCAATCCTTCCGTGCAGTCAGACATCGCGCTGCAGCCTGACACCCCGGGCCTGATCACGATACTCCTTCGGTCACCATAGCCGCGGCGATCAGCGCTTCCTTCTTCGCTCTGGTCATTCGTTTCAGCTGATGTTCGCGCTGGAGCGCCTCGGACTTGGAATCGAAGCATTCGGAGTGAACCACCATGACCGGTCGACGGCACGCCGTGTAGTGAGCGCCGCGCCCGCTGTTGTGCACCTTCTCGCGTTCACGCACGTCGCGCGCGTATCCGCTGTAGAGCGTTCCGTCGGCGCAGCGGACGATGTACACGAAGTGTCCGGTGATTGCCTGGCCCTCCTCTGTGCAGACCCATAATAGCGGGACATGCGATCGCGCACGGACACTGGGCGTCTCAGCGACAAGCCGGGCCGTCGGTCGATTGTCGTGGTCGCCAGCATCCTTGTCGCCCTCTCGACGGTGCGCTGTCAAGGCTCACCGACGATCGTAGGGTTCCGGTTCGACGAGGATGCGCTCGTATTGCCTTCAGCCGTGCTCAGTGCGATTGGCGGGCCGTTCACTGAGGCCGAGGCCCAGAGGATCAGGGACATGAGTCGCAGGGAACTGGAGACCGCCTTCGCGGGCCTTCGCCTCCGTGTCGCCGAGGGCGCGGACGGCAATGACGGCTTCTGGCGGGTCGTCGTCGTTCAAACCTTGCCAAACCAGGGACGCTTGCCGAACGCGGGTGTCGCGCTCCCGCTGGGGCCGCTGGGTGGAACGGCCCTCGTCGGGACCGACATCGTGGCGTCTGAAGCCGCACGGTACGCACCGCCGGGGGCGTCTCGACCGACGATCATCGAAGGTATCGGCCGCGGGATTGGCAGGGTTGCGGCTCACGAGGTGGCACACCAGATTGTCGGACCGGGCGGCAAACACAACGACGCTGACGAGGACAGCTATGAGTATTCGTCACCGGCGAGGGCGTCCCAATACTATGGGGAGCTGCACTGGACCGTCTGGTGGCCAGACCTGCAACGGAAGGTCGGCCGGTGAAAAATCGCCAGCGCCGATCCTGATGATCGCCTCAGATGCTGACGCCCAGAGCGTCACATTCTCCTCCGCCGCCGCCCTGAACATGAACGCGGCAGTAGCCTCAGCGGTGAGGTCAGCGAAGCTCGTCAGGCGATCAGCGCATCGGGTGACAAGTTGCGCAGTTGCCGCAGCTCCTGATCGTTCACGTCAATCTCGATGGCGCGCCCGTCCAGGTCCACCCGAGGTATGGAAAATGGCAGGACTCCCGTCTTTCCAAACAACCCGGGCCGGCGAACGACGAAGTAACGGATGTGCTGCTCGGCGGCATCGACGATGAACCCCCCCAAGCGTCCCAGAGCCCGTCCCGTCGCCGCGCGAATCGTCATCCCTTCGGTGGGAACTCCTTCAATCGCCACACCCGCCGCTGCGATGTACTTGAACGTCGAGGCTGGCATAATGGGTCATTGCCTCCTGTCAATTACCAAGCAACTCCCCTGCCAGCTCGCACGGTCGAGGTTCACCACATGGGGATCTTCAGGAACAGGCCGACCCAGATAGCAATCGAGAAAGAAATCACCACTCTGAATCGCCGCGCGGGCCACACTAACAGACAACGGACGTCTTGGAGGCATCGCATGCCAGGTTCTAAGTGAACGTGAGCCCGACAGTTGGCGACGGCTGGCCGCCGTTTCAGAACACGCCGTTCGTCGATGACTGGGTGTACGCGTGGTCGGTTGAGAACTTTCTGAAGACCGGCCGCATCGAAGTGCTCGATTTGTCGACCCACCTCAACGTGGCCCAGATTGTCTGGGGCGCGCTCGTGTCTTTTCTGTTTGGGTTTTCGTTCACGGCGCTAAGAGTGTCCACAGTGCTGATTGCGCTCGTCGGTCTGGGCGCCCTTTATCTGTTGCTCCGGGAACTCGACGTGCCGCGCGCCACCGCGCTCGTTGGGGCCGCGAGCCTGGCTGTCTACCCCGTCTACGCGGTGCTGGCCGTCTCGTTCATGACCGACGTGCCGTTTGTCAGCCTGACGATCCTGGCGAGCCTCGCGATGGTTCGCGCCATTCGCCATCAGAGCGTGGGCTGGCTCGTCTGGGCCGCCGTGTTTGCGGCACTCAGTATCGCCGTACGGCTGCCTGGCGTGGTCACCCCGATTGCCATGTTCCTGACATTGCTCGTGGCTCCGGGGGGCTGGGGAAGGCGCAGGGGACGTTGGGCGATCGTGTCGGTGATTCCGCTGCTTTCGGCCCTGGCGCTGGCTTATTGGGCATCGTCCCACGTGCAACAGGTGGCCGACCTCCGGTGGATGATCAATTCTCCCGAAGATCGGATCGCGATGTTGAAGGAATATTCCGTTCGGTTTCTTCCAGGAATGCTTGGCGGCACCTTCGCGTTGCTCTGCGGAACGGTGGGGCTGGCGCTGCTTCCTGTCTCGGCTGGGTGCTTCCGTCGGCGCTTGATCAAGCCGACCTTCGGCATTTTTGTGGTACTCGCGCTGTCATTGGCCTTCGTGCGCGCGTTGGGCGTCGACTTTGCCCTCCCTCTCGTCACCGGAAACACCTGGGCTCTCAACGAACTGGGCAGCATGCGAACGCTCGTGCCGGATTTCGCGGGCCCGTACGTGCCACTGGGAATCGGCTGGGTCTCCCTCGGTGTGGCCATTTTCCTCGTGGCCGTCGCCATGGCCGCTTACGGCTGGTCGGAGGCAACGCCTGCGGGCGGTCTGAAAGGCGGGCTGCGTCGGGATCCGGTGCTGATCTTTCTGGTGCTCATGGTCGCTCTCCATGCCCTGGTTGTTGCGGTATTGTGGCTGATTGCAGATCGGTACGCGCTTGTGTTCACACCACTTGTTCTTGCGATCGTGCTCTCGGCTCGACCAGCATTCTCGATGCGTGCAGCGAGCGCGGCGATCGTGTTGTATGCCGTTGTGACGGTCATTGGGCTCCGCGATCTGGGTACGTACGACCTCGCCCTCTGGCGCGGTGTCGAGGTGTTCAGGAAGATGGGAATTCCGGATCAGGAGATCAATGCCGGCTATGTCGTGAACGGATGGCGCCTATACGCGGATGCGGATCGCGCACCTCGCGACGCAAACGGGAACGTCGACGTGCCGTGGGTAAACGGGGGCTACGATCCGCCTTACCGCGTGGCGAATGCGCCAGCCGAGGGATGGGAGGTGCTGGCAACAGTCCCGTACGATCGGTGGCTCGGCCCCGACTCCGCCATCTACTTGATCAGGCGAAGGTGACGCGCGTCGGTCCACTCGATGATGTTGATGAGCTCGAAAGTTATGGGCGTCACGGGCGTCCTGTCGGTCACATTCGGATTCCGGCCGAAGATCGTGCGCGGGAGGCGGGCGAAGTCGGGTTGCGGTTCTACCGAGACAACACGGCAGCCCAAAGCAGCCCGGCCACGGGTGCGATTGCCGACGTGAGCCCCGATATCGCCCCGGGTTTGACGAATTCTGCGTAGAGGGCGCGGAGGGGACGCTGGCGTCCAGGAATGCCGTGGTAGATGGCCAGAGAGCGGGTGAGGCCGATCAGGCGGCCGAGGCTGGACACAGGTGATCTTAATCCGGGTTGTTACAACAGGTCCTGGCCGGCCGCCGCTGCACGAGTGGAGCAGCACGTTTCAACGACGGCGGCATCACCTGTCACGCGTGAAGACGCGCGCGGAGGAGAAATGATCGAGCAACCTTTCCCCGATGGTCACGGTCGTCGGCGTATAGACATCGTCAGCGGGGATCCGCGACACTGTCGCATCGTCCGCACACACTGCCGCCACGGCCGGGCCGGGGCGAGTGCCTTCCTCATCGGAACGGGTTCTGCATCGAATCGCGCTATCATCTACGTTCAATGACCGGCGCGACGCGGTCCTGACACATCGAGCACACGCAAACCGAACGGCAAGGAGGGCGCGGGTTCACCCCCGCGAACGTGGCATTTATGATGACACCGCACTGGAGAACGATCGCGTTAATCACGGCCACAGGCGTTGCGTTGGCGGTACATACCGCGCTCGCGGTCGACGTGCGCGTCGAATTCGACAAGAAGTTCGATTTCACACCGGTACGCACGTGGGCCTGGAATCCCAAAGGACCGGGCGACGTCAAGATGGCACGGTCATCGGGTGACGATGCTGAGGCGGCGCGTCGACGTGCCGAGCCGCTGATTGTCGATGCGGTGAACACCGAAATGACCCGGCGCGGGCTGATGGTCGCCACGGCCGAACCCGATCTGACCGTCACGTATTTCCTGCTGCTCACGACCAACATGACCGCGCAGACCCTTGGCCAGTTCCTTCCGGCGACGACCGCGTGGGGCATTCCGCCCTTCGCCCCCGCCACACAGTCGCTGCAGGTGATGAACCAGGGCTCGCTCGTGCTCGACTTGAACGCCAAGGAGACCATCGTCTGGAGAGGGGTGGCCCAGGCCCAGATCAAGATGGACGCCGACGACAAGCGGCGCGAGGCGTTGATTCGCGAGTCCGTGCGCGACCTTCTCGAGCGCTATCCCGCACGACGGTGACGCCGACCCGGATCGTCACGACAGGCGGACTGGCGACGGCAGGAGTGGGGGCCGGGGCCCGCCGCTCCACCCCAAGGGAACCCGCTGGAATGACACCGGCCGGACACCAACGCTCTGTCAAAGGGATCAGCTCGCCGAGCAGTCATTTCTTCACCCGCAAGTAGCAGATCGCTTTGTGAGGGTCGGCCCTCCTTGGTCCGATCGTCTGGACGCTGGCAGAGGTTATAGGGATCTGGTGGCGTGAACTGGCGCAGAGTAATATGACCAGACCATCCGACGGCCGGTTGCGGAGACACAGGGGCTATCGATGCGACTGAGATTCCCGCAGATTCTGGGGTATTTGATTATCTTTGCCGCGGTCGGGACCTCCGCATGTTCGGAGGGAACGCCCGCGCAGGCGGCAGGCGACCGAGGCGGAACCGGCACGCCAGCCGTGCCCGTTGCCACGGCGACCGTAGAGCAGAAGGCGATGCCATTGGCCCTCGGCGTCATCGGGACAGCGGAGGCGTACTCGAACGTCGCCGTCCGCTCGCAGATTACCGGCTCCTTGACCTCGGTCAATTTCAAGGAAGGCGACGACGTCACCAAGGGGCAGGTCCTGTTCACGCTGGACCGGCGGCCGCTCGAGGGGGCGCTGCAGCAGGCGGAAGCTACGCTCCAGCGCGACACGGCGCAGCTGGCCCAGGCGAAATCGACCGCCGCGCGCTTCCAGGATCTGCAGAGCCGGGGCATCGCGACGAAGGAACAGGCCGATGTGTCGCGCACGTCCGCAGCAGCGCTCGAGGCGACGCTCCAGTCCGATCGCGCTGCCGTCGAGAACGCGAAGGTCCAGCTGCAGTACGCCACCATCACATCGCCCATTTCCGGCCGCACCGGGGCCTTGATCGTGGACGAGGGCAACCTCGTGCGGGCCAATGACACGACGCCGCTCGTGATCATCAATCAGGTCGCGCCCATCTACGTGTCGTTTGGCATCCCGGAAGGGCGGTTGCCCGAACTGAGACGCTATCTCGAGCAGGGGACGGTTCGCGTCGAAGCCACGCCGCCCGGCGAGACGACGGCATCGAACGGCCGCATCACGTTCATCGACAACGCGGTCGATGCGACCACCGGTCAAATCAGAGTCAAGGCGGCGTTTCCGAACGTCGATCGCCGGCTGTGGCCGGGGCAATTCGCGAACGTCACCGTCACGCTGCGCACCGATCCGACCGCCATCGTCGTGCCCTCGGCGGCAATCCAGACCGGCCAGCAGGGGAACTATGTCTTCGTCTTGAAGCCGGACATGACGGTGGAACAGCGGACGGTCACCGTTCAGCGGCAGGTCGCCGATACCACCGTCGTCGAGAACGGCTTGAAGCCGGACGAGATGGTGGTGACCGACGGACAGCTGCGCCTCGTTCCGGGTACCCGGGTGACGATCAAGGCTGGTCCCGGGGCCGAAAGCAGCCCGAAGGTGGAACCATGAACCTCTCCGCGCTCTTCATCAAACGACCGGTCACCACGACGCTCATCATGCTGGGCATTCTGGTGTTCGGCGTGATGGCGTACCGGCTGCTGCCCGTCAGCGATCTGCCGGTTGTCGACTTTCCCACCATTCAGGTCCAGGCGGGACTGCCCGGCGCGAACCCCGAGACGATGGCGACGGCCGTGGCGCTGCCGCTCGAAAAACAGTTCTCGGCGATTGCGGGGTTGACCTCGATCAACTCCGTGAGCTCGCAGGGCCAGACGAACATCACGCTGCAGTTCGACTTGAACCGCAACATCGACGATGCCGCGGCCGACGTCCAGGCGATGATCGCGAGGACGACTCGTGCCCTGCCGGCGAACATGCCGGCGCCGCCGTCGCTGCAGAAGAACAATCCGACCGATCAGTCCGTGATGTTTCTCGTGCTGCAGTCCCCGACGCTGCCGCTCCAGTTGGTTGACGCGTACGCCCAGACGATCGCTCAGCGCATCTCGGTCGTGAACGGCGTCTCGCAGGTCAATGTCAACGGCTCGCAGAAAGCCGCCGTGCGCATCGAGGTGGACCCGCACAAGCTGGCGACACACGGGATCGGCCTCGATGAAGTCGCCACGGCCATCACGAACGCCAACGTCAACCTGCCGACGGGCACGATGTACGGCGACGAACGGAACGTCGTCGTCAAGGCCAACGGACAGCTGCTCCAGGCCTCGGCCTACGGGCCGGTCATCGTCGCGTACCGGAACGGCAATCCCGTCCGCCTTAACGAGGTCGCGCACGTCTACGACGGTGTGGAGAACGACAAGATCGGGGGCTGGTTCAGGGGGGCACGCGCGATCACGCTTGCCATCAACAAGCAGCCGGGCACCAACGTCGTGCAGGTCGTCGACGGCGTCAGGGCGCTGCTGCCCTCGCTGTCCGCGCAGCTGCCGGCGGCCCTGACGCTCGAGGTCCGGGCCGATCGCTCTGTGATGATTCGCGAGTCGGTTCACGACGTGAAGCTGACGCTGCTGGCCACGGTCGCGCTCGTCGTCCTGGTCATCTTTCTCTTTCTGCGGAACGTGTCGGCGACCATCATTCCGAGCCTTGCCATCCCCGGCTCGATCGTCGCGACCTTCGCGGTGATGCACCAGCTTGGCTACAGCCTCAACAATCTGTCGCTGATGGCGCTGACGCTCTCGGTCGGATTCGTCGTCGACAACACGATCGTGATGCTCGAGAACATCGTGCGGCACTTGGAGATGGGCAAGTCGCGCATGCGCGCCGCGTACGACGGCTCGCAGGAAGTGGCGTTCACGATTCTGGCGATGACGCTGGCGCTCGTCGCGGTCTTCATCCCCGTGCTCTTCATGGGCGGCGTCGTCGGGCGGCTGCTGCACGAATTCGCGGTCACGATCAGCGTCGCGATCCTGGTCTCCGGCTTCATTTCGATCAGCCTGACGCCGATGATGTGCAGTCTGTTCCTCACGAACCCGCACGAGCAGAAGCACGGGCGGTTCTACAACGCCACCGAGCGCATGTTCGACGCGTGGCTCCGGCTGTACGACCGGACGCTCTGGGCGGCGTTGCGATTCAGAGGGGCGACGATGGCCGTGTCCTTCGTGCTCCTGGCCGCCACCGTGTATCTCTTCATGATTGTGCCGAAGGGCTTCCTGCCGAGCGAAGATCAGGGCCGCATCAACATCAACACCGAAGGCGCTCAGGGTCTCTCCTTTCAGGAGATGGTCCGGCACCAGCAGCAGGTCGCCGAGATCGTCGAGCAGGATCCGAACATCTTCGCCTTCTCGAGTCAGGTCGGGTTCGGTGGGGGCTCGCAGGGTACCAATCAGGGGAGCATGAACGTCGAGCTGAAGCCGCGGTCCGAGCGCGCGCTGTCGGTGGATCAGGTCATCGAATCGCTGCGTCCCAAGATCACGCAGATTCCGGGCATTCGCGCGTCGATGGTCAACCCGCCGGTCATCAATATCAGCGCGCGGAACACCAGGGCGCTGTATCAATTCACGTTGCAGGACACCGACACGGAAGAGCTGTACCGCTGGGCCCCGATGTTCGAGGAGAAGATGAGGGAACTGCCGGGACTCGAGGACGTCAACACCGACCTGCTGGTGAACAACCCTCAGGTTTCGATCGACCTGAACCGCGATAGGATTTCGGCGCTCGGCCTCACGGTCAATCAGGTCCAGACGGCGATGTTCAACGCCTACGGCACGCGGCAGATCTCGCAGATCTACGCGCCGGACAATCAATACCAGGTCCTGCTGGGGGTCGCTCCGGAGTTCCAGCGCGATCCGTCGGCCCTCTCCCAGCTCTACGTCCGTTCGTCGACCGGCCGTCTCGTGGCACTCGACTCGGTCACGACGGCCACCATGCAGGCAGGCCCGCAGACCGTCAGTCACACCGGTCAGCTTCCGTCAGTCACCATCTCGTTCAACCTCGAGCGGGGTGTCCCGCTCGGCGATGCGGTGACCGCGATTCAACAGCTCGCCGCGAACACTCTTCCGTCGGCGATTTCGACGAGTTTCCAAGGCACGGCGCAGGCGTTCCAGGATTCGCTGCAGGGGCTCGGGTTGATCCTGCTGATGGCGATCGTGGTGATCTATCTCGTGCTGGGCATTCTGTACGAGAGCTTCACCCATCCATTGACGATTCTCTCTGGTTTGCCCTCCGCGGGTTTCGGCGCCTTGCTGACGCTGCTTATCTTCAAGACGGAGTTGAGCCTCTATGCGTTCGTCGGCGTGATCATGCTCGTCGGCCTGGTGAAGAAGAACGGCATCATGATGGTGGATTTCGCCATCGCCGCCCAGGAGCGCGGCAAGGAGCCGGTCGAGGCGATCCACGAGGCGTGCCTCGTCCGCTTCCGGCCGATCATGATGACGACGATGGCGGCGCTCGTCGGCACGCTGCCGATCGCCGCCGGTCTGGGCGCCGGCGCCGAATCACGGCGCCCGCTGGGCCTGGCGGTTGTCGGTGGGCTGCTCGTCTCGCAGTTGCTGACGCTTTACATCACTCCGGTGTACTACGTGTATATCGAACGTGCGCGCATGCGACTCACCTCGCGCCGTTCGTCGGTAACGGTACCGCAGGCGACACTCGACCCGGCAGCCGCTCCAATCGGCACAGCCATGCCCGGTCGAGGATGAGAGGGCTCGTCAGAGATCGATGC
>DATLLJ010000084.1:0-10268 GCA_035537875.1 Vicinamibacterales bacterium | reverse complement strand
TTTCGCGTAGCGCCTGAAGTTCGCGCTCCAGGCTTTGCAATTCCGCGATGCGTTCTTCCACGTGAAGGAGATGGGTATCCAGCAAGGCGTTGACCTCGCGGCAATTTTCTCGAGCCCCGGAGCGAAATCTCAGCAGAATTCTGATTTCATCCAACGACATGTCCAGGGAACGGCAATGTCGAATGAAAGATAGCAGTTGGGCGTGCTCCTGCTCATAGCATCGAAAGTTCCCACTCGTCCTGGCAGTTCTCGGCAGCAATCCCCCACGCTCGTAATATCGAATCGTCTCGATTCCGCATCCCGTTGCCCGAGCGAGTTCGCCGATCGTCATTTGTTCCCGCCTTTTTCTTTCTGGCTTGACTCTGTAGTCGCTACAGGGTGCCTACTCATTAATAGCAGGGATAGGGGATGCCAATGACGCTGTCGACGCCGCCGGAGACCGCTTCACCGGATCGTTCGCGGGCGCAGAGTCCGCTTCCAAAGGGTCCACGGGGCCTCCCATTCCTCGGCAGCTCCGTCGAGCTCAAGGCCGACCCCCTCGTGTTCTTGACGCGCATCTCGCGCGAATACGGCGACGTGGTGCGCTTCACACTGCCCGGGCAACAGGTTTACCTCTTGAATCACCCCGACGCGATCGAAGAGGCGCTGAAGGCGAGCGGAGATCTGAAGAAGGACGACTTCACGCAGCGGCTTTCGATCGCCGTGGGCCGCGGACTACTCACGAGCGACGGCGATTTCTGGCGCCGCCAGCGCAAGCTCGCTCAGCCGGCGTTCCACCACCACCGCGTGCGCGCGTATGCCGACACCATGGTCGGTCACACCGAGCGGGCGATGGAGCGCTTCCGGGACGGTGAAACGCGCGACATCCACGACGACATGATGCGCCTCACGCTCGACATCGTGGCGGAAACCCTGTTCGGAGCCGACGTGGGCGGGGCCGCGGAACGGATCGGAAATGCGCTCGAGATGCTGATGGAGCGCTTCGCGGGGTACGGAGCCCTGGTTCCTCCGTGGATTCCGACCCCCGGCAATATCCGGATCAAGCGCGCGATCCGCGACATGGACGACGTCGTCTACGGCATCATCCGGAACCGGCGCTCGGACGCGGACCGCGGCGATCTTCTGTCCATGCTCCTTGCCGCCACCACGGAAGAAGGCGGCGGGATGAGCGATCAGCAGCTCCGCGACGAGGTCGTCACCCTATTGCTCGCCGGCCACGAAACCACGGCGCTTGCGCTGACCTTCACCTTCCACCTCCTTGCCGGCGCCCCGCGCGTCTACGACGAGCTCCACGCCGAGGTGTCGCGCACCCTCGGCGGGCGCCCCGCCACCTTTGCGGATCTGCCCAATCTTCCGTACGCCGACGCCGTCGTTCGCGAGTCCCTGAGGCTCTACCCGCCGGCGTGGGCCATCGGTCGCGAAGCGGCGAAGCCGTGTCGGATCGCCGGTCTCGATCTTTCCCCCCGCGATCAGATCTGGCTCGCGCAATGGGTCGTGCACCGTGATGCGCGCTGGTTCCCGGAACCGGAGGCATTCAAACCCGAACGGTGGCGCGACGACTCCGCCAGACGGCTCCCGCGTTCGGCCTATTTTCCGTTCGGCGGAGGCCCTCGCGTCTGCATCGGGAACGCCTTCGCGATGATGGAGGCCGTCCTGCTCCTGGTCACGATCATCCAGAGGGTGCGTCTCCATGCCGTCGACGACAGACCGCTCGCACTCGCACCGAGCGTGACGCTGCGGCCGAAGGGCCCGGTGCAAATGCGCGTCGAGCGTCGGTAAGGATCTCATCCGGGACACTCGTCTTAGTTTTCGCTAGGCCGCTCGATGTAGTCGATGACGAGGGTGTCGATCGGCGCCCGGGTTGGTTCGAGCTTGAGCCCGAGCTGTTCCGGAAGCGCGGTGAACAGATTGGGGCGGTCATCCGGCGCGGCGCCGACGTAAGGTGACGCAAAGCTGAGCGTGAACTCGTAGGGTCCAGACAAACCAGTCCGATCGAGGACAACGCGGCCGGCGACCCAATCGAGCAGGCCGGCGAGCCGTGCCATGGTGATCCCGCCCGAGTTGATCGCCGCCGCCCACGTAAACGCGCAGGGCAGCGCACCGTTGGCGCCGGGTGGCGGAAGGGGCTGCCCCGCTTTCATCGCCGCATCGCGTCCGGCGAGAACCGCACTGCAGTCCTGTGCGAACCGCCGCAGTCCCGGGTGGTTCGGTGTCGCCACGACCAGCGCATACACCGGCATCTCACGAGGCTCGATGTGCGCCTTCAGCTTCGTTCGTTCCGTCAGCATGGTCCGCAGCATGCCAGTCACTTCATCGAAGGTGGGCTTGCCCGCGGCCTTGGCCGTGATGTCATAGCGCTCACTCTCAACCCAGTCCGGCGCGCCCGCAACGTTCTTCACCTGATAGGCACGCATGAGTGTGCCGAGCAGCGCGACGTTCATCGTGTTGTACGCCGTGCCATTGGGCGCATTGACGACGATGTCCTGCTCGCCGCTGATGTTTCGTTTGATCGAGACCACCTCGAACGACAGTTGAGGAGACTGGGCGATGGCCGCAGCGGCAGTTGGTTGCGCGAACATGACCGTCCCCATCGCCCAGGACGCGATCATCGCGACCGCAACCGCAACCGCGACACATGAGCCGGTCACGCCACCTCGTCGCTGCCGCCTGTTCAGGAGCGCGGCAACCCGGACCGACAAGTCCCCACGAGTGGCCATCGCCAGAATCGGCAGACCGGCCTCAGACACCTGCCGCTGTGCGCACGTGATCAGCAGCGAGGCGTACTCCCTGGCGTCCTCCTGGCCGACAACGGCGTCATCACACGAGCGCTCGGCTTCGAGGCGGAGCTGCCGCCAGGCGACCCAGACCAACGGGTGAAACCAGTACAGCGCGCATACGGCTCGTGCGACGCAGTGGGTCATCCAATCTTTGCGGCGAACGTGCTCGACTTCGTGCACGAGCGCTCGCTGCAGCGCGTGTTCATTCCAGTTCGCCGCGTCGGACGGAACCAGGATCGTGGGCGTCAACAGCCCGCACGTGAGTGGCCCTGGAACGGCCGCGTGCTGCAACAGCACAACACGCGTGCGCCGGCCGGTCTTGGCGATGATTGTGTCGACCACCGATTGTCCATCGAGCCAGGTTCGGCTGCGGCGACACAGTCGTCGCATTTGAAACAGCCCGAGCGCCATTGGCGCTGAGAAGAGCACCACTCCCAGGAGCCATGCACTCACCAGCAGCTGGCGCATCGAGAGGGCCGAGGGCGCATCAGCTCCGTGCAACGAACCCGGCATCGCCAGCGCGTGGTCGTCTGAGATCGAGTCTGCTTCGGTCGGCCCTGCGATCGATGGTGCTGCTGATCGGGCAACTGGCAGCTCCACGATCGTGGCGGGTCCCACAGCAGCGACGAGAGGCAGCGCGAGGAGGGCACCGAAGGTGGCGGCGAACAGGAGGTGGCGCAGCGCGGCCCGTTGCCGCACGCAGAGTCTGGCGACGATCAATGCGGCAACGAGTGCGAGGCTTGCCTTGACGATGAGCGCGAGCGCCCAGGAGCTGCTGATCACGAGGGCGGCAGTCGACACGAGACGAATGAGTTCAGTCATCGCTCCTCTCTTTCTGCGCGCGCTCGACCTCGGCCTTCAGCGCCTCGAGCTCCTCCTGTGTCCACGAACCCTGTCTGACGAGCGCGGTCACCATCTGAGCGAGCGACCCGCCGAAAAAGGTCTGCGCGTACTGCCGCAAGGCAGTGCGTTTCGCGGTCGCTGGCGACACCGTCGCCGAGTAGACGTACTTCAAGCCCTCCTGCGTGTGTTGCAGATATCCCTTCTTCTCCAAGCGGGTCAGCATCACGCGGACGGTCGAATAACTGGGCGGATCGACGAGCCGCGTGAGGATGTCGTCGACTGAGGCGCGGTTCCCCAGGGCGAAGATCGCGTTCATGATCTCGCGCTCCCGCGCGCCCAGACGGTCGACTGTTGCTCTGGCCATCATGCGACTGGAGTCGCATAGTAGTGCGACTGGAGTCGCATGTCAACTTCGCCTCGCGCCGATGGATCTCTCTACAAAACGGCGATTGACTCGTGGGACACTACACGCGTCGCGCTCGAGGGAGGACAGAAGCCATGAGAGGACCTGTGACAACGGCGACGGCAGGCCGGCGCTCCGACACGCTGGGCTTCGGAGGTGCGGTCTTCTGTGCGTCGCTGCCGCTGTGTGTCGTGCTCGTCGGGGCCGCACAGGAGCCTCGGCCTGCGCGACTCACCTTCGACGTCGTGTCGGTCAAGCGCACCGGGCCGGACGGGGGCGCCTCGATCGTTGGCGGCGGCCGCGGTCAGTACCAGGCGATCAACGTGCCCCTGCGCGTGACGATCACCAACGCGTGGAACCTGCGCGACCATCAGATCGTCGGCGCTCCGGACTGGCTCGCGAGCGATCGCTTCAACATCGTCGCGAAAGAGCCCGAGGGCACGTTCACCGATGAACAGCGCCGGCTGATGATCCAGGCGCTGCTCATCGATCGCTTCAAGCTGCAGGCGCACGTCGAGACCCGCGAGCTGCCGATCTACAACCTTGTGCTCCTCCGGGCAGACGGCCGTCTGGGACCGGAGCTGAAGCCGACCGCGGTCGACTGCGCGGCGCTTCGGAAAGAGCGTGCCGCCGGGGGCGCCGCGCCGGCTGATCCGCCGAGACCGATGCCAAACATCGACGAGCGCGTGCCGTGCACCCAGCGGGGGTTCTTCGGCCCGCAGGGCGTGACGGTCAACGCCAGCGGGCGGACGCTCGAACAGATCGCGACCACCCTCGGCACATACACAGACCGAACGGTGGTGAACAGGACCGGCCTCAAGGGTGAATACGACATGCTGTTGAAGTTCAGGCCGGAAGCGGGCGGGCCGATCGGCGGCCTCGCGCCGCCGCTGTCGACCACGGGCGACCCTTTGTCAGACCTGGCCACGCTGGGAATCGCGGTTCGCGAGCAGCTGGGCCTGAGGCTCGAACCGGCGCGCGGACCGGTGCAGGTACTCGTCATCGACGGCATCTCGCCGCCCACGGAGGACTGAGCGCGTTAGCGAAGCAAGATGGGATCGAGAAAACGCCTGACGATCGGCATAACGACGTCGGGACGACCTCCCAATTCGTGGCTAAAGTGGCGGCCGGCGTTCATAGCGTCTTCTCCTTCCGGACAACGAGTGCGCACGTCAATACGTCGCGCTCTTCTTTCCACCACTCACCGTGCCACTGGATTTCGGCGCGAGCTTCACTTCCAGCGTGTGCGTGCGTGGCGAGGCGGACGGCGAGGGAGTAAACCACACTCGGTACGTCGCCGTGAATCGAGCCAGTGCGTGCTCTTTCACGGCATCAAGGATGTCGATGACCTGCGCGCCGGTCATCGAAAAGCGACTCAGCGACGGCTCGCTGCCGGTGTGGGGAACTTTCGGGCCCGGGCGACGCGCCGCCTCGAAGCTGCGCCCGCCCGTCCACGTTCCTATCGCCTTGAACGGCGCATTGAGGGGACAGTCCAGAAGCTCGGCGTCCAACGGAGGCCTTCCTCGTCTCGGGATGTCCTGGCAGATGCCGTTTTCCGCCAGGCGAGGTGCCACCACGTGTGAAGGACCGGAGGGACCAAGGTTCTCCCATTGGACATCTGGGTTGTCCCCGTCGTACCAGATGGCCTGGGTCGAGGGAAGAGCCACGGGATAGACATGAACGTCAGCGGAGAGTGCCTGGTCAGCGAGGTCCTCAGGTCGTATCGATGTGCCCTCGGCGCCAGTCGAAACGATCACAAGAGCTCGAGCTCCCATTGCCAAACCCAAGGCCGAATCCTGCAAAGCCGTCATCGCTCCGGTTAGCGACAAGGGCCACGGGTGACCCAGAGGGTTCGGACTCCCCTCGGACCGAATGACGGTGCCGGCCGGCAACGACAGGTTGAACGCCGGCTCGGCGGGCATGGGGTCTGACAGTCGACGCAGCGCGTCGAGCAGGACCTTCGGATCGCTGGTCGAGCGAGTGAGGCGCCGTAACCGGGTTTCGCCGAACTGATAGAGCGAGATCCGAACGCCCGCCCCCTGCTCCTCGAGGATCGCCCGCACCGTCGCTTCGTTCCAGAAGCTCGCGAGCTCGTGGAGGGCTTTGGCACTCCAGAAGCCTCCCCGCTGCAGGTCGGTGACGTCGAACATCACCACAAGCTCCAGCGACGGATGCTGCGAAGGCGCTTCGAAGCCGGTGAAGTCGCGCCGGCGTCCGTCCTCGAGGAGCACCACATCCGCCGATGTGAGATCGGAAACCGGGCGGGACCCGCGGCGAACCTGGAATGGAACGACGACGACGTCGGTCTGGGCGCGAAACGCCAGTTGCGGCGATTCTTTCGGAGTTTCCTGGCCCTGGGCGACAGTCATCACGCCGATGGCCAAAGCCACCATCAAGGTGATGCCGAACGTCCAGGAACGCGATGCCATATCGTCAGTTTGGGTCGGCCGTCGTCGAGTACGCGTCGACCATCGGCTGCTGCGCACGTTCGATGACCAGGATCGGAATTGCTCCACGGGCTGACTCTAACCGCAGTCCGAGCTGCTCGATGAGAGCGGTTGGCAATGCCGGTAAATCCTGCCGCGGCGATGGTAGCGCATCCGACGGAAAGTGCGGTCTCGATGGCTGGCCCGGTTGGCTCTCCTGACGCGCGGGCGACTTCAGGCCAGCGCAGTCATACGTCTTCCGGAGTTCCGTGCTGAAAGTTCCATAATTTTCGTGAGCGCGATGTTCTGGAACTAATTGGCGCGACGCCGGGAATATAGGTGGTGACGGTGACGGTTCCATGGTGAGCGTCCTGACACAGGTGTATGAACGATCGCGACGTCAGCTGCGCGCTGTGGCGGCGCGGTACGTCGGAGACGAGGCTGAAGACGTCGTCCACGACGCCTTTCTCAGTGCACTTCGGTCAAGCGCTACCTACCGGGGAGATGCTGCACCACTCACCTGGCTGCATCGAATCGTCGTGAACGCCTCCGTGAGTCGTTGCCGGAAGCGCAAACGACAGGTGCTTGCGGATCCTGGCCCCGGGAGTCATCCGGTTATGACCGATGCCGGGATCGAGAGCGCATTGGCGATACGGATGGCTCTTCGACAGTTGACGGCGGACCAGCACCGCGTGTTTGTTTTGTACGAGGTCGTTGGGCACACGCACGGCGAGATCGCCGCACGGCTCGCGATTCCCACTGCAACGTCCAAGTCGCGCCTGGCTGAGGCTCGCCGCCGTTTACAGCAATTGCTTGGAGGAGGGAGAGCCGTCAGGCCGAGAAGGCTCATGGACCCCAACCTTTCCGGACCGGCTTGCGTCTAACTTGCGCAGTGGATCGCGACAGCGAAGACCCTTGTACGCGGGCTGTCGGAACATTTTGCCTGCGGAGGCGTCGAAGAGCGTGAAGTTCAGATGTCGAGGTAACCGCGAAAGCACCGCCCTAATCAACTCGAAGCAGTCATCGGGGACATGCTTAGGTATCTCCGTTTCGAGGACAAGCACAGCATAGTCACCGGCGCCAGGGGCGGCGAGGCAGAAGGCTGTTAATGCTTCCGGCGCTCTCTGCACTCGAGATCAGGGGTGCGCTCGGCCGCGTCACCCAGAGCGATATCTTCCGCGCGTCTGGCTGCCTCAATCGCTTCCTTGTCTTCGTCGTCGAGGCACGGCTGGCTGAACAGGAGTGCCCCAAGGAAGCGGAGATCGCGCGGACAGTGTACGGGCGCCTGGCTGGGTACGACTCTCGCCTCGATCCCATCGTTCGTGTTGAAGCGCACCGCCTCCGATTAAAGCTCCACGAGTACTACGCGACAACGGGTGCGGACGACCCGATCGAAATCCTCATCCCCAAAGGGGGGTACCGGCCAGACTTTCAGAGGCGGCGTCAAAGCGATGACTCTCGCCCTGCCGGCGACGCTGGAGCGACGCGGCTGCTGGTTCTGCCGCTAGTCGTCGACAGTGCCTCGGATCGCCCCTTCGCAGACGGCTTGACAGACGAATTGATCAGTGCGCTCGCACGCACCCCTGGTCTGCGTGTCATCGGTCGCACCTCTTCATTTCAGCTCAAGGTGCCGACCGCCAATCTGCGGCGACGGATCCGCCAGCTCGGCGCGAGCGTCGTTCTTGAAGGAAGCCTGCGGCGGAACACCGACCGTGTCCGCGTGAACGTCCAGCTCGTGGAGTCAGATGGTGCCTCGGTATGGAGTGGCGCCTTCGACGGTGCAGTGAAGGATCTGCTCGATTTGCAGGAGGAACTCGGCCTGGCCATCACAGCGGCGGTGCGTGATGCTCTCGAAGCTCAGCGCGATCCGCTGCGTCGCCAACAGTAGTCGCTAACCGTTACTTACTTCCCTCGCGACTGCTGTTCCATCTAGTGTCTCAACCCTAAAGGAGTTCCTCTCCAAATGCGTGAAACGCGAACAGTATTGCTGGGCGCAGCCTTTCTCTGGCTGCTTCCGTCGCTCGCCTTCGCTCAAGCAACCCTGACAGGTACCGTCCGCGATTCATCCGGCGCGATCCTGCCTGGGGTCACCGTCGAGGCGTCGGCCCCGGCGCAAGCCACCCGCAGTGTCGTCTCTGACGGCAGTGGCGTGTATCGCATCATCGAACTCAGTCCTGGCACGTACACCCTGAGCGCCACCCTTCAAGGCTTCAACTCATTTCGTCGCGAGGGCGTGCAGGTAGCCGGCGCGCAGGTCGTCACGATCCCGATTGATCTGCGTGTTGGCGCGCTGCAGGAAACCATCACGGTCACCGGTGAAACGCCGGTCGTCGACGTGCAGAGTGTCAGGCGTGAGACAACGCTCGACGCGGAGGTCATTCAGACCGTGCCCGGGACCCGGACGGTCGGCAACCTGCTCAATGCCACGCCGGGTTTGACCGTCGACAACAATGGCGTGAACGCAACGCCGACGATGACGTTCTTCAGCGCGCGCGGCGGGCAGACGAACGAAGGCCGCATGTCGGTCAACGGGCTGACGGTGGCCGCCGCGTTCAACGGCGGCGGCGTGTCGTCGTACATCCTCGACACCGTAAATGCCGATGAAACGTCCGTGACGGTGTCGGGCGGCATGGGCGAATCGGATACCGGTGGTCCCGTGATGAACATCGTTCCGCGCAGCGGCGGCAACAGCTTCCGCGGGCAGGGGTTCTACAGCAACGCCGGCGACTGGTCGCGCGGCGACAACCTCGATGACCAGCTCCGCGCGGTGGGTATCACCGAGACGCCTGGGATCATCAAGGCGTACGACTCGAGCATCACCTACAGTGGTCCGATCAAGCGCGATCGACTCTTTTTCCTCGGCAGCTATCGCAAGCTGAACACGCAGACGGCCGTCCAGGGCATCGTCGCCAACGCCAACGCGGGCAACCTCTCGCGGTGGGATTGGGTCAGGGACGCCAGCCTGCCGGCGCGCCAGTCGCAGGGCCGGGCGATGTACCAGATGCGCGCCTCGGCACAGCTTACCCAGAAGAACCGCATCAGCTTCTCCCATGAGTACCAGACGCGCTGCGAAGGCGCGCCGCTGGCAAGGGAGACCACTGGTGGTTGCCACACTCGCGGATCGAACTGGATCGCGTCCGCGGGCACGACGACGTCGCCCGAAGCCGCGACGTCTTACATCGACTTCCCATACTGGCTGACGCAGGCGCTGTGGACGAACCCGATCACGAACAGGATCCTGCTCGAGGCTGGGTACAGCCGGCTGTCGTACGAGCATGCGGGCGGCCCTGGCCAACTGCCTCCTGACGGAATTTTCGACATCGGGGTGCTGGAGGAGTCGGATGACATCAATCCGGCGACTGGATTGCCGTACGCACCGCGCGCCGACTACACCTATCGCGCGCTGTCGCAGTACGCGGACAACTGGAGCAACCCGAACCACTGGCGCGCGTCGGCGTCGTATGTCACCGGCTCGCACAACATGAAAGTCGGATATCAGGGGTCGTTCCTGGTCAATAGAACGAAGCGGGTGCGGAACGCGAGCCTGCTGAATTATCGATTCGAGGAGGGCATCCCGAACCGGTTCACGATGGCCATCCCCGAATGGAAGACGGCCGATCGCACGTCGGTCGCGGCGTTGTTCGTTCAGGACACGTGGACCCGCGGCCGGCTGACGTTGCAGGGCGCGCTGCGCTACGACCGCGCCTGGAGCTATAGCCCGGGAGGAGATGAGAACGGAGCCCCCGGTACATCGGCGCTCAACCTGCAACCTATTACGTTCGAGCGAACCGCGAGCGTGGATGCCTTCAACGACATCAC
>DATLLJ010000083.1:0-32272 GCA_035537875.1 Vicinamibacterales bacterium | reverse complement strand
GCCGGTCTTGAGTGGACGTCTGGATCGGCCTCGGCGCGTCGTCATGCGCGAAAGGCGACTGGGACGCAGGCCGCGGGAGCAGCTTCGTCAATCGGGTCAGATGGCGACGGCGCTCGAGAGGACACTAGCTGAGGAGTCCGACCATGAAGATCGACGGTGACGAGAAGGAGTTGCTCGAGTCCGTCGAACGGCGCGAGTGGAATTCCGCCGCCAGCGGTGGTGTAGCGAGAGTAGCGAGTTCGTTCCCGCTTGACGGTGGCGTCATGAGCCATGGTGCATGACCCGCGAGAGGCAGTCCGTGGCGAGGCGCCCCAGCAGTCGGCCGGCGGCCGTGGCCAGGTCGCCGGGCAGGTCGGCTGCGATCGGTTCCTCCGCGCGGATGATCTCCGAATGGACCGCCCGGTCGGTGGTCGTCACCTGGACCTCGACAGCCCCGACCAGCCGTGGGCTCGGCGCCTCCTCGATCTGCCATACCACCAGCGTGACGGCCAGCGACGGCGCGCTGCCGACGTCGACGAGGCGAATGTCGGGACTCGACGTGATGGCATATCGCACCGCCGAATCCAGGTAGCGATCGGGGGTGGATGCCCAGAGCCAGACCGGATCCTCGGTCACCTCACCACCGGGCTGCTGGTGCAGCACGCGACGGCCGATGTGTCCCCGGCCCTGCGTCTCGAGCAGACGGACGCTCGTGGCGTTCGGGGCATCCGCGGCCACCCCGCCCGACTCGACCAGTCGTGGCTCGATCATGCGGATGGGAACAGTATCCGGGCGCTGAATCTGAACACGGCAGCCCCCGCCCAGGCAGGCCACTGCCAGCACGACGAGCATTCCGTATCTCGAGCGCCGAATCATTTCGGCTTCGCTCCGGCCTGCAGGGTGCCGTGGACCACCGACTCCGGCTGTTCCTGCAGCTGGCGGGCGAGTTCGCGCAGCTGCCCGAGCGACTCGCGTATCGCGGGCAGGGAGCGCCGCAGGTCCTCCGCCGCCAGGCTGGCCTGGTCCATGGCCTCGCGCGTGGCGCGGCCCGAGGCGGGCAGGTCTGCCGCGTCGATGGCGGCGCGTGCCTCGTCGGCGAACTTCGACAGCGTGCCCTCGTTGCCGACCAGTCCGTCTAGGTTCGAGGCGATTGCCTCGATCTGCGCGGTGCTCGTCGAGAAGAACTTCCGCGAGTCGGCGCTGAGGGCCGGCAGCTCGCTCTCGCGGACGATGCGTTCGACGTTGGTGAAGAACCGGTCGGCCCGGTCGAGGCTGTCGGGCATCCGGGCGACGATCTCCCGAAGGACCTGGAGCGTCGACTCGACGCGCTCCAGCACTTCGGGCAACCGGTCCCGTAGCTCCGCGATCGGGGTCGGCATCGACGGGATGTACGGCCGACTTGGCGTGAAGCCGAGCGTCATCGGCGGCGGAGGGTTCTCCGGCATGTCGAGAAAGAGGTATGCCTCACCGGTCACGGGGTTGCCCACCACTTGAGCGCGCAGCCGTTCGAAAAACACGCGTGCCGTGGCCGGGTCCCGGAGGTTGGTGACATTGGCGCCCACGGTGGTGAGGCGATCGGTGAACAGCTCGAAGTCGATCTCGATCGTGCGGCCGCCCGGCTCCACCTGCAGGTTCGACACCCGCCCCACGGCGACGCCGCGGTAGCGCACCGGGCTCGAGATGTCGAGACCGGCGACGTTCTCCTGCGTATAGGTGACGAGCTCGATCACCTCGCGGCTCCGCATCCGCTGGATGAAGAGCAGCCCCGTCGCGAGGATCACGACGATCACGATGACGAGGAACAACCCGAGGCGCGCGTAGCTCTTCTCGACCGCCATGATTCATCTCTCCCGGGCCGCGGAGGCGCTCGGCGACGACCGCGTGAAGAAGTTGTGCACGAACGGGATGGCCGATTCGTCCCGCAGCCGCCGAGGATCGCCTCGGGCCACGATCCCCTTGGCCTCCTTGTCGAGCACGATGCAGTTGTCGGCGACCAGGAAGATGCTCGGCAGCTCGTGCGTCACGATGACGATGGTAATTCCGAGGTGGCGGCTGAGCGTAACGATCAGGTGATCGAGCTCGACCGCGCTGATCGGGTCGAGCCCGGCGGAGGGCTCGTCGAAGAACAGCAGGTCGGGCTCGATCATCATCGCTCGTGCGATGCCCGCGCGCTTCTTCATGCCGCCCGAAATCTCACCAGGAAAGTGCCCTGCGAACGCGCCGAGGCCGACCAGATCCAGTTTCGCCTGCACGAAATCCTGGACTAGGGGGCCGCGAACGCTCGTCCAGGTCGTTAGCGGGAGCGCAAGGTTCTCGGCCAGCGTCAGAGAGCTGAACAGCGCGCCGGATTGGAAGAGGACGCCGAACGGTGGAACGCCGCTGTAAACATGCGGCTCGCCGACGCCGTCGATGTCGATGCGGCCGGCCATCGGCTGCTCCAGGCCGATCAGATACCGGAGCAGCGTGCTCTTGCCACTACCGGACCCGCCGAGAATGGCCAGGGTCGTTCCGCGCTTTACTTCGAAGCTGACGTGCTCCATCAGCACGCGCGCCCCCCATCCGATCCGGAGGTCCTCGACGACGATGTGCGGCCGGGATGGGGGCATTTCAGATTCCCAGCATAGTAAAGAACAACGTGAAGAGCGCGCTGATCGCGATCACGCCGAAGATGGCCATCACGACGGCGCTAGTGGTGCGCGCCCCGACGGCCTCGGCTCCTCCCCGCGCGGCCAGACCCTGCCTGCAGGCGATGAGCCCGATGATCAGCCCGAGGAAGGGCGTCCTGATCATTCCGTTGAGGAAGTGCGCACCCGTGATGTGGTCCGCGGTACTGAGCACGTAGGCGCGTGGCGTCATGTCGGTGCTGGCCATCGTGGCGAGGAGCCCGCCACCGAGCGCCAGCACGTCGCCAATCCAGGTCAGCAGCGGCACCGTGACCACGAGCGCAAGACAGCGAGGTACGACCAGCCAGCTCACCGGGTTGAAGCCCATCGACCGGAGCGCGTCGATTTCCTCCGACACCTGCATCGTGGCCAGCTCCGAAGCCAGGCCCGCGCCCGAGCGGCCCGCCACGACGATGGCGGTGACCAGGGGGCCGAGCTCGCGGAATTGTGCGATGACGACGAGCTCGGGGACGTACACCACCGCGCCGAACCGCCCGAGCTGCGAGACGCCGAGAAATCCAATGATGAGCCCGACGAGCAGGTTCGCGGCGCTCGTGACCGGCAATGCGTCCGCGCCGATCGCCTGCATCAGCCGTGGCAACGATGACCAATCGACCGAGCGAGGGGACACGAAGGCCTTCGGAACCGCGGCGGCGGCATGACCGAGGAAGTCCAGCGCGCCGGTCACCTTGCCTGGCACCCCCGTGGCCGCGGCCCCGAGCTGGGCGAGCGGGCCCATCCTCCGGGCCGGCTGCGGCCGGGCCTCTACCCGCCGCTCGCGATAGAGCGTGATCAGGCGGAAGGCGTGAGGGTTGTGATCCTCGATGAGCCGCGTGCGGAGCCCGCGTGCCTCGAGCCGGTCCATCAGCTGCGCAAGCAGCACGGCACCCGACCCGTCGATGCCCTCGAGCGCCGACAGGTGGAGGTCGACGTCACCGCTCGCGATCAGGTCCCGCTCGGCCTGCTCCACGGCCCGCACCACCGCTGACGCGTGAGCCAGGTCGAAGGCGCCAGCCGGGACCAGAGAGGTGCGCTCGCCATTGGCCTCAGCCCTGATGGCCACGCTCATCGTTGGACTATACCACTCGGACCGTTGCGGCTCGTGCGACTGCGATGCGGGCGCTCTGCAGACGACGCCGCCTACCGGCCCGACGCGCGGTAGGACGCGAAGTTCCAGCCAGCACGAAAAGGATGGATGGGCGTCCGCCCGGCGTCACCATCCACTGAAAGGGCGGTTCAATGACCGTGGATGCTGCCAGGGACAATTCCGGGGACAGTTCTGGGACAGCCTCCACACCGGTTGATCGCGCGGCATCGTCGTGTGATCATTAAATTCAATGCGAATTTGATGAGGATGTGATGCTCGATCTGGCCAACGACATTCGTTCGCTCAGCGAGTTCAAGCGCAATACCGTCGATCTGCTCAATCGCCTGAGAAAGACCGGGCACCCTCTGGTTCTGACCATCAACGGCAAGGCCGAGCTGGTGGTCCAGGATGCGGCGGCTTACCAGGCGCTGCTCGATCGCGTCGAAGCCATCGAGGGCATTCAGCAGGGCCTGGCGGACGTGAAGGCTGGCCGCACCAAGCCGGCGCGACAGGTATTCGACCGGCTGCGCCGCAAGCATGGCATACCGCGTTGAGATTGCGCGGCGCGCGGAATCCGATCTCCAGGAACTGTACCGTGGGTAGTCGACCGGGCGCCGCAGCAGGGCGCCCGGTGGTTCAATGGTCTCGAGCGAGCCGTTCTTTCCCTCGAACTTCACCCGAAACGCTGCCCTGTTGCGCCTGAGAGCTTCGATCAGGACCAGCCCGTGCGAGCCCTGAGCTACGGGCGGAAGCCTCACGTCTATCGGGTCTTCTTCACCGTCGACGACACTGCCCGGCTCGTGCGCGTGGTACACGTGAGGCGTGGCGGGAGAAAGCCACCTCTGGCTGTCGAACTGGGTGAATGAGTTAGGGTGTGCTCGTAACATCCTGACCGCGTGCCGCCATGCTTCTCAAGCTGCTCGTCGGGTCCGTTCCCGTTATCGTGATTCTGGTCGGTGCCGCATTCGTCGTCCCTTCCAGTTTTCCACTTCTTCTGCGGCAGGTCCTGTTGTGCGTCATTGGCGTCGGCGGCACTATGCTCGCCGAGCGGCTTCTGTTCGGACCCGGATGGGCGCGGGTCGTCGCCACTCTTGGTTTCATCCCGCCGCGCGCGCCGGCTGCCATGGTCGCAATCGTCGTCAGCCTGCCGATGTGGGTGTTCCTGCCGCTCTATGGGCGGCTTGTAGACGTGCCCTTCGCTCTCACCCGCGGGTGGCTGCCGACTCTTCTGGGGGTCATCCTCGTCAACGGCCTCGCCGAGGAGGTGATCCACCGCGCCTTCATCTTTGGACACCTGCGGCAGAACCGGTCGTTCTGGGCTTCCGCGACGATCTCCGCCGTCATCTTTGCAGCGCAGCACCTCTATCTGTTGTTCACGATCGGGGCGGTCGCCGGTGTGGCTTCAGTCGCGCTGGCACTTGCCGTCGCCTTTCCTCTCGCGTTTCTCTACGAACGTGGTGGCAATTCATTGGTCGCACCGGCGATTCTGCACACGAGCTCGAACGCGCCAATGATGCTGTTCGCGACCACAGAAGCCGCCGGCGCGGTCATCCTGGCGCACATGGCTGTCGTGCTGGCGTCCATGTATCTGAGCGTTGCATTCCGGCCCTGGCTTCGGTCGGAAGGCACTGCCGCACCTAACGCCACGCCTCACGCGAACACGTCGGCATAGAACCGGCTGTGGTTCTGTTCAAATTCCCTTCCCAGCGTTCCGCCTCTTCGGGCGAGCACTGCGTCGCCTCCTGGTAGACGCGCGCCACCGTTTTCCGAACCCCGGCCATAACGGTCCGCGCATCGCCGCAGACGAAGATTCGCGCGCCCTGCTGGAACAAGGCCACGACGTCGGCGCGGTCCTGCCACAATCGGTCCTGGACGAATCGGGCTGCGTTTTACATCAGCGCGCGGGTTCGTTGACGACAGTCCCGCTTTTCGCGCGCGGCAGGGACAATTGCCAGATTTCAGGGACAATCGCAGGGACAATCTCTTTTCCACAACTCATTGTTGGCCGTATACTTACAGGGTCGGTGAGGTGGCCGAGAGGCTGAAGGCGGCGGTTTGCTACGGTCGCCCGCGATTCCAAAATGGGCCTGAAATCGATGATTTCAGGCCCGTTTTTCATTGGTGACTTGGTTGGCGTTGGCTGCCGATTGATGGATCTCGGACCGAGTTTGGGCACACTGCTGGCACATTGCAGCGGATGCCACTGTGTGCCCGGTGGGCACACGTTGCGTTCCCTGAGGTGAGATGTCCCGGATCGATCGACGTCGCGGCAATCCGCCCTCGTCAGCATCGCCTGCACGGCCGAAGGCAAAGGCGCTCGACGCGAGTGAGAGACACCTGCTTGCGGCAGTTGCGCGGGGCGAGTGGACCAGCGTCGAGCAGCTCCCGAGCGTCAGGTCACGCTACGCCTGTTTCGCACGGGCAACGCGTCACCTTCCGTAGCAACAGGCTGAACCCGTGGATCTCGCGACCGCGCCGCGTCGGCGTTAAGATGAATCATCATGCGGGTCACCATCCAATTGCCGGACGACATCTCGGCTGCCCTCGAGGAGCGATGGGATGATGTACCTCGCCGCTCACTCGAGGCCATCGCGGTCGAGGGCTATCGCACCGGCGCGCTGACCGAGCCACAAGTCCGCCGACTCCTGAAGCTCGACACACGTTTCCAGGTGCACGCCCTGCTCAAGGAGCACCACGTCCCGCTGCAGTACACGGCCGCGGACCTCGACGATGACCTGCGCGTGCAGCGAGAACTCGGGATCCTGCCGAGCCGATGATCGTCGTGGCTGACAGCGGGCCGCTGCATTATCTGGTCCTGCTCGAACACATCGATCTGCTCCGGCGCTTCTACGGCCAGGTTCTGGTGCCAGATCTCGTCGCCGGTGAGCTCACCACGGTCGGCGCACCCGATATCGTGCGGAAGTGGATGGCGAACCCGCCGCCTTGGGTCGATGTGCGTCCAGTCTCAGCTGACGCCATCTCACGCGTGACCGATGACTTGGATCTCGGCGAACGAGCAGCGATCGCGCTGGCTGAGACCGTTGCTGCTGATCTGCTCTTGATCGACGAAGCCGCCGGCCGTGCTGAGGCAAAGCGTCGACGCCTGCGAGTGACTGGCACGCTGGGCGTGCTCCGGGCAGGTGCCGAACAAGGCGTCGTCAACGTGCCCGCTCTGATCGAGCGACTCACGAACACGACTTTCTACATGGACGAGGCACTCCTGAAATCGGTCTTCGCTCCGTGGCTCGAGCCCTAGCCGGAGGCCGATTCTCGCAGCACAGCGACTGTGACGACGACCAGCAACGCCTACTGTGCCGCCCTCGGCATCAGCCCGCCTCGGATTGACGACGCCAAGGCCAGGCCGGACGCCAACTATTACAGCCTGCTGATCATTGCGCTCCTCGAACGAGGCGGGCCCATGACCCTCGCCGAGGCGGCGGCAAGATTCGCAGCCGCGGGGGTCACGTCGAGTGCCAACGAGGCGCTGGCCGCTCTAAAGCGGTGCAAGCCGGCGCGGGCGCCGATCTATAGGGACGGCGACTCCTACGCGCTCGACCCGCACGACGACGAGGTTGATTTCTGGCTGTTTCGCCTCGGCCTCCGGCCGGCACGCAGTGCACCGCTGAGGGTTGCCCCAAACGCTTCCGTGCCCCTACCCTCCGCAGATCAGCCGCTCACCGTCGCCGCCCTGGATGAAGGGTGGCGGGAGGGCGTGCCCAACTCGTGGTCGGCGCAGCGTGTCGCGGTGGCGGTGCTCGACGCGCATCAATCGCCAATGTCGAGCGACGAGGTCATCGCTTTCGTGTGGGCGCGGAGCCGGTGGAGTCCTCTGCGCCCGGAGTCGGCGCAGTTCTGGCGCAGCGGCGCCATCGTCGTCCGCGAAGACGGTGTGTGGGAGCTGGCTCGGACACATGAGGTCGTGCGGTCCACGCGAGAGGCGGTTCGCAACCGCGTCAGCGACATACGGCGCTGGGCGGCGATGCGTCCCGACACGGTCGCGATGGAGGCCCACCGGCAACGCATCGAGCGCGAGCGCACCGCCCACGCTCGCGAGTTGGCTGCGATGCGGCGCGTGCTCGTCCATGCTTTTCCTGCGACGCGACCTCGAGCCGTCGCACTCGTCGATGTCGGGGCACGCGAGGTGACAACCTTCCTCGGCGACGAGATCACGCCAGCGCTCCAGCGACTGAGTGAGTACGACATCATCGGCGCCGTCAACGTGCGGGCCTTGCTCCGCGAGCTGGGTGTCGACCACGGCAAACGCCGGCTTGCCGAACTCGGCCCTCCACAGAAGACCATCCAGCTCAATCGCCGAGGCCGAACTCTCACGATTACGACGGCGCTTCTCATTCAGGGGTCGTGTGGTATCAGCCGGCCGCTTGGCGACGAACGGACGATGCGCGAGTACTTCCGCAGCGGTGCACACACCAAGCTCAGACGCCGGCTGGAAGCAGACGCGAAGTCGCTCCTGGACCAGCTCGATGACGGCGTGAAGGACTCCATCATCGACGCATTGCTGGCGCGAGGAGCCAAGGCCACGTCGGGCTGGAAACCGGCGCGGCCATCACGGCGAATCGTCGAGGAGGCGAAGTCGTTCTCGGACGCCGCGCGTCAGATCGGCCAGGCGGATCCGGACGATGTGACCGAACATCTGCGCCATGGGTTCCTTAGGTGGGCCGAGAAGCTCCGCCAGCAGTACTGGCGTCGCCATGCGTTCAGAGAGGAACTGGCGCGAGCCTCCGAGAGTCTGGGAGTGACGCTGACGGCCTGAAACGGGCGCGCCGCAGCACACACGACATCTCCACGACGCACAACGCGCGCCATCAGTCTGCGAGCGATTCTCGGCGCTTCTCCACGAGTGTGCCCAAGATCGTCGCAGCGGACTGCCGATTTCTCTCAGGAATTTCGCAGATACGACGGTCTGAAAAACCGCCGCCTCGCCCAATGTAAAATGTGGATCGGCCAAGTGCCGACGTCAGATACACTTAGCGTCTGCGGTGAGGTGGCCGAGAGGCTGAAGGCGGCGGTTTGCTAAACCGTTGTACGGGCTAAAACCTGTACCCAGGGTTCGAATCCCTGCCTCACCGCCACTTTCCGGCCCGTCAACCCCTTCAGTGCCCGGCAACCGTTACTGAAACTTGAATTCGGAGGCGCGGATGAACATGCATCGCCGACGACCTGGCCTGGTGGCGATCACGGCTTTCATCGCTGGTCTGGCGCTCGCCTGTACCTCCGGCGACTCGCGACGGCAGAACGATCAGGCGAGTCAGCAGGTCCAAAAAGTGGCGCACCAGTTCAAGGGCAAGGTCGAAGCGGTGGATGCGGCCGGCAAGAAACTCACGGTGAACGGTGAAAACGTCGAAGGGTGGATGGGTGCCATGACCATGATGTACACACCCGACAAGGACGACGTGCTCACCAAGGTCAAGCCTGGCGACGAGATCACCGCCACCGTCTTCGACGGTGATTTTCAGACCCTTTACGATGTCCAGGTGACCAGCACGCAGTAACCCTCGAACGGGTCGATCTCGAATCGCCAGGAGTTGAAAATCTCGCGAAATCAAACGGCGAGGCCCAGAATCGCGTCCCCTGAGAGCATCGGATCACGCTCGGGATCCACGTGGTCGGCTTCGAAGCTTCTTACCGCGTCATCTTCCGTGTCATAAGCCTCGAGCACCGTCAAGATCTTCGTGACCGTCAGGAGCTGTCTGTTGCGGCCTCTGACGTGCACGAGCTTCAAAGTGCCTCCGGCTCGTCGGGCCGACGTGTACGCGTGCACGATGGCGCCGATCCCGAGGCTGTCCAAGTACGGCACGGCTGCCAGGTCCAGGATCAGCCAAGGCCGCCCCGCGCGGAGAACCGAAAGGACGGTCGCGGTGAACTCCCGGTCGGTTTCATCGGTCAGGCGCTCCCTCGGTTCGATGATGAGGACACCGTCGCGAGCGTGTGCGTGGATTCGCATTGCAGCCCCCCAGTCCTCATTAACGACGGTGGCCGCCACAACGAACACGCACGCCCTCTCGGGTTGCTAATCGTCGTCGCGTCGGGGAGGGGGCCAGGGTGACTCGAGCGCCGGAACCAGAATGGGCGGATCTCCGACCCGGCGATATTGCCGGCCGCAAAATGCGCAGACAAAGCGGTTAGTCCCCAGCTCTTCCGCTATCGCGCCCCGTGGCAGCAGGAGCCCGCCGCAATCGCACCGGTCATAATCCTTGGTTCGCGCCGTCACGTCAGTCGAGCCTCCAGTTGAACAAGCGTTCAAACTGGAATGCGCGGATGCTCGGCAAATCGGCTCAAACTGCCGGGCCAGACTCTTGTGGCACAGGACCGCCGCCGCTGCTGACGAGGCGGCGGGTGATTTCCATCACCTCCTGGCTGGCCTGTCGGTAACATGGCCCCTTCACGATGAATGTCACACCAGGGCGCTCGAAGATCGCCACCACCTTCGGCATCGTGGCAGCCAGCCAGCCGCTCGCAGCCCGCGCCGGCGTGCAGGTGCTCGAGCACGGCGGTAACGCCGTCGACGCCGCGATCGCGGCCAATGCCGTCATGGGTCTCGTCGAGCCCCACATGAACGGCATCGGCGGCGACCTGTTTGCGCTGGTCTATGACGCGTCCCATGACACGCTCGCCGGGCTCAACGCGAGCGGGTGGGCGCCGGCGAAGTTGACGCCCGCTTTCCTGCATTCCAGAGGTCTGTTCGAAATGCCCGGCAGCGGCATTCACTCGGTGACGGTGCCGGGCGCCGTTGCCGGCTGGGACGCGCTGCTTCAACGCTTTGGCAGGTTATCGCTTGCCGATACTCTTGCGCCGGCGATCTTCTACGCGGAAAACGGCTTTCCAGTCTCGGACGTCATCGCGGGCACGTGGGCGGCGCTCACCGACAAGCTGGCCGCCGAGCTGGACGCCGCTCGCACCTATTTGCCAAACGGCCGCGCGCCGCGCGGCGGGGAAGTCTTCCGGAACCCCGATCTCGCCCGCTCGCTGCGCCTGATCGCCGCTGACGGACCCGCCGCGTTCTACGGAGGTCCGATCGCCAAAGCGATCCTCGGGCTCTCGAACGAGCGGCGCGGCGCCATGGCGGCCGCCGATCTCGAGGAATTCGCGCCCGAGTGGGTCGATCCGGTTTCCACCACCTATCGAGGTTGGACGGTCTACGAGCTGCCCCCCAACACGCAAGGCCTCGCGGCGCTGCTGATGCTCGACCTGATGGAGCAGTTCCCGCTGGCCCGATACGGATTTCACAGCGTGAAAGCGCTGCACGTGATGATTGAGGCGAAGAAGCTCGCGTACGCCGACATGCTGACTTACGTCGGCGACCCACGCTTCTCCGACGCGCCGATCACTGCGCTGTTGAACAAGGCGCACGCGAGCAGGCGCGCCCGGCTGATCGATCCGCAGAGCGCCGCCGGTCGAGTCGCGCCCTCCGCCCTCGATGGGCTGACCAGCTCGGTTGGAGGCGACACGATTTACCTGTCGGCGATCGACCGCGACGGAACGATCGTCTCTCTGATTCAGAGCATTTACGCCGGGTTCGGGAGCGGCCTCGTTCCGCCGGGAACCGGTTTCGCCTTGCACAACCGCGGCGCGCTCTTCACGCTCGACACGGCGCATCCCAACGTGCTCGCGGGCCGCAAGCGTCCGCTTCACACGATCATTCCCGGCTTCATGCGGAAAGACGACGTTAGAATCGGCTTCGGGATCATGGGCGGGTTCAACCAGGCGCAGGCCCACGCGCAGTTCGTGGCCAACATCGTCGACTTCGGGATGGATATCCAGCAGGCGCTCGAGGCAGGCCGATTCACGAAGGGAACCTTCGCCGGCTGCGATGTCTGCGTCGAAGCCCTGGTTCCCGAGCCGGTCAGACGGGGGCTCGCAACGCTTGGGCACGAGGTCGAAGTCGTTCCACCACGGACGGGAACGTTCGGTTACGGGCAGGCCGTGATGAGCGACGGCGCGGGCGTGCACTTCGGCGCGTCTGAGCCGCGGCACGATGGTGCGGCGATCCCCGAAGCGCCGCCCGTCTTCCAAAGCCCGAAGCCTGAATAGCCGGCCCGGCACTTCTTAGAAGCCTCGATTGACTCGCGACAACTTCGACATCATCCTGCCTCTATATGAACACTGACCAAGGACCATGGGCCTCGTGAACGGCGGCGAAGGTCCTGTCCGGACTGTCTTCTTCGGCCTCGGGTTGGGGGCGGCCCTGCTGATCGCCGTCGCTTCGCCAGCAGCACAGTCAGGTTCATTCGTGGACAGTCTGTTGCGGCGGGAGCGGTTCTCGGCAGCCGATCTCCAGGCTGTTAACGCGGGCAAGGCTGTCGTCAAGAGTCTCGATACGCCGGTCCGTCAGGAGCTTGCGCACTTCGGGGTGGTGTACGTCGAGGCTCCGACCGATCGCTTCGTCGATCGGTTCGGTGACATCGAGCGATTCGAGAGTGGCCCCGGCATCCCTCAGATCGGGCGCTTCGGCAACCCTCCGCGGCTCGAGGATCTGGCGTCGCTGACGCTGCCCGCAAAGGATGTAACGGCCTTGGCGAGCTGTCGTCCCGGCGACTGCGACGTGAAGCTCTCGACAGAGTCGATGACCCGGTTCCGGGATCAAGTGAACTGGTCATCCCCGGACGCGGCGCTCCGGGCCAACGAGATCGCCCGCCAGATGATCCTCGATCTGGTGCAGGCGTATCAGGCGAACGGCAGCGCTGCACTCGGCCACTACGACGATGGCGGCAAGCCGTTACCCGTCGCCGAGCAGTTCCGCGCCCTCCTCGACAGCGGCGAACGGCTACCACTCCCAGTGCCCGGGCTCGTGGCCTATCTGGACGAGTACCCGCGCAGCCGCCCCGCCGGCGCCGAGGATTTCTTCTACTGGTCGGTGGTCGACTTCGGCCTCAAGCCGACCGTGCGGGTCAACCATGTGATCGTCTATCCGCTGGACGCCAGACCGTCGGGTGTCTCGCATGTCATCGCGATCAAGCAGCTTTATGCGAGCCACTATTTCCACACCACGCTCGAGCTGCGGTTTCTCGTCGAAGACGACCGCCGTGCCGACCAGCGCGGTTTCCACCTCCTCTCGATCACGCGATCGCGAAGTGACGGGACGACCGGCCTCAAGGGATCGCTCCTGCGGCCCGTAATCAGCCGTCGCTCGCGCAGCGCCGTTCGCGGCTACTTGGAGCATCTCAAACGACAAGTCGAGCGGGCCGCTCCCGCGCCGTCCTGAGCCGTGCAAACGGGCGAGTGCTGCAAAGGGTCAGAACAGCCGGTCGCCTGCTGCTGGCCGACTTCGGCAAGGAAAGCAAGATGGAGAGCGTCGTTCCCAGCAGGTCGTAAGACCGGGCCCCACTTGTCCGGTAACGTTGCCGACTTCCACGCTACGATGTTTTCAACGGGACTGGAAGATCTGCTGTAACTCGGCCGAGGAACGGAGCGGGAACTTGGACGACATCTTGAAATCCGTGAGGCCCTGGGTGATGTTCGCCGGTGCGGTGCTGGTTGTCGCCGTTCTGTACTGGGCACAGGCCGTCCTCGTCCCGTTCGCGCTCGCCATCCTGCTCACGTTCGTCCTGACACCGCCCGTCACCTGGCTTCAACGGTGGGTCGGTCGGGTCCCTGCCGTGCTGTTGGTCGTCACGCTGGTGTTCGCGGCTCTCGGCCTCGCCGCCTGGGGTCTGACCTGGCAGCTGGACAGTCTGGTCGAAGACCTCCCCGGCTATCGAGCCAACATCCGAACGAAGATTGCCGACGTGCGCCTTGCGGGCAAGGGAGGCGCGGTCGAGAAGCTGCAGGAAATGTTGGCGGGCATCAAGACTGACCTGGAAACGTCGGCGGCGCCCAAAGGAACCGTGTTGCGACCCCTCGTGGTGGCTTCCGACCAGGTGACCGGGTTCTTGGGCTTCGCGTGGCTCGGGCCTGTCGTCGGGCCGCTGAGCACGGCGGGCCTCGTCGCGGCGATGGTCATCTTCATGCTGCTCGAACGCCGCGACCTGCGGGATCGCCTGATCGGACTGATCGGGTACGGACAGCTCGCCACGACCACGAAGGCCTTCGACGAGGCCGGCAGTCGCGTCAGCCGCCAGCTGTTGATGCAATCCCTGGTGAGTCTGCTGTACGGCATCGCGGTCTTCGTCGGACTCTACTTCCTCCACGTCCCCTACCCATTGGTCTGGGCGGCGCTGGGTGCCGCGTTTCGATTCGTCCCGTACGTTGGTCCCGTGCTCGCGGCCGGCGCGCCGATCCTCGTCAGTCTCGCGGCCCTGGAAGGATGGACGGGTCCATTGATCGTCCTCGCCCTGTTCGTCGTCCTCGAGCTGTTCACGAATCTCGTGTTGGAGACGGTGCTGTATGCCGGGGCGGTCGGCGTGTCGCAGGTGACGCTGCTCGTGTCCGTCGCGTTTTGGACGTGGCTGTGGGGACCGCTCGGGTTGCTGATGGCCTCACCGCTGACCGTGTGCCTCGTCGTGCTCGGCAAGCACGTGCCCGGCCTCGCGTTCGTCGGACTGCTGATGGACGACACGGCAGCCCTCGCACCGGAGTACGGCTTCTATCAGCGCCTGGTGGCTCGCGACCAGAGCGAAGCGGCCGAACTGATCGACAGCCACATCAAGATCGAGCCGCCGGCATCGGTGTACGACGCGCTGCTGCTGCCGGCGCTCAGTTATGCCGAGCGTGACCGTTTAGAGCACCGGCTCTCTTCGGACGAAGAAGCGGCGGTGATCGAGGCGACCCGGGAGTTGATCGCGGATGCGGCCGAGACCATCCGCCGCCGCGCCGCGACGGAGCCGGCCGCCGCGGCCGGCGCACCCTCGCTCTTGGGACCGCGCGAGCCGCTGCGGGTGCTGGGCTACGCGGTCAATGGGGCCGCCGATGAGGTGGCGCTCGCGATGCTGGCACGTCTGCTGGACGATCTGCCGATCACCATGGAGATCACCGGGACGCGCATGCAGGCAGTGGAGTTGGTGTCGTTAGTGCGAGACCGAACGTTCTCTGTCGTGTGCTTCGCCGATCTCCCCCCCAGCTCGTCGTCGAAGACACGGTACCTGGTGAGGAGACTTCGCTCGGCACTGCCCGAGTTGCGAATTGCGGTGGGACGATGGGGACCGCCGGCGCTGGCGGACGAGAGCCCGCAGACACTCCTGGACGCGGGTGCCAATCACGTCGCCTCACTGTTGGTCGAAAGTCGGAATTACCTCGGCGGCCTCTTGGAGCTGCCGCGCCTTCCAGTTCCAGATACCGTGGATGCTGCGGGTCCTCACGGCATCACCGCCTAATGGCAGTGAATGCAGCGGGCGCGCACAGCGTCTTCGTTGTTGTTTGAGATCAAGTCAAGAGCGCCGAGTTTGTTGAGCGCAAGGCGGTTGGGTGACGCCGCGTACAGTCGCCCGGATCTCCGTTCTATTGAACGTCGCTCGGTTTCGCAGGCCTCAATTGTCTCAGGGTGTTCCGCGCGTCTTCCAGGAATTGCATTTGAGCCAGGTTCGCGCTCAGCGCGTCGGCTGTGGCGGCGACTGCTGCAATCGTGGCGTGGCGAGCCTCCTCGGCTGCTTGCCGCGCATCCTCAGCAGCGTGCCGAAGCGCCTCCCGCTCCTGTCGGACTGACTCCAACTCCTCGCGATATCGTTCACGAAGCGTTCTGGTCTCTTCGGCGAGCACCCGAAACTGTTCTGCTTCCTTTCTCGCCGATTCCGCCAGCGCGCGGTGCTCTTCGGCGCTGTCACGCTCCTGATCCGCTTCCTCCCGAGAATCCTCGGCTTCTTCCCGCCCCTGCTCGGCCGTGACACGATTCAACTCAGTCGGGGTCTTGTCGTCAGACATATGGGCCTCTTCGCATTCGTCAGGACCGGCGGGTCGGCCGCGGTAGACGCGGAACGGGCGCGGTCGTCGAACGACTCGGTTCGTCGCTCTACCAGCGCGACGGCTTGACCTGCAGGAGCGGAGGCTCCGCTCGGCACTGCCTGAGTTGCGAATCGCGGGTGGGACACCGCGGACGCCGCCGGGATCACGGCACTACATCCTCCCATTGACAGCAGGTCAACTTGAACTCACCCTCTACGTCCTCTTTCCCGCGACCAGCAGCACGATGCCGCCGACCAGAGCGACGGCGCCCACGATCGGTGGTAACGGAATCCGCCTGGTTCTCTCGGTTGTCACCTGAAGGGGACCGAGATCGATGGTCTTCTCCCTGCTTGTGTAGGTGATGCCTTGATAGGCAAAGGCGACCAGCCCTAGCACGATGAGGACGATGCCCAACACCTGGTTTGTCTTCATGTGACTCTCGCGTGACGCAATCAGCCGATCTATCTCCGGCCTAGAGAACTCTCCGGCCCTGAATGATGTTGAGCAGCACCACGATGATGGCGATTACCAGCAGGACGTGAATGAATCCGCCCATTGTGTAACTGCTCACCAGCCCCAACAGCCAGAGCACGACCAGTATGACGGCGATTGTGTACAACATGATGATTCTCCCTTCGCGTTCCGCCGGATACATCCGCCGGGTCACGCGCGGCCCCGGCAGGCGGCGCTCGGCAAGCAGATGATAGTCTCGTCCGGGTCGCTGTTGGCCCACAATCCGCTCAGATGAGGGGATGGGCCACTTCGCCAGCATTTAGGCGCTGGAGGGGTCCCGTGTACGGTCAGCTCACTGCTCCATAAGAATCGTCGCCATCATGCCGCGGTCCTCGTGATCGAGGATGTGGCAATGTTGGACGGTCTTGCCCGCGAACTCCTCGAACTTCACCCGGAATCGCACTCGCGAGCCGGCCTTCACAACAACGATGTCCTGCCAGGCCCGCTCCGACGTGTTGTCCGGTCCCACCAACTGCACCGGGTTCGTGTGAATGTGCATCGGGTGGTCCATCGTCGTCCTGTTGACGTACTCCCACTCTTCGACCGAATCGAGGCGCACGCGCGTATCAATCCGCTCATGGTCGAATTCGCGGTCGTTGATCACAAATCGCATTCCCATGCCACCCAGGCGCATTCCCATTGCATCGCCGAGGTCAAACGTCCGCCGGATAGAGGCCGCCGGCAGCGCGGGCACGTCTATCAAGGTCTGCGGCACGTTCAAGCGACGCGTCGCGCGCCCCTGGTAGACGAGCGTCGCCAACTCGGTCGCCGGGGCCACACGGTCGCCGCGCATCATGGACCTTCCGCCCATGATGCCGCCCCGGCCCATCATGCCTGACCCGCCCATCATCCCCATCGACCCACGATCGTACGGAAGATTCATCAGCCGGTATGAACCGCTCCCACGCGTGCCCTGGATCAGCACATCCCGGCGTTCACCGGGCGCCAACACCAGATCGTCGACCGTCTGCGTCGTGGCGCGGGCTCCTCCATCCGTCGCAATGACGTGCATCGGGTGCTCGTCGACTGCGAGCCGGTAGAAGCGTGATACGGAGGCATTCAGCAGCCGCAGGCGCAACATGCCGTCCTGCTCGATGACGTACTGAGGAGTGCGCGTGCCGCTCACCGTGATCAACGACCCTTCGCGGCCCAGCATCATCGCGGACATGCCGGGATCGGCCGGGCGGCCGTCGGAGCGCAGTTCGAAGTCCTGCAGAATCAGCAGGTGCTCGTGTGCCGCGGCCACCTCGGGAATCCGATCCAACTCTCCGCGAACGATGAACGGCGCCGCGAGTCCCAGCGATACCTGCTTGGCGACAAGACCGTGCAGATGCGGATGTACCCAGAAGAGTCCCGCCGGGTGATTTGGCGGCACCCGAAAGGCGTAATCAAAGAATTCGCCCGCAGGAATCCGAAGAAAAACGTTGTCCGCCTTGCCATCGGGCGGGAGGTGGATGCCGTGAAAATGCAGATTCGTGGGTTCGGACAGTTCGTTGCGAAGGCGAAGGCGTACATCATCTCCCGCTCGCAATTCCAGGACCGGCCCGGGCACACGTCCGTTGAACGTGTACAGTCGGCCCCGCGTGCCGGCAAGTTCGACCCTCTGCTCCGACGAGGTGAGCTCGACGCTGAGCATGCCATTGGCCGCGACGAAGCGCTGGGGGGAATCTGTGAGCGTGGCGACGGGTGGGGCCGGGCCGCGATTCGAGAGGATGGCGGCCGTCGCCGCCGCAGCGCCCGCCACCGAACCGCCGATGATGAACGTCCGGCGTGTCATTCAATGGCCTCGAAACTTGCGGCGTCGAGACCGACAGAGAACCTCCGCCGATCCTGCTGCAAGGACCAAGTGTACAACCCCCCTTCGACCGACTGGGCGCACGAACAAAAGGCTCGGTTCGTTGAGAATGACTGGGGGTGTGCAATCCGGCCGAGCGACATCACACGCGCAGCGTCAGAGCCGGCAGGTCGAGACCGTCGACGACGGTCGTCCACATCTCGCCTGAACGGATCAGGCGAGATTCGGTCAGCGTACCGGAGCTGACGAGGTCTCCGGCGGCCAGCGGTTCCGCAGCCGGCTGCCGTGAGATCGCCGAGGCGAGCTCGCCCAGGCAAAGCACTGGGCTCCGAAGGGAATTCTTTCCCGATCCCTCTTCGACGAGCTGTCCATCCTTCAGCAGCTTGATCGTGAATGCCGACAGCTGATCGACGACCGCGGGAATCGTGTCAGCCTCCACGAGTTGCGGCTCTCCCACAATCAACGCCCGGTGGAAGCCGAAGGCCGCCACGAAGTCAGCCGGAGTGAACTTCCAGTCAGGATAGACGCAATCGATGATCTCGAACCCGAGCGCGAACCAATCGACGGCCGAAAGCACGGCACCCGGATCGCGTGCGTCGGCGCCGACCGGGCTCCTCATCCTGAAAACAATCTCGGGCTCGATCTTCGGCGAGTACATGTGGCCGATCGTCAGCGACGCAGCGTTATCTTCAGCGAACTGCACCGTGTCGTCGTACATGTGGGCCCAGACCAGGGTATCCAGCTTGAACACGCGCCAGAGAGCCTTGTTGGCAAAGCCGACTTTGACGCCGACGGTCGATCGTCCGCTGGCCCGGCGCAAGCGGACGAGCTCAGCTTCCACGGCGTACGCGGCCGGCAGATTGAAGTTCGCGTCCCTCGCGGTGGGCGGAGGCGTGGGGATATTGCGGCCACTCGAGTATGCGGCCATCAGCTCCTGGACGAGCGCGTGATTCGCCACTACTTTGCGACGGCCGGAACACCGACGGCCGCGCGACTGGGAGTCTTGGCGGCACGGAGCCCGACGGCGAGGCCGGCAGCGACGAGCGCCATCAGCGCGCTGCCGTAGAAGCCCATCGTCCAGCTCCCGGATTGCTCATACAGCAGCGCGCCGACCCAGCCGCCGATGATCGACGCCACGCCCTTGGCCGTGTAGAGCACGCTGTAGTTCGACGTGGCGGAGCGGGTGCCGAAGTAGTCGGCCGACATGGAGGGGAAGAGCGAGTAGATCTCACCCCACGTGAAGTAGACGAGCACCAGAGTGAACGCGAACCAGCCGCCGGATCGCTGTCCAAGTGCGACGACCAGGAACAGGCAGACGGCCTGCAGGACGAAGGCGGCGATCATCGTCGTCTCCCGCCCTATGCGATCCGAGACCCAGCCCCAGAAGATTCGGCTGGCGCCGTTGGCCAGGGGACTGAGCGTCGCGGCCAGCGTCAGCGCCCCTGCCGTGAGGCCCCACGACCGGGCCATCGGTCCGGCGTTGGCGGTGACGAGGAGCCCGCCGGTCGCCATCAGCACGAACATCGTGTACATGACGTAGAACTGCGGCGTCCGCAGCATCTCGAGCGTGGTGAAGTGGCGGCGGCCGACCTGCGACGCGCCTGCGGCGCCGGGTTTAGCCGCAGTCGCCGGCTCGGGAGGCGGATGCCGGAGGAACTGCGCCACTGCGACGATCACGAGTCCCTGAAAGAGCCCCGTTGCGATGAAGGCCGATTGGTATCCGCGCGAGGCGATCATCGACGAGATGAACGGGATGAACAGCGCGGTGCCGCCGCCGAAGCCGGCCGCCATGATGCCCGACGCCAGCCCGCGCCGGTCTTTGAACCACTTCAGCGCCGATCCGATGGAGCCGCTGTAGACGAACGCTGCTCCGGCTCCCGCCGTGCAGTACAGCACATACAGCATCGGCAGCGACGTCGCGTATCCCATACCAGCCCAACCCAGCCCGCACAAAAGACCGGCTGCGCTGATGAACCCGCGCGGCCCGAGCCGATCGATCAGCCATCCATCGAGCGGCTGCACCCACGTCTGAAACAGGATGAACAGAGTGAACGCGAACTGGATATCCGAAAGCCTCCACCCCGTGCCCGATTGAAGCGGCTGGACGAACAGGGTCCAGGCGTACTGCAGGTTCGCGATCATGATCATCGCGATCAAAGAGGCGCCGAGCTGAAACCAGCGTGTGTTGATGTTCACCGAACCACCTCTTCAATCCGTGGGGCCGCGGGCTGACCCCGGTGCTCGCCCAGAAGCTTCGCGCAGGCGTAGACAGCCTGGGTCGCCGGCATGGCGACGCCCACACGCTGGCCCAGTTCGATCACGGCGCCGACGACGGCCTCGAGTTCCATCGGACGGCCCGCCTCGTAATCCTGCAGCATCGACGTTTTGTGCGCGCCCACTTTTTCCGCGCCGGCCATGCGCTGATCGATCGAGATGGGGAGCTCGATGCCCAGCTTCGCGGCCACAGCTTCGGTTTCGGTCATGATGGTCCGAATCAGACGCGAGACCTCCCCATGGCGCGCGAGCTCTTCGAGTGTTCCACGAGTGAGCGCACTGACTGGATTGAACGCCACGTTGCCGAGCAGCTTCACCCAGATCTCCTGACGAATGCGCGTCGTGATCGGGCATCTGAAGCCGGCCGAAATGAGCGCTTCGGCGATGGCGCGTGCCCGATCGGTGCGCGTGCCGTCGGGCTCGCCGAAGCTGATTCGATTGCCCTCGGTGTGCCGGATCACGCCCGGCTCCACGACGTCGCTGGCAAAGTAGGCCAGCGATCCGACGATGCGGCGCGGTTCGATGGCGTCTGCGATGACCCCGCCCGGGTCGACGCGCTCGAGCCTCAGCCCGTCGAGCTCACCTCCAAGTCCCTGGAAGTACCACCACGGGATGCCGTTCTGCGTGCTGACCACAACCGTATCTGGACGGTAAAGCACGCGCAGCTGCGGCGCCAGGGGAGTCAGGCTGTGAGCCTTGACACCGAGGAACACGACGTCGGCGGTGCCGATGTCGGCGAGATCGCCGGACACGCGCGGCCTGGCGTCGAAGTCGCCGTCAGGGCTCGTCACCCGCACGCCGCGCTCCTGCATCGCCCGCAAGTGCGGCCCGCGGGCGAACAGGACGACGTCCGCGCCGGTCCGGGCCAGCCGGGCGCCGATATATCCCCCGATCGCGCCGGCGCCGGCGATGACGATTCTCACGACGTCTTCGAAAACGCCTCGGCCACGACGCGCCGCTGAATCTTGCCGGTGGCCGTGCGGGGGATCGCGTCCGTAATGTGAATCTGCTTGGGCCTCTTGAAGTCGGACAGGTGTTCCTTGCAGTAGGCCAGCAGCTCCGGTTCGGTCGCCGGTGTTCGCAGAACCACGGCGGCGGCCACTTCCTCGCCCCAGGTGGGGTGAGGGAAGCCGAAACACACGGCTTCGGCGATCGCCGGGTGGGAAAGCAGCAGCTCGTCGATTTCGCGGGGCGAGATCTTCTCGCCCCCGCGATTGATCAGCTCCTTCAGCCGGCCCGTGAGCATCAGGTAGCCGTCCGGGTCCAGAAAACCCTGGTCACCCGTGCGGAACCACCCATCCACGAACGACGTGGCGTTCGCCTCGGGGTTGTTTTCGTATCCGGTGATCACGTTCGGACCTTGGATGACGACTTCGCCCCGTTCACCCGCCGCGAGATGATGACCGTCGCCGTCCATGATGCTGATGCGCACCTCGGTGCCCGGGCCGACCGATCCTGGCTTGCGCGCGCCGGGCGGCAGCGGATTGGAGGCCATCTGGTGCGCGGCTTCTGTCATCCCGTACGCTTCCAGCACCGGCGCGCCGAAGGCCGATTCCAGATCGTGCATGACCGGCGGCGGAAGCGACGCGCTGCACGACCGGATGAAGCGCAGCTTCTCGGCGCCGGCGGGGCGGGCCGCGCCCGGTTCCACGCGCGCCAGGAGCAACTGGTGCAGGGTCGGCACGGCGGAATACCAGGTCACGCCGTAATCGCGCGCAACACGCCAGAACGACAGCGGGTTGAATTTGCCGGGCACGACGATGGTGCCGCCCGTCGCGAGCGTGGCGAGCGTCGAGGCCACGAGCCCGTGGACGTGAAACAGCGGCATCACGCACAACGACACATCGTCGGCGGTGAGCGCGTAGCTGCGCGCCACGTTCCCGGTCGAGATTGTGAGGTTGGCGTGCGACAGCGGCACGCGCTTCGGCCGCCCGGTGCTCCCGCTCGTATGCAGGATCAGCGCGACATCGTTCGCGGTCGGCGGATCGAGGGGGGCGCGCCGCGGCGCGCCGTCGAGGCTGACGACACCGGCGGGATCCATCGACACGGTCAAGATGGGTACCCGGCCGGCGGCCGCCCGCCGCGCCTCTTCGGCGCCCTCGGGGGGGAGCAGCAGCACGCGCGCCCGCGTGTCTTCCAGGTAGAAGCGGAACTCGTCCTCCTTGTATGCCGGATTGAGCGGTGCGGCGGTGCCGGCCATGGAGGCCGCGAGAAAGCCGACGATCGTCGGCAGACCGTTGGGAAGCGCGATGCCGACGCGATCACCGCGTACGATACCGGCGGCAGCGAGCCCGTCTGCCACAGCCTCCACCTGATCGCGCAGCGAACCGTACGTGACGCGAATGTTCTGCTCGGGGAGGACGATGGCCGTCTGGTTCGCGGGAATCGGTCGCAACAGGTCGACGAGCGTCGTGGGGGTGGCCATGAGCGCTACACTGTCGCTCAGTCGGTTTGAATCGTCAACCACAGATTCCGCCGAGCGGCGGGCCCTCGGCGGCCCGCCCAACCTCTGCTGCCTCAAGGGGTTGAGGCCGCGCCACGGTGCCGGCGCCCACCGCTTAGCCTCTTTAGTCTATAGGCATGATAGACTATGCGCCGTGCTCTCGCGGAAGTCGAAGTACGGGTTGAAGGCGCTGCTGCAGCTCGCGATGGAAACTGGCGGCGAGCCGGTGTTGATTTCGGAGCTGGCGGCCCGCGAGGCGATCCCGAAGAAGTTCCTGGAGGCGATTCTGCTCGAGCTGAAGCGCTGCGGTGTGGTCGAGAGCAGAAAAGGGAAAGGTGGGGGCTACTTCCTGCGCCGCCGGCCCTCCGAGATCACCTTCGGTGAAGTCATCCGCGCGCTGGACGGTCCACTCGCGGCCGTCCCGTGCGTCAGCAAGATGGCGTACATGAAGTGCACTGAGTGCGTCGACGAGGCGACGTGCGGCGTGCGGATCGCGATGAAGGAAGTGCGCGACGCGACCGCCCGGATCCTCGACAACACGACGCTGGCCGACGTGAACAGGAAAGTGACACGCAAACGAGGTCGACGAAAATCGCTGACCGGGGCCTCCGCCCCCAACCTCTGATCCCTGACCTCTGATCCCTAACCTCTGACCTCTGACCCCTTACCTCCATGTCTTTTCCCCCCACCGCGCCCCGCTCCCTCGCACCGACGCGCTGTCGATGCGCGTGTAGGCGGCCGGCGACGGCCAGGTTGAGGGGTCTCGAGGCTTTCAGGTAACGATCCCGCTTCTCCACCTGCCGACCGCCGGCGACATCTGCTGTCCAGTTGTTCCCGATGTCGACTTAGCACGACGTGCGCCATGCCTGGCGTGGGCGCGGTCGGGGAGAAGCTCAATGGTTCCGTTCAGATTGAAAGTGGCTGTCGGCGCGCTCCTGACTCTCATGCATCCCGCGCTGACGTTCGGGCAGAGCGGTTCGGCGACGGTCGCCGTGCACGATTCGTCGGGTGCGGCGATACCGGGTGCGACGGTGCGCATCATCAACGAGGAAACCGCGGCAATCGTCGAAGGGGTGACCGACGCGCAGGGTGTGTCTCGCGCCGACGCGCTGCCCCCCGGACAGTACCGCGTCGAAGCAGTGCTCGATGGATTCGAAACGGCGGGGCAACCGGTGGCGGCGGTCAGGGGCAATGAGACGGTGGCGATAGAGGTGACGCTGACGCCGTCGCGGGTCACGGAGTCGGTCATCGTGACCGCGAGGCGCATCGAGGAGACGATCCAGGAAGTACCGATCCCCGTGTCGGTGCTGAGCGGCGATCTGGTGGCCGACAGCGGCGCGTTCAACGTCAACCGGCTGAAGGAGATGATCCCGACGGTGCAGTTCTACTCGTCGAATCCGCGCAACTCGTCGGTCAACATCCGTGGCCTCGGCGCCCCGTTCGGCCTCACCAACGACGGGATCGAGTCGGGGGTCGGCCTCTATATCGACGGGGCGTACTTCGCGCGACCCGCCGCCGCAACGCTGGACTTCCTCGATGTCGAGCGGGTCGAGGTGCTGCGCGGCCCGCAGGGGACGCTCTTCGGCAAGAACACGACCGCCGGCGCCATCAACGTCACCACCCGAAAGCCCGCGTTCACCCCGGCCGGCGACGTCGAGCTCAATTACGGCAGCCTGGGACTCGTGCAGGCGAGGACGTCGGTGACGGGTCCACTCTTGCCCAAAGTGGCTGGACGGCTCTCGTTTTCGGGGACCACTCGCGGCGGCTTCATCGACAACACGGTCGCGAACATCGATCTGAACGGCCTGAACAATCTCGGGCTGCGAGGTCAGCTGCTGTTCGCGCCCTCTGACCGGATGGCCGTTATCGTGGCCGCGGATACCACGCGTCAGCGTCCCGACGGCCACGCCCAGGTGGTGGCCGGCGTGGCCCCCACGCTTCGGCCGGCCAGCCGCCAGTATCCGCAGATCGCCGCCGATCTCGATTACACGCCGCCCAGTTTCAACGCGTTCGACCGTCTGACGGACACCGACACGCCCTGGCGGTCGTATCAGGATCTCGGCGGCGCGTCGGTGACGCTCGACCGGCGGATTGGCGCGGGCGGCCTGACGTCGATCACCGGCTGGCGCTATTGGAAATGGCGGCCGTCGAACGACCGCGACTTCATCGGCCTGCCGGTGACGACCATCTCGGCGGCGCCGTCGGATCAGCAGCAGTGGTCGCAGGAGGTTCGCTACGCAGGATCGCTGACGCCGTCGATGAATCTCGTCGTCGGCGGTTTCGGGTTCTATCAGACGCTCGAACCGGCGCCGTACCACACGCAGGAACAGGGCTCGGCCGCGGCGCGGTTTCTGCTGGCACCGACGCCGGCGGCGGCGACGCCAGGCCTGCTCGATGGATACGGGCAGCACATCCAGTTTGGGTTCGATACGTTGAGCGCGGCGCTGTTCGGACAGCTCGAGTGGGCCGTCAACGATCGCGTACGGGTGCTCCCCGGCCTCAGAGTGAACTACGACCGGAAGGATCTGGACTACGACCAGCAGGTCTACGGCGGCCTGCAGACGACCGATCCGGTGCTCATCGCGCTGCAGCGTTCGGTTCTGTCTCCGCTCACGTACCAGGCGAACGTCGACGACACGAACGTCTCCGGCAAGGTGACGGCCGCATACCGCATCAACGCACAGGTCAACGCGTATGGGACGGTTGCGACCGGGTTCAAATCCGTTGGCCTCAACCTGGGCGGCGTTCCGACCGATGCCCTGGGCCGGCCTATTACATCCGCGGCCGTCGTCAAGCCCGAGGACGTGCGTCACTTCGAGGCGGGGATCAAAACCGAGCCGTTTTCCGGCGTCATGGCCAACCTCACGTTCTTCAACACGGGGATCAAGGACTACCAGACGCAGGTCGTCAACGATCAGGTCGGCGTGCTCCGCGGATACCTCGCAAACGCTGAAAAGGTTCGTGTCCGTGGCGTGGAGTTCGACGGCAGTGCCAGAGTGACAAACAGGCTGTCGTTCTACGGTGCCGTTGCCTACACGGATGGCAGGTACATCTCGTTCCCCGACGCGCCGCCTCCGCTCGAGGAAACGGGCGGACCGCAGGGGAAGGACATCTCCGGTTCGGTTCTCCCCGGTATTTCAAAGTGGGCGCTGTCTCTTGGCGGCGAGTACGTCAATCCGGCGCATCTCCTTGGACAGGACGGTGAGGTGTTCGGCGCCTTCGACACGAGCTATCGTTCCGAGTTCTCCTCCAGTCCGAGCGTGTCGGAGTACCTGATGATTGAGGGCTATCCTCTGGTGAACCTCCGCACCGGCTTCCGGTGGGCGGGAGGCTGGATGCTGTCGTTCTGGACCCGCAACGTCCTGGACCACGACTATTTCGAGCTGCTGTCAGCTCAACCTGGAAACTCAGGCCTCTATGTCGGCTTGCCCGGAGAACCGAGGACTGCTGGCGTAACCCTGCGGCTCGGGTTCTAGCTCGTGCGTTCCGACGGGAGTGTCGTGAACGGCAAAGGCAAGACGCCGTTCGGCCTCGAACGGCTCCACTCGGCGTCGAGTCTGTTGTTCGTGGATCGTGCCGCCCCCACCGCGCTCGTCCCGAACCGCGGTCTGGGCATACAGGTGCTCGGGGATATCTCAGGGGGGACGTGTGTGATGCTGTGTCGTTTGGCTCGAGCCGGACTGGAGAATGGACGATGAAGATCCACAGAGACATGGCCGTGCTCGGTGTGGCGTTGTCGCTTGTGGCGGCCGCATGCGGCGGCCCATCGGGCGGGAGCGGTGCTGGCGACCGGCCGGTCGCGCTGCTGAACGTGTCGTACGATCCGACGCGCGAGTTGTATCAGGAGGTCAACGCCGCGTTCGTCAAACAATGGGAGTCGAAATCGAAGCAGCCGCTCACCATCCAGCAATCCCATGGAGGCGCCGGCGCCCAGACGCGGGCCGTCATCGACGGTCTGGAAGCCGACGTGGTGACGCTGGCGCTCGCCTACGACGTCGACGCCATTGCAGCGTCTGGACTGCTCGACGCCGGATGGCAGAGTCGCCTGCCGGAGAACAGCGCTCCTTACACGTCGACCATCGTGTTTCTCGTTCGTAAGGGCAACCCGAAAGGCGTCAAAGACTGGAGCGACCTCGTCAAGCCGGGCATCGGCGTCATCACGCCGAACCCAAAAACCTCAGGCGGCGCCCGCTGGAACTATCTGGCCGCCTGGGAGTACGCGAAGCGGCTGCCTGGAGGAACCGACGCGACCGCGCAGGACTTCGTGGGCAGGCTCTACGGCAACGTGCCGGTGCTCGACTCCGGCGCACGCGGCGCGACGACGACCTTCGTCCAACGGGGCATCGGGGACGTCCTGCTCACCTGGGAGAACGAGGCGTACCTCGCGCTCGCCGAAACGCAGGACCAAATCGAAATCGTCGTCCCGTCGATCAGCATCCTGGCCGAACCGCCAGTCGCCGTTGTCGATCAGGTGGTCGACCGCAAGGGCACGCGAGCGGTCGCCGAAGCGTATCTCCAGTTCCTGTACACGCCCGAAGCTCAGGAGATCGCGGCGAAGAACCACTATAGGCCGCGGGACGAGGCCGTCGCCGCAAAGTACAGCTCGACCTTTGCTGCCGTGACGCTCTTCACGATCGACGAAGCGTTCGGAGGGTGGCAGAGAGCCCAGAAGGCGCATTTTGCCGACGGCGGCACCTTCGACCAGATTTACAAACCCGGCGGCCGGTAGAATAGCGCGGCCTGTTGTTCATGTCTGTTTGGCAACGGAAGAAAAGCGTACTGCCGGGCTTCCGGTTGACGATGGGGTACACCGTGTTCTACCTGTGCCTCATCGTGTTGATCCCGCTGTTGACGCTGCCGGCAAGGACGGCGTCGCTCAGCTGGGACGCGTTCTGGACGACGATTGCCGATCCGCGCGTGACCGCGTCGTACCGCCTCAGCGTCGGCGCCGCGGTCATCGCGGCCGCGATCAACGCGGTCTTCGGCTTCCTCGTCGCCTGGGTGCTCGTCCGCTATGACTTTCCCGGACGCCGGCTCGTCGATGCCCTGGTCGATCTGCCGTTTGCGCTGCCGACCGCCGTGGCCGGCATCACGCTGACGGCGCTTTATGCGCCGACCGGGACGCTCGGCTCGATCGTGGAGCCTTACGGGTTGAAGGTCGCCTTCACGCGCGTCGGTGTCACCGTCGCGCTCGTCTTCATCGGCTTGCCTTTCGTCGTCAGAACACTCCAGCCCGTCATCGAGGACCTGGATCCAGAGGTGGAAGAGGCGGCGACGAGCCTTGGCGCGAGCCGGCTGAAAGTGATCACGCACGTCATCCTTCCGTACTTGTATCCGGCGTGGCTGACCGGTTTCGCGCTCGCGTTCGCGCGGGCCGTGGGCGAATACGGATCGGTGGTGTTCATAGCCGGCAATCTGCCGATGCAGACCGAGATCACGCCGCTTTTGATCATCACGAAGCTCGAACAGTTCGATTACGCCGGCGCGACGGCGATTGCGCTCGTCCTGCTGCTGCTGTCGTTCACCCTGCTCCTGGCCATCAACATGCTGCAAGGCTGGAGCTCGAGGCAGCTCTCGGGCTGACGCGTCACATGGCCGGATATGCCCACGCACGAAGCCGCCCTGGCCATGCCGTCCGGCGCGGACACCTGACCGAGCCCGCCGGCGTCCGGTGGGGTCTGACGGCCGTTGCGTTGCTTTTCCTGTTGGTGTTTCTCGTGATGCCGCTTTTCACGGTCTTCAGCGAAGCGCTGTCGCGGGGGGTCGGTGTCTACCTGACAGCGATTGCCGAGCCAAATGCAATCGCCGCGCTCAAGCTGACGCTGCTGGCTGCGGCCATTGCCGTTCCGGCCAATCTCGTGTTCGGTCTGTGCGCCGGGTGGGCGATCGCCAAGTTCGATTTTCCGGGCAAGAACCTGTTGATCACCCTCATCGATCTGCCGTTTGCCGTCTCTCCCGTCATTTCGGGCATGGTCTTCGTCCTCCTGTTCGGGCGCCAGGGCTTCCTCGGCCCCTGGGCGTCCGAGCACGGCATCCGCGTCGTTTTTGCAGTGCCAGGGATTGTGCTGGCGACGATCTTCGTGTCGTTTCCGTTCATCGCTCGCGAGATCATTCCGGTCATGGAGGCGATGGGGAAAGAAGAAGAGGAAGCGGCACAGGTGCTCGGCGCCGGTGGCTTCCAGACGTTCTTTCGCGTCACGCTGCCGAACATCAAGTGGGGGCTGCTCTACGGCGTCATCCTGTGCAATGCGCGGGCGATGGGGGAATTCGGCGCCGTGTCCGTCGTGTCCGGCAAGATCCGCGGCCTGACGAATACGCTGCCGCTCCACGTGGAGATTCTCTACAACGAGTACAACTTTCAGGCGGCATTCGCCGTCGCGTCGCTGCTGGCGATGCTGGCGCTGGTGACGCTGGTGCTCAAGACGATTGCAGGGCGCCGGTTGGAGCTCGATGTCCGCCTGAAGCCGGGCGCGACACCAGAGGACGCACGCTAACCACATGGCTATCGAGGTCAGAAACGTCAGCAAGCGCTTCGGCAGCTTCGTCGCCCTCGACAACGTCGGCTTCACCGTCCCTCCGGGGCAGCTCGTCGCCCTGCTCGGGCCTTCCGGCGGCGGCAAGACGACGATGCTGCGGATTATCGCGGGGCTCGAGGCCGCCGATTCCGGAACCGTGCTGCTCGAAGGGGAGGACGCCAGCGAGCGCAGCGCCCGGGATCGTGGCGTCGGCTTCGTCTTTCAGCACTACGCGCTGTTTCGCCACATGACGGTGTTCGAGAACGTCGCCTTCGGCCTTCGCGTCCGTCCTCGTCAGACACGTCCATCGGCCGACGAGATCCGCCGCAAGGTGCACGACCTGCTCAAGCTCGTCCAGCTCGATTTCCTGGCCGATCGCCTGCCGTCACAACTCTCGGGGGGCCAGCGGCAGCGCATCGCGCTGGCCCGCGCGCTGGCGGTCGAGCCCAAGGTGCTGCTGCTCGACGAGCCGTTCGGTGCGCTGGATGCCAACGTGCGGCGCGATCTGCGACGCTGGCTGAGGCGGCTGCACGACGAGATTCACCTGACGAGCGTGTTCGTGACCCACGATCAGGAAGAGGCGATCGAGCTGGCGGACCGTGTCGTGATCATCAATCATGGAATCGTCGAGCAGGACGGCACGGTCGAGGAGGTGGTGGAGCGCCCGGCCAATCCGTTCGTCATGAACTTCTTCGGCACCGTCAACGTGTTTCGCGATCGCGCGAACCCGGGTCGCGCGGCTTACGCGCGGCCGCACGAAACCGACGTCAGCCGCGCGCGGACGAACGGGAGTCAGTCTGCGACGCTGGACGACATCCGGATCGTCGGCGCCGTTGTTCGTCTGGTGCTGTTGAACGACGAGGGAGCGCCCATCCACGTCGAGATGACCCGCGAGCGCTTCGACACGCTCGCGTTCCGTAAAGGGGAGCCGCTGCACGTGATGCCGAGCAACCCGCGGATATTCCACGAGCCGTGACGATGTCTCCCGGGGCGCCCCGCGTCCGCTTCGCACCGTCGCCGACCGGGTACCTGCATGTGGGCGGGGCCCGCACCGCGCTCTTCAACTGGCTGTTCGCGCGCCGTCAGGGGGGCGTGTTCGTGCTGCGGATCGAGGACACCGACGCCGAGCGATCGTCCGCCGAGATGGTCGACGGGATTCTCGACGGCCTGCGGTGGCTCGGGCTCGACTGGGACGAAGGCCCGCTGGTCGGCGGACCTCATGCGCCCTACTTTCAGTCCGAGCGCTTCGACCGACACCGGGCGACGGCCGAACGGCTCGTGACGCAGGGGTCCGCGTACTACTGCTACTGCACGCCAGAGGAGTTGAAGGCGAAGCGCGACGCCGCAGGGAGTGACGGGCCGGGTGGAGCGTGGCGGTACGATCGCACCTGCTGGCGGCTTGGCGCGGGGGAGATCGGCGAGCGGGAGCGCCGACGTGTCCCGCGAGCCGTGAGGTTCAAGGTGCCGGACGGCCCCGAAGGATCCACGCGCTTCGAGGATCTCGTGCACGGGCCGATCGAGGTCGACGCGGCTCACATCGAAGACTTCGTGATCGTCCGATCAGACGGCCACCCGACCTATCACCTTTCGGTTGTGTCCGACGACATCGAGATGGCCATCACGCATGTCGTGCGCGGTGACGATCACATTTCCAACACGCCGAAGCACATCCTGTTGTACCGCGCGCTCGGTGCCGACGTTCCGCGGTTCGCGCACGTCCCGCTGATACTTGGTCCCGACAGGAAACGGCTCAGCAAGCGGCACGGCGCCACCTCGGTGATGGAGTACGCGCGCCACGGCTTTCTGCCCGAGGCGATGGTGAATTTCCTGGCGCTGCTCGGGTGGTCGCCGGGCGCGGGCGATCGTGAGCTGTTCAGAAAGGATGAGCTCGTCGGCGTCTTTGCGCTCGAGGGCATCAGCGGGGGCAACGCGATCTTCAATCCCGAAAAGCTCGACTGGTTCAACCAGCAGCACCTCGCGACGCTCGCGCCTGATGAGCTCGCTCGCCGGCTGAAGCCGTCTTTCGAGGCGGCCGGACTCTGGACGGAGGCCTACCTCGAGGAACGACACGCGTGGTTCTTCGCGGTGGTCGAGCTTCTGAAGCCGCGCGTCAAGACGCTCGGCGAGTTCGCGGAGCAGGGAAAATTCTTCTTCAGTGATGCGATTGAATACGACCCCGATGCCGCCGCGAAGCACCTCCACGGAATGGGCGATCACCTGGCCGCGCTGGATGTCGCGTTCGCGGAGCTGCCCGCGTTCGATCCGGCGTCGATCGAAGCCGCGCTGCGGCGTGTGGCGGAGACGCGAGGTGTGAAGGCCGCTTCGCTCATTCATGCCTCGCGCGTCGCAGTCACGGGACGCGCGGTGAGCCCGGGACTCTTCGAGGTGCTCGCGCTGCTCGGCCGTATGCGCGTGCGCGAGCGGTTTCTGGCCGCGTCGAAGCTCGCCGCGGCGCGCTCCGCCTGATCGAGCCGCCGATTCGCATTCCCGACAACTTACTGGTTACGGACCGCTTACGGGCGCAGGGAAACCATTTTCCCAGCGCGCCATCGCCGGTACGGAATCGCTTTTCCTAAGTGCTTCTGCCGCAGGACGTTAGAGCCTCCGCTCGTGGCACATCGGTTGCAGCCCAAGTGTTGACCGCGCTGCGCGGTGCAGAAAGCGCAGCGTAAGGCTGAGGTGAGACCCCGGGCCGCTGCCCGGTGAGGAGGGCACGGTGGCAACAGAGGATCGTGGATTTGCGTCGATGGAGCGGAACAAACAGCGAGAGATCGCGAGCAAGGGCGGCAAGGCGGCCCACCAGAAGGGTACGGCGCACGAGTGGACGAGCGAGGAAGCGCGTGAGGCCGGACGCAAGGGTGGGATGGCGAGCCATCGCCGCAAGCAGGAACAGCAGGGTGAGACCACGAGCGACGAGAGCCGCGACGAGAGCAACAGCGATCACGGCGGGCAGATGTCGGGCCACGACGAGATGCGCTGACGCGGTCACGCGTGCATCGTGATCAGGCCGACCAGGACCAGCGACGCGCTTGCCGCTCGTGAATGCGAGCGACTATAATCGACAGTTCCGTCCCTTCGGAGCGCGCCGGCTGGTACTGGGAGGTCGTCCAACGGTAGGACACGTGGCTCTGGACCACGGTATCGGGGTTCGAATCCCTGCCTCCCAGCCAA
>DATLLJ010000082.1:0-4349 GCA_035537875.1 Vicinamibacterales bacterium | reverse complement strand
CTAATCCTTTGCGTTGGGGGAGACTAGGCCGCAGATGGATGTCGTTCAGGTCGCAGACGGGCTATGATCTTGAGCTGCGAATCATCACGGAGATTCCCATGAATCAGATCCGCTTGACCCTGATCTTCGCTGCTTTGACGGTGGCTATTCCCGGACAGGCACAGCAGAAGCCGCAGCCTCTGCCGCCTCTCCAGCTCGCCAAAGTCTCGCTGCCACCCGGCTTTCAGATCGCACTCTACGCCGAGGGGCTGCCATCGGCGCGTCAGATGACTCTGGCGCCGGACGGCACGGTATTCGTGGGCAGCTTCGGCCTCTTTTCCGGGAACCCGAAGATTGGCAACGTCTACGCGGTCCGCGACACCAACAAGGACGGCCGCGCCGACGAGGTGAAGACCATCCTCACCGGGCTCAACATGCCCAACGGCGTCGCCTTTCGGAATGGCTCGCTGTACGTCGGCGAACAGCACCGGATCGTTCGCTACGACAATATCCTGAGCAGCCTCGACAAGCCTTCCACCCCGGTCGTCATCGCCGATTTGCCCACCGATCCGAGCACCCCCAACCACAGCTGGAAGTACTTGGAATTCGGGCCGGACGGCAAGCTGTACGTCCCGGTCGGCGGCCCGTGCAACGTGTGCGACAAGGGCGACCCATGGGCCACGATCCAGCGCATGAACCCCGACGGTTCCGGCAGGGAAATCTACGCGCGCGGCGTGAGGAACTCAGTGGGCATGGCGTTCGACCCGGTTGGCGGCGGACTCTGGTTCACCGACAACGGCCGCGACATGCTCGGCGACAACCTGCCGAGCGACGAGCTGAACCACGCGACCGCCGCTGGCCAGCATTTCGGATTCCCGTACTGTCACCAGGGTGACGTGCTCGATCCCGAGTTCGGAAAAAACAAATCCTGCTCCGATTACCGGCCACCGATGGTGAAGATGGGACCGCACGTAGCGGCAATCGGCATGACGTTCTATACGGGCAGCATGTTTCCCGCTCAGTACAAGAACCAGATCTTCGTCGCCGAGCACGGATCCTGGAACCGTAGCACGCCGCTCGGCTACCGCGTCGCGGTCGTCCGCGTGCAGGACGGAGCTTCGTCGGGCCAGGAGGTCTTTGCCGGCGGCTTCTTCGACGGAAGCCAGGTCATGGGTCGGCCCGTCGACGTGCTGGAGCTGGCCGACGGCTCGCTGCTCGTGTCCGACGACGTGCGTGGCGCGATATACCGGATCACTTACACGAAGTAGTCGCCCCGACATCCGCTGCGCCATAGTGACGCGAGCGCCGGACAGGCGTCGAACCGTCGGGTCTTTTCAGTCGGGCAACCTGCGCAGTCGATACAAGCGCGTGTCCTTGCCTTCCCACGGGTATGTTCCTACCAGCTCGAAGTCCTTTCGCTGGTCCATCGCCGACACCGTCTCCGCGTAGCCTGGACCTTCGAACAGCGCCCCGTGCACGATGACGAAATCGGTCCCTCGGCGCCGCAGCTCCGCCACGGACTCATCGTCGGGAAACGTCATGATCAGGTTGAGCAGCTTCGAGTAGGTCGGAGGACTGAAGCCACTGTACCCGTTGACGAGATTGTGCCAGTGGAATGTGGAGAAGTACATGTACACCGGCTCGAGATAGATGTCGGGCGACTTGAGCGGCAGCTCGAGCAACACGCTGGTCGGCTCGTGTCGAAGCCGCTCGTAGACAGGGGGCGGCGTTGTCCGGACCCGGTTCAAGACCAGCGTTGGACGATATTCAACGAAGACAAGCAACGCGACGACGAGACTGATGCAGGACGCCGCCAGACGCGAGCGGCGACTTGTCAGACGGGCGATTCCGTATCCTGCGAGAATCGACAGCGACAGGCCAACGAGTATCGCCATGCGAGCGGGGACCCGCAGACCGCGGTAGGGTGGGACGAGCAGGTGCAAGAACCCGTATGAGACGCCGTTGACGCCGAGCGACACATCGAACGCCAGGAGCATCGCGATCAGATAGCCAATTCTGGCTGCGGACATCGGCGGCCACAGACCCACCAGGGCGACGAGCGGTACGACGATGCCTTGAAACAAGGCGCGCTCTTGCTTGGCAAAGCGGCCGGTCGACGCGCCAACCAACGCGTTTCGCGAATCCGCGGTCAGGTAGTCGGCCGGCATGGCGCTGTAGAACGCAATTTCCCGCATCGGCCGTTCGCCCACGGCCGATCTCGCCGCCACATAGGGTATGGAAAGCGGCGCGATGAGGAGGGCAGCAAGCCCGGCTCCCGCGACCAGAGGTCGGAGTGAACGCTGCAGGACCGGTCGTCCGCCCGCGAGCAGCAGGGTGCCGACCAGCGGGATCAGGAACGTCGCGAAGAAGACGCCGTAGTACATCGCTGAATACACTTGCAGCGCAAAGAACAGCCCGGTCAGCAGGCCGTCACGCAGACGTCCCTCGCGAAGAGTCCGATGCAACGCCCAGAGACCGAGCGGCATCCACTGCGCCATCTGAAGTTCGAGATGGGCGTAATGCATGTACCTGAAGGGCAGAAACGCGAACACGAAGCCGGCCACGAGTGCGGCGCCGGTTTGCCCGGTCAGGGACCGTACGAGGACGAACATGCCGACACCAGACAGGGCAAATCCGGCGAGAAACACCAGGTTGTAAACCACCAGTTGCGGCACTCCCAGCCAGAGGAGTGGCGCCGCCATGAAAGCGGGAACCAACACCGAGTCGGAAAAAGCCAAGGTGTACGACGCCGGGTGAAAGATGTTGGCGTTGAAGAGATGCAGCGGATCATGCGCGAGCTGATGCGCGATCCACGCGAGCCGCCACGTCGAGAAGAGTGGATCGCCGGTATCCGGGCTGACCCCTGAGCCGAGCTGAAGGGCCTGCGGGTAAGTCATCCCCGCGGTCAGCGCGGCGAAGAGAAGGGTGACGCCGGCGAGCACCCACACAGCTTCTCGCCAGGTCCCGAACGACAAAGGGCGAATCCCCAACAGCTCGGCATCGTCACGAAGCCTGCCGGCCGACCGAGCCAGCTGACGAACCCACTCGTGAATACGCTCCGGCAGCGCCGGGCGACGCAGAAGCAAGTGTCGAACAACGACCAGCCCCACGACCCACAGGAACGCCCTGTCGGCAGATCGGAACGAGATCCTGATTGACAGCGGGCGGATGACAAATCCGCCGTTCACGACGACGTAGGCCGAAATTCCGAGCAGGACCAGTGCGGCGATATCTGCGACGTGAGCCCACAGCGGCGGGCGTACGGGCTGTTCCGTCATCCGTGCGCGTCCAAGGACCATTCCGGCCAGATCACGGCAAAGATAGTAGTCATTCCCGGGCCAACTCGGAAAATTCTGAAGCCCACGCCCGATTGGCGCTCAGGCTGCACGCCAGGCGGGATCAGGAGACCGCGCCGCGTGCTGCAGAGCTGTGGCCCGTCAGAAGGTCCATCCGAGCCCGATGCTCGGACGGACGAGCATTCCGCTTTCCAGCCCGAGCAACTTCACCGCAGGAACGAGCTCGAAGTGCGCGGTCATGCCTATTCGCGCACCGATGCCTGCAAAGGGTTGCACCGAGTAGAGGACAGTTTCGGTCAGCGACGAAGGTGGCGCAATGATTCCGAATCGCGGAGACGGAGTGTAGCTGAATTCGAACTCATTTTTCGTTCGGTTGAACGCTGCTCCCCCGGAGTACACGAGGGCAACGCGCTCCGAGAGGTCATGCCGCGCCCAGACGCCGGTAGAAAATGTGCTCGTCCGCCACGATGTGCGGACGCGGTACGAAATGGGCGGATAAATCAACGGGCCGGGAATGCCTATGGGTCCGTTCGTCGCGATGAACGAACCCAGCGGAAAAACATCGGGGGAGCTCTCGCTCTCGATTTCCGCGGGGTAAACGAATTCCGCTTCGACGCCCCAGATCGAAGCGAGAGGGGTCCCGACGCGCAGCGCAAAACCGAGCGCTTCGCCTCCGCTGCGCACGTCGCCGACTCCCCGTGTCTCACTGCCGTTGAAGCGAACGATGTCGCCGGTCAGCGCGGCGCCGACGTAGGCGCCCTGTGCAACGGCAGGCGATGCACAGCCAAGCGCCACCAGGCCCATCCCGACGGTCCAACGCCAGCTCATGCAAGTATCGTTTGCTGGACGCCGCGGAGCTGTCAAGGCGCTTTTGGCCGGGTACCTGCGTTCCGGCGACCGCCGCGCCCTCATCACGCGGCGAAGGGAACCGGTGGCTATCTCCCGTGCGGGTGTTGCGCGTAGTGCTGACGCAGGAGGTCCTTGCCGTAATCGTTGCCGTTCGGCGTTCGGACGACCGAGTGGATGTGCTCTCGATAGGGGACGCCGGGCGGATACAGGTGCTGGAGGCCCACC
>DATLLJ010000081.1:0-50418 GCA_035537875.1 Vicinamibacterales bacterium | reverse complement strand
TCCGCCACGCCGCTCGTGCTCGCCATCCTTGCCGAAGGCGACAGTTACGGCTACGCGATCATCAAGCGAGTGGCTGAGTTGTCAGGCGGGCACTTACAGTGGACCGACGGCATGCTGTATCCCGTGCTGCACCGGCTCGAGCGCCAAGGTCACGTCGCCGCGAAGTGGGCCGCGTCCGAGAGCGGCCGCAAGCGCAAGTACTACCGGATCACGAAAGAAGGCCGGGCGCAGCTCGCCGCCCATCGGGAACAGTGGAAGGCCGTCGACGGCACCCTCCGGGGCATCTGGTTGCAGGCATGCACAGTATGACGACCTTCGCCGATCAGCCAATCGAGGATCAAATCGCGCAGTGGCGGGCCTACCTGCGCCGCCGGCAGGCTGTTCACGGTCCCGACGTGGAGGAACTCGAGGGACACCTGCGCGACCAGTTGGCTGCGCTCACCGAGGCCGGCCTCGCCGGAGATGAAGCTTTCTTGGTCGCGGTGAAGCGCATGGGCAACCTCGATGCGCTGTCACGCGAGTTCGCACGCGCGCATTCCGAGCGGCTGTGGAAGCAATTGGTCGTGGCGCCCGATACTGACGCGCCGGCAAACAGCTCACGCACCGAGCTCCTTGTCGTCCTGAGCCTTGCCGTCGCCGCGGGATTAGCCGTCAAGCTGCCAGCGCTGTTCGGTGTTCCGCTCAGCCCTGACGAGGAAGTGCCTTCGTTCTACTTCCGCAACGCCAGCCTGTTCGTCTTCCCGCTGCTCACGATCTACTTCATGTGGAAGCGCGGGTTGAATGCTGTGAGCGGCCTCTGGCTCGCGCTGCCCTTCGCGGCCGCAGTCGTGTTCGCCAACGTCTTCCCCTTCAACAATCCGGAACGGCTCGACAACTTCCCGGAGGGCAGCGACACTCAGGTGCTGACCGTTTTGCATCTGCCCATCGCGTTGTGGCTGATGGCCATCGGTGTGGCGTACGTCGGAGGTCGCTGGTTCTCCTCCGGCCGGCGTATGGACTTCGTGCGGTTCTCGGGCGAGCTGGCCATCTACTACGTGCTCATCGCGCTCGGCGGGGGGGTCGTCACCGGCTTTACGGCCATGTTGTTCTCCGCCATCGACATGAATCCCGGGTGGTTCATCGGGGGCTGGCTGATCCCGTGTGGGGCGGCAGGGGCCGTCATCATCGGCTCCTGGCTGGTGGAAGCGAAGCAGAGCGTCATCGAGAACATGGCACCGGTGCTGACCAGGCTGTTCACGCCGCTGTTCACGATTCTGCTCCTTGGGTTTCTGGCGACGATGGCGTGGACAGGCAACCCGATCAACGTGAAGCGGGAGATCCTGATCGGCTTCGATCTGCTGCTGGCCGTCGTCGTGGGGCTGGTGCTCTACGCCGCCTCCGCGCGCGACCCGCAGGCACCGCCCGACTTCTTCGACGGCCTGCAACTCCTGCTCGTGGTCAGCGCGCTCGTGGTAGACGTGGTGGCGCTGACGGCGATCGCACAGCGCATTTCCGAGTTTGGCTTCACGCCAAACCGAGTGGCCGCTCTTGGCGAGAATCTCATTCTGCTGGTCAACCTGACGTGGACGGCGTGGCTCTATGCGTCCTTCTTGCGTCGCCGCGGCTTGTTTGCTGCGCTGGAGCAATGGCAGATCGCCTACCTCCCTGTGTATGCGATATGGGCGGCGCTGGTGGTTGTCGTGTTCCCGCCGTTGTTCGGCTACCGTTGATGCCCCACGGGTCGTTGTGCTCAGCTCATTATTTTGATTCCGGGTTGGACTTCAGGATCACGAGCACGTTGCCAACCGCCAGGACAGTGGGACCACTGGGCCCATGGGGATGCAGACATTCAGGTAGTAGCGAGTAGTTAGAACAGTTAGGTGGTGCCGGAGGAGGGGGTCGAACCCTCACGACCTGTAAAGGTCACGGGATTTTGAGTCCCGCGCGTCTGCCAGTTTCACCACTCCGGCGTCAGGTAGGCGCCTCTATCGTAGCAACAACTTACGCGGATTGCTCGTTGGGATGGCCTTCTTGCCGCCACGCAGTCGCTCCATCGCGAGCACCTCAAGACGCAACGCGTTGATGGCCCAGCGGTCAGCGCGGCAAACTTGGAGAGAAAGACTTGGCCGGCTGAGGGTCCATCGCCCCCAGCTCACTCTCGCTCAGTGGGTCGTAAACGGGTCCGGGGAGGCCTCGGGCATCTCTTCGCCGAGCATTTCCATAATCAGCTCGGCCATCGCGTTCGCGAGCTGACGCGTCTGGCGCTCATCGAAAACGAACGGTGTCACTTCCACTTCCAGCTGGCCATCGTCGTGCAACACCGCTTTCGCTTTCATCAGCGCCTTCATTCGTAGTCCCCCTGGACCCGGGGAAGTATCACGAAGCGTGCCCTGAGTGATACGTGAAGCGGTATGAACCTTCGAGCATCACGGTCGTCCGCGAGTCAGTGAGAGGTCAACCAGAGGGCCGACAACCGTGTAGCTCCAACTTATGCCGAGGGCCAAAGCTGTCGTGGCGGATCGGCCGTTATGCACTCAGCGCGGCGGCTCGCTCCCGGTGAAACGCTTCGAGCCCCTGGTTCGCGGTGAGTATGGTCCCCAGCTGTTCGAGGACGCGTGCGAGGGCATTTCCGGGTACGGTGAAGTACAGCTCGTCGTCTCCCAGGCCGGTATAGACCCGATTGCCAATGCAGCCGACGCTTGCCACGCCTGAGGCGGAGGATGCGGCGTGCGGAATCATCGCGCAGGCAGGGCGGCCCATCGCGACGCCGGATTCGAAGACGCCGGCGGCTCTCGCCGCTTCCAGAATCAGCATGATCTGCCGTGGATTTCCGCGGAAGACTACCGCGTCAGGCTCGAACGCGGCTTCGTCGAGCGGCGCGTATGCTACGACATCGAGGGGCGTAGTCCGGTGCGGAATGCCGGCCACCTCATCACTTCGCAGGTAGCGCAATTCGATCATCGTTCCCATGAGCGATTCGAGTTCCTTCGTCTTTTCGGGTGTGAGCGTCACTCCGTGGGTGAATGCCCCAACCGCGCAGTTTTCGTGGTCTGCCGGCAAGGTGTAGAACGCGTGGCCTTCCGAGGCCTGCTTCCAGTACCCGCACCCGGCAGGCTGGGGCCGGTCGATGCGCGGCAGCCCCTCCGGTGGCGCGTCGAGAAAGCCGATGGCCACCGGGGATCGCTCCAGCTTCAGCCGGCTCAGTGAGTCGAGGAGGTCAGCCTGGAGTCGCATGGGGCGCCGATTCTAGTGCGAATCGACCGCGGCGTCCACCCTGGGGGTGTGGCAGCCAACCTGATATCCCTGAGTCACTTACCTCGCCGTCTTCCAGCGGCTGAGATCCGGCGTCTCGCAGAAGTCGTCAAAAAAGGCGATTTTCAGGCCATTTCCGTTGTATTTGGGCCTCTCCGTCGAGTATACTGAAGGGACTGCCGGGCATGTAGCGGCCTTCCATACTGAGCTCCTAGGGGGACACGTGACGTTTCAAGTCGGCGACAAGGTCATTTACCCGAATCATGGTCTGGGCATCGTCGAACGAATCGAAGAAAAAACCATTCTCGGCACCACCTGTGGCTTCTTTCATCTGCGCATCGTCGCCAACGACACGACCGTCCTCGTGCCGGTGAGCAACGTGGACGGCGTCGGCCTCCGCCGCGCCATCAGCGACGAGGAGGTCGATCGACTGTTCGGCCTTCTGGGTGACGGCAAGATCGACAATCATCAGAACTGGAAAGGGCGGTTCAAGGACAACTCGGACAAGATGCGCAGCGGTTCTATTTATGAAGTCGCCGACGTCTTGAAGAGCCTCACGTTCCTCGCCAAGTCCAAGAGCCTCTCGTTCCGCGAGAAGCGCATGCTCGATCGCGCGAAGTTCCTGATCGTGTCGGAAGTCTCCGAAGTGATGCGGGAAACGGCGGCGGCGATCGAAGGACGCGTCGACGGCGCGCTCGAGCGCTGCTTCTCGGCGAAAGCGCGAACGGCCGCCCGCGCCAAAGTGGCGAAGGCGACGCCACGGGCCACGGCCCCATCGCGAACCGCCACGCCACGCGTGACGGCGGCGGCGGCAGCGCCGCGCCGTGCCGCGCGCGCGTCGTAGTTGCTTGACGCCGAGGCAGACACGTTCTCGTCTGCCTCGGTGCCTATCTCCGAGCATCTCCTGTCCGGATCTTCACGTCGTTCGTCCACCCCTCCATCGTTCGCCCTCCCGCGCCGTCGACCCGGTTCGCGGACGCGCTAGAACTCATCTCATAAGCCTTCGCGTTCTTGTGACTTCGTGACTGAGCCAGGTTTTGTGAGGCGGTCTCTAGACACATAACGTCTGCCATCTGGGAGCCCCCTCGACTTCCAATCGGCGGTCGTCAATCCGCAGTCTGCACTCTGCCCTTGGCAATCTGCACTCTGCCCTTGGCAATCTACCTTTTGCCCTTGGCAATCTGCCTCTTTGCCCTTGCAATCTGCCCTTTGCCCTTCTGCAATCCTGCAATCCTGCAATCCTGCAATCCTGCAATTCTGCAATTTGTAATAATGTCGTGGTTGCTGATTGCCGCCGTCCGGTCTGCCGCGACATACGTGGCTGTGTCCCTCTACGTCTTCGTGACCGGCCTGGTTGGCATGCTGCTGGCCACATTGTTCGGGTGGGTCGATCTCCTCTACATTTTCGGGCACGGCGGCGTGCGTCTGGCGTTGGCTCTCACCGGCATCCGCTACCACCTGGCCGGTACCGAGCACCTGCCTCACGGCCGTGCGGCTGTGTACTGCTGCAACCATCAGAGCAACGTCGATCCACCGATTCTCTACACGGCGCTCCACCCGAGGCTGCACATTCTTTACAAGCACGAGATCGACCGGATTCCGGTTCTGGCCCGCGCGTTTCGAATGGGCGGCTTCATTCCCATCGACCGCCGGAGGAAGGAATCGGCCATGCGCTCGATCGAAGCGGGGGCGCGGTCACTGCGATCCGGCAACTCGTTTCTCATTTTTCCTGAAGGCACTCGCAGCAGAACCGAAGACATGCTGCCTTTCAAGAAGGGCGGCTTTATCATGGCGATCAAGGCAGGCGCACCAGTCGTCCCGGTGGCCATCCAGGGGGGACGCGCAGCCATGCGGAAGGGCAGCTGGATTATCCGCCCCGCCGACGTCAGCATCCGGGTGGGGCAGCCGATCGAAACAGCCGAGTTGACGCTGGACGATCGCGACGCGCTGATTGATCGCGTTCGACACGCGATTGGAGTCCTGTTGGGGCCGAACGGTTAGATACAGGGCGGGTGGCAGCGAGGAGATCGCTCCTGCGCGGGTCCCAATCCTGGGTGACTCACGGCCCGCCGAGGAGGAACGTGAGGGTCCAGGGCCTCACTTCCTGCTTGTCGGTACCGAGGATTCCTTCGAGAAGTTCCACTTTGACGGTGCGGAACTGCGTGAGCGGGTCGGTGAAATTGAGCTCGAGCACCCGGTTCGCCGCGCGATATGCCGTTTTGAACTTATCCGCCGGGAAGGTCTCGGCAATCAGCGAGCCATCGGGTGACCCGGCATACCCGACCCGGATGCGGCCCTTGAATGTGGCAGGGTCGACGTCGCGCGAGAACTGAATCCGGACGTTCGTCGCGAGCGAGACGTCTATCTCGTCCTCGGTGGGCGCGCTGAAGACCACTTCGGCCGCCGGCGCGGCCGGGACGCGGATTGAGGGCTCCTCGGTCGCCGCTTCCGCAACCGGCTGGGTCGGCGCCTCTGTCATCGCGAGCGTGTTGGCTTCGCCTTCGATCCACAGCAGCCCACGACCTTGCCGAACGGTACCGGAGACACGCAGCCATTTTCCGGTGTCGAGCCGCGCGTCGAGCCCCAGGTCGAATTCCCGGCCTTTCGAATCTTTGCCACGGGGTCGCAGGTTGGTCACCCAGATCGAAGCGTCAGCCACCCGGAGCACGAAATCGAAGCGGCTCTGCGCGGGAGATTCGGGGAGATCGCCCGACAAGTTCCGACCGTAATACTGCCCGGTGAGCGTGACCTTCTGATCGAGATACCGCGAGGCGTCGAGGACGAGGGACCGCAGCGACACCAGGGGAAAGCCCGGATTGCTGGACGACTCGATGGCCGCCGGCGCTGGCGCAGCGGGGGCGATGTTCGCAGCCATGATGGCCGTGACTTCGCCAGGGCGGGGCCAGGCTCCGTCGGGATCGATGCGAAATGTCGCGGGGAGATCCATACCCGCCAACCGCGGATCGTCGGATTTCATGCGGCCGATATCCCAGAACTGCCCGCGAACCTCGTTGAGACCGTCGGGCGCACTGCCGTCGGGAATGACCCTGAGCGATCCGACACTGTCCGAGACGCGGATGTCGCCGTTCGGCTGCTGCGCCACGGTGCCGACCACGAGGATCGATCGCAGGTGGTAGAAGTTGGGGTACGCCAGGATGGCCGCGATGTTCGTGGCGCGGCGCACGGGCGTCTGCGCATCGCCAGACACGCAAAAACCGAGCACCAGGAGCGACGCCCATCCCAGCACACCGTGCTTTCCGAGCAGCCGCCGCGCGCGAGGCGCTGGACCCATGCGTACGATGTTAGCATTTGCTACAATCGCGGTGGCTTGTGAAAACTGCGAACAAGGCTGCGAAAACCCGCCAGAGTCTCGACCAAATCTCAGAGCTCACGACGAATCGTCTCTCCGTTTACCTCCGCTGCCTCAACGTGCTGGACGGCGCCGGCGTGCGGACGATTTCCTCGCAGGCGCTCGCCGAGCAGTTCCATCTCAATGCCGCCCAGATCCGCAAAGACCTGGCGTATTTCGGTGAATTCGGCGTTCGCGGGGTCGGCTACTACGTCCGGGACCTCAAGCGGCATCTCCGTCAGATTCTCGGACTCGATCAGAAGCTGCATGTCGCCATCATGGGCGCCGGCAACCTCGGGATGGCGCTCGCCGACTATCCGGGGTTCCGCCAGGAAGGATTCGAGATCGCCGCGCTCTTCGACACGAAGAGCGAGAAGGTGGGACAGCAGTCACGCGGCGGCGTTCCGATCTACGACCTCGACGATCTCCGCAAGATCTCGCGGCGCGACGGCATCCGCATCGCGGTCATCGCCGTTCCCGCGTCCGTCGCCCAGACCGTGCTCAACCTCGTCGTGGCCGCCGGCATCAAGGCGATCCTGAACTTCTCGCCGGGGACGCTCGAGGTGCCACCGGGCGTCAAGTTGAAGAGCGTGGATCTGACCGTCTCGCTCGAGAGCCTCTCGTTCTTCCTGGCGCAGGGGGAGACCGGTGACGAAGAGTAGGCACACCACTCGTCGCAGACGGGCAGCAGGTCGAACACGCACCTTGTCGCATGTCGATGCGCGTGGACGAGCCAGAATGGTCGATGTCGGCGACAAGCCCGTCACCGACCGCGAGGCCATCGCGCGCGGCTCGATCGCGATGTCGCGGGAGGCGCGCCGACTCATCCGGCAGGGGGCCATCCGCAAGGGCGATCCGCTGCAGGCGGCGCGCCTGGCCGGCATCATGGCGGCCAAACAGACCGCCTCGCTCATCCCGCTCTGTCATCCGCTGCCGCTGACCCACGTGCACGTGGAGCTGACACCGACCCCGCGAGGCTACAGCATCGAATCTCTAGTGCGTACGCGCGCGCAGACCGGCGTGGAAATGGAGGCGCTGACGGCGGTGGCCGTCGCGGCACTCACGATCTACGATATGGTGAAGGCGGTGGACAAGGCGATGGTGATTGGCGAGGTCCGTCTCGTGCTCAAGCGGGGTGGAAGGTCAGGCACTTACCGGAGACCATGACCAGATTGCAGGATTGCAGGATTGCAGGATTGCAGAAAGGATCGAAGGAAGGATCGAAGGAAGGATCGAACGAAAGCTTGCGCAGAGGCATCCTTTCGACCTTCCTCCTTTCGTCCTTCCTCCTTTCAACCTTCCTTCCTGCAATTCTGCAATTCTGCAATCCTGCAATTCTGCTGTCTCAGTCCTCCCTCCCCATGTACGGCTATCAGGTCGTGAAAACCTATCCCCACGATCCGCAAGCCTTCACGCAGGGGCTTCAGTACGTGGACGGGTTTCTCTACGAGGGCACCGGCTTGAACGGACGCTCGTCCATCCGCAAGGTCAAGCTCGAGACTGGCGAAGTCGTCCAGAAGCGCGACCTCGACAAAGCGCATTTCGGCGAAGGGATCGTGATTTGGAAGAGCAGCCTCATCCAGCTCACCTGGCAATCGAACGTGGCCTTCGCCTACGACAAGGACACGTTCGCACCGCGCCGGACGTACAGCTACAAAGGCGAGGGATGGGGCCTGACCCACGACGGCACGAACCTGATCATGAGCGATGGCACCGACGAGCTCAGGGTCCTCGATGCCGAGACCTTCGGTGAGCTGCGGCGCATCAAAGTCACCGCGGTCGGGCAGCCGCTTCGGCACCTCAACGAGCTCGAGTACGTGAACGGGGAGATCCTGGCAAACCTGTGGACCACCGACATCGTGGCCCGCGTGGCGCCAGGTACGGGCCGAGTTCTTGGCTACATCGATCTCCGCGGCCTGTTGTCGGCGTCTGAACGGCGGTCGGTCGACGTCCTCAACGGGATCGCCTACGACGAGCAGAACGATCGGCTCTTTGTCACCGGCAAGCTCTGGCCGAAGGTGTTCCAGATAAGGATAAGTCCCTAACCTCCAGCCTCTAGCCTCTACTCCTTGTCCCTAGAACACTCTGGCCGTCGGCACCGGCCACCAGCGCACCTGGACTTTGCCGATGATGTATTTCTTCGGCACCATCCCCCAGTGCCGGCTGTCCGAGCTGTTGTTGCGGTGGTCGCCCATGACGAAGTCGTAGCCCTCGGGGATGACCTGCGGCCCCCAGTCGTCATGGCTGCGGAACTCTTCCGGGACGTAGTCGTCCTGAAGCGGGACGTCGTTCACGTAGACACGCCCGTCGACGATGCGGACCGTGTCACCCTCTTCGGCGATGACGCGCTTGACGAACGACTTCTCGGGATTGAGCGGGTAGTACAGCATCACGATATCGCCCCGTCGCGGCTCGCCGATGCGATACGCCAGCTTGTTGACGATCAGCCGATCCTGATCCTCCAGCGTCGGCGCCATGCTCTGGCCTTCGACGCGCGCCACCTGGAAGCCGAACGTCACGATCAGCACTGCGTACACCGCCGCCGACACGAGCGTCTTGACCCACGCCGTGATTTCTTCCTTCACCTGGGCGAAGCGGATGCCAGCGCGCGAGGCTGGGGCGTCGAACGCCAGCGAGGCTTCCTGCGCCATCGGTTCGGGCGCGCCCGCTGCGACCGGCCCTGCGAACGGCTCGCCGGGCGTGGCCGCGACGAACTCGTCGAAGCTGGCCTGCAGCGGTTCGTCCGGGGGGGCGACTACAGCTTCAGGTAGTCCCTGAGCTTGCGCGTCTGCGTCCGGCTGACTGGAATCTCCGTTGACTTCTCGTCCTTCATCCGGAGGATGTAGTTCCGGCTGAACCAAGGCACGATCTCCTTAATCTTGTTGATGTTCACCAGATACGAACGATGCACCCGCCAGAAAACGTTCGGATCGAGCCGGGCGTGCAGCTCGTCCAGGGTTCGATAGTTCGATGTTCCCACATGCTGCATCGTCGCCACGGCAATCGTCTCGTCGGCCAGCGAGGCATAAATGATCTCATCGGCCTGCACCAGCAAGAATCGCTCACCAACCTTGATCGCCAGACGCTCGCGGCGTCCTTGACGCTCGGCCATGAGCTCGACGATCTTCTCCAGCTGAGCGTTCAACGCCCCGGCGCCGAGCGCCTCGCGCTCCGAAGGCGCATTGCCTTCGACCGCCCGATCGATCCGATCCGCTTCGATACGCCGTCGCGCTCGCTGCACCGCCACTTCCAACCGCGCCTGATCGACCGGCTTGAGCAGGTAATCGACGGCGTTGACCTCGAACGCTTCGATCGCATGCTGATCGAAGGCGGTCACGAACACGATGTGGGAGCCGCTCCGCGACTCGAGCAGACGTCTCGCCACCTCGAACCCCGTCAGGCCGGGCATCTGCACGTCGAGGAAGACCAGATCGGGTTGCAGCCGATCGATGGTCGACAGCGCGTCGACCCCATTGCCTGCCTGTGCGATGACTTCGACGCTCCCGAGCTGCCCCAACAGATACCCCAGCTCATCCCGGGCCAGCTGCTCGTCGTCGACCACCACGGCCCGCAGCTCCATCTTACGCCGTCACGCGAACCGGGTCTCCTGCCCGACTGCCCGGCTGCGGACCACGGTCGGGTACGGCTATCTCGGGTATTTCCACGCTTGCCCAGGTACCCTCTCCGGGAATGCTCTTGAGCTTGACCTGACAGCCGGCGCCGTAAATCACCCGAAGGCGCTCGTTGACGTTGCTCAAGCCGATCCCCTCGCCGAAGGCCTGCTGCAGCCGCTCCTCGGTCATGCCCAGCCCGTCATCGTGAACCTCGATGACGATATAGCGGTCCCGAAGGCGGGTGCTGATGGTGATGCGCCCCTCCCCAATTTTACGCTCGAGCCCGTGCTTGATCGAGTTCTCGACGAGGGGCTGGAGGATCATGCTTGGCACGATGACATCCAGCGTGTCCGGCCCGATGCGTTTGACCACTCGAAGCTGGGGACCGAAGCGCACCACTTCGATGTCGAGGTACTCGTCGATGGATTCGAGCTCTTCGCGGAGCGTCACGAAGTGATCGGTGCTGCGCATCAGCCGCCGCAGAAGCCCGGACAGCTTGATGATCAGCATGCGCGCGGTGTCGGGCTGCGTGCGAATCAGCGAGGAGATCGACGCCAGCGTGTTGAAGAGGAAGTGGGGGTTGATCTGGTTCGACAGGGCCTCAACCTTGGCCGCCAGCAGCAGCGTCTCCTGCTCCTGGAGCCGATGCTCGATCCGGGCGTTGTTCCAGATCTTGATTGGGGTGGCGACCGAGAGCACCGTGGCCAGCAGAATGACCATCATCATACCGATCGAGCCGGTGGGGGAGATGTAGAACAGGCGATGATTCTCGCTCCAGCGGGCGCCAAGCCCCTGCCGGATCAACTCGAGCCCGATCGGAGCGAGCAGCAGCATGACCTGCCAGTCCACCTGAAGACTTCGCAGCATCGTCCAGACGCGGCGCGGCAGGCTGGTGACGACAAAAGGCGAGAAATGCCAGATGGCTTCCTTCGGGCAGAGCTCGCGCAGCCCCCCGCCCGCGAAGCCGCAGCCCACGGCGAACGGCAGCGCGATCACTTCACCGTTGGCCAGCGGCGGCAGGCCAATGATGGCGCCGACGGTCGCGCCGGCGTACGGACCGGCCACGAGGCCCGCGACGAACGCGCCTTCCAGCGTGAGATCCGCGGCGTTGTAGTTGAGGAGCAGCCGCGCGATGACGCCCGCCGCCAGCGGCACGCCGAAGAACAGCACGAAGATCAGGCGGTCCGGCCAGTCGCGCCGCTCAAAAATCAGGATATGGCGGAAGCGGCGGTACCTGGCCAGCATCGTGGCCAGCGCCGCCATCACGGCCAGCTTGACGACGAGCGTGGTCAGGAGGACCTGCTCGATCGACAGGAGATGCGTACCGGGCATGATTTACATTGATCTTATCGGGCGGGTAAACTGAGAGCAATGGTGATTCGTCCGCTTCTTATCGGGTTTGCCACGACGCTCAAGCATCTGTTCAAGAAGCCGATCACGGTGAACTATCCGGACCAGAAGTTCCCGATGTTCCCGAAGTACCGCGGCAAGCAGGTGCTGATGCGGGACGAGAACGGTCTGGAGAAGTGCGTCGCCTGCGGCCTCTGTTCGGTGGCCTGCCCGGCCGATGCCATCTACCTCGAAGCGGCTGAAAACGACGGCACCGTGCAGGCCGGCCCGCGGTACGCGTCGGTCTATCAGATCCACAAGATGCGATGCATCTTCTGCGGGTACTGCGAAGAAGCGTGTCCGGTCGGCGCCATCTTCATGGGCAAGGACTACGAGCTTGCCGTGTACAGCAAGGACGATTTCGTCTGGGACAAAGAGGATTTGCTCGTGCCGGCGACGACTTCACCCATTTCCGACTAACGGCTGGAGGCTAGAGGTTGGAGGCTGGAGGTTAGGGAGGGGGCAGGGATCTCCGGTTCCTAGCCTCTGGCCTCTTGACCTCCGGCCTCTGTTCACATGCAGATTGGCGCACTCGGCGATATCCACGGCGCCTTCGACGCGGTCCACGACATCATGAAGCGGCATCCGGATGTCGGCCTCTGGGTGCAGGTCGGCGACGTGGCCAGCAATGATGGCGAGTACTTCACGCCGCTGGCGCCCCTGTACTGGATCAAGGGGAACAACGAAGATTTCGACGTCATCGCGGCGGCCGCTAACGGCGGCGACGCGTTTGCGGCCACGCTCCACCACCTGCCCAACGGCGGGCCTTACAAAGTCGGCCCGTGGCGTGTGGCGGCCCTCGGGGGGACGTTTGCGCCGAGCTGGTACCACACACCGGCCTCGCAGCTGCCGCCTTCGCGCGGTCGGAAGACCGCCGGCATGGCGCTCAAGCTTGGCAAGAGCCGCGACGACAAGCGACGGCATTTCGTCCGCGACGAAGTGCTCATGTGCAAGGCGCTCAGAAACATCGAGCTGTTCCTCACGCACGAGGCGCCCCGTCCTTTTTATCCCGCGGGCCGCCGCATCGACGCCGGCAAGACGGCGTTGAACGATGTTCTCGCATCCATGCGGCCGCGGCTCCACCTCTTCGGTCATCATCACGAATTCACCGATTCCATCCGCCAGGGCGTCAGGTCTATCGGCCTCGACCTCGTGACGAAGTCCTATCTGCTCGTCGACGCGGATACGTTCAAGTGCGAACGGCTCGACACCTGACCCCACGGTCAATCGAATCGAGTAATTGGGTAATCTGGTAATCTGGTAATTGATTGAAGGATTGATCTCCCCCTGTAGCCAATCGGCCAATCAATTACCCGATTACCCGATGCAGTCTTTCATCGAAGCCCTAGACAGTAGAGTTCTCGTCTGCGACGGCGCGATGGGAACGATGCTGTACGCCAAGGGCGTTTTCATCAACAAGAGCTTCGATGCCCTGAACCTCAGCGCGCCCGAGCTCGTGGGACAGGTCCACGAGGAGTACGTTCGAGCCGGCGCCGATGTCATCGAAACGAACACGTTCGGTGCGAACCGCATCAAGCTCGCGTCGTTCGGTCTTGCCGACAAGCTGCACGCCATCAACCTCGAGGGTGCGCGGATTGCCAGAAAGGCCGCGCGGGACCGGGCGTACGTGGCCGGTTCGATCGGTCCGCTCGGCGTGCGCATCGAACCGTGGGGCAAGACGGGGATCGACGAAGCGCGCGACTGTTTCGAGGAACAGGCGAAGGCGCTCGCCGAAGGGGGCGTGGATCTGTTCATTCTGGAGACGTTCCGCGATCTGAACGAAATCGGGGCCGCGATCGATGCGGTCCGCCGTATCTCGGATCTCCCCATCGTGGCCCAGATGACGACCGAAGAGGACGGCAATACGCTGGACGGTACGCCACCCGAGCAGTTCGCGCCCGACCTCGAGCGGCGCGGTGCAACGGTCATCGGCGTCAACTGTGCAGTCGGTCCGGCCCCGATGCTCGAAACCATCGAGCGCATGGCCGCGGCCACGCAGCTGAAACTGTCGGCCCAACCCAACGCAGGACGTCCCCGCGACGTCGAAGGCCGCAACCTCTATCTGTGTTCACCGGAATACATGGCCTCGTACGCCCGGCGCTTCGTTCTCCATGACGTCCGGATTGTCGGCGGCTGCTGCGGTACCACCCCGGAGCACATCCGGCAGATGAAAGCCGCCGTCCGCTCTCCGACCCGCGTCGCCGTCCCGAACGGCGCCGAGCAGACGGATCCGGGACCCCGCCGTCACGAGCCCGCCGCCGTGGCAACCCCAATCGACCATCAGCCCGTCGCGCGCGAAGAAAAGTCGCGATTCGCACACTCGCTGGCGCACGGTCGCTTCGTCGTCACCGTCGAGGTCGTCGCGCCGCGCGGCGTCGAATTCGAGGCCTCGATCGCGCGCGCCCGGGCGCTCAAGATACGCGGCGTCGACGCGATCAGCGTATCCGACGGGCATCGAAGCGGCGCGCGCATCAGCGGTCTGTCGCTGGCCGTGCTCATCGAGCAGCAGGCGGGAATCGAAACGATCCTTCATTACGCCTGCCGCGATCGCAACCTGATCGGAATCCAGTCCGACCTGCTGGGAGCGCACGCCATGGGGCTGCGCAACGTGATGCTCATCACGGGCGATCCCGGATCGGTTGGAGACTACCCGGACGCGACCGCGGTCTTCGATGTCGATTCGATTGGGTTGACGAACCTCGTGTCCCGGCTCAACCACGGCTGTGACGTCGGCGGCGGCGCCATCGGGGCACCGGCCCGTTTTCACATCGGCGTGTCGGTCAATCCGGCGGCGCCGAACATCGATGACGAATTGCGCCGTTTCGATTACAAAGTCGAGGCCGGGGCCGAGTTCGTCGTCACATGGCCCGTGTTCGACGTAGGGATGTTCGAGGCGTTTCTCAAGCGGATCGAACCGTCTGGCATCCCTGTCGTGGCCGCGGTCCTTCCACTCGAGAGCGCACGGCACGCCGAGTTCATGGCGAACGAGGTGCCTGGTACGTCTGTGCCGGACGCCATCCTGGACCGTATGCGGCGCGCCCGGCCCCATGAAGCGGTGTCCGAAGGGGTGGAAATCGCTCGAGAGATCGCCCAAAGAGTCCGTTCAGCGGTTCAGGGCCTGCATATTGCAGCCACGTCGGGAAATGATGCGGCGGCGCTCAGCGTGATCGACAATTTTCGCTGATCGGCCGATTGTGAGGTATATTCCCCAGACGGCTAATGGCCTTATTTGAACCCGCCCGCCCCGGAGACCGCGAAGAGATTCTAGGCTCCGATGCGGCGACGCGTGCTCTGTCGGTTGCGGCGGTTGAGAACGACTTCGTCGCCCGCGTGTACGAGAACCTCGCGTCCGTATACGACTTCACCTTCGGGCCGACTCTGCACCCAGGTCGACTGCAGGCGATTCAGCGCATGGGCATCGGGCCAGGGGATCGTGTGCTCGAGGTGGGGGTCGGCACGGGCATCAATGCCGGGCTGTATCCCCGCGACTGCATGGTCACCGGCATCGATCTGTCCTCGTCGATGCTCGACAAGGCGCGGGATCGCGTGGCGCGGAAGGACATCAGCAACGTGCGGCTGATTGAAATGGACGCCGCCGACATGAAGTTTGGCGACAACGCGTTCGATATCGTGTATGCGCCGTACCTCATCAGCGTCGTTCCCGATCCCGTTGCCGTCGCGCGTGAGATGCACCGCGTCTGCCGTCCAGGCGGGCGCATCATTTTCCTGAACCATTTCCGAAGCAGCTCGCCGGTCCTGGCCTGGGTCGAGCGGCAAATCTCACCCTTCACCGTCCACATCGGTTTCAAATCCGACCTCGATCTGACCGCCTTTCTCGCGCAAACCGAGCTCAACCCGATCTCGATCGAGAAGGTCAACGTTCCCAAGATCTGGTCCCTCATTACCTGCGTCAAACACTAGTTCTTAGTTCCTGGTTCCTGGTTCCTGGTTCCCGCTTCCTGGTTCTTGGTGCGGCTTATCGGATTAACCGATAGAGGCGAGACTCGCCGCCTTCCCAGGGCGCGGCCACGACGAACCTCATATCCGCGCGGTCGTCGAGGTTGGCCACGATCTCGGCGAATCGGTGGGGCTCGTAAAAGGCGCCGTGCACCGTGACGTAGTCCACCCCGCGGCTCCGCAGATACTCGACCGCCGAGTCGGATGGGAAATCGCGCTGCCGCTCGGTCATCTCTTCGTAAGACTTGGGAGAGTAGCCGCTGTTGCCGTTGACGATGGGATGCCAGTGAAAGGTTGAAAAGTACAGATAACGGGTGTCGAAGAAGTAGGCGAGGGGTGCCGTCGGCATGGGGAATTCCGCCAGCACCGCCGAAGGCTCGTCCGCGAGGCTGGCGTACACAGGCGGCGGCGTGCGCCAGATGCGCTCGAGCGGCATGCGTGGCATGGCTTCGAGCAGGATGAGGCCGAGCATGATCGCCGTCAGTAGCGTGCGGGACCTTGAACGGGACTCGAGAATGCGGGCCACGCCGAGGCCCGCCAGCACTGCCAGCGTGAGACCGACGAAGACGCTGAACCGCGCCGGAACGCGAAGGCCGCGGTACGGCGACACGTACTGGTACAGCAGCGGGTAGTAGGCTCCTTTCAATCCGAAGGAGCCGTCGACGGCCGTGATGAGCGCCAGCGTATAGGCGATGCGGGCGGCCGAGAGCGGAGGCCACAGCGCCGTCGCCGCCAGCGCCACCGGCATCACTCGGGGGAAAAGCTGGCGCTCCGGGTTGCCGTTCTCGGACCAGCGCCCGTACACCAGACTCCGGAAATGCGGCTTGAGGTAGTCGGGGCCTTCAGCACTGTAAAACTCGATGGTGGGGGCGCCACGGTCGCCCACCATCGCTTTGTTGGCCGTGTAGGCGTAGATGACCGGAGAGACGAGCACAGCTGCGACGACGGCGCCCGCCCCGAGCACCGCGATCGCGCGGCGAGGGCGCCCGCGCGCCAACCAGAGCGCTCCTCCGATCGGCAGGAGATAGAGAGCCAGGAACAGCCCGTAGTACAACGACGAGAGCATCTGAAGCGCGAACGCCACGCCCGTCGCCAGCCCGTCCCGAAGTCGCCCCGCGGCCATCGCGCGATGCAGGGCCCACAACGTCAGCGGCGTCCACATCGTCATCTGCAGTTCCAGATGCGGGTAATGCTCGAATCGGTATGGGTAGACGGTGAAGATCGTGCCGGCCACCAGGGCGGCGTCGATGCGCCCCGTGAGCGCGCGCACGAGCAGGAACGTGGTCACGCCGGACAGGACGAACCCCGAGAGCAGCAGCAGGTTGTAAATCAACACGGGATGCACGTTGAGCCAGAACAGCGGGGCGCTCATCAGAGCCGGAACGATGACCGAGTCGGAGTACGTGAGCGTCAGCCGTTCGGGATGGAACATGTTGCCGTCGAACAAATGCACCGGATCGCGGACGATCTGATGGCTGACCCACGCGATACGCCAGATTGAGAAGAGCGGATCGCCCAGATCGGGGACCGAATCGAGATGACGGATCTGCGGCCACGTCAACGCGATGGCGATCCCGGAGAATACGAGGACGAGGAGCGCAAGCCGACCGACACGTTGCGGCCACGTCAGCGCCTCGCCAAACAGGCGACGCTCGTCGAATGGCAGCGGATCGCCCGCGCGCCTCGCGAGCCAATTGAGACTCGGCGGCTCCGGTACGAACCAGTTACGGAGTGCGACGATGACCAGAGCCCAGAGGTAGGGGCGCCAGGCCGAGCGTATCGAGAGGCGCGCCACGCCGAGATTAAACTCGAGGCCCGGAGTGAACACGGCGATCGTCCCGAGGACGAAGAGAATGGCGGCGAGAATGTCGGCCGCTCGCGCGAGGCGCGGCAAAGGTTGTTGGGCTGAAGCGGAGGCGGGACGACGAGCCGACAACGCGCGCAGTATAGCACTGCAGTTCGCGATGACCGGCACTCAGCTGTTGAGTATTGCGGCGGCCGCCACGGACGCGCCATCCAGCCGCGGGCGCTCGTGCGGCGCCGGCTGTGCGAGCAGCTGCGCGATCGCGTTGGCCCAGCGGCCGGCAAACAGATCCTCCTGCGAGATTTCCCGGCAGCGCAGCACGCGTGGCATCTCTGCGACCAGCACGTCGTACTCGACGAAACGGCCGCGCGACGTGTACAGGAGAGCTGTGTCGTTGGCAATACATTCCGATACGATGCCGTAGCCTGGCTTGCTCACGACCACGTCGGCCGCCGCCACCAAATCCTCGTACAGGAGATCGTGAGGCGGAAGGTGCTCGACGGTCAGAAGCGTGAAGTCGTTGCCGGCGCGCACGCCGTCGTAGCCGATGGGCGGGCCGTACGCGCTGAAACACGCGAGCACGAGAGGGCGGCCGGCGTCGACACCGAGAAGCCGCCGTGTATCGGCCGGGTCGCGGTGCGATCGCCTCGCGACCAGAGGGATGTCGACCGTGACGTCGGCCATGGGTTCGAATCCACCATGGAAGGGAAGGCGCAGGGCCTTCGTCGCCTTCGCATAAGCGTGCCGGATGGTCGGGATGACATCGGGAGCGAGCTGACCGAATGCCGGGTAGATGCCGTAGATCCAGTCCCACGTGAAGTTGGCGAAGGCCACCGACTTGACGCCCGCGCGATCGGCCGCCGCAAAGGCCAGCGGCGGAATGTCGCCCACGACGAGATCTGCGCCCAACGCGACCAGCGCCCTGGCCTCATCGGCGATTCTCTGGTCGAATGTGCCGTAAAACTCTGCGGAGCGGCGCGCCGATTCCCGCTCATCGAAGCGCAGGCTGTCGAACTGGACGAGGCCGATGTCGCTTTCGAGCGGTTGAACGTCGACGCGTGTCCGCGCCCGGCCGAAGAGCCAGGCCGGAACGGTCGTGCGCGCGGTCACCTCGACGGCGGATCTCTGGCGCTGGTCGGCGATGGCGTCGATGACCTCGATGTCTCTGGATGCATGCCCGAACCCGTGACCGGAGATGTAGAAGACGATATGCATGGGAGATTGCAGGATTGCAGGATTGCAGGATTGCAGAAAGTAAGTTCTAAAGGACACAGCTCAGAGTGAGGGTTGATCGTCAAGGTGCGGCAGATCTCAGCGCAACCGGTAGAGGCGCGACTCGGCGCCCTCCCACGGCGCGGCTGAAACCAGCTCCACATCCGATCGCCCGTCCAGCCAGAGGACGGTTTCGTCGTATCGGGCCTGGTTCGTGAAACGGCCGTGGATGGTCAGGTACTCAACGTGTCGGGATCGCAGATATTGCAGCGCCGCTTCGTTCGGGAAGTCGTTCTCGTTGGCGAGCAGTTCGAAGTACGACGGCGGGAAGAAGCCGCTGTTGCCGTTCACGAGATGCTGCCAGTGAAACGTGGAGAAATAGAGATAGCGTGCGTCGAAGTCGGATCGGTAGACGTTGGGCGGCATAGGGAATTCAGCGAGCACCGCCGGAGGCTCTCGTCCGGCGATGCTGTCGTAAATCGGCGGAGGCGCTTCCCATACCGGCTGCAACGGTAACACCGGCAGCGCCTCACCAACGGCCAGGGTCAGCATCGCCGCGGCAAGTATGGTCCGGCGGCGCGGCCACCGTTCGAACACCCGCATCGCGCCGAACGCCGCGAGAATGGTCAACGACAGTCCCGCGAACAGGCTGAAGCGCGCCGGGACCCTCAGTCCCTGGAACGGCGGCAGCAGGGCGTGAAGCGACGTGAACGTGGGTCCGTTGAAGCCGAACGACCCGTCCACGGCGACCACGAATGCGAGCGTGTAGGCGATGCGAGCTATCGACAGAGGCGGCCACAGGGCGACTCCCGCGAGCACGACGGGCATGACGCGCGGAAACAGCTCGCGCTCGGGGATGCCGCCCTCCGACCACCGCTGATAGAGCCGGCTGCGGTAGTTGGGCTGCAGGTAGTCGCTCCCCACCGCGCTGTAGAACTGAATCGTGCCCGCCTCGCGGGCTCCCATCATCGGCCGACTCGCGATGTACTGCGTCGCCACCGGGGCAATCAGCACGGCGGCGAGAAGCGCTCCCGCCGCAAGCGCTCGAATTGGCTGTCGCGGGCGTCCACGCCCCAGCCAGAGCGCGCCGCCGACGACGGTCATGTACACAGCGAGAAAGCAGCCGTAATAGAGCGACGACAGGGTCTGAAGCACGAACGCCACTCCGGTCCACAGACCATCTCGAACCCGACCGCTCGCCAGCGTGCGATGCAGCCCCCAGAGGGCGAGCGGCATCCACATCGTCATCAGCAGCTCGAGGTGGCTGTAGTGTTCGAATCGGTAGGGGTACAACGCGAACAGCGTGGCAGCGATCAACCCCGCGTCGACGCGCCCGGTCAATGCCCGCGCGAGCAGAAACATCGAGACTCCGGACAACGCGAAGCTGGCCATGAGGAGGAGGTTGTAAATCATTACCGGATGAATGCCGATCCAGAAGAGGGGGGCAGTCATGAGGGCTGGCACGATCATCGCGTCGGAATACGTCAGCGTGAGTCGCTCGGGATGGAACTGGTTGGCATCGAACAGGGACGAAGGGTCCCGAAGCAGCTGGTGATTCACCCAGGCGAGCCGCCAGATCGAGAAGAGCGGATCACCCAGGTCCGAGACCGAACCGAGCTGACGCACCTGCGGCCACAACATTGCGACGGTGAGCGCTGAAAATACAACGGCGAGCACGGCGAGATGTCCCAACCGTCGCGGGACCGTGGCCGCCTGGATGTCGACCAGTGCGCGCTCGTCCATCGCCAGCGGCGCACACGCGTCCCGGCGAAGACGTGCCCAGGTGGACGGCTTGAAGGGCGCCAGGAGCCAGCTGAAGCTCGGGGGACGACGGACGTACCAATTTCGAACCGCCAGCACGAGAACGGCCCAGACAAATGGACGCCACGCGGATCGGACCGAAACACGAATGCCGATGAAGCGGAAACTGAGATCGTTCGACAGCAGAACGAATGTGCCGGCGACGATCAGGACAACGGCAAGAAGGTCGGCCGCGAGCGCCCAACCCCGGGATTTATTTGAGACCGGCATGCCGCGCGCTCACCACCATCGCTGGGCCCAGACAGCGGAAGCGGCCGCCTGGTGGTCCCACGCCGCCGCGCCATAGGACTTGCGCGTGTGGTAGCTGCCGCGAAGGGTGACGGTCGGCGAGAGGCGGAACCCCACTGTGCCTTCGACGATGGCCAGGCGGGTCCGCGCCCCGGCGAACGTCGGAGTAATCAGCGGGGGCGCCGACGTGCTTTCATGACGCCCGGCGACGAACCAGCGGGGCGTCATCGTCTGGAGCCCCTGCACGAAGTACTCGTAGGCGATGGCGCTGCCCGCGATCCGATCGAACCGGCTGCGGATGAACTCGGCGCTGACCTTCGTGAATCCCAGCGCATACTCGACTTCACCGGCGATCATGGCCACTTTGCGATCGGCCCGTACGGGTCCAGTCACTTCGTCCGCCGTCGCGTAGTTGCCGTACGCGATCGCTGCGCCCACGCGAAGGCTGGCGAACGGCGTGACGCCGGCGCCCGCAACGACCACTGGGGTCTGACGGGGGCGAGTGGCGCGCCCGACGGCATAGTTGCGGGTCGGAGCCGAGTTGAGCAGCGCTCCGCGCGCGTCCCAATGGATCGAGGACACCGTGACTTGCGCGCCAAGCGGATATGTCCCTGCAATCGCCGAGACGCGCGGGACGGTGGGATCGAACGCGGGCATGGGGATGACGTAGCTCATGTGGGCGGCAATCGTCGGGTTCAGGCTCGGTCGATTGTCCATGACGCCAAGCCCGATGGGTGAGATGTTGTAGCCGACATCCACGCGAGTCGCAAGACCATCCCCGCTGGCAGGCCGCTCGTAACGGAGGCCGGCCTGCCAGAGCTCTTTGCTCCAGTCCGGCACGGCGCCCGACGGGGTGTTCGGACGCGGGAGCCGGAACCAGGGGCGGAAGTACGCCTGGACATTATCCGACAGGCGCATGGCTCCGGACATGTCCACGATGACCTGGGGCCGATTCGAGACGTTCTCACCGACGAACATGTCGGCGCTGAGGACCGTGTCGAAGGCGAAACGCTGGGTCTCCTGCGCCGCGGCCGGCGGCGCCCAGATGACGATGGTAGCCGCGCAGAAGGCCCGCAACACCCGACACCGGGCGCTGGGGACGCTAGCCACGCGACGCCCCTCCCTGGGGTGGCTCCGAGGTGACGCCGGGCAGTGCGTTGGCCAGGGCCGCCACGATCTCCGCATGGAACCCCGTGCCCGCACACCGCCAGAGCTCCTGCAGCGCCTCTGCCGGCGGCCGGGCGTTGCGGTAGGCGCGGGCGCTGGTCATGGCATCGTATGCATCGGCCACATGGACGATACGGGCGCCGAGCGGGATGTCGTCGCCACGCAGGCCGTTTGGATATCCTCCGCCGTCCGGCCGCTCGTGATGAAGCTCGACGATGGGGATGTGCGGTGAGAGGAATGGCACCGATCGCAGCATGCGGGCGCCGACCGTCGGATGCTGTTTGATGATGTCGAACTCGGCAGCGCTCAGCGCGCCGGGCTTACGGAGCACGTCGTCGGGGACGCCGATCTTGCCGATGTCGTGCAGCAGCGCACCCAGACGGACGACTTCGATCTCGCCGGCTGGTAGATTGAGCTGCCGGCAGATGGCGACAGCGAGGACGCTGACACGGTCCGAATGTCCGGCTGTGTAGGGATCCCGGGCATCCAGCGCCGTGGCGAGCGCGCGAATGGCGCCTGTGTAGGCGGCCTGCGTCTCCGCCTCCGCTTCGCCAACCGAAGCCATGAGGGCGTTGAACGTCTCGGTCAGCGTATCGAGCTCGAGGCTCGAACCGGTCAGCGGCAGCCGGGACGAGACATCGTGCGACGCCGCCATCGTCGCCAGCGACGTGGAGAGTCGTTTGATGGGATCGCTGAGCGTTTGCGCGAGCCAGAAGCTGCCGACCCCGGCCAGGGAAATGCCGAACATGCCGATGAGAGCGAGGTTTCGCATGGCATCCCGCATGGCTTGACGCGAAGACTCGTCGACGGAACCGAGCGCGTAGAAGACGGTGTTTCCGACGGCGACGAGCCGTCGAAAGGCATGCGACTCGCCATCGAGTGGGATGACGCCGTCCACGGGCTGCGTGACTGCGACGGCCGATTCGAACTGCAACGCGGCGCGCGGCGACAACGTGGTGGCCACGACGAGGCCGTCGCTGACGATCGCGATGCGCGTCCGCGCCAGCTGATCGAGCTCCTGCGCGTAGTCCTGATCGAGGCTGGTCGCGACGTACAGGCCGCCGATCAGCGTGTCACCGAGGAGCAGCGGCACGGTCACCACACGGAAGAGATTGTCTCCCATGCGTGCGACGCCGTCGAAGCTGTCGGCGCCGCTCGGGCCGGCTGCGGTGCGGTTGGCGACGAGTGACACCGGCCGGCTGCGGGGCCAGCGGTTCGCCATCGGGCCGGCCGCGCCAAGCGCGATGTGGTGGAGGTCTACGAGCACAATCGCGTCGGAGTCGACGCGAGCCGCGACATTCTCCAGCACGAGATCGATGGTCTCGAGGAGATCGGCGCGGCTCGCCGTGGCGTCGTCCTGGACTTCTGATTGGTAAGTGTCGAGCGCGGCCTTCAGGGTCGGGTTGTCCGCGAGCGTTTCGGCCCGGCTGCGCACATCCTGCTGCCGCCGTGTCTCAACCGCGGCGAACAGACGCTGGGTGGACTCGAGATTCGACACCACCGCGTCCCGGACCTGGTTCCGCATGCTCAGGATCACGACGATGAAGACCACACCGAGGAGGGCGGCGACGGTGACGAACGCGACCGTCAGTGTCTTCACCAGCAGTCGCGGAGGAGTCCGTCTTCTGATCACTCGTACTCATCTCCAACCGGGACCGGTACCACGAGCTCGACCGACGTGGGCCGTTCCGCTTCTACACGGATGCGCATCGACCTCTCGCCCACCCGTTCGTGCCACCCGACGATCGTGTACTCGCCCGTCGGCAAGGCCGGCAGCTCGAAGGCACCTTCAAGGTCGGGAATCGTGAAATACGGATGATCAAAGACCAGAATGGTGGCGCTCATGTGCGAGTGGATATCGCAGTACACCTTGACGATGCCGGCTTTGGTGAACTCGCGCTCACGAGTCTGGCCCCGCTGGTAGCGGCCCAGGTTGAAGTTGCCCGCCCGGGATAGAGAGAACACATTGTGGAAAAAGGGGTCGCCGTTTGGGAACGAGACGACCGATCCCCGGGTAATTGCCAGAGTCCGGGGAATGAATGTTTCGTGCTCCTGGAGCAGTTCGTTGCGAGAGGTTGGCAACGGGCCCTTATGAAGCGCGTCCTTGATGTACACGACGACGTTACGGATTTCAGGAAGGGCCGAGGGGTGATGATCGCCGATCGTGCGGCGGGGATACGCCGTCGATGGCAGCGGCTTGCCAGGGATTTTGGTCGTCAGCTTCACGCGGCCGGTGACGCGACCAGCCGCGAGGTCCGTTTGTCCGTTGGGCGCCGACACGGCCAGCACGAGCATCAGCGAGATTGCCGATGTGTGTAGCTGGAATCGGCTCATGGATCATTAATTGTACGCCGCCTCAGCCTTTCGCGGTGGGCAGATCAGTTCAAGATTGCAGTCAATTCCGAACACGGGCTATGCACCAATCAATTGCCCGATTACCCGATTACCCAATTTAGCAATGCTATGATCAGCCCTATGTCGCTCGATGAACGCGATTTCTTCAACAATCGGAACGAGACGCGGATCGACAAGCTCACGTGTCCGCGGTGCAAGCGTGTGAACGAGTACCAGATGCGCTGGGTGATCCGCACACGCAAAGATCGCATCCCGCCTGGAGCCGACGAACGCGATCGCGCGCTGTTTGCCAAGCTCAAGGACTACATGATTCGCGTCGACGATACTGTCACGTGCAAGGCATGTGGGAAGAAGTTCGACATCCCCTCGCAACACTCTCTCGTCTTCCTTCAGTCCAGTTGAGGAGCACGCCGAACTCACGGGTTCGATATCGCGTCGAGCGTCAGTAGACGAACGGAACGATCCGCCATCTGACCGTACGCTGATATCGAGCGTAGGAGGGGCCGAACGAGCGAAGGAGCGATCGCTCCTCCCACGGAACGGCCAGCACCACGTACGCCGTGGTGATCGCCGCAAATGTGAAGCGGTCCGCGGTCATGTGCGCGGCACCGAAAACCATCAGGATCCAGCCGAGATAGATCGGATGACGGACCCAGCGATACGGGCCCGCCGTTTGCACGGTTCCGTCGGGAGCCGTGTGCTGTTCGGGCCTGATTCCTGCCAGCTCGAGCGGATCGATGCGGGCGACCGAAAGAGCGGTGATCCAGAGACCACCGAATTGAACGGCCGCGGGTCCGGCCGCCCGCCACCCGCTGATGTGATACACATCGCCACCTACGCGCTGCCAGATCGCCAGCACGAGCAGGAGAAGCAGGCTTGCCGTCCAGACGTAGACCGTGCGGAGCAGCGCTTCGGGTACGACCCGCGAGACGAAGCGCTTGATCGGCTCACGTGCCAGGAGGCTGTGATGCAGAGCAAAGAAGGCGAAAGCCGTCACGTCGGTGGCCACTGCAGCCCAGCCGCCGCCGGCTGCGGGCGTGGCCCACACAATCAGGTAGACGTACGCACAGGCGGCGAGTGATAGCACGAATACCGCTCCGCCTCCCCATACGAGGAGATTCTCGAATCTGGTCATTGGGTCATCTGGTCATTTTGCTGGGGGCCGTCATAGTATGAGTCAGCATGCGTCGCCCCGGTGAGCCACGCGTCGTCATCTCGGGCATCGGCGTGGTATCGCCTTTCGGTGTCGGCCGCGAACGCTTCTGGGATCACATCCGGCGCGGCTGCAGTGGGACGCGAGCGATCGTCGACTTCGACGCGACAGCCCTCGGCTCGCGCGTGGCGGCGCCGATTGCCGTGTCGATCGACGACGTGCCGCCGCTCGAAGGCGATGATATCTGGGACGACGACTACCGGGCGGATCCCAAGCGCTACTCGCGGGCTGCTCTGGCCGGCGTCATCGCCGCTCGCGAAGCGTGGCGTGACGCGGGGCTTCCGATCGCGGCACAAAACGCGGGCGTCGTCATTGGCAGCGGTGGTGGCGGAATCGACGTCGGAGAGCGGCAGTACTACGATTTCTTCGTCGAGCGCGGCAAACGCGTCACCCCCTACGCCATTCCCGTGTCGATCGTCGGAATGGTCTCGAGCGAGATTTCAATCTCGCTGCGCCTGCACGGTCTAAGCCACGTGCTGTCGTGCGGCTGCACCAGCTCCACGGACGCCATCGGCTATGCCGCCTCGCTCATCCGATCTGGCGACGCGGACATCATCCTGTCGGGCGGCACCGACGCGTGTGTGACGCCGGGCATGATGTTCGGCTTCTCGCGCATGAAGGTGGTCTCGACCGCTTATAACGACCGACCCGCCGAAGCCTCACGTCCTTTCGATCGGGGGCGAGATGGGTTCGTGCTGGGCGAGGGCGCCTGGATGCTCGTGCTCGAGCGCGAAGATCGGGCGCGCGCGCGGGGGGCGACCGTCTACGCGTCGATTGACGGCTACGGTTCGACGTGCGATGCCTACCACCGCGTGCAGATGGCTCCAGACGGCCACGAAATCGTGCGGGCGATGCACACCGCCATCGAGCGATCAGGGCGCCCGCTGGAGGAGATCGGCTACATCAGCTACCACGGTACCTCCACGGTCATCAACGACGCGGTCGAGTCGCGCTGCGTGCGGCAGCTGTTCGGAGACGTCGCCGATCGCGTGCCCGGATCGTCGGTGAAGTCGATGATCGGCCACCCGCAGGGCGCGAGCGGCGCAGCGGGAGTCGTCACCGCTGCGCTCGCGATTCATCGCCGGTTTTTGCCGCCGACGATCAACCTGCGCGATCCCGACCCGGCGTGCGACCTCGACTTCATTCCCAACCGGGGACGTCCGGCCGACGTCGCCGCCGCGCTCTGCAACTGCCTCGGGTTCGGCTCGAAGAACAGCGCCGTGGTGATAGGGAGAATCTAGTCGTTGGGTCATCTGGTCATCTGGTCATTGATTGGATGATTGGGGGTTTGAATCAGTCCCATTTGGCAATCACATGACCAGATGACCCAATGACCCAATGATTGATGTCCTGATAGTGGGCGCGGGTCCGGCAGGCGCGGTCGCGGCGACACTGCTGGCGCGCCGGGGCGCGCGGGTGCTGATTCTCGATCGTGCGACGTTTCCTCGAGCCAAGCTGTGCGGCGATACCGTCAACCCGGGGACGGTCGCGATGCTCGCCCGGCTCGGCCTGGGGTCGCACCTCGAGACCGACGGACTGCCGGTCGACGGCATGGTCGTGACAGGCCCCGGCGGCGTCGCCGTTGCCGGCGCGTACCCGCAGGGCGTGCGCGCCCGCTCGCTGACGCGGTCTGAGCTCGACCTGGCGCTCCTGCAGGGCGCCCTCGCCGCGGGTGCACAGTTCGAGCCGGGGACCGCAGTCCGACGGGCTCTCATCGAGGGCGGCTCGAAGTGCCTGGTCGGTGGTGTGGTGGCGTCGGGGAATCGTCCCGTGCGCGCGCGCGTTGTCGTCGCCGCCGATGGTCGGCATTCGACCATCGCGTTCGGGTTGGGACTGGCTCGACATCCCGATCGGCCCCGGCGCTGGGCGATTGGGGCGTACTTTGACAACGTCGCCCGACTCTCTGGAACGGCGCTGCACGGGGAAATGCATCTGAGACGGGGCGGCTATATCGGCATCTCCCCGATTCCCGGCGGGCTGACGAATGTGTGTCTCGTCATCTCGCGCGACACTCCTGCCGGGCCCGGTCATCTGGGTTTGAACGGCCCGACGCTGCGAGATCCCGCGAGTGTTCTTCGGCGCGCGCTGGAGACAGATCCGTTGCTCAGGGATCGATTCGCGAGTGCTCGAATGGTGACCCGGCCCGTGATGGTCGGTCCGCTGGCGGTTGATGTCGCAGAGCAGGGAATGGATGGGCTCGTGGTGGCTGGTGATGCCGCGGGCTTCATCGATCCGATGACGGGCGATGGGCTGCGCTTCGCGGTGCGGGGCGCCGAGCTGGCGGCCGGGGCGGCGCACCGGGTCCTCGAGCATGGATGGACCGGCGTTCACACGGCGCTGACGCGCGCGCGGCGGCATGAGTTCGCGAGCAAGTGGCGCTTCAACCGCCTGCTCCGTGCGCTTGTCGCGTCCTCTGGAGCCATGCACGTCGGCGAGGTGACCGCTGCGGTCGCGCCCGCAATCCTGCGGGCCATCGTCCGTCACGCAGGTGACTGCGACCTCGTCCGAGCAGACGTTTTGCAGTCGGCAGCGACATCTCTTCATAAGACGGTATCTTCATAGGAATGATCCACGTCGCCGCCGTGGCGCTGGGGGTGTTCCTGCCGATGCTGTTCGAGGCGATACGCTCCAGCCGCAATGAGCAGCGGCAACGGGCGCGCGGCGGCCTCGAGCCGTCGGACGACGTCTACGCGACCATGCAGTACGTTTATCCAGCTGCGTTTGCCGCGATGCTCGTCGAGGGGGCCATTCGCGGATCGACCCCCCTGGGCCTTGCGGCCGGGGTCGTCGTGTTCGTGGGCGCCAAACTCATCAAGTGGTGGGCGATTCTCGCGCTGGGACCGCAATGGACGTTTCGGGTTATCGTGGTTCCTGGAGACCGACGTGTAACGACCGGCCCCTACCGGTACGTCCGCCATCCCAATTACATCGGAGTGATGGGAGAACTGGTCGGCGCGGCGCTGCTGACAGGAGCCTGGGTGAGTGGCTCAGCCGCGGTGATGATCTTCGGTGCCCTCCTGCGCAGACGGATTGCGGTCGAGGAACGCGCCACGAGGAATCTGGACCCAATGACCAGATGATCAGATTCAGAAACCCCCTCTCGCGTCGTGCTTTCGTCAGAGCCCTCGGTCTCGGTGGGGCCGCTGCGACGATGTCGCCGTTCGCCACGGCACGCGGAAGCGAAGCGCTCGTCTCTTCTCAGCCGGCATCTGCGCGCACCACGGCCATCCGCCTGGATAGCAACGAAAATCCCAACGGCCCTGGCGTGAAAGCCCTCGACGCGATGCGCGCCGCGCTGACGCTCGCCAATCGCTATCCTTACGTGGAACAGGACGGGTTGTCGGCGGCTCTTGCCAGGCTGCACCGGGTCAGGACGTCGGAAGTGATCCTCGGCTGCGGATCGGCTGAAGTGCTGCGCATGGCGATACAGGCGTTTGCGTCGCGAACGCGACACCTGGTCACGGCTGCCCCGACCTTCGAGGGACCCAGCCGCCATGCTGCGTCGTTCGGGGTCCCGGTTCAGGCGGTGCGGGTCGATGCCGCCCTCGCGCTCAACCTGACCGTGATGGAGCTGAGCGCGGATCGAGCCGGTCTGGTCTATCTCTGCAATCCCAACAACCCGACCGGGACGATCCTGAGTGGATCTGCCGTGAGCGCTTTTGTGGAGCGGGTCGGTCAAGCCTCGCCTCAAACCGCGATCTTGATCGACGAGGCCTATCACGATTACGTCGAGGAACCGGGATATCAGACGTCGATTCCAATCGCCGTGGCCCGCAGAAACGTGATTGTGTCGCGCACCTTCTCCAAGCTGCACGGCATGGCGGGTCTGCGCTGCGGCTACGCTGTTGGGCACGCGGAGACCATCCAGGCGCTCGCGCGATTCAAGCTGGAGACGAGCGTCAACCAGCTGGCGATTGCGGCGGCGCGCGCCGCCATCGAGGACCGCGGCCGCATCGAGCGCGAGCGAACAATCAACCGCGAGACGCGCGAGCTGGCGCGGGGGCTCTTCGCGTCGCTCGGCTACCCGGCCGCTCCCTCGGCGGCGAACTTCTTCGTCGTCGATCTTCACCGCGATTCGCGGGCGTTCCGGGATGCCTGCCGGCGGGCGGGCGTGTTCATCGGCCGTCCGTTCCCGCCGCTCAACAGCTTCGCGCGCATCTCGGTGGGGACCATGGACGAGATGCAGCGTGCGGGCCTGGTCTTCAAGCAAATCCTTGGCGGTTGAGGCCCAATCATGGAAGCCGTGGGAGCTATAATCGAGACCATGCGGTCACGTCTTCGTCTGCTCGTCGCGCTGGTCCTGCTCGGACTGCCAATCGTGACGGCCACCGCGCAGGGCCCGCGCCGTCCGTCCCAGCCGCTGCAGGCGGCCGCGCGCGCGATCATGGAGGGGCGATACGAGCAGGTCGATGGCCTGCTGGCCGAGCTCGATGCGGCCGATCCCGATGTGGTGGCGGCGAAAGCCCGTGCGGCGATGGCCCGCGGTCGCTACGAACAGGCGGAATCGATGCTGCGTGCCGTCGTTCCGCTTGCTCCGACGAGCGAAGCGGCCCTCGAACTGGGGCTGCTGCTGCAGATGCTTGGGCGTGACGGAGCGCTGCCGATCCTCGAGCGCGTGTCGCTCCTGGCGGGCAGGAGCCCTGATCCGCTGGACATCGCGCGCGGCGCGCGCGCGCTCCGCGCGCTCGGACAGTTGCGCGATGCCAACGCGGCGTACCAGCTGGCCGCCAATCGGGCGCCGACCGATCCCTCCATCAACACGGCCTGGGGCGAGCTCTTTCTCCAGACGGAACAGTACGGCGAGGCGCTGAAGTCGTTCCAGGCGGCCATCGAGGCGGACGAGAAGTGGACGCCGGCGATCATCGGCGGCGCGCGCGCGCTGGCCGAGGACAACCCGCCGGAAGCGGTCGCCCTCGCCAAACGGGCGCTCGAACTGAACCCCTCATCGGTCGACGCGTACGTGTTCCTGGCCGGACAGGCGACCGATGCCGACAAGCGGAGCGAAGGCCGCGATCTGCTGCAGAAAGCGCTCGCAATCAATCCGTCCAGCCTGGACGCGCACGCGCTCCTCGCCGCGATGGCGTACGTCGAGGACAAGCAGCCGGAGTTCGAAGCCGAAGTCGCCAAGACCCTGGCCATCTCGCCCAAGTACGGTGAGGTCTACCGCGTTGCGGGCCAGCTCGCCGCGAACAACTATCGGTTCCCCGAAGCCGTGACGCTGACGCGACGGGCGCTCGAGCTGGATCCCGGTCATCCGCGCGCCCTCACCGATCTGGGCACGCATCTGCTGCGAACGGGAGATGAGCCAGCCGCGCGCGCGGCGCTCGAACGGTCTTTCAAGCTTCATCCCTACAGCATCGTGACCTTCAACCTCCTGGGGATGATGGACAAGCTGGACACATTCGAAACCGTCACCGACGGCGACTATGTATTCAGGATGCCGAAGGCCGAGGTCGCGGTGCTCCGCGAGTTCATCGTGCCGCTGACCTACAAGGCGTTCGACGAGTTTTCCAGGCGATATCAGTTCAAGCCGACCGGTCCAATTCTGATCGAGCTGTTCGACAAGCACGACGACTTTGCGGTGAGGAACGTCGGGCTCCCGGGTATGGTCGGCGCCCTTGGCGCATGCTTCGGGCGCGTGGTGACGATGGATTCGCCGAAGGCGCTGCCGCCGGGCTCGTTCCAGTGGGAAGCGACGCTGTGGCACGAGCTGGCGCACGTCTTCACGATCCAGATGTCGAACCAGCGCGTGCCACGGTGGCTCACCGAGGGGATCTCGGCATTCGAAGAGAAGCGCGCTCGACCCGAATGGGCGCGACCCAACGATATCGAGTTCGCCATCCTGCTCAACCGCGGGGAGACGATCCAGCTGCGCGAGTTGAACGCCGCCTTCACCGATCCGCGGAAGATTTCGCTCGCGTACTATCAGGCCGCGCTCCTTGTCGAGCACATGGTGGAGCTCTACGGGGATGACGGCGTCTCCAGGCTCGTGAAATCGTTCGCCCAGGGCGTCGATACCGACGCGGCGCTGAAATCGGCCCTCGACACCGACTTCGATCGGCTGCAGGCCAGCTTCAATCAGTTCAACGATCGGATGTTCGCCAAACTGCGACCGGCGCTCGAGGAGGGACCCAAGGACGAAGAGCTGCAGGGCATGCCGCTCGTCGCGCTCCGGGCCTACGCCTCTGAAAACCCTCAGAACTTTCAGGCGCAGATGGCGCTCGGTCGCGCCCTTCGCAAAGAGCAGCAGACCGACGAGGCGGTGCAGGCGTTCGAGCGTGCGGCGGCGCTGGTGCCGGTCGCACGAGGCGCCAACAGCCCGCATGCGCAGCTGGCCGAGATGGCTCTGGCCCGAAAAGATCACCCCTCGGCCATCAAACACCTTCAGGCCGTCGTGGCGGTCGATTTCGACAACATCGATGCCGCTCGTCGCCTCGCTGACCTGCTCCGGTCCGCCGGCACGAACGATCCGCCGACGCTCCGGCCCGTGTACGAGCGCATCGCCGCGATCGATCCCTTTGACTCAGAGGCTCATGCCATGCTCGGTCGCCTCGCCATGGAGCGCAACGAGCCCGAGGTGGCTTCGCGCGAGTTCCGGGCCGTGCTCGCGCTCAACCCCGTCGATCGGGCCGCCGCGATCACCGATCTGGCCGAGAGCTACCTGAAGAGCGGCAAGCGAGCCGAAGCCAGGAAAGAAACGCTCGCGGCGCTCGAGATTGCGCCAAGCTACGAGCGCGCGCAGTCGCTGCTGCTCGATTTGCGTTGAGCTGCCCAGACCACGAGCCTGGGCCCTACGCCCAATACCCCTCCCGCCGTCTCGGCTGTCGGAAGACATAGATTCCGACGACGCCGCTGAGGAATCCGGCGACGTGTGCCGTGAACGCAATGCCGCCGGCGGTGCTGGCCGTCACCGCGATGGCGCCTGCGCTGAAGAGTTGCATCAGGAACCAGAAGCCGAGCAGCACGATCGCCGGCACCTCGATCACTTCCCAGAAGATGACCAGCGGAATCAACGTCAGCACACGGGAACGGGGATAGAGGACGAAATACGCTCCCATCACGCCGGCGATGGCGCCGCTCGCGCCAATCATCGGCAACGCCGCATCGGGATCCATGACGATCTGCCCGACGGCCGCGACCAGTCCGCACAGCAGGTAAAAGGCGGCGAACCTCACGTGCCCGACGCGGTCTTCCACGTTGTCCCCGAAAATCCACAAGTACCACATGTTGCCGACGACGTGGGACCAGCTGCCGTGCAGGAACATCGAGGTGATCAGCGTCGGCGGCTGGAACTGCGCCGGCACCACGCCGAACGCCTGCAGGAAGCGTGTCAGCTCCTCCGGCGGGAGCACGAGCTCGTACACCCACGCGAAGGCGTTGAGCGAGATGATCGTCACGGTGATGTAGGGCGTGGTTCGAGACGGGATCACGTCCCGAAGGGGAATCATGACGGAAATTGTAGGTTGACGCGTTCAGATTGCAGACTGCCGCGCACTCAGTCTGAAATCTGCACTTTCCACTCGGCAATCGCCGCCTGCCGCTGTTCGACGATCCGGCGAAGCTCGTGGTCGCTGATGGCTTTGCGTCGTTCGGTCAGCGCAATCACGGCGCGATAGACACCGTCGACATCGGCGCTGGTGAGCGCGAAGCCGAGCGCCTCGCATCGGCTCTGGACGGCGTGACGCCCCGAATGGCGTCCGAGCACGAGGCGACCGACCGGCTGCCCGACGTCCTGCGGGTTCATGATTTCGTAGGTGCGCGGGTCCTTCAGGACGCCGTCCTGGTGAATGCCGGCTTCGTGGGCGAACGCGTTGCGGCCGACGATGGCCTTGTTGGCCTGCACCGGCTCGCTAGTCAGCTGCGTGAGCAGCTGGCTCGTTTCGAAGAGGAACGGGCTGTGGATGCCGGTATCGTAGGGCAGGCGGTCGCGCCTGACGCGAAAGGCCATGACGAGCTCTTCGAGAGACGCATTGCCTGCGCGCTCGCCGATGCCGTTGATCGTGCACTCGATCTGCCGGGCTCCGCCCTGGACCGCAGCGATGCTGTTGGCGACGGCGAGGCCGAGATCGTCGTGGCAGTGCGCGCTGAACACCGCGCGATCGGCGTTGGGTACGCGCTGGATGAGGTTGGCGAAAAAGTCCCGAATCTCGTCCGATGTCGCGTATCCGACTGTGTCCGGCAGGTTGATGGTCGTGGCGCCCTCGCGGATCGCCGACTCGATCACGCGGCACAGAAAGTCCGAGTCGCTTCGCGTCGCGTCCTCCGCCGAGAACTCCACGTCGTCGGTGAACTGTCGGGCGCGGCGCACCGCCGCGATGACCTGCTCGAGACACCGTTCGCGGGTAATGCGCAGCTTGCTCGCCAGGTGCAGATCGGAAGTCGCGAGGAAGGTATGGATGCGCGCCTGCCGCGCGGGCTCGAGCGCTCGCGCCGCTTCCTCGATGTCCTGCGTGCGCGCACGCGCCAGCGCCGCGATCGTCGGGCGGCGGATCTCGGCGGCAATCTGCCGCACCGCCTCGGCGTCGGCCGGTGATGCGATGGGGAACCCGGCTTCGATGATGTCCACGCCGAGCGCGTCGAGCGCGCGGGCGAGGGTCAGCTTGGCCGGGACGTCCAGCGTGAACCCGGGAGCCTGCTCTCCGTCCCGGAGCGTGGTGTCGAAGATGACGACCCGTTCGGGACGGACCGTACCGTCGCTCATGACGACATTTGTAGGCCGGGACGAGGTAGAAGTCAAAGTGATAGTAATTACCAAATGATAATGGTGGTTTATAATGTCGAATCGTGGATCTGGCTGCGTTGAAGATCTTCCTGGCCGTCGCCCACGAGCGCAGCTTCTCGCGGGCGGCCGCCAAGGTGCACCGCACCCAGCCCGCCGTCAGCCAGGCGGTGCGCCGGCTGGAGGACGACCTGGGCGAGCAACTGTTCGATCGATCGTCGAAAACCGGGACGCTGACCGAGGCGGGCCGTATGCTGCAGAACTACGGGCACAGGCTCGTCCGGCTGGCCGAAGAGACCGAATCGGCTGTGCGCGACCTGCGCGATTTGCGGCGCGGGCGGGTGCTGATCGGCGCCAACGAGGCCGCCGTCCATACGCTCCTGCCGTTAATCGCGCGGTTTCGTCAGCGCTACGCCGACATCGCCATCGACGTGCGACGCGTGCCGGCGCGCCAGATTGCGGTCGAGGTGCAGCAGGGGAGCCTTGATTTCGGCGCCCTGACGTTCCGGCCTTCAGAGGAAGGACTGCTCGAGGTCCCCGTCGGCAGCGACGAGCTGGTGCTGCTGGTCCCGCCCTCGCATGCGTTGGCCAAACGGTCGCAGGTCACGATGGAACACGTCGCGGCCGAGGCGGTGGTGGCGCACAACGATCCGTCGCCCGCCCGCGAGCGCGTGCTGCGTCTTTTCGAGCAGCGCCACCTTCCGCTGAAAATGGTGATCTCGCTCCCGAGCCTGGACGGCATCAAGCGCGCGGTCGAGTTGAAGCTGGGTGTGGCGCTTCTTCCCCGTCGGTGCGCGATCACCGAGCTCGCCAGCGGTCGTCTGGTCGCGATTCCCGTCGTCGGGCTCTCGCGCCGACGTCAGGTGACGCTCGTCTGCCGGAAGGCGCATCGCTCTCACGCAGCGGACGCGTTCCTCGACGTGGCACAGGAGAAGAACCCCGGCACCGCGACGGCTCTCTCGACGTCGAACTAGTCGAGCGGCCCCACGTTTTTCGACAGAGAGGCTGAGCGAATCGGATGGAGACGTACTAGAATACTGGCGCATGAGTCGCTTGCGTCCTCTGTCGTTCCTGATTCTCTCTTTCCTGATCGTGCTCTCGGTGGCGGCGGTGGTTGGGCAGGCGCCGCCGGCGCGGCGGAACATCCTCAGTCGGTTCGCGCCCCGGGCGATCGAGCGCGGCGTCATGCCCGATACGACCCATGCGCCGGGCACGCCAGAGACGCGGCGGCGGCAGTCTCTCCGTGCCGTTGCGGCTGTGGTCGATCGCACGAACCGGTCGGGAGCGCGCTACCGTCCTGGCAAGGTGATCGTCAAGTTCAGAGACGAGGTCACCGCCGCCTCACGCCTCAGCGCCGTGGCGTCCGTGCCCGGACGCGGCACCATGTCGCCGCGAGCTGCAAGTCAGAATTTCGACATCGTTCAGATCGATCCGGCCACCGACCCTGAAGTCGTCGCGCGTGCGTTTGGCGAACGCCAGGACGTGGAGTACGCGCAGGCCTCCTATCGGGTCTACCCGCAGCTCGTCCCCAACGATCTGCTGTATTCGAACCAGTGGAATCTTCCCCTCATCAACATGGAAGCGGGCTGGGACATCCAGCCCGCCGCAGGCTCGGAGATCGTCGTGGCTGTCCTGGACACCGGGATTGCCTATACGGCGGCAACGGCGCAGTTCAACGCCGGCGCCTTTACGATCGACGCGGACGGGAACGTCGGTCCCCCTGGTTCAGGGGGCACGGCGTATCCAGCGCTCGGCAACCTGACGTTGCAGTTCGTGGCCGCCACCGAGCTCGGTCCCTCGAACCGCTTTGTCTCGCCTCGCGACTTCATCTGGAACGATACGCTGCCGCTGGACCTCAACGGTCACGGCACGCATGTGAGCGGCACGATCGGGCAGATGACGAATAACGGGTCCAACGGACAGGGCGACGTCACCAACGGCGGCGGCACAGCCGGCGTCGCGTTCAACGTGAAACTGATGCCGGTCAAGGTCATCAGCACGCAGTGGGACGATATTTTCGGCTCACCCAACGTCGGAACCGACGATGTGGTGGCGCAAGGGATTCGCTATGCGGCGGACAACGGGGCCAAGGTGATCAACATGAGCATCGGCCGGGTCGGGCCGTCCGGCTGCGGGGCGAACCAGAATCAGGACGGATGCGCGCCCGTCATCGAAGACGCGATCGCGTATGCCGTGAACAAAGGCGCGTTCGTCGCCATTGCCGGTGGCAACTCGTACGACGACGGCAATCCGGTCGAGGTGATCGCGGAAATCGCCGAGCGTATCACAGGCGCGGTTTCCGTCGCGGCCGTCAACAGAGCACGCGCCCATCCGTTTTATTCGACATCCGGTGGCTACATTGAAATCGCCGCGCCGGGCGGCGAATTCGGCGGATTCGGAACGTCGGGAGGGATCCTGCAACAGACGCTGGATCTCGGCCTGATCGAGACATTCGATCGTCCGCCCTCTCAGTACAGCGCACCGCGGTTCGATGTGCTGGCGTACTTTTATTTCATCGGCACCTCCCAGGCCACGCCCCACGTCTCGGGCCTCGCCGCCATGCTGATCCAGCAGGGCATCTCGAACCCCGCTGCGATCGAGGGCGCGCTGAAGCGATTCGCGCTCGATATCGGCACCGCCGGGCGCGACGATTTCTTCGGCTTCGGGCTCGTGGACGCGCGCAGCTCGCTGCGTGGACTGGGGTTGGCCCGATGAGCATCTCAGGACGTTTGTATTCGGTCGCCACCGCCTGCCTGCTCGTGGCTGGAGCGGTTCCCGTCGCGGCGCAGCCGACTACGGGCCAGCCCTCCACGATCTCTCTGCGCGGATACGTGCTCGCGTCGGGGCAGCGCTTCACGGCGAGCGAGACGTTTGAAACGATCTTCGGTCAGAGCGTGCAGCCGTTCTGGGGCGCCGGTCTCGAGCTGGTGGACGCAGGCGGCTTCTACCTCGACTTCGGGTTTTCGCGGTTCAAGAAGACGGGGGAGCGGGCGTTCTTCTTCGAAGGGGATGGCTTCGGTCTGAACACTCCGTTGACGGTGACGATCACTCCCTTGGAGCTCACGGCCGGGTTCCGATTCAATCCGGCTTCCCGAGTGGTTCCGTACGTCGGTGGCGGGATCGGGTCCTACGGATACGAAGAGACCTCAGACTTCGAGGACGAGGCGTTCGAAGATCGTCATGTCGGATATCTCGCCGTGGGCGGCGTCGACTTCCGGATCAGTCGCTGGTTCGGAATCAGCGCGGACGTGCAATATACGCACGTCCCCGGCATCCTCGGGACCGGGGGCGTGTCGCAGGAAGCCGGCGAAACCGATCTCGGAGGCGTCGCCGCGCGTTTCAGGGTCCTGTTCGGGCGGTAGCGCCCCTCGTGAACGAAGAGGTCAACTAAAACGTCACGTTGTAGAGCAATTTGAAATTCCGTCCCATCTCCGGTGCCAGATCTTTGATCAGCGACAGATGGTTTCTGTATAGCTCGTTGGTCGCGTTGTCGAGCCGAGCGGTGATCGTGTGGGCCGCTTTGCCCTGCCCGAGCGAGTAAGCCGCGTAGAAGCGGAGCAGCTGATAACCGCTGGTCGGCGTTTCCGTCGGGTAGATCCGATCCTGGTCGGCCACGATGCGGATCTCGCCGCCGGCCTGGAGCGCGTTCCGCTGGTACCGAAGCCCTGTCTGGAAACGGAACGGAGGCATTCGCGGCAGCGGATCCTTGGTCTCCTTCAACGTGCCGCGCACGTAGTCGAGCGTCAGGTCCGCGAAGATCTGAGGCGCCACCTGGAAGTCGGCATGCGCCTCGGCACCGGTCAGCACGCTGTCGGCACCGACGTACTCGATGATCGGGAACTCTTCCGTATCCGCCCCTTCCACGTCTCGCGACGGAAAACGCACCGCAAATTCGTCGGTTCTTGCGTCGAACTCTTCCTGCGTGAGAGGAGCCGTGAAGACGAAGTCGGCGATGTCGTTCCGGAAGAAGGTCACTTCGCCCGACGCTCGCGGTAAACGCCAGCGGAACGAGACGTCGAACCCGAACGCATGCTCGGGACTGAGATCGGGGTTGCCGACCTCGAAGGCGAAGTTGCCCGGATGGGGACCGAAGAAGAACAGTTCTTCCAGAGCCGGATTGCGGCCCGCCCGCGCGACGCTGACGGCGATCGTCACCTTGTCGTCCGCGGCCGCCGGCCGGAGCAGGAGCCCGGCCGAGCCCGACCCGGTCGTGAAATCGCGGGGACCTTCGCCGAGCGGCTCGTAGTTCGTGCGGTCGAGACGGCCGCCGAACTGGAGCGTCGCGTGCGGCCACGTCAGCTCCTCATAGACAAACGCCGCAAATCCGCGCTGGTCGATGGCCGGGGACAGCGCTTCCTCGCCGGTCGTGTCGAACGCACGGGTCGACCCCCAGCCGCCGACGCTTCCGGACAAGCGGCCGAAGGCGCGATGCGACACCAGCATCTCGCCGTCGGTCGTGTTGTTCTTGAATGCGGTGTCGACGTCTCCGGCCAGCAGTTCCTCGTGCTTGTATCGTTTGACCGACAACGTGCCGCGGTACGACGTGATGGCACCATCGAGCCCTTGCGCGCCGCCTCGAAGCGAGAAGGAATGCTTGCGCGGCGTCAGCTCGACAAGTCCGTCTTCCACAACCGGCGTCCCGTACCTGCTGTCGTCGTATCCGTAGCTTCCACCGAAATACCGTCGGGCCCCGGTCCACGAAAGACCGATACTCCCGAACCCGCTTCGCGACTGAGAGTTGACGATCTCGCCCTCTGGCGTGTTGACGTCGCTCGACCGCCGGCCGCCGCCGCCCGCGTTCAGCGCGAACCTCCCGTTGCCCATGCGGAATGTTCCCGCCCCGCCGCCCTCGTTTGCGGCCGAACCCAGGTCGAACAGGAAATTGCCGCTTGGCATCGAGATGGCGCGCGTCGGGATGTCCTCCGTAATCACATTGACCAGGCCGCCGATGGCGTTCGAACCGTACAAGAGCGTGGCCGGGCCACGAACGACCTCGATCCGTTCCGCGCCCGCCGGATTGACGGTCACACCGTGATCCGCCGACTGACTGGACAGGTCGTTCATCCGCTGGCCATCCTGGAGGATGAGGATCCGATCCCCGCTGAGGCCTCGAATCACTGGCCGGGCCGACCCTGGACCAAAGCTGCGTGCCGCGACGCCAGCTTCGTTCTCCAGCGTGTCGCCCAACGAGCTCTCCAGCTGCTTGCTCAGCTCCTGGCCCGCGAGGACGGACGTCGGCTGAAACGCGTCGAACTGGCTCGTAGGCGAGTCGGCGCTGACCGATACGACGTCTCCGAAATGCAGATCGGGATCGACGATGACGTCGACGGCGGGGACTCCGGAACTCGACACCGTGAGTTCGGTGCGCCGGGAGGAGTACCCACCCGACCGTACCGAAAGATGGTAGGAGCCTGGCGGCACGTTGTCGAACGTGAACGTGCCGTCCGGGGCCGAGGTGGTTTGGCGCTGCAGTTCGTCGATTTGTACCGTAATCCCCGCAATCAGTTCACCGGTGAGCGAATTGAGCAGCCGCCCCGATACGCGGACGCCTGCCTGTGCCGCGACGCCGGCGCTGAGCACCGCCGCGCACACGAGCGCGGCGCCCGCCGAAGCTCTCGTTCGGACATTCATGAGCATGTCTCCAAAGAAGACCCATCCGGACAGACGGGTCAGCATGCATATGTGTCAGCGGCCGTCGGCCGCCACCCTCACGCAGTCTTTGGAGAGACGGGTGGAGCCCGGAGAGGCGGCTGCGCCACGCAGCCGGTGGAATCCGCCGCGAACACTTCGATGGCGTAGTGGGGTAAGGCCTGTGCCGGCGGCGCAGACAGGGCCCGACCGTCCGCGCGCGGTCGGAACGACCTGGTGAAGTGGCACAGGACGCAGTGCGTCTCGTGCGAGTCCGAAGCGGGGTTCGCCGGGCGAACCTGGTGGTTCGCTTCGTCGTGCGGCACCACGACAATCGCGCGGTCGGAATCGTGGCGCGGATCGGCGGTATGCGGCGCGCCGACCGTCGCGAACAGGGCCGCGAGCACCGCCGCGACGAACCCGCTCCGACCGCGGAACCTGCTCAGCATCGAGCTACCACCGTAACGGCCGTTACAGGCCGTGTCAAGCGCTCACCAGCAGACGCCCTACCGCTCGGCGAGCCGCTAAGCCGGCCAGGAGAATCGTCAGGCCGGTCATCACCGTGGACGGTGTGAGCGAGAACGCCAGAACGGCGCAGCCGACGAGGCCGAACAGCGGCACGAAGTCGCTGTAAAGCTTCGAGCCGGCGCCCATCCTGAGTGCGGAAAAATTGGCCATGCCGTAGTACACGAGAATGCTGAACGCAGCGGACGAAGCCACGTCCTGCAGCGTGCCAGTGCCTGCCACCAGCGCAGGAACGGCCCCGACCAGCAGCACGGCCCGCCGGGGCACGCCGGACCGAGGGTGGACTTGGGCAAAGACCGGTGGAAGATCCCCTCGACGTGACATCGCGAACACCATGCGTGAAAGACCGAGCAGTTGCGAGAGGACGACGCCGAGCATGGCGACCACGCCGCCGATACCGACGACCCTGGCTACCCACGTCAGAGGAAATGCTGCGGCGGCACGGTAGAGCGGTGCGGGCGTGGCGGCCAGCGCGGGGGCGCCGAGGGTGCCGACCGCGACGAAGGCGGCGCTGACATAGAGCACCACGGCCCCGACGATCGTTACGACAATTGCCCTCGGAATGGTCCGTCTCGGCTCACGCACTTCCTCTGCAAGGGTCGCGATTCTCGCGTAGCCGGTGTAACCGAAGAACAGAAGGGCGCTCGACTCGAGGACGCCGGTCGTGCCCGCCGGCGCGAAGGGATAAAAATTGTCGGCTCGAACGTTTGCGAGCCCTGCGACCACGAACAGCAGGAGCGATCCCACCGAAACGAGCACAATCGCCAGGTTCACACGGCTCGATCGCTTGACGCCGACGTAGTTGACAGCCGTGAACACGACGATCGCCGCAACCGCAACCATACGAGGTGGTATGCCGGGGCGAAGTGCGGTGAGATATCCCGCCAGGCCCAGGGCCACTGTCCCGGCAGCGGAAATCTTGCTGGCGAGGTACATCCATCCGGCGGCGAAGCCGGCAGCCGGGTGAAGCACCCGGTACCCGTATTCGTAGGCGCCGCCGGCTTGCGGATACTCGGCGGCGAGTTGTGCCGAGCTGAGCGCATTCGTCGTGGCAACGAGAGCGGCAATCACGAGGCCGATCAGAAAAGCCGGGCCCGCCACGCCCGCAGCAATCCCGGTGACGACGAAGATGCCTGCGCCGACAATGGCGCCAGCCCCGATTCCGATGGCATCGAGCAGACCGAGGTCGCGTCGCAGCCAGCCGGGATCCATCGCCGAGATCGCCAACGGTTGCCGCGGACCCACCCGTCGCATTATCGTCGGAATTCGACGGGGCGGCGAGCTCACCTCGACGCGCCGATTCAAAGGGAGGAACCATGATGTCTCGCGCGCCCGGTCTCTGCGCCGCTCTGAGTGGACTATTGGTCGCGGCCGCATGCGGCGGTGACGGGCGGGCTGGCGGCGAGGATGCTCCGGCAGCCGCCCCGCAAGCGGTGCCTCAAGCCCTCGCGATGGGCGGGAGCAAGTCGGTCACGAGATTCTTCGTGACCAGCAAGGGGGCCGGTCGAGGCGGCGACCTCGGGGGGCTGGCCGGCGCCGACGCTCACTGCCAGGCGCTGGCTCAGGCCGAGGGGGCCGGCGACCACACCTGGCGCGCCTATCTCAGCGCCAACGCTACCTCCGCGTCGCCGGCAATCAACGCCCGCGACCGCATCGGGACCGGCCCGTGGTACAACTCCGCGGGCATTCTCGTTGCGGCCAATTTGGCCGAGCTTCACGGTCCCAGCAGTGCGATCAGCAAGCAGACGGCCGTCACCGAACGCCTTGATGAGGTCAACGGTGTCGGCGACACGCCGAACGTGCACGACATCCTCACGGGCTCGCGGCCCGACGGCACGGCATTCGACGGGAGCGACGACCTGACCTGCGGGAACTGGACGTCGAGCAGTCGCGGCCGCGCCCAGGTGGGTCATCACGATCGGATGGGGCTCGATCCGGGAACCAGCTCGTGGAACTCGGTCCATGCGACGCAGGGATGCGGCCAGGAAGATTTTGCGGCCACCGGGGGCGCCGGGCTCTTCTACTGCTTCGCGATCGATTGAAAGGGATCTGATCGGATGAAGTGTCGTCAGTGCGGAAGCGAGATTGCCGATAACGCGCTCGTCTGCTATCGGTGCGGAACGGCGACGTCCGAGCCCAAGTTCAAGCCGCCGGCGGCTCGGCGGACACGATCGTCACGGAACCTCGTCACGGCAGTTCTGGCGATCGTTCTCGTTGCCCTGTGCGTACTGTACGTCGCTCAGCTTGCTGGCGGCGGGACCTCAACGAGTCTTCGATGGGCGATTGTCGTGCTGGCCGCGTCAATCATCGGCATCCGGCTGATGGGGCGCCGCAGGCACTAGGAAAGGAAATCTCGCCACCATGTTTTCCGGTAGACTGGCTGCCGTGCTTCGACACGACTGGACTCTTGACGAGATCGAGACGATCTATACGGCGCCGTTCTCGGATCTGATATTCCGCGCGCAGCAGATTCAGCGTGAATACCACCTGGCCGACCGGGTGCAGGGATGCGTGCTGCTCAGTATCAAGACAGGCGGATGTCCCGAAGATTGTGCGTATTGCCCACAATCGGCGCATTATCAGACCGATGTCCGACGAGAACATCTGGTGTCGCTCGACGAGATGCGCGAGGCAGCCGTCAAGGCCAAAGCCCAGGGCGCCACTCGTTTCTGCATGGGAGCTGCCTGGCGCGAGGCGGCCGAAGGCCAGGAGTTCGATCGAGTCATCGAGATGGTGAGTGTGGTGCGCAGTCTCGGGATGGAGGCGTGCTGCACGCTCGGCATGTTGACCGAGGCGCAGGCGTCTGCGCTCGGGGCAGCGGGCCTCACCGCCTACAATCACAACCTCGACACCTCGCCCGAGTTCTACGGACGCATCATCACCACCCGGACTTACGCCGATCGGCTGGCCACGCTGGCGCGCGTGCGTCATGCAGGGATTACGGTGTGCTGCGGCGGCATCATCGGGATGGGCGAGGGCCGACCCGTCCGCTACGGCTTGTTGCGGCAGCTCGTCGCGCTCGACCCGCATCCGGAGAGCGTGCCGATCAACCTCCTGGTGCGTGTTGCCGGAACGCCGCTCGGCGATTTGCCGGCAGAAGACCCGTTCGAGCTGGTGAGGACGATTGCGACGGCGCGGATTCTGATGCCCGCGTCGACCGTTCGCCTCAGCGCGGGAAGACTGTCCTTGTCGGACGAGGCGCAGGCCCTCTGTTTTCTGGCGGGCGCGAACTCCATTTTTCTGGGCGACCGCCTGCTGACGACTCCGAATCCGGAGGCGGACGACGACCGGCGATTGCTGGAGAAGTTGGGCATGAAGCTGCAGGAGCCTGCTCCAGACCACGTCGCGCAGGGTTGACCGCGGCGTCGCTGGCGCGCATGATGCCGCCGAATCCGCGAGAGGACGATCCAATGAGCTCGGCGAATCCGCTCGAGGCCCGCATCCGCAGGCGACTGGCCGAATGGGAAGCGGCAGGGCTCCTTCGCACCCTGCGGCCGCCTTCGGGCGTCGACTTCTCATCGAATGACTACTTGAATTTGTCGACCCACCCACGGATCCTCGACCGGCTCGCAAGAGCCGTCGCCCATCATGGATGTGGCAGCACCGGGTCCCGCCTGCTGCGCGGTGACCGCGCCGTGTTCGGCGCAGTCGAGCGACGGTTCGCGCGGTTCAAGAGCGCAGAGCGCTCGCTGTACTTTTCGAGCGGGTACCTGGCCAACATCGCCGTCTTGACCTCGTTGACCGAGCGGGGAGACATCGTGTTTTCGGACGAACGAAACCACGCGAGTCTCATCGATGGCATTCGTCTGTCTCGCGCCGCCCGGGTCGTGTTTCCCCACAACGACGCTCGGCGCCTCGCCGAACTGCTCTCGGACGCGCCTTCCGGCGGGCATCGCTTCGTCGTCGTCGAATCCGTTTACAGCATGGACGGCGACGTGGCGCCGCTCGCAGACTACGCCAACCTCTGTCGATCGGCGGGCGCGACGCTGATCGTGGACGAGGCGCACGCCGTGGGAATCTACGGCGCGACCGGCAGCGGGTTGATTGAGGATTCGGAGCTCCAGGCCGACACCTTGCTCTCCATCAACACCGCCGGCAAGGCGCTCGGCGTCAGCGGCGCATTCGCCGCCGGGCCGGCCTGGGCCATTGACTACTTGGTCCAGCGCGCGCGGCCCTTCGTGTTCTCGACCGCTCCGCCGCCGGCGCTCGCCGAAGCGCTCGATGCCAGCCTCGACGTCGTGGAGAATGAGCCCGAGCGGCGGGAGCGCCTGAAGTCCCGGGTGCGACGTGTCCGCGAGCAACTCGCCGCCTCGGGAATCGACGCCGCTCAGGCCGGCTCTCAGATTGTGCCGATCGTCCTCGGCGACAACGACCGCGCCGTATCGGTCGCAGAGGCTCTTCAACGCGAAGGGTTCGATGTGCGTGCAATCCGGCCGCCCAGTGTGCCTCAGGGAACCGCGCGCCTTCGTGTGTCGGTGAACGCCGGGTTGACCGACGATTCAATCGATCGCTTCGCTCGTTCGGTCGCGATGGCGCTGAAGGAGGTCGGCCTCTGTTCCGCGGGATTTTCGTAGCCGGAACCGACACGAACGTCGGCAAAACGGTGGTGTCGGCGGCGCTCCTCTGCCGCTATCGGCAGCTGCCGATCAGATATTGGAAGCCGATTCAGACCGGCATCGATCAGGACGACGACACGGCCGAAGTGCGACGGTTGTCGGCATGCGATCCGACGCAGGTGCTGGATGCCGGGATTCGTCTGCCTCGTCCGGTGTCGCCGCACCTGGCGGCGAAACTGAACGGGTCGGTCGTGGACGTCGACGCGCTGATCGCGCTCGCCGCCGACCAGCCGGTCACCGATCGCTGGATCGTGGAGGGGGCCGGAGGAGTCCTCGTTCCCCTCGATAACCGGATGCTGCTCGTCGATTTGATTGGCCGGCTCAACCTCCCGGTGCTCATCGTGGCGCGCAGCGGGCTCGGCACCATCAATCACACGCTGCTGACGATAGAAGCGTTGGCCCGACGCTCGATTGTGATTGCCGGTGTCGTCATGGTCGGCCCGCCCGACGTGGAGAACCGCCTGGCGATCGAACAGCACGGCGGCATTGCAGTCGTCGGTGAGTTGCCGGCCCTGAGTCCGCTGACGCCGTCAGCGCTCGGTCAGTGGGCCGATCGAGCCCTCGACGTTCACGACCGCCTGACGGGTTACCTGACATGACCGGAACACTCGTCGATCGCGATCGGGCGTGCCTGTGGCATCCCTACACCCAGATGCGCACGGCGCCGCCGCCACTGCCAATCGTGCGGGGCGAAGGCGTGTATCTGTTCACCGACGACGGAAGGCGTCTGCTCGACGGGATCTCCTCCTGGTGGGTCAACATCCATGGGCATGCGCACCCGGCGCTCAACGCCGCGTTAGCCGCACAGGCCGCCAGGCTCGAACACGTCGTGTTTGCCGGCTGCACCCATCCGCCGGCCGTCGAGCTGGCCGAGCGCCTCGTGGCTGCGCTGCCAGCCGGGTTGACCCGTGTCTTCTATTCCGACAACGGCTCCACCGCGGTGGAAGTCGCGTTGAAGCTGGCGTGTCAGTACTGGGGGAATCGCAACGAGCCGCTCAGGCGAAACTTCGTGGCGCTGCAGCACGCGTACCACGGCGACACCGTCGGCGCCATGTCGGCGAGCGAGGACTCGATTTTCACTCGGCCATTTGCGCCGATGCTGTTTGCGGTTCAACGGGTCCACGCCCCCTACTGTTATCGATGCCCGCTCGGACTCGAGCGATCGACCTGCAACGTCGACTGCCTGGGCGACCTTGAACGGGTCCTGAAGAAGGACGGAGACACGATCGCTGGCGTGATCGTGGAGCCGATGCTGCAGGGGGCGGGCGGCATGATCGTCTGGCCGTGGGAGTTTCTCGCAGGGATCCGGCGACTGTGCGATCGACATGGCGTGCTGATGATCGCTGACGAGGTGCTGACCGGCTTCGGCCGGACTGGCCGCATGTTCGCCTGCGAGCATGCCTCGGTGTCGCCCGACATCATCTGTCTGTCGAAAGCGCTCACAGGCGGTTATCTGCCGCTCGGTGTGACGGCGACCACCGAGCCTGTGTACTCTGCCTTTCTCAGCGACGACCGCGCCAGAACGTTCTTCCACGGGCATTCGTTCACGGCCAATCCGCTCGCCTGCGCGGTAGCCATCGCCAGCCTTCGGCTTTTCGACGAAACAGAGGTGCTCGAACGGGTCCGGCATCTCGAAGGCTGGTTGCGCCAGGGTCTCGCCCCCCTGGCGTCGCTGCCCGTCGTCGGCGATGTCCGTGTTCTCGGCGGGGTCGGTGCGCTCGAGCTGGTCACCGACAACGCCACCAAGAACGCTGGAGGGTATCTGGACGGTGTCGGCCCGCGTCTTGCGGCGGCCTTCGTCGAGCGTGGCCTGTTGCTGCGTCCCCTCGGCAACATCCTGTATTTCATGCCGCCGTTCGTCATTACCGAGAGCGAGACGGCTTGGGCGATCGCCGAGATTCGCGACGTGCTGTCGGGACTTCGGGCCTGAGCAGGCCGGGGCAAGGCGTGAGCGCGGTCAGAGACCCCGGGCCCAGCCAGCGGTCACTCTTCAAAAGAGTGGACTTTCCCCCTGCTACCAGGATTTGTGACCGTAAATACATCCTCACCATGATGGCCAATACCCTCCAGCTGGGAATAATGCGCAACTGAGTGTTTTCTCGGCCTGGTCACTCGATAAGACGGCGTAGAGGAGGGAACCGATGAGAAGAGTCGTCACCGGATCAGCGGCGGCCCTGTTGTGTCTGGTGTTTCTGCCAGCCTTGGCTCACGCACAATTCGCCGGCGCCATTACGGGAGTTGTTCGAGACACCTCGGGCGGGGTCCTGCCGGGCGTGACGGTCGAAGCCACTAGCCCGGTGCTCATTGAAAAGGTTCGCACCGTCGTCACCGACGACACGGGGCAATACCGTATCGTCGATCTGCTGACCGGCACTTATACGATGACGTTTAGCCTGCCCGGCTTCAGCACCGTCAAACGCGACGGGATCGAAATCGCCGGCACCTTCGTGGCCACGGTGAATGCCGACATGAGGGTCGGGGCCCTCGAGGAAACGATTACGGTCACCGGCGAAACGCCGGTGGTCGACGTGCAGAGCGTCCGCGCGCAGCAGACCGTGAGCAAGGACGTGCTCGCGGCGATTCCCTCGTCGCGCTCGGGCGGCGGCATCCAGGCGCTGATTCCCGGGATGAGCAGCAACGGCGATTCGGGCGGCATCACGGGTGGCGGCGGATCGGCCGGGCAGATCCACGGCAGCCGCGGGTCCGACTCGCGGACGTACAGCGATGGCCTGAACATCGGCTGGGCGGGCGGCGGCGGCGGCCAGTGGGGGAACGGGGTCAACGTCGGCGTTGCTCAGGAGGTGGTGCTCAGCACCTCGGGCGGTCTCGGCGAAGCGGAAACGAGCGGTGTCTCGATGAACGTGATCCCACGCGAGGGCGGCAACACGTTCAGCGGCAGCTTCGCGGCCAGCGGGGCGGACGGCGCGTGGCAGGGGAGCAACTACACGCAGTCGCTGAAGGATCAGGGGCTGCGGGCGCCGTCAGAGCTCAACAGCATGTATGAGTTCAACCCGATGGGCGGCGGCCGCATCATCCGCGACCGGTTGTGGTTCTACACATCCTATCGCCAGATCGCGACCAACAACAGCACTCCGGGGATGTTTGTCAACCGGAACGCCGGCAATCCGAACTCCTGGAGCGTGGATTTCGATCAGAGCCGGCAGGCGTTCAACGATACCCTGGATCAAATCCTGAGCGGGCGCGTGACGTGGCAGGCGACGCCGCGCAACAAGATCAACCTGAGCTGGCAGGAGTCGATCTACAAGTCGAACTTCAAGGGCGGCGGCTCGGCGACGACGACACCCGAAGCAGCCGTCCCCTCCCGGATGTCGCCGTACCATCTGCAGGGTGCGACGTGGTCGTCGCCGCTGTCGAGCCGGCTGCTGGCCGAGGCGGGCTGGGGCACGTTCGAGGCGCGGTATCGCAATCCCGAGCCGCGCGAGGACGGCACGCACAATCCGCGCATGATCCGCGCGCAGGAGCAGAGCTCGATGTACGGCATCGGGAATCTGATCTACCGGATGCCGGCCGGCGTGGGCGGCGGCTTCAATCATCATTTGATCGGGACCAAGGCGAACAACCGCGCGTCGCTCTCGTACGTGACCGGCGCGCACAACATGAAGTTCGGGTATCAGGGCGGGTTCAACAACCCGAACCAGACGTATCAGTACTTCAACGAAGTGATCAACGTGCGGCTGAACAACGGCCGGGCGAACCAGCTCACGCAGGTGATCACGGTGGACGACTCGGACGCCCGCATCAAGGTGACGCGGAACCTGTGGCCGACCTCGTTCTACGCGCAGGATCAATGGACGAGCAACCGGCTCACGCTGCAGGGCGGCATTCGGTACGACTACTACATGATGAACTACCCCGAATCGAAGATCGGCGGGCCGGGCTATACGGCGTCGGCGCAGCCGGAGCACGTATATCCGTCGCGGTCGACGCAGCAGGTGAAGTGGACCGACGTCACGCCGCGGATGGGCCTGGCCTACGACGTGTTCGGGGACGGGAAGACGGCGTTCAAGTTCAACCTCGGGAAGTACACGCAGGGGGTCACGGCCGCCAACAACGACTTCGACCTCAACCCGATCATCCGCACCGCCATCAGCACGACCCGCGACTGGACCGATAACGGGGATTTCGTGGTGAACTGCGACCTGGCGAACACGGAAAAGAACGGCGAATGCGGGGCGATGAACAACAAGAACCTCGGGAAGGAGGTCTTCGACCGGACCTACGATCCGGGCTTCGTCGAGGGGTATGGCGTGCGGCCGTATTCGTGGAGCCTGGGCCTCTCGGTGCAGCAGGAAGTGGCGCCGCGCGTCTCGGTGAACGTCGGCTACTTCCGCAACTGGTGGGGCAACTGGTACACCGTGGACAATCAGACCAACGCGCTCGCGGACTGGACGCCGTACAGCATCACGGCGCCCAGGGATGACCGACTGCCCGGTGGTGGCGGCCAGGTAATCGACGGGCTGTACGACCTCGTGCCAGGGAAGGTCGGTCAGGTGGCCGAGTGGGGGACCAACTCGAAGAACATCGCGGAGCAGACCGAGAACTGGCAGGGCGTCGACGTCGGCGTCGTCGCGCGCATGCGGAACGGGCTGACGGTGCAGGGCGGGACGAGCACCGGACGCAAGCTCGCGGACTCGTGCGCGCTGCGAGCGGCCCTGCCGGAGCAGGGCCGTGGCACACGCGGCGCCACCACCTCGATCACGGACAACGGCGGCTCTCCGGTGAACCCGTACTGCCGGGAGGTCGAGCCGTATCAGACGTCCTTCCGTGGGCTCGCGACCTATACGGTTCCGCGGATCGACGTCCAGGTGAGCGGCACGTGGCGGTCCGATCCGGGCAATGACATCGCGGCAAACTTCGTGGCCAACAGAGCGTATGTCCTGGCTAACGGGACGCTCGGCCGCAACCTGTCGGAATCCGCCAACGTGACGGTCAACCTCATCGAGCCGTACACGCTCTTTGCCGAACGGCGCAACAACGTCGACCTGCGGATTGCGAAGATCTTCCGGTACGGCCGGACGCGAACCCAGGTGGGGGTCGATGTCTTCAACCTGACCAACACCGACGTCGTCACGGGGCAGAGCGAGACCTTCTCGCCGACGTCGACCGCCTGGTTGACGCCGACGTCGATTCAACCGGCGCGGTACATGAAGCTGAGCGCCCAGATCGACTTCTGATCTAGCGGCTACAGCTTGCAGGGGATGGTCGCCAAGCCACTTCCCTGCAAGCCATCTGTTCTCGGTCGAAGGCAGCGGTTGCCCGCCCTCGTAAGAGGGCGGGCTTTTTTTGTCGCTGATTTGCACGGTCGCCGCCGGCCCTTCTCAGGTCACATGTCACTAGGAATACTCCATAGATGGGAGCAAGGCCGCTGGACGACTTTGCAGTGTGCCGAGCCGTTGAGTTCGTCGTCATCCAAATTGTTGAAGGCAAAGAGCCGTCAGGTTCTTTCTCTCGACAAATGCGTTCTCAGAGGGATGGGCCATCGCATGGGTCATCGATATCGTTCGCGTCAGTACGACGCGTCTCTTCCGTATACCAAGGAGGAAATCGATGTTGAAGCTCGCAGTGCGAT
>DATLLJ010000080.1:0-54595 GCA_035537875.1 Vicinamibacterales bacterium | reverse complement strand
AGCGGCCTTCGCTCCTCGGCGGATGCCGCACCGCCTGCGGCGGCCGGCGCTGCCGAAAGCGACGAGCGCCTGGTGGGCCGTCAGGAGGCCGGACTCGATCAGCTGCGTGACACGGTCCCCGCACCGGGCGCGCCGCCCGCGGAAGTGACCGGAGCGCTCTCGGCTCGAGCTGCGTCGGCGCCAATCGTTGCGGCCTTCGAGGTGACATCGCCCGACCCGCGGTACCGCTGGCGAATCGGCCCCGGGGGTCTGGTCCAGCACTCGGACGACGGCGGAGCCACGTGGAACACTCAGGACACCGGAGCTGCCGGTCCCTGGACGGCTGGCAGCTCGCCCTCTCCACTGGTCTGTTGGCTCGTCGGCCCCAGGGGCACGGTCCTCCGTTCCGATGACGGGGGTCGACGGTGGCAGCGGACGTCGTTTCCCGAGGCGGCGACGGATCTCGTCGGCGTAGCCGCCGTGAACGCGCTGACCGCCACCGTGACACTCAGTGACGGCCGCCGCCTGAGCACTTCCGACGGCGGGCTGACCTGGACGCCCGCTGGCAACTAGCACTAGCTAAACGCGGCTGGTAGCTGTCTTTACAGGCAGACGAACGACCCGCCTGCAAGAAAACCGATCGATCCCGTTCAACGAACAGATGCGCCGACTGCATAAGGCCGGGCGCCACGCTCGAAAGGAGCTCCTCATGTCTGTTCGTTCTTGGATTGCACCACTGGCTCTCGCGGTTGGCGTCGTCGTCCCCCAGCCAGAATGGGGAACCATCTCCCGGCCTGCGGCAACTCCACCAGCCGGTGGCGGCGGCGCAGCGCAGGACCAGACGACGATCGATGACCAGGTTGATCTGGCCGTGACCGTCTACAACTCGGACATTGCCCTGGTTCGCGACGTCCGCTCGCTTCGGCTTCCGCGGGGTGTCTCGGAGCTGCGCTTCATGGATATCGCCGCAACCGTCAACCCGGCGACTGTTCACTTCCGTTCGCTCAGCGAGCCGGCGCGGCTGGGCGTCCTCGAGCAGAACTACGAGTACGATTTGCTGGAACCCGACAAGCTGCTCCGGAAGTACGTCGGCCGTGACGTGAAGCTGATGGTTCAACGTCAGCAGGACGGGACCACCCGCACCGAAGAGGTGACGGCGCGGTTACTGAGCTACAACAACGCGCCCGTCTGGCAGATCGGCGACGAAATTGTGACAGGAATGCACGCGGACCACATCCGCTTTCAGGAAGTGCCTGACAACCTCTACTCCCGACCGACGCTCATCTGGACGCTTGAAAACGACGGAGCCGCGACTCATCGCGTCGAAGCGGCGTACCTCGCGGGTAAGCTTTCCTGGGCGGCCGACTATGTCCTCAATGTCGGACGTGACGACAAGTCGTCAGACCTCGACGGCTGGGTCACGTTGACGAACGGCAGCGGGACAGCCTTCCGGAACGCTCGGCTTCAGCTCGTGGCGGGAGACCTCAATCGGGTCCGTCAGGCCATCGGGCGGATGAGCATGGACGCGATGCGCGCGGAAGCGGCTGCCTCCCGACCGATGGAACAGGAGGCCTTCTCCGAATATCACTTGTACACGCTGGGTCGGAAGACGACCATCAACAACAACGAAACCAAACAGGTGAGCCTGCTCGAAGGCACCGGCGTGCCGGTGCACAAGCGCTACGTCGTCGAGGGACAGGCCTTCTATTATCACAACGCTCAGCATCCTGGCGCCCCGATCAAGGACCAGGTGCAGGTGTACTACCAGTTCAGGAACGAGGAGAAGGCCGGGCTTGGAATGCCGATGCCGGCCGGCACCGTGCGTGTCTATCAAGCGGACTCGTCAGGCGGCGTGCAGTTCGTCGGCGAGGACCGTATCAATCACACGCCCAAGGATGAGACGCTGAACATCAAGATCGGCAACGCCTTCGACGTCGTCTGCGAGCGCAACCAGATCGACTTCGAGAAGATTGCGGGATCGACCTACGAGCTGGAGTACGAAATCACGCTGCGGAACCACAAGGCGGCCGCGATGACCGTCGAGGTGAACGAGCCGCTTGGCGGCACGTGGCAGATGCTTCGGTCCAGTCACGCGTGGACCAAGACCGCCGCCTGGGCATCACAGTTCAGCGTTCCGGTCGCGGCCAATGGCTCGGCGGTGCTGAAATACCGCGTTCGCGTGACGTACTGAAGCGTCGGGAACCGGCTTCGCATCGGGCGAAGCCGGTTCATTTGCGGTACAGCCATCCTTGTCGTATCGCCATTGGCCACAGACATAATTGTCAGCAGGCCCCACCACCGGACTGATGTTTTTCCTAGAGTTTCTGGCCTTCTCATCTTGTCGGAGCTGGCCTTGACCTTGCTCACCCAATGGCGCAGGTCTTTTCAACCCGCGCTCGCGCAGCCAGCATCGCCTGCCCGACTCGAGTTTTCACGTTCGTCCGACCATCGACACGCGGCCGTCACGCTCGGCAGCCACGATATGCGCTTTGAGGGAGAGGGGAATCATGGAAGTCACGGGACACGTACGGGACGCGCTCTTGAGGATTCGCACCGAGTACATCGAAATGCCCGATCTCAAGCTCACCGGGCGTCAGGTGCAGCGGCTGTGGAATCTCCCGCGCGATGTCTGCGAGGCGGCGCTGGCGTCGCTGCTCGAGGAAGGATTTCTCATGCAGTCTCCCAACGGGGCCTACGTTCGGCGCGGCCTGCTTCGAGTGAGGGCCGCGACCATACAGTCGTTGCTCCGCGCGAGTTGACGCCCTATGGCACCAGCACGATCGGCGCCCTATGGCACCAGCACGATCGGCGCCTGCCAGAAGGCCGCCTTCTGTCCTGTTGGATCGAGAACCGTCACCTGACAGTCGTACTGGCCGGGTGGCAGCTCCGCCAGCGAAAGACTGAACCGTAGCGGCACGGCCTTGGTCCGCGGGTCGAGACCATCGCTGACGGCGAGCGGCGGGGTCTCGAACACTTTCACCTGCCCCCGATAGAAGCTCACGAACGCCACGAGCGGCTGCGTCACGGTAGCCGTTCGCTGGTACGCCTGCAGAAACACGTGAAGCTCGCGGCTGCGGCTGAAGACGCGTGTGACGCTGGGAATCAGCTTCTGGCCGTCGAAGACGAGCGGGTTGACGTCGTCTGCCGAAATCTTCTGCTTCACCGTATAGAGAGAGTCGGTGAGCGGCACGCGCTGACTGCCAAGCACGATCGTGCTGATCGGCACGCGCCGCTCCTCTCTCAACAGATTCGGAACGGTGAACGATGCCTGGTAGGTGCCGATTCGGCCGGTCTCGGCATCTCGCGCGAGCAGCTTGAGGACGTACTTGCCTGGCAGCAGGGTGAACCCCGTTTCGTACTGAATCGGGCGCGTCGTCAGCTGCGCCGCGGTGTCCTCGTTCAGTCGGATGTCCAGCTTGTCGCGCACGTTCTGGATGGTGTAACCGTATTCGTCTTTGACGATACCGATGAAATCGATGACCGTCCGCTGAGCGCCGCCGCGCTTCGCCAGGGCGAGCTCGCTTCCGGGAATTTTGACGGCGACCGGCACGAAATACTGAGCGCGGTTCAGCTGAAAGTAATTCACCTCCATCGCCATCGGGATATCCGTGATCGGATCCTCGAGCATCAGCGCGTCTTCGAGCTGACGCTCATTGTCAGCGGCGGTGAACTTCGCGTACGCCTTCTCGCCGAAATAGCCCTGCCTGTACACAAGATCGGCCTCGAGGCCGCCGTTGAGCGACACGCGAACGCGCCGGAATCGCCCATCCGCCGCGGTATGACTGCTGTAGTAGCCGACGAGGTAATAGCTCGTCATCGATTCGGCTGCCTGGACGATGCCGGCCGACAAGTCGTTGTAGTCGAACATCGCCCGCCCACCGGTGTCCTTGGCCAAGGCGTACAGCGAGTCCTGCGAGCGCTGGAAGTTGGTCGCCATCGTGTCGGCGAAACGACCGGAGAACATTCCGATCCCGCCGGGCGAGGGTCTTGTGGCGTCGCCGAGCGGCGGGGTCGCTACGAGCCCGCGTGCATCGATGGTGTGGATCGCCACGTTCGCCCTGACGGCGGCATTCACCGTGGCTCGGAGCTGGGCCTGGTTGTCGGTGCCGTTGAGACGCAGGCCGCTGGCAAAATAGATGAGCGATTTCTGTCCAGGCACCGGCTGAAGCATCGTGACAGCCGTCTGGAGCGCCGCGAGCTGGCGGTCGGTATTGAAGATGTTGAACTCGCCCTCGTCCTGGCCGAACGCCGTCCCCGGCAGCGGATCGGGGACGCCATCGCCATCCTGGTCGTCGCCGAAGATCAGAGTCTGGAGGACTTCGCGCAAGAGAGCGCGGTTGTCGGTAAAGTCCTGCCTGACGCGCACGGCTCCGCGCTGAAACGCAATGATGGCCAGCAGGTCGGCCGGGCCCATCTGGGAATCCACGAACTTCAGCGCGTTCGTGTAGGCGCGCATCTGATCGGGCGGCGGCATCGCCGCCGGATCGAAGTACAGGACGATGAGGCGGCGATCGCGGTAGCGGGTATCACCTGGCGGCGGCACTGCGATTTGCGTCTGCGTCGGAGGGGGCACCGTTGCCGGCGGTCGTGGAGCCTCCGCTGGATCTGCGCCGGCAGGAGCGCCCGCTCCTGGTCCGGGGAGTCGCTGGAATTCGACGAAGCTGATCGTCTGCGGCTCTCCGTCCTCGGTAAGGGTGAAGTCCTTGGCCGACAGTCCCTCGATGGGCCGGCCTTCCTTGTCCTTCACCGTGACCGTTTCGACAATCAGGAGAGAGCTGCTTCGAAAGATCGGCTTGTCGGGCGGCTGCTGTTGCGCGTGCAGCGTCGTCAGCAGGATCAGGATCACGACGCAACCACGAAGATACGCAGACACGAATCCTCCCTAGAATCTCAGGCGCAGACTCATCTGAATCTTCCGCATGGGGTTCGCCCGATTCGGAAGGCCAAACTGGGGGCTCGCGACGAGCGTGTTCACACTCGAATACGTGACACGATTGAGAACGTTCGTGGCGTCGATCCGCCAGTCCAGGTTGTAGCGATCGCCCCAGAGAAACGTTCGGGTGATGCCCGCATTGAGGCTGAACTGCGCGGGCCCGGTAATCGAGTTCCGCCCGGCGGTTCCCCATTGCCCCGACGCAGGCGGCGCGTAAGCGGAGGCATTGGCGTAGTAGCCTGCCGGCGGATCGGTCGGCGCACCCGTCAGATCCGCGCGAGTCGTGCCGGTCACGCCCGTTCCGGGGACAGGACCCAGCGCCAGCGGCGTCAGCGGCGTCCCGCTGCCGGCCGTCAGCTGGCCCGTCAAGGTCCAGCCTTTGACGAGAGACCCGGTCATGCCGGTCAGCAGCGCCCCCCCGGAGACGCCCATGCCAGTTGTGTACTGGAACTGCGCTGTCACCAGGTGGCGCTGATCGAAGGGCGACGGCGCCCACTCGGCGTCCAGGCCCAGCCAGTCCTGCGCAATGTTCATCTGTGAGACGGCCTGCGCGCTGTTGGCCCCATCACCGCTCGGCACGCTGAACGCGGCATCGTCCATCGCCTTCGCGAGCGTGTACTGAATCGTAGACGTCAGACCGTTGCGCAGGCGGCGGCGCAGCTGCAGCTGGGTCGCGTGGCGGCTCGAACGGCCGGTCGACGTCAGATACACGAAGCCTGCCGGGCACTCGGGGCACGGATTGATCGCGCCTTCCGGGTACGTGTTGGGCAGGAATGCCTGCAGCAACCGGTTTCCTCGCGTGCCGAGGTAGTTCGCGATCAGGGTCAACGACGCGGGCAGGTCGCGCTGGAGCGACGCTTGCCAGATCTCCGCGTAGCCCACGCGAAGATTCGGATCCACCGCAAAGGTATTCGACGTCGTACCCGGGACGGCGACGAACCCGTTGGCCAGCGTCAGTGGATTCTCGGCCGAGTTTTCGACGCTCAACGTCGTGGAGAGCGGAGGCTGTTGCGCCAGGAGCATGGCAATCGACTGGTAGACCGACGTATTACGGTAAATGCCGTAGCCGGCGCGGATGACGAGCGACGACCCTGCAAGGGGTCGCCAGGCGGCGCCGAGACGCGGCTGAATGCCGCTCTTGTCAGGGTAGATCAGCGATGCGGGATACTGGCGGCCGCTGACCGCGCCGACCGGATCGGAGGCGACAACCGGGCTCGCCGCGGTGAAGCCGGGGGCGAAGTCCAGGTTGACAAGACGGCCGTACTGTTCGGTGATCGGCGACTCGTACTCCCAGCGGACCCCGGCGTTCAACGTGAACCCGGGTCCAAATCTCCAATCGTCGTTCAAGTAGGCGGAATACGACGGGGCGACCAGATACTTGTCGGCGTTCCCGAACGCGATCGAGCTGGCGTGCGGGATGCCAAGCAGGAAGTCCGCCAGATCGGATCCTGTGAGCGCGCCGGTGAACGTAAACCCGCCTCTCGCATCCTGCTGCGACAACACGGTGAGCTGCTGCCAGCGCACATCGCCGCCGAACGTCGTGCTGTGGCGGCCGTGAAACCACAGGGTCTCGCCGTTCCACGCGTGCGTCTGGCTCCGGTTGGAGGCGTATTGAGCATCGACCAGCGACTCCACGCCGCTCGAGAACGTCAGCTTGGGTGGTCCCCAGTTGATGGGCTCCTGATTGTTTCCGCTGATTTGCGCCTCGCCAGAGACGTTCGTCCGATTCGCGAAATACGGCGTGACCTCGGTCGTCAGGCGGTTGAACTGATAGCGAAGACGGAGGCTGACGAACTGCGTGAACCGCCGTGTCCAATTGATCGTGCCGTCGATACCCGAAACGCGCGTGCGATCGATGAACGCCAACACGCTCGTCGCATCGGTGGCAGTACTGCGGTAGGCGAAGTTGCCGAACAGCTGATTGCGTCCGAAACCCGGCTGGGTCAGGCGCGTCTGGAACTCGTCCTGCTGCACGGCCGCGACGACCGGCGCCTGGTAGTTGTACGTGCCCGCCGCCTCGAGATTCGCCAGCGGATAGTAGTTGAGCAGAGACGCGGCCTGCGGGCTGATGCGCTCGCGCGGAATCACACTCCCGGGAAACGGCAGGCCGGTCAGCGGATCGATGATCCGAACCGGCGCGCCGGACGCATCGCGCGTCTCCGAGAGGTCACCCGCTCGCTCCCGAAGCGTCGGCATCAGCGCCGGTTGCGTGGTCGTCGTGTGATCGGAGGTTCTCTGGTAAAGAGCGAAGAAATTGGGACCGTTGCTGATCAGCCCGGGCACCTTGAACGGCCCGCCGAACGTGCCGGCAAACTGCACGTCGCGATAGCTCGGCTTCTGCAAGGGTTGGTCTGTAAAGGAGTAGGAGCGTGCGTCGAAGATCGAACTCCCCAGAATCAGTCCGACGCCGCCGTTGTAGAGCGAGCGCGGTCCCCTGCGATTGTTGCCGAACGCAGCCAGCTGGGCGAATGGCGACGCGGCCCCGTTGTTGACGCTGCCGTTGACGAGGAGGCCTTCCGCCGCCGCGCTCGATTCGGTCGGAAGGTCCGTGAGGTTCGACGGACTCGACGGGTTCGACGAAGCTGGCGACGTCGCCGAGGCTCCCGGGTCGGTAATACCTGCCGAAGTCGCTTCGACTCGACGAAATCCGGTCTGTGGCGCACTGCTCGCGATCTTTTCGAACGGGACGAGCTCGAGCTCCCATGTTGCCGGTGTCGGCTCGGCGCCGACCGTGACGTTGCCGGTCGCCGGTTCGAACCCGAGCATCTCGATCTTCAGCGTCCACACACCCTCGGCGAGCTCACCGAGACGATAAACACCCTGCGCATCCGTGATCGTCACAAACTGCGCATCGCCCTGCGTCGCCGTCACGGTCGCGCCAGGAACCGGAAGATCGCCGAACGTCACCTGACCGTGATGTTCAGCGGCGGCCACCACGCGAGGCACCACAAGCAGCACGGCGATGGTGGTGATTCCAACGAGTCTCATGAGTCTGCCGCGTAGTGTCCGGCTTTGGCCGGACTGCTAATCCTCCGTCGGCGGCTCCGCCTGGTCGATGACGACAACATCCACCGGCCCCTTGGTCGACTCGAGTTTCAGACCGAGCTGCTCCTGCACGGCCGCAAAGAGCGAGGGGCCGTTCGGATCGATTGGCGGCAGCGGCGGCGCTCCAGGAGGAAGCGCAATAGGGCCAAGCGGCATCTGATCCGGTGTCCACGTCAGATCGAAGTCAAAACCTCCAGTCAGGCCAGTCCGATCCAGGACAATCCGGTTCACGGCCGGCATTCGGGTGAGCGCGCTGGCGAGTTGCGCCATGCCCATGCCGCCCCCCTGAAGGTTGCCGGGCGTGATTCGCATCGCGCAGGGAGGCCGCTCACCTATAACGGGCGGCAACGGGGACGGCCCTCCACGCGCCCCCCGCATCGCGGCGCAGTCGACCGTTGCCGCTTTGAGCTGTGGGCCGAGGCTTCCGTCGTTCCTCGCCCTGACCAGGGCGAAGATGGGCATCTCTCGCGTGTCGGTGTGGACGGCGAGCTTGAACCGATCGGCCAGCATCGCGCGAACCATCAGCGGGATGGGGCCGTTCGGCCCAGGCGCCACATCACCTTCCGCCTTGGCGACGATGTCGAAGCGGTCACGGTCGATCCAGTCCGGTCCACCAAGTATCTGAAACGGAGCCAGGGGCTGGCCGACACCGTAGGCCTGGGCGATCAGCATTTTCAACGTGACGCCCGTCGCCGTGAATCGCCCGCCCGGCTGAAATCCGAGCATGACGCGGCCATCGCTCGATTTGTTGGACTTGACCGACGCGACTTCGAAGGTCGGGCTGGCCGCATCCTGCGCTTTCAGACGCAGCCCATTTCGTACATCTAGAGCCGCGACGGTCAAGATCGCCACTGCGAACGCTGTCGGAACGAGACGGTGCTTCATGACGTTGCGCTCCCGTATACGATTTCGAAAGATCCGGCTTTCAGGTTCCGGACGCGACGCTCCCCGTTTAGACCCCCCCAGGCCGCCTTTGGTTTAGCTGCCGACCTTCGTCCCCGCCGAGGACCTCACAGTCCCGGCGGCGGAGGTGGCGGCGGTGGAGGCGGCACCGGCAACGCAACGGATTCGAAGTCGTCCGGCGTCGGCATCTCAGCCCGCTCCACAACGAGGACATCGATTTGCCCCTGCTGAGCAACAAGCTTCAGCCCAAGTTGCTCCTGGATCGCGGTGAACAACGATGGACCATCGGGATCCACGGGAGGCTGAGGAAAACGTGGGTCGGGACCGACGCCCGCAGGCGGAGGCTCCGGCGACCACTGAAGGTCCAGATCGAACCCGCGACCGAACCCCGTCTGATCCACGACGGGACGACCCGCGGCTCGGCTGAGCGCGTTCGCAAACTGCGACATCGTCACGCCGCCGGCTGACAGGCTTCCGCGAAGAAACCGAATCCCGCACTGAGGCCGTTGCCCGGGCTCCAGGGGGACCGGAGGCAGCGTTCCTCGACCGCGGCCGGCGCTGCAGTCGATGGCCGACGGGACAAGCTGCGCTCCCACCTGTCCGTCCCTTCGTGCCAGCACGAGCGCGAAAATCGGCAGCGCTCGCTTCTCGGTGTGCACGAGCAGCTTGAAACGATCCGCGAGCATGTTCCGGATCATGGCCGGAAGAGGGCTGTTCGGGCCCTGGGGGAGCCCGGCCTCGGCCTTTGCGAGGACATCGAAGCGTGCCGAGTCGATCCAATCCGGGCCACCCGCGAGCTGCCCCGGGAGAAGCGGCTGCAACGGGGCGCCGTACGCGTTCGAGATCAACATCCGCAGCGTCACGTTGCTGGCGACGAACTGACCGCTCGGCAACAAGCGACTTCCGTTGGGTCCGTTGCCCGCTTTATTTGGTTTGATCGCCACGACCTCGAAAGACGAGCCTGAATGACCGATGGCGGGCGACTGCGCACGCAGCCTCGGCACGTTCAGCACACCGACGACGACGGGCCCGGCCATCGCACTGCCGGCGACCGCCACAAGGATGGCCTTTCGCCAGACACTCAGGACGGCGCCAGCGTCGCTTCGCATGATCTGCTCGATTCGCCTCTTGAGATTGGCGCCCGTCACGCCGGCCATACATGGAAGCGGCGTCTCGACGTAGAACTCACATGTTTTGAGAATGCCTTCGGCGTACACATGCGGCGCACTGCCTCTCCGGATCACCTCTTCGTCGCAGGCGCGCTCGCGCTCTTCGACGAGCCGGGCTCCGAGCCACCAGACCAACGGATGGAACCAGAAGAGCGACTGCACGATCATCTGCACGATGGCGACCAGATTGTCGCGACGGCCAACGTGCGTGAGCTCGTGCACCAGGATTGCCTCGAGTTGAGCGTCGCTCAGACGCTCCGTCATACTGCGCGGCCACACCAGCACCGGGCGCAGGACCCCGAACACTCCGGGCTCCATCGAGTCGTCCGACGACAGAAGAGGAAGCGGACGCATCGGGATCGAACGTTGCGACCGGCTTTCGAGGGCGCGAAGGGTGGCGACCACGCGTCCCTCTTCCACGACCGAGGCGTTCCGAACCACCGCAGCCACGCGGCGCCACCGAGTCGACCACATCAGAAGCATGACCAGGGAGCCGACCAGCCACACACCTGTCAGCACGGCTGGCAACATCGCGGCGAACGATCCCGAGATCGCCTCTACCCGGGGAGCTACGGCCCAGACCGTCGATCGCGAGAAGGGTTGACCCACGAGATCGACGACGAACGCGATCGGCGGATCAAAGACGGCTTCCGATACACGCCATGACATCCGCTCGCCGAGCGCCACGAGCACCGAGAACGGAATCAGGAACTTGAACGATGCGGCCAGCCAGATCGCATGGCGGATTTCCGCCCGGTTGCGACGAAGCGTCGTCGCCAACAACGCGGCCACTCCCACGCACAGCGTCGACTGCCACAGATGATTCAGCGGGATCATTGGGGTTTGTCCTTTCTGGCGAGTCGTCGAAGGGTCTGCTCCGCCTCCTTCACGTCGTCCAGCGTCAATTGGCCCGACTCGATCAGGTGTGCCATCACCGGCTGGGTGCGCCCACCGAAAAAGCTCATGAGGTCGTCGATGAGACGGCGCTGCGCGGCCGTGCGGCTGATGGTCGCCTCGAAGATGTGAGCGTTGCCCACCTTCTTGACCCGCCGAATGGCCTTCTTGGCTTCGAGTCGATACACCATCGTCTGGACGGTCGTGTAGGCGGGACGGTCCCGCTCGGGAAACGCCTGCTGGATTTCCCGAACGGAGGAGGCGCCGTGCGTCCATAACGCGTCCATGATCTGCAGTTCCAGGCGGGTGAGTTTCGGCGCGGACACTGCGGCTCCTCTCGATGCTCCTATTTGCGTCATTAGATCTACTACAGCTGTAGGTTATCAGGCAAGCCCCCAGGGTCGAGCGCTCGCCTCGGCCTCCCCTCGCACCACAAGGTGTATCGTTGTGCCGATGACACGGCTCCTTTCGGCCCTGGCCGTCCTGCTCCTCTGCGCCTGCACGCTGGCTCGCGCACAGACGACCAACGTCGATGCCGCTTTCAGCGCGTTCTGGGCTGCGAAAACGCCTCAAGAGGCGGCGCGGAGCGTGCCGAAGGTTCTCGAGAGCCGCGTGACGTTCGACGATGCCTTGAGCCGACTGAAAGTGGGGCGGCCGTATGCGGAGAAAGTGCCGAAGGGCGTCGTCAGGCGCAGCTACGACGTCAACGGGGTGGAGTACTTTTACGCCCTCAACGTCCCCGACTCGTACGATCCCGCGCGCCGCTACCAGGTGCGTATTCAACTCCACGGCGGTGTGGGGCGCGAAGGGAACGGACCGCGCGGCGACGGGACGATCGGGGCGCTCGCCGGCGCCGAACAGATCTACATCATCCCCTACGCCTGGCGCGAAGCGCCCTGGTGGAGCGACGAGCAGATCGCCAGTCTCGGCACGATTCTGGATTCGGTCAAGCGCACCTACAACGTCGACGAAAACCGCGTGGCGCTCGCCGGGGTCTCGGATGGAGGAACAGGCGCCTTCTACGTGGCCCTGCGTGCACCGACGCCATTCGCCAGCTTTCTTTCTCTCAACGGGTTCGTGATGGTCCTGGCATCGGTCGTCAAGGGCGATCTGTTTCCAAACAACTTCCGAAACAAACCTTTCTTCATCGTGAACGGCGGGATGGATCCGCTCTACCCGACTCGGATCGTCGAGCCGTTCGTGCGTCACCTCGACGAGAACGGCGTCGAGCTGATGTATAGGCCGCAGCCGAATGGCGTGCACAATACTGCCTGGTGGCCGGACGTGAAGGATTCGTTCGAGACCTTCGTCCGGAACCATCCGCGCAGACCGTTGCCGGACGTGCTCACGTGGGAAACCAGTGGCACGGCCTTCGACGACCGCGTGAACTGGCTTGTCATCGACAGGCTGGCCCCGCGATCGTCCTCTGAGGAAAGGCTGGCCGATCTGAACTTCATCGGTCCTAACCGCATTCTCATGTTCGAGAACGGCTACGGTCCGTCCGGCCGCGTCGACCTCGTGCGGACGGGCAACACCGTGAAGGCGACGACACGAGGAGTCGCCGCGTTCACGCTCCTGCTGTCGCCCGAGATGTTCGATTTCAGCCAGCCGTTGCGGGTGGAAGCCAACGGCAAGGTGGTTTTCGAGGGACGGGTCGAACGGAGCGTCGCCACGCTCATGAAATGGGCCGCGCGCGACAACGATCGGTCGATGCTGTTCGCGGCCGAGCTGCCAATCCGCGTGCCGTAGCCGCGCCGGCTGCGGTGGAAGGCGCCGTGGCTGGGTCCAAGGCCGGCCCGGGCCGTGTATCCGTCGAACGCCCCATTCCGCACACAGTCGAGCGGCCCATTCCGCATACAATTGAGCGCATGCCCTATCCCGAACATTTTGTGGCTCCGATGCGACAGGAGCTGACCCGCTTTGGCGTGAAGGAACTGCGAACGGCGGCAGAAGTCGATTCTGCGGTCAACGACACCCCCGGGATCACGATGATCGTCGTCAACTCAGTGTGTGGCTGCGCTGCAGGCAAAGCCCGCCCCGGAGTGGCGCTCGCCCTCGGCCACCCCGTCAAGCCCGACCTCGTCGCCACCGTGTTCGCCGGCGCCGACATCGAGGCGACTGACCGGGCACGCAGCTATTTCACCGGCCGCGCTCCCTCATCGCCTTCGATTGCCCTGCTCAAAGACGGCGAGGTCTTGTACATGCTCGAGCGCCACCAGATTGAAAACCGCACTGCCGAGGAAATCGCGGCCGTGCTGACATCCGCGTTCGACCGCTTCTGTGGCAAGACGGTTTCTGCCTGATTGGTGATCGATATGCCCTCTTACGGACCACCAATCACCACCGAGCAGGCGAAGCGAGTCGCGTCGCTCGCACTCGCAGAAGCCCGTGCGAACAGCTGGGCCATGGCGGCGGCCGTCGTCGACCCGAACGGCACACTCGTGTACTTCGAGAAGATCGACGATACACAGCACGCCAGCGCAGAGATCGCCATCGACAAGGCAAGATCGGCGGCGATGTTCAAGCGCGCGACCAAGACCTTCCAGGACTCGGTCGAGCGCGGCGGTGTCGGGCTGCGCGTCATGATGCTTCGGGGTGCTATGCCCGTCGAAGGCGGGGTCCCCGTGATGATCGACGGAAAGATCGTTGGAGGGCTTGGCGTGTCGGGCGGCACGGCCGAACAGGATGGCCAGTGCTGCAAGGCCGCCACGGACGGGACGTGAAGGCCTCCCTTGCGGTAAAGCGGCTGTACTGGGCGGCAGTCTGGCTCGCCGCCATGCTCGTCGGAACGAAGGCGTACTACCTCGGTCCGCCCACCACTCTCGCCGACGTCCCGGTTTATCTACGCTCACTGGCAGCCATCTCGTACGTGGACGCGCTGTTTGCGGCCGTCGTCTGGGCCTTCGCGCGAGGGTTCGTCGCGCTGCTCGGCCAACGGCACCTGACGGCCCGCTCGCTGCCGCTCATGGGAGCGCTCAGCGTGGCCTTTGCTGGATGCGCCGCGATCTATTCCATTGCCAGCGTGCTGTTCTTCGGCATCTTCGGCGGTTTTCTGACCTACCCGATGCTGTCGCTCGTGGGCGACGTCCGAATGGTGAGCTCGTCGGTGTCGGCCCAGTTGACCGGACCTGTCGTTTTCACGCTCGTGGTCGCTCCACTCGCTTACGCCGCGTTGGTCGAGATGTCCGTTCGGGTGCGCGGGTCGGCCCAGGACGGGTGGCAAGCCCGGCACACGATCGGCTTCGCCGTGCTGAGCGCCTGGCTGCTCCTCGGCCTCCACGGTTTCTCCTCGACCTGGGCGACGAGACAGGACCGGCGCATCGCCGAAAATCCGCAGTGGGTGCTCGTGTCGTCCTGGTGGGAAGTCATGACCGGCGAGGGAACCGTCCGCCTGAACGATGAGTTTCCGGCGACAGACCTGAGCGACTTCGAGCCGATTGGGCCTCGACCGGTCGTTGCCAAACGCCGATTGCCCAACGTCGTGGTCGTCGTGCTCGAGTCGGTTGCTGCCCGTTGGACGAGCCTGCACGGCGGCCCCTACGAGTCGACGCCCGTGCTGCGGAAAGAGACGGCACACTCGCTGGTCGCCGACAACTTCTACGCGCATATCGGCCGCAGCTCGAATTCCCTCGCGGCGATTCTCCTTTCGACCTACCCGAAACTTGGCTTCCGCGACGTCACCGAAGAATATCCGCACCTGCCGGGGACCTCACTGGCATCAGTGTTCCGCGCCAGCGGCTACCGCACGGCGTTTGTCACGCCGAGCGATCTCAGCTGGGCGGGGTGGGGCCCGTTTCTGGACGCGCGCGGATTCGACGAGCTTCGCGACTACCGACGCCTCCCCTGCAGCGAGCTGCTGTCCTCCTGGGGCGTGGAGGATCGATGCATGGTCGACGGCATGCTCGACTTCATCGGTCAGAGTTCCAATCGCCCCTTCTTCCTGATGGGCTGGACGACTCAGACGCATCATCCCTACGAGCCGACGCCGCATGCCCCATTTGTCGAGATGCCTCGTGAGCCTGTACCCGATCAGTACGAGCTCGACCGGTATCTGAACGTCCTGCGCGAGACCGATCGCCACCTCGGACGGCTGTTCGACACCGTTCGCCGACTCGGACTCGACCAGGACACGCTCATCGTCGTGATCGGGGACCACGGTCAGGCGTTTGGCTATCCGCATGACACGTATATTCAGGGTCGCACGATGTACGAAGAGGACGTGCACGTGCCGCTGATGTTCTGGTATCCGCGACTCTATCGGGTTCCGGCGCGATCGAAGGTGGTCGGAAGCCACGTGGATCTTGCGCCGACGATCGCGGACCTGGCTGGAATCGCGCCGGCACCAGACTGGCAGGGCCGGAGCCTGTTCGACCCGCGGCACGCCTCACGTGCGTATTTCTACGTCGCCGAGGACCGTTTCACGCTGGGGCTTCGCGAGGGTCCCTGGAAGTACATGCTGAACCTGCGCGAAGGGTTCGACGAGTTGTACAACCTCGAGCTCGATCCCGACGAACAGAACAACCTTGTACAGTCCCAGCCAGAACGCGGCTCACGGATGCGTCAGCGCCTCGCGGCTTGGACAGAAGCCAACCGCCGGCAGTACGAGGGCGCCGACACGCCCAAGCGCGCGTCGCTCGGGTCGTCGCCGTAGCGCGGCCACGAAGTCACGAAATCACGTCATTTCACCTGAATCGATTCGAGGTATTGGACCGTGTTCTCGACGCGGATGAGCGCGAGCCTCTCGTCCGATGGATCGAGCGCGAAGAAAATCGGCCCCCAGACAGGCATCTCGCCCGAGCCGTGCGAGCCACTGAGCGTCGTGCCGCCACCCGCGATGAACTGCACCACGCGCCCCCGAGGAAACGCGCCTCCGTTGCGAATCGAGAGTCGCGAGAGATCGGGTGGAGCGACCTTCAGCGCCGCGGCAACCGGACCATTGCCCTTCGCGTCGCGTCCATGACAGCTCGCACAATAAAAGCTGAAGAGGTCCTGCCCGGCCATCGAGGGAATGACGAACCGCGCGGTGCCAGGATCGGGCTTCTGACCTGCTGCCATCAGAAGGCCCGATGCCATCAACAGCGACACGCCCAGCGCGCACGTGCGTTCAGTCATCCGCGTTCTCCGCATCCCTGCTTCCCTGACGCTCAATGTGTCATGCCGTAAATGATGTAGTTCACTCCGAGCTTGTACGCCTCGTTGGTCTCGTCGAACGGTCGGAGGCCACGCCCGGACCATTCCCAGTATTGAGAGATGTCGGTGTTGTAGTTGACGATCATCATGAGACGCTTGCTGGGGTCGTTGTCCTCGTACAGGCCCCGGAACACCGGCTGCCCTGCGTTGTACGCCTGGGGGAATTGATTGAGCGTGCCGATCTCGAAAAAGGAGTGAAAGATCGGGTGTGACGTGTCCATGTCGACGAACCGCCCTTCCGGGATGACGCGCTTCATGTTCTCCGCGAACGGCTGCCAGCCCGCGCTGCCGAAGTCGCCTTCCGCCTTGAAGTCGTCGACGATGACGAATCCCCCCTTGTCGAGATAGGCGCGCAGCATCGTCCGTTCCCGGTCCGTCATCTTCCACCAGCTGACCTCGATCAGATACACGAGCGGGTACTTGAACAGCTCGGGATCGTCCAGGGCCAACGAGTTGAACTGCTCGTCGTTGGCGCCCAGATAGCTGACCTCGTTCATGATTTTCATGAGGTTTTCTTCGGCCACTGGATAACCGTGCATCCAGGCGGGCTGTCCGCGATACCAATAGCCGCCCGGGGCGGTGTCGTAGTTGATGCGCACGAACGTGAAGCGGCCGTCGTACTTCGCGTTGGGAAGGTGACGACGGCCATCTTTGCCGATCAGGCGCTGGGCAAAGGCGGCCGCCCCGAGGCCTGCGACTGTCAGCAGGACCACCGCCAGGATCGCCGATCGACGTTGTGCGCTACGCTGTAGGGGCATGGGTGCGGTCGCCTCAATTCTGCCACGGCGCCTGCGTGTCGCGCATGCCTCGACTCGGGTGGTCGGGGTCTGGAGGGCCCGGTGATTTCGATCGGCAAGGCGATCCACCTCGACGAGCGCGATCTCGAGGAGCGTTTTGTCCGCGCCTCCGGTCCGGGCGGCCAGAACGTGAACAAGGTCGCAACCGCCGTCGAATTGCGCTTCAACGTCGGCGAGTCGTCCCTTCCGGAGGAGGTGAAGGAGCGTCTGATCGCACTCGCGGGACACCGCATCACGAGCGACGGGGTCCTGCTCATCGATAGTCGCGCGCATCGGACACAGGGGCAGAACCGGGCCGCTGCGCGCCGCCGCCTGCTGTCGTTGCTCGAACGCGCGGCCACGACGCCGAGGCGGCGAAAGCCGTCCAAACCTGGCGCCGCCGCCCGGGAGGCACGTCTCCGGTCCAAGAAGAAACGCAGCGACATCAAAACCTCCCGCACAGAATCGCGCCGCGGCGACGAGTAGCAGATGGGTTAAAGTGGAGGCCATCATGATCACGTGGATACGTCCGTCGCTTGTGACCGTCACCGTTGTCACGGCCATCGCGGCCGCCGCCGCTGGAGCTTCCGTGTCTTCCCTCTACGACATCAAGACCACAACCCTGCTCGGCAAGCCGGCTGATCTCGCCGACTACCGCGGTCGGGTCACGCTCGTCGTCAACGTCGCGAGCTACTGCGGCTACACGCCACAATACGAAGGGCTCGAAAAACTCCACCGCGAGCTCGAAGGCAAGGGCTTTGCGGTGCTGGGCTTTCCAAGCAACGACTTCGGCGAGCAGGAACCGGGGACCGCGCAGCAGATCGCCGACTTCTGCCGGCTCACTTACGACGTCACCTTTCCGATGTTCGCCAAGGTCGTCACGCGGCCAGGCAGCAGCCAGTCGCCCGTCTACGCGTTCCTCGGCGCATCCGGCCATCTCCCGGCCTGGAATTTCAGCAAGTACCTGATCGGCAAAGACGGCAAGGTCATCGCTTTCTATCCGAGCGATGTCACGCCCGAATCGCCGGCGCTGCGACAGGCTATCGCGAAGGCTCTTGCAGCACGATAGTGACGAGCATTCTGCGAAGCATTCCTGCCGGCCAGAGAGTCGGCATCGCCTTCTCGGGCGGTCTCGATACGAGCGCGGCGCTGCACTGGATGCGCAGCAAGGGCGCCGTTCCCTACGCGTATACCGCCAACCTCGGCCAGCCTGACGAACCCGACTACGACGACATTCCGCGTCGCGCGCTGCTGTACGGCGCCGAGAAAGCACGGTTGATCGACTGCCGGCCGGAGCTCGTCTCCGAGGGATTGGCGGCGCTCCAATGCGGGGCGTTCCACATCTCGACGGCCGGCGTCCCCTACTTCAACACCACTCCCATCGGCCGCGCCGTCACCGGCACCATGCTCGTGATCGCGATGAAGGAGGATGACGTTCACATCTGGGGGGACGGGAGCACCTTCAAGGGAAACGACATCGAGCGCTTCTACCGCTACGGCCTGCTTGCCAACCCCAATCTCCGGATCTACAAGCCGTGGCTCGATCAAACGTTCATCGACGAGCTCGGCGGCCGCCAGGAGATGTCGGAATACATGCGCAGAGCGGGGCTCGCCTATCGAATGAGCGCCGAGAAGGCCTATTCGACCGATTCGAACATCCTGGGCGCGACGCACGAAGCCAAAGATCTCGAGCGCCTCGATCGGGCCATCAATATCGTCGAGCCGATCATGGGCGTGCCTTTCTGGAAGCAGGACGTGGTCATCAGACCGGAAACCGTCCGCGTTCGATTCGAGGAGGGCTGGCCGGTCGAGTTGAACGGAAAGACCTACGAAGATCGCGTCCAACTGCTCGCGGAAGCCAACGCGATCGGCGGCCGCCACGGCCTCGGCATGAGCGATCAGATCGAGAACAGGATTATCGAAGCCAAGAGTCGAGGCATTTACGAAGCGCCCGGCATGGCGCTGCTCTTCGTCGGCTACGAACGCCTCGTTACCGGAATTCACAACGAGGACACGATCGAGCAGTACCGCGACCAGGGTCGCCGGCTCGGCCGGTTGCTGTACCAGGGTCGCTGGTTCGATCCGCAGGCGATCATGCTGAGAGAAACGGCCCAGCGGTGGGTGGCACGAGCCGTCACGGGCGAGGTCACGCTGGAGCTCCGCCGGGGCAACGACTACTCCATCCTCGAAACCTCGAGCCCGAACCTGACGTACCACCCCGAACGTCTCACCATGGAAAAGGGCGAGTCGTCCTTTTCCCCGCAGGACCGTATCGGCCAGTTGACCATGCGGAATCTGGATATCGAGGATACGCGGGAGAAGCTCAAGGCGTACGCCAAGATGGGGATGCTCACGGCGTCGCCCTCCGCCCCTCTGCCGCTGCTGCCCAAACTCGATAAAGAATAGCTGGGCTGGCTGGCTCGACCGCCAGAACTCTTCGCAGCCACGCGGATTTCATCGCCCCGCCACAGTCTCGCCACATCTCTCACGTCCAATTGAGAGAACGGAATGGAGCGTGACATGAAACGCGTAGCGAAGCCTCTCTTGACTGGAGTTCTGCTGTTTGTGGCCGCCGGGATCGGCGTTCGCGCGTTCTATGCCACGCGCTCTTCGGAGGAACCGGCCGTCGCGACCGCCGAGGTCACACGCGGACCCATCGTTGACGTCGTGTCGGCCACCGGCACGCTGCAGGCCGTCACGACCGTCCAGGTCGGGACGCAGGTCTCAGGCACCGTTTCGTGGCTCGGCGCCGACTTCAACTCGATCGTCCGCAAGGGCCAGGTCATCGCCAGACTCGACCCGTCGTTGTTCGAAACGCAGGTTGAGCAATCGCGCGCCAACCTGACGAAGGCGTCGGCCGACCTGGACAACGCCGAGGTCAAGGTGACCGACGCGCAGCAGAAGTTCGTCCGCGCCAAAGAGCTGGCGGATCGGCAACTCCTCGCCCTGAGCGATCTCGACGCCGCCAAGGTCAACGTCGATGTGGCACAGGCGCAGCTGCGATCAACGCGCGCTCAGGTCGTTCAGGCCGAGGCGGCCGTCAACCAGACCCGCCTGAATCTGTCCTACACCGTGATATCGGCGCCTATCGATGGCATCGTGATCGGCCGCAGCGTCGACGTCGGCCAGACGGTGGCGGCGAGCCTCTCGTCACCAACGATCTTTTCCATTGCCGCGGACCTCGCGGACATGCAGCTCAGCGCGAGCATCGACGAGTCGGACATCGGCCGCATACGACCCGCGCAGCGCGTGACGTTTCAGGTGGACGCGTATCCCGACGAACCGTTCGTCGGCACCGTGACGCAAATCCGCTTGCAGCCGAGCGTGGTGCAGAACGTGACGACCTACAACGTGATGATCGACGTGCTCAACCCCGAGCTGAAGCTCAAGCCGGGCATGACGGCCAACGTCGCGATCGAAATTGCCGCCCGCGACGACGTTGTCCGCGTGCCGAATGCAGCACTGCGGTTCCGCCCGACGGCAGAAGTGCTCGCGGCGCTCGGTCAGACCGCTGCCGACCAGCCCGATCGAACGCCTGTCGCCAGATCGGCCGTCTCGGTGCCGGCGGACGTGAAGGGCGCGGGGCAGGTAACCGGGGTCCGGCCGACGCCGGCCACTGCAACCGAACGGAAACCGGAAAGGGCGACGACCATTGATGCGCTCTTCGCCCCGCTCGTGGTCGCCGAAACCGAGGGGCGCGTCTGGATGTACGAGAACAGCGAGCTGACGCCCGTCCGCGTGACGCTTGGGGTAAGCGACGGTCAGCACACCGAGCTCGTCGCCGGCGATCTGCGACCGGGGGCTCCGCTTGCCACGAACGTCACGCTGGCGGGGAGCGCCACCACGGCACGGTCCGCTCCGGCCCCGGCCGGCGGCCTGTTCATGCCTGGCTCGGGCGCGTTTCCGGGCGCCAACCGCGGCACCGCCAATCGCGGAGGTGGCCGATGATGACCTTCCGCATCGCATTCAAGGCGCTCGGTCGCAACAAGCTGCGGACTGGTTTGACGATGCTGGGGATGATCATCGGCGTCGCCGCCGTCATCAGCCTGGTGGCGTTGGGCAACGGCGCTCAATCTGCCATCGAGGCGCAGATCAAGGGGGCGGGCACCAACATGATCACGGTGAACGCCGGCAACTTCACGAGCGGTGGTGTCCGCCAGGGAGCGGGGGCGTCGAACTCGTTGTCTGTCGAGGATGCGGCCGGGATCCGGAGAGAGGTTCCCGGCGTGCAGTACCTCGCACCCGGCGTGAGCACCCGTGGACAGGTCATCGCCGGCAACCAGAACTGGAGCACTCGGATTCAGGGGACGGACGTCGATCTTCCGGCCATCCGAGCGTGGTCCGTCCGCGCCGGTTCGTTCTTCACGGAACAGGATGTTCGCAGTGCGGCCAAAGTCGCGGTCCTCGGGTCGACGGTCAACGAACAGCTCTTCGGCGCCAGCGCCGATCCGAGCGGTCAGCTGATCCGGATCGGCAAGCAGCCGTTCCGTGTTCTGGGGGTCATGACATCGAAGGGACAGGGAATGGGCGAGGACATGGACGATCAGATCCTCGTTCCGTACACCACGGTGCAGAAGAAGCTGCTCGGGATCGTCCATATCAACACGATCACCATTTCGGCCGCGTCCGCCGACGACACACGAGCCGTCGCGGACGCGACGGCAGCGCTGCTGCGAGGCCGGCACGGCCTCGGCCCCGGGCAGGATGACGATTTCATGATCAGGACACTCGATGAGATTGCCGACGTCCGGACGCAGGCGACCGGCACCATGACCACGCTGCTCGCCGGCATCGCGGGAGTCTCGCTCATCGTCGGGGGCATCGGCATCATGAACATCATGCTCGTCTCGGTCACCGAGCGGACGCGCGAGATCGGGCTGCGGATGGCGATCGGCGCGAAAGGCCGTGACGTGCGCCTCCAGTTTCTGGTCGAAGCGATCACGTTGAGCCTGATCGGCGGCGGTGCGGGCATGGCGCTCGGGTTCGCGCTCGCTGAAGGGATGTCGCGGTGGCTCTCGTGGCCGGCCGAGGTGTCGGTCAACGCCGTGATGATGGCATTCGGTTTTGCGGCGGGAACGGGCGTCTTCTTTGGTTTCTATCCGGCGCAGAAAGCGGCCCGCCTCAACCCGATCGAGGCGCTGCGCTTTGAATGAATGAGGGGACGCGCTCATGACACACGCCATCTCGATTAGAAATCTGGTCAAGACCTATCAGCTCGGCGACAACGTCGTCCGGGCGCTCGCCGGAGTATCGCTCGACGTGGAGGCCGGAGAGTTCCTGGCGGTCACGGGCCCGTCGGGCTCGGGCAAGTCGACGTTGATGCACATTCTCGGCTGCCTCGATCGCCCGACGGCGGGGACTTACCTGCTCGACGGCCGCGATGTCTCGACGATGTCGAACGACGAGCTGGCGACGGTGCGCCAGGAAAAACTCGGATTCGTGTTCCAGGGGTTCAACCTGCTGTCGCGCACTTCGGCGCTCGACAACGTCGAATTGCCGCTGCTGTACGGAAGCAACGCCATCGGTTCCGCGGAGCGCAGGCGGCGCGCGCTCGAAGCGCTGAAGGCCGTCGGTCTCGAAGAACGCGCCGGACACCATCCGAATCAGCTGTCGGGCGGACAGCAGCAGCGGGTGGCGATCGCGCGCGCCTTGATCAACAACCCGTCGATTGTGCTGGCCGACGAGCCGACCGGGAACCTCGATACGCGCACCAGCCTGGAGGTGATGGACTTGCTCCAGGAGCTCAATCGGACCCGTCGTATCACCGTGCTGCTGATCACGCACGAGCTCGACATTGCCGAGCACGCGACTCGAATCATCTCGTTCCGTGACGGTCTGATCCGGAGCGACAGGCCCGTGATCGACCGTCGTTTTGCGCGTCAGGAAATGGCCGAGCCAGATCTGGCGGTCGCGTGAGGGAATTTTTCGACCGGCTCGAGGGTTTTCATTGGTGCAGATGCACCACGTTTGCTAGAGGAGGTGCCTTGTGCTCATCACCATGTTTCTGATTCTGGCTGTTGCCGTCGGCACGGCTTACGCGTACTTCCAGCGGGAGAGCTCTCCCTACGCGCCGAGCATGCACGATTATCTCGACGCCGAGGCGCACGACGCGTCCCATGACGAGACGGCCCGGGCTGCCTGAGCCCCGGGCCGTTCGTCTCGATGGCTCGGCTTTATTCCACAAAGCTCTTCGTATGATATCGTCTGGGTGTGGCACGCCGTGCCGTTTCCCTCCAGGACCACGCCGCTGGCGATCTGCGGTACATCCGCCACACGATGGCCCGCGCCGGCACCTTCACCGCCGTGCCCGGCTGGGGCGGCGTCCTCATGGGCCTCACCGCTCTGGTGACCGCGGCCCTCGCCGGCCCACCCCGCGATTCATCGACGTGGCTGACCCTGTGGCTCGGTGACGCTGCGCTCGCCGCCACGATCGGCGTGGCCGCCATCGCCTGGAAAGCGCGGCGGGCCGGCACGCCGCTCACCAGCGAGGTGGCCCGCCGCTTCGGATTCGCGTGCGCGCCGCCACTCGTGGCGGGGATGGTGCTGACGGCCGTGTTCGTCCGCGAGCACCTGACGACGAGGCTGCCCGGTTGCTGGCTGCTGCTCTACGGCGCGGCCCTGGCCAGCGGGGGCGCATTGTCGGTCGCTCCGGTCCCGGTCATGGGTCTCTGCCTCGTGGCTCTCGGCACGCTGTCGTTCGTGGTCCCCGCCGAATTGGGATCGTTGTTCATGGCCGCCGGATTTGGCGGGCTCCACATCGCTTTCGGGCTCGTCATCGCGAGGAAGCACGGTGGGTAGATCGACGGCCAACCGACAAGCCCCCGGCGGCAAGCCGCAAGGCGCGGCCGCCCGGCCGTCCGCGGCCGGCGACAAGACGCCGCTTGCGCTCGACCGCCTGATTCACGAACGCCTTCGACTGGGCATCGTCAGCTCGCTCGCGGTCAACGACCGCCTGACCTTCAACGAGCTCAAGCGCCTGCTCGACACGACCGACGGCAACCTGAGCGTCCACGCCCGCAAGCTCGAGGAAGCGGGCTACGTCGCGTGCGACAAGTCGTTCGACGGCCGGCTGCCCAGAACCGAATACCGCCTGACAGCCGCCGGCCGCCGCGCGCTCGACAAGTATCTGGCGCACATGGAGGCCATCATCCGGGCAGCGAAAGCCTGACAGGACGCCGTCCAGACGAACACCATTGACTTCGTCGGCGCAAGGGTGTCCCATAGGCCATCGGCGCTGACGGCCGCTGGTTCAGGAAGTTTGCCCATGCGAAACCGGGTCAGAGCTTCGACGGCGAGAGGGGTGGCCATGACGGCCACGCTGACGGCGGCCGCGTTGGCGGTCGTCATAGGTCAATCGGCCACCTATCGGGCCCCGCGGACCGCGGACGGCAAGCCGGACCTCAATGGTGTCTGGCAGGCGCTCAACACAGCCCACTGGGACATCGAAGCCCATGCCGCAGCCCCTGGAGCCGTCCCGCAGCTCGGCGCGAGCGGGGCCATTCCGGGCGGTTTGGGAGTCGTCGATGGCGAGCTCCCCTACAAGCCCGAGGCGCTCGCGAAGAAGAAAGAGAACTTCGCGAACAGGCTCGCTCTCGACCCGGAGATGAGGTGCTACCTTCCCGGCGTGCCGCGCGCGACCTACATGCCGTATCCGTTTCAAATCATTCAGAGCCAGAAGCACATCATGCTCGTCCACGAGTTCGCGGGCGCGGTTCGCACCATCTACATGGACAACCATGTCGATCCGCCCGCCGACAGCTGGATGGGATGGTCGAACGGACGCTGGGAAGGCGAAAGCCTCGTCGTCGACACCAGGGGCTTCAACGACAAGACCTGGTTCGACAGGGCTGGCAACTTTCACAGCGAGGCGCTGCACGTGATCGAGCGTTTCACGCCCCGCAGTCCGGAGACCCTGACGTACGAAGTCACCATCGAAGATCCGAACGTCTTCACGCGGCCCTGGAAGATGAGCATGCCGCTGTACCGGCGCGTCGAGAAGAACGCGCAGCTCGCCGAGTTCCGCTGCGTCGAATACGGAGAAGAGTTGGTCTACGGTCACCTGCGCAAGCAGTCCGGCAAGTAGGAGGCTGACATGAAACTGAGCGTGGTGGTTGGTATCGTGATGCTCGCGGCGATCCCGATCGCCGGGCAGCAGCCCTCCACATACAAGGCACCGCGAACCCCGGACGGCCAGCCTGATTTGCAGGGGTTCTGGACAAACTCCACGTACACGCCGCTCGAGCGGCCCGACGGTGTCACGAAGGAGTTCTACACACCAGAAGAGCTCGCCGAGGTCGAAAAACGGGCGGCAGCTCGCGAGAGCGAGCAGACCGAACCCGGCACCGTTGCCGACGTGCACTACGACTTCTCGCAGTTCGGACTCGATAACAGTCAGGCGACGCTCGCCCGCAGTCTGAGAACGTCCCTTATCGTCGACCCGCCGACCGGGAAGATGCCGCCGGTGACCCCCGAAGGACGGAAACGTGCGGCCGACCTTGCAGCGGCGAGAAAGGCGTTGGGCAATGTGAACGACGCGGTGCAGAACATGTCGAACGGCGGGCGCTGCATCATTATGGGCGGATCGGGACCACCCTTGATGGACGCTGGCTACAACGCCAACTATCACATCGTGCAGGCGCCCGGCTACGTCATGATTCTCACCGAGATGATCCATGACGCCCGGATCATCCCGCTCGATGGCCGGCCGCAGCCGCCGTCGGGCCTCCGGCAATGGATGGGCGTATCGCGCGGGCGCTGGGAGGGCGAGACACTGGTCGTCGAGACGACGAACTTCAACGGCCGGAATCCCTTCAGGGGCTCGAGCGAGAACCTGAAGGTGATCGAACGCTTCACGCGCTTGGCCGACGACGCCATCCAGTATCGATTCACCGTCGAGGATCCGTCGACGTGGGAGATCCCGTGGACTGCTGAAGAACGGCTGCAGCACACCGAAGGGCCCATCTTCGAACACGCCTGTCACGAAGGGAACTACGGCATCGCGAACACCCTTGCTGGAGCCCGACTCGAAGAAAAGAAGGCGGCCGAAGAAGCCGCCGCAGGGGGGGCGAAATGAAGCGAGCCCTGGCGGCACTCGTCGCGGGCCTGATCCTGATCGCGGCGCCGGTTCGGGCTCATCATTCGTTCTCCGCAGAGTTCGACGTCAACAAGCCGCTGAAGCTCGAGGGGACCTTGAAGAAGTGGGAGATGGTCAATCCCCACTCGTGGTTTCACCTCGACGTCAAAGGGCCCGACGGCAAAATCGTCACCTGGATGGTCGAGGGAGGAAGCCCCAATCAGCTGATTCGGATGGGCGTCACCAAAAACACGGTCCCGATCGGAACGACTCTGCTCGTCGACGCGTACCAGGCCAAGGATGGGACGGCCAAGGCCGTCGGCAGAAATTTTGTTCTGCCCGATGGGTCGAGGCTGTTCCTCGGCGGCTCGGCGCCAGGAGGTGACGGCGGCACGAAGTGACCCCGGCGCGCCCTGCGCTCACTTCTTCTGACCGACGCCGGCTATCCACTCGTTCACCTGCCGGTCCAGGACGCCCATAGGCACCGCGCCCTGACCCAGGACGACGTCGTGGAATTGCCGGATATCGAACTTCGCTCCGAGCTCGCGCTCCGCCCTGGCGCGGAGTTGCTGAATCTTCAGTTGGCCCATCTTGTAGCCGAGCGCCTGACCAGGCCAGACGATATATCGATCGACCTCGACGGCGATGTCCTGATCCGTCTTGGCAGTATTGGCTCGGAAGAAGTCGATGGCCTGCTCGCGGGTCCACCCCATCGCGTGTAGGCCGGTGTCGATCACCAGCCGGACCGCCCGCCACGCATCGTAAGTGAGCTGCCCGAACCTGGCGTAGGGATCCTTGTAGAGGCCCATTTCATCGCCCAGCGATTCGGCATAAAGGGCCCACCCTTCGACGTACGCCGTATAACTCGAGTACTTACGGAATTCAGGAAGCCCCCCGACTTCCTGGGCGAGGGCGATCTGCAGATGGTGCCCCGGCACGGCTTCGTGCAGCGTGAGCGCCGTCATCTCCCAGCTTGGTCTGGAGTCGAGCTTGTAGGTGTTGGCGAACATGTTCGCCGGACGACCGGCGGCGAACGATCCGGGTTCGTAGTACGCGGTCGTCTGTGACGGGGCAATCGCGTCGGGGATCGGCTCGACCCCATATGGCGTCTGCGGTAACCGGCCGAAGAGCGGCGCGAGCCGAGGTTCCGCGCGCTTGGCGACGTCGCGGTAGGCCGTCAGCAGCGACGCGGCATCGGTGAAGAAGAACTTCGGATCGGTCCGAAGGAAGCGCTTGAAGTCGTCGACGGTTCCCTTGAATCCCGTTGAGGCGATGACGGCGTCCATTTGCTGCCGGATACGTTTCAACTCGGCGAGACCTGTTTCGTGAATCTGCTGTGGGGTCTCGGCGGTGGTGACATGCCACTCCACGTTGTAGCCGTACATCGACGCGCCATTCGGTAAGGCGCCGACCGAGACGGCTTCACGGCAAGCGGGGAGATAGCGGGAGACGAGAAACGCGTGCAACCGCTCGAACGCCGGCCGGACGTGTTGACCGTACGCATCGGCCGCACGCGCGGTGAGACCCGCTCGATCGGTCTCCGGGAAGGACGCGGGCCATTCGCGAAAAGCCTCGAGAAGCGGGCTGCGGGCCGGGTCGTCCACCACCTGCGCCTGAACCTGAGCGGGGACGTCGCGCATCGTCACCCTGGGCGGCGTCAGTCCATCGGCGAGACCCTGCTCCAACAACGCGATCGTCTGGTCGACGAGGGGGCCAACCGTCTGTAGCCTCGCCACGATGTTCTCGTAGTCGTCCCTGGTCGCGGTCGGCATCAAGGAGATGGTGCGCGGGATGTCGAGCGCGACCCCCTCGAGCTGATTGAGCGGCATCCGCAGGTTGTGCGGGATCACACCTCGAATCGGCAGCGCGTCGTTGTGGAATTCGAGGCCGGCGATGGCTGTCTGGAGGAGCCCGCGATACAGGTCGTAACTGAGCTGGTCCGCGGGCGACAGGCTCACGCGATCGAAGTTGGCCAGGCGTTGGGCGCTGCGCCTCAGATAATCGGCCCGCGCGGCGATCGCCTTCGGCGAGTAATCCGTCCAGCGCGCGTTGTGATCGGGATATCCAACCGCTGTGGCGAGCTCGGGGTACTCGGCCATCCAGTATTTCCAATCCTCGTCGAGCTGGCTTCTCCAGCGATCGGAGGCCCCGCCGGAGTCTGGCGCCTGAACGGCGCATCCGACGAGCGACACGAGCGGGAGCAGCGTCAGGAGGGTGACGAGTCGCATGAAGTGGATGATAGCCTGATAGAATTCCCTCCCCATGGCGAACCACGCCATTTCGGTGACCGTGGAAGATCGGCCCGGAATGCTGTTCAAGACCACTCAGGTTCTCACCGAGAGCGCCGCCGACATCCGGGACGTCGACATCCTGCATCGGGCCACGCAGACGGAGATCTTCTTCGAATGCGAGCTCTCGGGCAGCGTCGACCCGGTGCTCGACCGTCTTCGGGGCATCGAAGGGGTGCGAAACGTGGTGTCGGCCCCTTCCATGTCGCAGATCTACGGCAAGCGCATCATCATCATGGGAGGGGGCGCCCAGGTCGGTCAGGTCGCCCTGGGCGCGGTGGCTGAGGCGGACCGCCACAATATCCGCGGCGAACGGATTTCGGTGGATACTATTCCGCTGGTCGGCGAACACGAGCTTGCGGCAGCGGTTCGTGCCGTGGTGCGGCTGCCGCGCGTGCGGCTGCTGGTGCTGGCCGGTTCGCTCATGGGAGGAGACATTTCCACAGCGATCGAGGAGGTTCGCGCTCAAGGCCTTATCGTGATCTCTCTCAACATGGCGGGCAGCGTGCCCGATGCCGCCGATCTCGTCGTCTCGGACCCGGTCCAGGCGGGTGTGATGGCGGTGATGGCGGTCGCTGACACGGCAAAGTTCGACATTCTGAGACAACAAAAGCGCCGATATTGATTCCGGAACGAAATGGTAATAAATAGAGGGGTTGTCCGGGCCTTCACTGAACAGGAGCCGATATGAACAAGACGCGTTTGATACTGATGGCGTTGACGATCGCGGCGGCGCCGGGATCCTACCTGCTGATCGCGCAGCAACCGCCTGCGGGGGGGCAAGGTGCGAAGCCCGCAGCGCCACCGATGCCGATGACGTTCTTCGTGACCAGCGTCGGCAAGGGTGATGGCGCCAACCTCGGCGGTTTGGCCGGCGCGGATGCGCACTGCCAGGCCCTCGCCAAGGCCGCGGGCCGCGGTGATGCGACCTGGCGCGCGTACCTCAGCACGCAGGGGCCTGGCGCGGTCAACGCGCGCGACCGAATTGGGAAGGGCCCCTGGCGCAACGCGCGAGGCCAGGTGGTGTCGAACGACGTCGGCGTACTCCACGGCGACACCGTCGAGCAGGCGCGAATGGGCAACGCCCTCGGCAAGCAGCTCTCACTGAACGAGAAGGGCGAGCTCGTCAACGGCGTCGGCGACAAGCCGAACCAGCACGACATTCTGACCGGCTCGAACCCCGACGGCCGTGCCTATACCGACGGCATGGACCACACCTGCAACAACTGGACGAGCAACAGCGCAGGGACCGCGCAGCTCGGACATCACGACAAGCAGGGCGGCGGCAACGGCTCGTGGAATTCGGCGCATCCGAGCAAGGGGTGCAGCCAGGACAACCTCGTCGCGACCGGCGGCGCGGGTCTCCTCTACTGCTTCGCGTCGAACTGACGCCGCCGAAGCTATCAGCGCAGGGAGCGGCCATAGCCGTTCCCTGCTAACCGCACGACATCTCCGGCGCGTCGCATCTACGCCGAGCGGGACGTGGTGCGTGTGCCCGGATCACCTGGGACGATCACGCAACGGGCGTCGTGCAGAACGCGCACCGCTTTGCCGCGATCGCGATTTCGCTGAGACACTCCGGGCACTTCTTTGTCGTGGGATCTGGCGGAGCCTCGCCGCGATTGCGCCGGGCGGCAATCGCGTTGATGGGGACGACAACGAAGAAATAGAGCGCCGCCGCCACCATGAGGAACGAGAAGATCGCGTTCAGGAACAGGCCGATCATGAGCTGGCTGTTGTTCACCGTCAACGTGAGCGCCGAGAAATCCGGGGCGCCGACGATGGCCGCAATGAGAGGCGTCAACAGGTCTTTGACGAGCGATGTCACGACTGCACCGAAGGCGCCGCCTATCACCACGGCCACCGCCAGATCGACGACGTTCCCGCGCAGGATGAATTGCCTGAAACCACTCAGCATAAGCCGTCCTCCGTGCCCATGATACCGTTGGGTTGGCGTGGCTACGGCCGAGTCTTCATCCACGTCACGCAGCGCTGGAGGTGCAGCTGCATCTCATCCGCAGCGGCGTGGCCGATTCGCCCGTGGCCCGGCATGACCCATTCGAAGCGGTAGTCGAGCAGTCGCTCCATCGAGCGAGTCTGAACGGCCCACGAGTACCAGCACGCATCACGAAAGGCGATGAGCGTCTCCCGGGCGGGCGACCACGCGAGGTGATCGCCCGTAAACAGCACGCGATCCCGATACAGAAACACCTGGTGCCCCCGAGTGTGGCCGGGAGTCGGAATCGCCACCAGATCAGCGCCGAGCTCGACCGCGGCCTCGCCGTCGAGCACCTGCTCAACCCCCAGGCGCGCCGCCCCGTCGCCGGCGTGCATGACTCGCGGACAGCCGAAGTGGGCCGCGAACTTCGCATGATCGGCAATGTCATCGCGATGCGAGAGAAGCATGAGCGCCACACCTCCCAGTTCCTCGATACGTCGAACGAGAGGCGCCGCAAACCGCGGGGAATCGACAAGAACGTTGCCGCCTGCCTCGCGGGGGCGGACGATCAGGTAGGCCCACGCGCCAAAGCTCGACTCGGCCGTGAAACCGCAGAAGAATACGTTGTCGACGATGTTGCTCGGAAAGGCGTGGGCGGCTTCGCGGGCGTTCCGGTGCGACACGGTGCCGATGGACGCCGTGGGGCAGGCCACGAGCGCCATCAAGGCCCGCTGAATCTCTGCGGGCGTGTCAGGCTGTCGGCCAACGCTCGACTGGTCGCCGTGATCGCGGAACGTCTCCGGCGCAATCTGACGGCAGGCATCGCAGTCGATGCAGCTGTCGTCCACGAAGAAATCGCCCTCGACATTCTGTGCGAGTCTGCGGTCGAGCTTGGCCATGCAATCCGCGCCCCACACGGAGTAGACTTCCACCTCTCAGAGCTGGAGGTCGCCCCATATGGCCGTCGCGTTTCCTGATTCGATTCTGTCACAAGCACTCCTCGAAAAGCTGCGCGCGCGCGCCGCCGGCTACGATCGCGACAACAAGTTTTTTCAGGAGGACTTCGACGACTTGCGCGAGGCGGGATACCTCCGCATGGCGATTCCCCGCGAGCACGGCGGGCTGGGGTTGACCCTCGCGCAGGCCGGCCGCGAGACGCGGCGGCTCGCTCAGTACGCCGCACCGACGGCGCTCGGGCTGAACATGCACACCTACTGGGTGGGCGTGGCCGCCGATGTCTGCCGGAGCGGCGACACCTCGGTCGAATGGATCCTCAAGGACGCGGCCGCGGGCGAAGTGTTCGCGGCCGGCCACGCCGAAAGCGGCAACGAGACGTCGGTCCTCATGTCGATCACCAAAGCCGAACGCGTTCCCGGTGGCTACAAGTTCACCGGCCGGAAGTCGTTCGGCAGCCTGACGCCCGTCTGGACGCGGCTCGGCATGCACGGCATGGACACCAGCGATCCGTCAGCGCCGAAGGTCGTCCACGCGTTCATGCCCCGCGACACCTCCGGCTATTCGATCAAGGAGACCTGGGACGTCATGGGGATGCGCGCGACGCGGAGCGATGACACCGTGCTCGACGGGGCGGTCGTTCCCGACAAGTACATCGCCCGGGTGCTGCCCGCGGGATTCGCGGGCGCCGACTACTTCGTGCTTTCGATCTTTGCCTGGGCGCTCCTGGGGTTCGGCAACGTCTATTACGGACTCGCCAAGCGGGTCTGCGAGCTCACCGTGGAACACGTCAAGAGCAAGGGATCGCTGGCGCTCACCCGCTCGATGGCGCATCATCCGGAAGTTCAGCACGACGTCGCCCAGATGGTCATGGAGCTCGAAGCGATCGGTCCGCAGCTCGAAGCCGTCGCCGGAGACTGGTCGGACGGAGTACAGCATCCCGACTGGCCGGTGAAAATCGTGGCGGCGAAATACCGCGCCGTCGAGGGCGCCTGGAAGATCGTCGATCGCGCGATGGACGCATCTGGCGGCTTCGGGATGTTCAAGAAAAGCGAGCTCGAGCGGCTCTTCCGCGACGCGCGCGCCGGACGTTTCCACCCGGCCAACTCGGCGCTCACCCACGAAGTCGTCGGCAAGCTCGCCCTCGGCGTCAATCCGGACGAGCTGCCACGCTGGGGATAGGGCCTACACCAGCGACAATTCGAGGGGCCGCTTCAGTTGCGGCCCTCGCACGGGTCAGGCAGGTCTGCCGAGGAACGCGTCGTGCACCGCCCGGACGGCCTGCTCTCCTTTAGACAGCTCGATGAGCACTGAGATCTTGATTTCGCTCGTCGAGATCATCTCGATGTTGATCCCTTCCCGCGCCAGGGTCTCGAACATCTTCGCGGCAACGCCGGAATGGGTTCGCATCCCGACGCCCACCAGCGACAGCTTGGCAATGCGCTCGTCGATCGCCACTTCCCCAAAACCGATGTCGTCCTTGAGCGATTCGATGGCAGTCCGGACCTTGTGAATGTCCGGTTTGTCGACGGTGAACGACAGGTCGGTCAGCGGCGCATCCGCCCCGTGGCTGATGTTCTGGACAATCATGTCGACGCTGATGGCCGCCTCAGCCAGCGCCCTGAAGACCTTGGCCGCCACACCGGGGCGGTCGGGCACGCCCACCAGCGTGAACTTGGCCTGGTTCTTATCGAGCGCGACGCCGCGCACCACAATCTCTTCCATGCTGCGTGTCTCTTCTTTCACGATGGTTCCCGGGTTGTCGTTGAGGCTGGATCGCACTTCGAACACGACGCCGAACTTCTTCGCGATTTCCACTGACCGCAGCTGCATGACCTTCGCGCCGGAGCCGGCGAGCTCGAGCATCTCGTCGTAAGAGATCTCCGGAAGCTTCCGCGCATCGGGAACGATGCGCGGATCCGAGGTGTACACGCCGTCCACGTCCGTATAGATCTGACAGAGGTCGGCATTGAGCGCCGCGGCCAGCGCAATCGCGGTCAGATCGGACCCTCCCCGACCGAGCGTCGTGATCTGCCCGCCCGGCGTCTGCCCCTGGAAGCCGGCCACGATGACGACGTTGCCGGCGTCGAGCAGACGATGGGTTTCTCTGGGCGTGATGTTCTTGATCTTGGCCTTGGTGTGCACGCCGTCGGTCACGATCCCCGCCTGCGCACCGGTCAACGAGACCGCCGGCACGCCGATCGCGTGCAGCGCCATGGCCGTGAGCGCCGTGGTGGTCTGTTCCCCCGTCGCGAGCAGCACGTCCATTTCACGCTCGGGAGGGTCATCCATGATTTGCTTGGCGAGCCTGATCAAGCCGTCGGTCACGCCGCCCATCGCCGACACGACGACGACAATCTGATCGCCTCGGGCGCGGCTCGCGCTGACACGCCTGGCGACGTTCTTGATGCGTTCCGCGTCGGCCACGGACGTGCCGCCGTACTTCTGAACGATCAGGGCCATGCCGGGATCGGCAATCCTATTACAGACGGTGCACGTCGGTCCCTGGTTCCTCGTTTCTGGTGCTCAGTCCAAGCGGACAGAAAGAACACAGGACGGACCAAGCACCACAGGGCGGACCAGGGGCCAGAGGACGGACCAAGAACCGTGAACGGACTGAGAACCAAGAGCCGAGAACCAAGGACCAGAGTCACCGATCAGACCACCGCGAGACCGACCACGCCGACCGCGACCAGCAAGAGAATCCCGCCCCAGGCGAAGCGCATCCACTGCTGATACGGCACGCCGGCCGCGAGCAGGATGGCCATCAGCGCTCCGTTGGTGGGGGTCGCCATCTCCATGAGGCCTGCGCCGGTCTGGTACGCCAGAACGGGCACTTGACGCGACAGGCCGAGCACGTCGGCCATGGGCACGAACAGCGGCATGGTCAGAACCGCCTGGCCGCTGACGCTTGGAACGGCAATGTGAATCAGCGCCTGAAACGGCACCATGAGAAGGCCGGCGGCGAGCGACGTCACGTCCGCGAGCGGACTCACGAGCGCCGACAGAATCGTGTCGATGACGCGCCCGTCCTCGAGCACGATCGAAATGCTCCGCGCCACACCGACCATCAGCGCCGCCGGCAGAAGCGCTTCCATACCCTCCAGAAAGACGGTCACGCTCCGCGTGATGCCCAGACCGCCAACGAGCCCCGCGGCGAGTCCGCCGATGACAAACGCCGCCGACAGTTCGTTGAATCCCCAACCGAGACTGAACGCCCCGTAGACATAGGCCGCCATGGGCAGGAGCACGCACAAGAGAACGACCACGTGATGCCGCGTCTCGCCGGAAGAAAGCGCCGCAAAAGAGGCGACCGATTCGCGGTCGCCAGACGCGGCGGGCGTGCCAGCCGACCGTTTTCCACGTGAAACGTACCGCAGTGTCCACGCAATCCAGATGGTCACGCCCGCAACGAACATGGCGAGCCTCAACCCGCCGCCCGACAGAGGCGGGAGCTCGGCCAGTCTGAGCGCGATTCCCGCCTGAAACGGGTTGGTGGGGCCGAAGGCACTTCCGACCATGGCCGCACCCGCGCTCATGGCGACCACGGCGACCGCGTCGATGCGAAGCGCTGACCCGAGCAGCAGCAGCGCGGGCACGAGCGGAATGATTTCTTCCTGCATGTTCTCGAGCGCGCCCATCGTGGCGAAGAAGAGCGACACGGCCGGAATCAACAGGAAGTCTCGGCCGGCAAACATCCGAACCAGCGCGCCGATGACCACTGGCAGCGTCCCCAGCCGATCCACCAGCACCCACGCCCCTCCCACGAACAGCACGACGGCGACGACGTCGGCCGCCGCGACGAAACCTCGCGGGATGGCGACGGCCGCGCCAAACAGTCCCACGGGCGCGGCGTCGACCCGATGATAGGTGCCCGCGATCACCACGCGCCGCCCGGTTGCAGCGTCCTCACGCCGCTCGTACTCACCGGCGGGCAGAATCCAGGTGAGCACAGCAGCCAGGACTACGGCCGCCCCCAGCAGCACGACAGGATGTGGAAGACGGAAGGACGTGGATGGCATTATAGGCGCGGCACGTCTCTGATATGCTCCTCGCGGAAGGAGACCATCCATGAAACGTGCGTCGATCGTGCTGTTGCTCCTGCTTGGCGCCGCTCCGCGCGCTCAGCAGTCAACGCCGCCAGAAATCCCCTTCGACTCGGTCGCCAATTTTCTGAAGCTGCCCCCGGACATGAACTTCGGCGAGAACGCCGGCGTCGCGGTGAACTCCAAGGGAAACGTCTTCGTGTTCACACGCGGCAACGTGACGGGGCCTGCCTTCGGTGCGACCGCCGCCCAACTCCTGGAGTTCGGACCAGATGGGCGCTACATCAGGGAGATTGGCAAAGGTCTGTACGCCATGGCGTACGCGCACGCTGTGCGCGTCGATCGCGACGACAACATCTGGATCATCGACAAAGGGTCCGACATGATCGTCAAATTCAACCCGGAAGGCCACGCCGTGATGGTGTTCGGGCGGAAGAAGGAGTCATCCGACGAAGCCGAGCCGTGGAGCCGGACCCTGAAGCCGCCGCTGCCGCCGATCAACGGCATGTTCCGGCAGCCGACCGACGTCGCCTGGAACGCGCAAGGCGACATCTTCATCAGCGACGGGTATGTCAACTCGCGCGTCGCGAAATACGACAAGAACGGCGACTGGGTGAAATCGTTTGGCGAACCCGGCAGTGGTCCCGGCCAGCTCAACGTCCCCCACAGCATCGCCAGCGATGCGAACGGCAGCATCTACGTGGCGGATCGCGGCAACAATCGGATCCAGGTCTTCGACGGGGACGGCAAGGTGCTGCGCCAGATCAAGATCAACGTGCCGCCTCCCCCCGGCCTGCAGCCCATCATCGGCAATCCCGCCGATCCCGATGCGGCCCCGAGCAACCAGACGCCCGGCACGCCGTGGGCGATCTGCATTACGCCCCCTCCCAGCCAGTTCCTGTACGCGGCCGACGCGTTCCCTGGGCGAATCTACAAGCTCGATCTACAGGGCAACGTGCTCGGCATGCTCGGCCGGGCCGGGAGGCAGCTCAAGCAGTTCGGCTGGATTCACGAGATCGCCTGTCCGTCCGAAAACGAGCTGTACGTGGCGGAAATCATCAACTGGCGAGTGCAGAAGCTGCGGCTGCGCCCTCAGGCGGGAGTCGCCAGCGCGGCGCGATGATTTCTTGTTAGAGTGGTGTTCATGCACCTGCCCTCGCGCTCTTTCGCCGCGATCGCCACTCTCGTTGCCTTGACGGCCGGCGCCGGCCACGTCGCCGGAGGCGCCGTCGGGGCACAAGCGCCGGCGGCGTTTTCTCCCCAAGAGGTCATCCCGTTTGACTCCGCGGTTCGCACGACGACGCTGGCGAACGGGTTGCGGGTGTTCATTCGTCAGAATGCCCAGCCCGCGAAGCGGGTGGCGCTCCGGCTCGCGGTGAAGACCGGCTCGATCCACGAGGCCGACGATCAGCGAGGGCTCGCCCACTTCGTCGAGCACATGGCCTTCAACGGCAGTGCCCACTTCAAGCCCGGCGAACTCATCTCCGCCTTCGAGTCGGTCGGCGCCAGACTCGGACCGCACGTCAACGCCTACACGAGCTTCGACGAGACGGTCTACATGCTCGAGCTGCCGAGCGATCAGCCCGACATCGTCACGAGAGGTCTGGAGGCAATGGCCGATTTCGCGGGCGGGTTGACGTTGGACACGGGCGAGATCGACAAGGAGCGCGGCGTCGTCATCGAAGAGTGGCGCGGCGGGCTGGGCGCCGCATCACGCATCCGTGACAAACAGCTCCCCGTGCTGTTCTACCGCTCGCGCTATGCCGAGCGGCTGCCAATTGGCGACCCCGACGTCATCCGCAACTCACCACCCCAGCGGCTCCGCGACTTCTACAACACCTGGTATCGCCCCGATCGCATGGCCATCATCGTCGTCGGCGACATCGACGCCGGCCAGATCGAGCAGGGTGTCAGGTCGGTCTTCGGCCCGCTGTCGGCGCGCGCCCCGGAGGCCGCCGAGCCGGACCGGACCGTGCCGTTGCACGAGGAGTTGCTGGTCAGCGTCGCCACCGATCCGGAACTGACGCGTTCCAGCGTTCAACTGCTTCGTAAGCATCCCACCGAGAGCAACCAGCGGGTCGCGGATTACCGTCGCGGCCTGCTCGAGCGCCTGGGTGATTACATGATCGGCCAGCGGTTCAGCGAACTCGCCAGGCGGCCGGATGCGAAGTTTCTCGGCGCGGGCGCGGGCGGCAGCTCGTTGAGCCAGAGCGTCGACGCCTACATCTTCAGCGCGTCCGTTCAGGACGGGCAGATCCCCGACGGCCTCTCGGCCGTCGTGGTCGAAGCCAACCGCGTCAGGCAGTTCGGGTTCGGAGACCTGGAGCTCGACCGCGCCAAACAATGGATGTCGGGCTTCATGCTTCGGGCTTACAACGAGCGGGAGAAGACGGAGAGCGGATCGTACGCGCAGGAGTACGTGAACTACTTCCTCGAAGGCGAGCCTTCGCCGGGCGTGGCCTACGAATATCAGCTGGTTCAACAGCTGCTGCCGACCATCACCACGGTCGAGATCTCGGCGTTTGTCGCGATGCGGCTCGGTAACGACAGCCGCGTGCTCCTGGCCACAGCGCCACAGAAGCCCGGAGTGCCCCCCCTCACAGAGGGTGATCTCAGAACCACCCTCGCCGCCGCAGACAAGACCGCTGTGACGCCGTGGAGCGATACGACCGTGACGCGCGAGCTCGTTCAGAACAAGCCTTCTCCAGCGGCTATCACGTCGCGGCGGGAAGTGCCGGACGTGGGCATCACGATCGTGCGATTTGCCAACGGTGCTGAAGCGTGGATCAAACCAACGGACTTCAAGAACGATCAGATCGTCTTCGATCTGATGGCACCCGGCGGCCTGTCGTTGGCCAGCTGCGGCGAGTTCCCCGAGGCGACGCTCGCGACCTCCTACGTTGGTCTCGCCGGCGTCGGCGGGCTGAAGGCGCTCGATCTCCAGCGGATGCTGAGCGGGAAGCTGGCTTCAGCCTCTCCTTACATCGCCTTGTCGTCGCACGGCATTTCGGGCGGAGCCCCGCCGGCGCAACTGGAAACCGCGCTGCAGCTCCTGTACCTCAACTTCACGGCGCCCAACGAGGATGCCGACGCGTTCGCCGTCCTCACGAGGCAGATGGCGGCGGCGGTCGCGAACCGCGGTCAGTCGCCTCAGCAGCTGTTTGGCGACCGACTCGCCGAGGTGAATACCTCCGGGCACTGCACGTCGATACCGCTGACCGCAGAGCGAGTCGGCTCGCTCGACCGGTCGAAGATGTCCGCGTTCTACCGCGCGCGCTTCGCAAATGCCGCCGACTTCACCTTCGTCATCACCGGGGCGCTGCAGGTGGACGACGTGCTGCCGCTTCTCGCGCGCTATGTGGGATCGCTTCCCTCCACAGGCGAGCAGACATCACGGTTTGCCGATATCGGTGTCCGCTTTCCCGACGCCAACCAGCGCGCGGTCGTTGAAAAGGGGCGCGAGCCCCGCTCGCAGACGGTCATGAGCTTTTTTGCCGACCCGGGTCCGACACCGCTCGAGCAGGAGTACGCGCTCGCTGCCGTGACCGTTCTCGAAATCGCCCTCCGCGACGCCTTGCGCGAGGAGCTCGGGCAAACCTACGGCGTCAGCGTCGGATTGTCGCAATCGTTGCCCCAACGTGGTGGTGGCCACGTTCGCGTCCAGTTTGGTGCCGCTCCAGAAAATGTGACGGCGATGACGGATCGGGTGCTCGCCGAGATCAAGCGTCTGCAGGCCGACGGGCCGTCCGCCGATCTCACGAGCCGGGCAAAGGAGACGGCTCGGCGCACGTATGAAACATCCCTCCGCGAAAACAACTATTGGCTGCGCCGGATGAGCTCGATCAGGCTGCTCAATGGCAACCTGGCCGATATCGTGAACCGCAACGAGCGAATTGAATCGATCACCCCGACGATTCTCCAGGAGGTCTTCAAGAAAGACTTTCCTCTCGACCGCTATACCACCGTGACGCTCGTCCCGGAGCCCGGAAAGTAGGCCTGGGCCGGCACTTCGGCACGTCCTTTGTAGGCAGGGGTCATGCAGGCCATGGAATAGGAAACTGCTGAGCTTCAGGCAGTCGCAAATCCATCGTGGCGCATCAGATCCATGCAGTCCGAACAGCCGCTGAGTACCGAGCCTTCCTATCCTGAATCGCGGTCGGAGCTGCATCAGTGGGTCCACGAGCGCCTTCGGCTGGGGATGGCGGCCGAGCACGATCTCCTGGCGGCAATCGACGCGGTGTTTGCTCGCCAGGAACGGCTCTGGCAGCAGTCTAAGCAGGAGGCCATTCAAGCCTTGTCCGCGGGCTTCGCCGAGAAGATGGCTCGCGTGAAGAACGAGCTCTCGGCAAGGGACGCCACCGTCAGCAGCATCTCGAGGTACTTTGAAGCGCTCGTCGCGGATCTCACCGATAAGTCGAATCGCGATCCCAAGACGAAGCTGATGAACTTCAGTCGCTTCACCGAGCAGCTTGAATCGTTTCTCGCCCTCGAGCAGCGCGGCCGGTGGTCCGCCGTCGGGCTCGTGGACATCACCGGGTTCAAGTGGTACAACGACGCGCTTGGCCACGCCGTCGGCGACCGGATTATCGAGCGCGTCGCGCAGATCCTGCGCGAGCAGGCGAGGTCTGACGACCTCATCGCGCTGGAGCGGCCTGCCTCCCATTCGCCCGAATCACAGACCGGACCGCGGCCCCGAGACCTTCATGCCCGATTCGGTGGCGACGAATTCTGCTTCTTGATTCCTGATATCGCCGAATGTGCTCAGGCCCATGCCATCGGCGAGCGTTTTCGCGAGGCGGTGGATCGCTACGACTGGACCCTCGAAGACAAGCGCCTCGAGGCCCAACCCGTTCGAGTGGACGTGGGCGTGGTCTGTCTCTGGCTGGGGCGCGTGAGCGATCGACGTTTCATCGCCCGGCGCCTGGCCGCCGAGCTCATCCAACGCGCCGACCGCTTGATGTACGAGGCGAAGAGCGAGCGCGCGAGCCACATTTATCTGCTGTGCGCAGAAATCAAAGACGGCAGACTCATCGACGCTACCGGCGAGAATCCTGAAACCGCCGGGTCCCCCGAACCGATTCGCTGACACATGCTAAACTGTCTGGTTCGAACGCCTGAACCAGGCCGGTTCAGCCTTCCTCGTGGTGGGCGTAGTTCAGTGGCAGAACGCCTGACTGTGGCTCAGGAGGTCGCGGGTTCGATACCCGTCGCCCACCCCAATAAAATCAACGCGTTACGAGACGGTGGCTACTGATCCCACCCCCCGACCCTACTTTGCGAGGCGTGCCAATTTCCAGCACCACACGCGAACGTAGCCGATCTTTGCGACCATAGACGCGTCGGGCGATCACCTTGCCCATTAAGGATCCGTGGCCTTCGTGAGCGCGTTGCGCCTGTCACTAATCCTCCGCCACTTGTCATTTCGATATCCGCCTTCTTTCTGACTGGGTACTTCCGGCTGCTAAGTGAGGAGGCTTGTGCTCCAAGAGCGCGCGACTGTTCAAAATCGACACAACCTGCCGTTAACTAACTGGATCTACTAGAGAAAGTAACTTCCGCTCCGCCCCATTCGCGACGGGATTGGCGCATAAACGCACACGTCACGCGGTTCCAGCCGGGTGCGCTGAATTCGTCAAGTGGCAGCCCTCGAAACACTTAGAGTCAACGGACCAGCTTGGCGTCCAAGTTGCTCTCTTGACGGCGTGGCCGGGGTGTAACTGCATCGGCCTAAAGAGCTTGGCTGCTGAAATGCCGCGACCCGACGTGCCAAACTGGCAAACCGAGCTGCCGACACTGGCGGCCCGCCAGGTCATTCTGCGCGAACCGGTGCCGCAGGATCTTGGCCACCTCGTCGAGCTGTTGTCCGCACCCGACGCCACCCGCTTCGGGCTTGGGGAGGCGCCCACCGAGCTGGCGGTTCAACGTCTCATCGAGCAGGCGGTGGCCGATCGAGCTGCTGGCACCGCCTTCACGTACGCCGTCACGTTGGGCTCGCTGCGCCCGCCGGTCGGCCTGATTCAAGTCCGACAGCTCGATCCGGCCTTCGAAGTGGCGGAGTGGGAGTGCACGCTGGCGCCAAAGGCCCGCGGGGGCGGCGTTTTCGTCGAAGCCATGCGCCTTGTCGGCTCCTTTGCGTTTGACGCGGTGGGCGTGCGGCGTCTCGAAACCCGCGTGCTCCTGCGGAACGGTCGGGGAAACACAGCGCTCCGGAAGCTCGGGGCCGTCGAAGAAGGCATCCTGAGACGCGCGGCTCGACGCGACGGCGAATACCTCGACCAGGTGTTGTGGTCGCTGCTGAGGGAGGACTGGGGCGATCGATGGATTTCCACCGCGCCCCGGTTCCACTGATGGACCGCCTGTCCCTCTCCGCTCGTGCCTTCACGGCCGCAGTCATCCTCACCGGCACGGTCACGCTCGCGGTGTGCCTGCCGCTGGCTCGGTTCGAGGCTCCGAGACTGTTCGTACTGCTCCTGTTGCTCTCATCGGCCACGGCGGTCCTCAAGATTCCGTTGCCGCTCGAGACGAGCAGCTCCACCATGTCGGTTTCGTACGCCGTGGATTTTGCGGCCCTCATGGCGCTCGGTCCACACGAAACGATGCTGGTGGCGGCTGTGAGCGCGTTCACGCAGTGTCAGATTCTGACGAAAACGCGGACGCCGCTGTATCGCACGCTCTTCAGCATGGCGGCGCTGATTCTTGCCGTTCAGGGCGCCGGTCTGGTCTTCAACGTCCTGAGCGACGGTGGACCCGCCAGGTTCATGGAATTCGCGCGCCCGCTCGCCGGCGCCGCCCTGACGTACTTCATCATCAATACAGGCCTGGTTGCGGGGGCCATTGCGTTCTCCACCGGCGCACGCATCACCGACACGTGGCGTGAGAATTTTCTGTGGAGCGCGCCGAGTTACTTCATCGGCGCCGGCACGGCGGAGCTGACGATGTGGGCCGTGTCGGTTGGCGGCTACTGGGTGGCGCCACTCACCTTTGCGCCTATTTATCTGATGTACCGCACCTACAGGATCTACAGACTGCGGATCGATTACGAGGAACGCCACGCCCAGCAGACGTCGGACCTTCATCTGGCGACGATCGAAGCGCTCGCCCGCGCGATCGACGCGAAGGATCAGCCGACACAGGCGCATATCAGCCGTGTGCAACAGTACGCCGCCGAACTGGCGAAATCCGCTGGGCTGACGGCCGACGAGATTCAAGGTGTGAAGATAGCAGCCCTGCTTCACGACATCGGCAAACTGGCCGTGCCCGAGCACGTTCTGTCCAAACCCGGGCCGTTGACGCAGGAAGAGTTCCAGAAGATCCGGATTCACCCCCAGGTTGGTGCAGACATCATCGCCGGGGTGCCGTTCCCCTACCCGGTGGCGCCGCTCATTCTGAGCCATCACGAACGGTGGGACGGACGCGGCTATCCGCAGGGCCTCGCAGGTGAAGAGATTCCCATCGGCGCGCGCATCCTGGCCATCGCGGACTATTACGACGCGGTGACGACTGAGCGGCCGTACCATCGCGCCCTCCATCGGGAGGACGCGATCCCCATGCTTCGCCACGAGGCTGGCCGCGCACTCGATCCGAGGCTCGTCAACCTCTTCGTGCTGCTGCCGGCGCTCGTCGGTGAATTGAGCGACGAGTCCGTACCGCATGCCGACGTCGGACCAGCTGCTCTGGAGACCACGGACGCCACCGGCCCTCCGCCAGCCGGAACGGCGTTCGAGAACATCGCCCTCGCGCATCGCGAGATCTATGCGCTGTACGAAATCGCGAAGGCGATGGGGACCAGCCTCGGCGTCAAGGACACGATGGCGCTCATTTCGTCGAAGCTGTCCAAGCTGGTTCCGTGGTCGGGCTGCGCGCTCTTCCTCCTCGAACCCGAGACGGAGCAACTCCGCTGCTGTTACGCCGCCGGAGTGGACGCCCCGCGGCTGCTCGACAAGACACTGACCGTCGGCCAGGGACTCTCGGGTCGGGTGGCCAGGAGCCGCCGGTCCATCATCAACGGCGATCCCCGCGTGAGCTTCGCGGCGGCAGGAATTCCTGAGCCGACCGTGTTGAATGCGGCGCTTGTCTGCCCACTCTACTTCGAAGACAAGTTCCTCGGATGTCTTGCGCTGTATCACACCACTCCCGGGTATTACGCCGAAGATCACCGGCGCCTGCTGGAGCGGGTCGGCGAGCAGGCAGGCGCGGTGATCCACAACTCCATCGTCTTCGAGCAGACGCAGGAGGATTCGCTGACCGATCCGCTGACGGGGCTGCCCAACAGGCGATCGATGTTCGTCCATCTCTCCCGTGAGCTTTCGCGCGCCGGTCGCCTGCGCAGCGACGTCGCCCTCATCGTCATGGACGTTGACGGGTTCAAGGCCATCAACGATACCTACGGCCACAACGTGGGCGACGCCGCGCTGCGCGCGATCGCCGAGGCGCTCCAGCGGGGGCTGCGGCCCTACGATCTGTGCGTTCGCTACGCCGGCGACGAGTTCATCATCGTCCTGACAGGCTGCTCGAGGGAGATGGCCGAAGCCAAGAAACGTGAGCTTCAGGAGCAGCTCGCCGTTATCGAGCTGGTCGTCCGGCCCGGGCGCTTCATCCGCTCGACGGTCAGCGCGGGGGTCGCGGTGTATCCGCATGACGGCGAAACCTACGAAACGCTGCTCGCCGCAGCGGATCAGCGCATGTACCGCGACAAGGCCGGGCGGCGCGGAGACATGCCGATCCGCCGGATTCAATCGCCCGAGACGTCAGTCGCCGATGCGGTCGAAGTGAAGGACGCTCCCCACGACCCGGTCGTGCTGTCAGAAGCCTCTTGAACGGGGGCCTCGGTCCACGCGGTAAAATCGCCGCGTGACCGACAAATCCGATCTCGTCGAGCGCCGCCTCAAGTACATCAAACGACAGATCGCGCTCGACCAGGGCACCGTCAACGTCAGGTTCCGCGGCATGCGACCGGAGGGCTCCGGTCCCGTCAACCGTCATGGAATGCCCGCGCTGCCGGTCGGCCAGCACGAAGTGAAGAACTGGCCGGTTCTCGATCTTGGCGAGCAGCCCGTCGTGACACTGGCGGAGTGGAAGCTCGAGGTGGGCGGCCTCACCGAAAACCCCCTCTCATTGCGCTGGGATCAATTTCTTGCGCTCCCACAGGTCGAGGACGTCAGCGATTTCCACTGCGTGACAACCTGGAGCCGGTTCAACAACCAGTGGCGAGGCGTGCGCTTCAAGACGATCGCCGAGCTCGCGGTGCCGCACGAACGGGCGCATTACGTGGAGTGCACCGGCTACGATTTCGCGCCGGGGACCTACATTCCCTACACGACCAACCTTCCGCTCGCACGCGCGGTCGACGACGATGTACTGCTCGTGCACACCTGGGAAGGGCAGCCGCTCCCGAGAGAACACGGAGGACCGTGCCGGATGATTACACCGAAGCTCTATGCGTGGAAGGGCGCCAAATGGATCCGGAAGATTGAGTTCCTCGCGGAGGATCGGAAGGGGTTCTGGGAAGTCCGCGGGTACTCCAATTCCGCCGAACCCTGGTTCAACGATCGCTATGCGACGGGCTAGAGGCTGGAGGTTAGAGGTTGGAGGCTCGGGGGGAGGTTGGAGGCCCCTAACCCCTAACCCCCAGCCTCTAACCTCTACTCTTGTGGCATACCCCTTGTAGATTTGGAGAGCAATGCGCGTCTGGCCTGGCGAACCGTATCCCCTCGGCGCGACGTGGACTGGCGTCGGCGTCAACTTCGCGCTGTTTTCCGCCAACGCGACGTCGGTCGAACTGTGCCTGTTCGATTCCATGGAGGCGACGAAGGAAAGCGTACGGATTCCGTTACCCGAGCAAACCGCGCAGGTCTGGCACGGGTTCCTGCCGGACGTCCGCCCGAACCAGCTCTACGGTTACCGCGTCCACGGGCCGTACGAGCCTCAAAACGGCCACCGATTCAACGCCAACAAGCTTGTCATGGATCCATACGCGAAATCGGTCGCGCGTACGATTCGATGGGCGGACGAGATGTTCGGATACCGGGTCGGCGATCCGGACGAGGACCTGTCGTTCGACGACCGCGATAACGCCGCCTACGCCCCGCTGGCGGCGGTCATCGATCCTGCCTTCACGTGGGGCGACGATCGGCCCCCACGCACCCCGTGGCATAACACGGTGATCTACGAGATGCACGTCCGAGGGTTCTCGCGGCGCCATCCTGACATTCCCGAGGACAAGCGTGGCACCTATGAGGCGCTCACCCGCGAGGCGACGATCGCTCACTTCAAGAAGCTCGGGGTGACCGCCATCGAGCTCATGCCGGTGCATCACAAGGTGTCCGATCGCCATCTGGTGGACAAGGGGCTGACGAACTACTGGGGGTACAACACCTTTGGCTTCTTCGCGCCCGACCGTCTCCTGGCGGGGTCTACGACGCCTGCTGGAGCGGTGCGCGAGTTCAAGCGAATGGTCCGCGCACTGCACGCGGCGGGTCTCGAAGTGATTCTCGATGTCGTCTACAACCACACGGCCGAAGGCAACCACCTCGGCCCGACGCTGTCGCTGAGGGGGATCGACAACGCGTCGTACTACCGGCTCGTGGCAGACGATCCCCGTCACTACGTCGACTTCACCGGCTGCGGCAACACGCTCAAGATGCAGAGTGCCCAGGTGCTGCAGCTGATCATGGACAGCCTGCGGCACTGGGTCCTCGAGATGCACGTCGACGGGTTCCGCTTCGACCTCGCGAGCGCCCTGGCTCGTGAGCTGTACGACGTCGACCGCCTGGCTGCGTTCTTCGACATCATCCATCAGGATCCGGTGCTATCCCAGGTCAAGTTGATTGCCGAGCCGTGGGACCTGGGCGAAGGCGGGTATCAGGTCGGAAACTTCCCCGTGTTGTGGACGGAGTGGAACGGGAGGTACCGCGACTCGGTCAGACGCTTCTGGCGGGGAGACGGCGGCGCGGTGTCAGAGATGGCCACGCGCCTGGCGGGCAGCAACGACTTGTACGCCCAAAGCGGCCGCCGCCCGTACGCGAGCATCAACTTCGTCACCGCCCACGACGGGTTCACGCTGCACGATCTGGTCAGCTTCAACGAGAAGCACAACACGGCCAACGGCGAGGACAACCGTGACGGGGAGAACCACAACCTCAGTTGGAACTGCGGGGTCGAAGGCCCGACCGACGATCCCCACGTGACCGAGCTGCGCGGACGACAGACGCGGAACCTCCTCGCCACGCTGCTGCTCTCGCAAGGCGTCCCGATGATCAGTCACGGCGACGAGCTCGGACGCAGCCAGCAGGGCAACAACAACGCATACTGCCACGACAACGAGCTGACCTGGATCGACTGGAACCTGACTCCGGCCCAGGAGCAACTGCTGGAGTTCACCTCCAGGCTGGTTTCGTTCCGGCTCTCACAGCCCGCTCTGAGACGCCGGAAGCACTTTCAGGGGCGCAGCATTCGTGGCGGAGACGTCAAGGACGTCGCCTGGCTCACGCCGGACGGGCGGGAAATGGCCGACGAGGCGTGGAACGCCGAGTTCCTCCGCAGCCTGGGCGTGCTCTTGTCGGGTGACGCCATCGAAGAGGTCGACGAGCGGGGGGAGCCGATCGTCGGCGATTCACTGCTCGTGCTCCTCAATGCTCATGACGAGAAGGTCCCGTTCACGCTCCCGCCCTTCGACAATCAGCCGCGTTGGAGCCGGGTGATCGACACGGCAGACCCGGAAGCTGCCGGGCAGCTGTTCGAAGTGGGGGCACGGTACCCGCTGCAAGGCCGGTCTCTTGCCGTCTTCAAGATACCCAGGCATCTTGCGCGACGATCGGCAGACATAAAGGCCTTCCTCGGTTCCGAACCGGCATCGCTCGATCTCGAGAAGCCGGTGACCATTGGAGGTTGATGCCAAGGAGCAGCCGTCAGGCAAGCGATCGGGACGGGCGCGCGACCAGCCTGCCACTGACCGGGGATTCCGATCTGCCAACCTGCAATCGACCCCGCGCCTCGGTCCGGCGCGTCGTCGTCGAGGGGGTGCGTCCCGCGGTGGATGGTGGGCGATTCCCGATCAAGCGCACCGTGGGCGAGTCCGTCGAGGTTGACGCAACCGTATTCGCCGATGGCCACGATCGGCTGACCGTCGTGCTGGAGGACCGTCGCGTCGACTCTGGCGCATGGCGCGAGATCGGGATGGTCGCGGTGGATGCCGGCGTCGACCGATGGGCCGCGCGGTTCAGCGTGGATGCCATCGGCTGGCACGAGTACCGGGTCGCAGCATGGATCGATCGGTTCGGATCGTGGCGTCACGACCTCGAGGTGAAGTCTGCTTCGGGCCATGACGTGTCGCTCGAGCTCCTCGAAGGTGCACAGCTGGTTCGTGACGCCGCCGCCCGCGCTGGCGAAGCCGGTCGCCTCGAGAAGCCCGGTCACGATTCAACTGGCGCCGACACCTCCGCGCGAGGTCTCGACGCCGCCGACTGGCTGATTGCCCAGGCCGACCGACTGAGCGGATTCGGCTCAATCAGCGACCGCGTCGCAGCGGCTCTGGCGGACGATCTCCGGGCCATGATGACCGCTCACTCCGATCGGTCGCGCGCAAGCCGGTCTCGAGTCTTTCGCGTCTGGGTGGACCGCGAGCGTGCCCGGTTTGGCGCCTGGTACGAGATGTTTCCGCGCTCGGCCGGACCGGACGCGAATCGGAGCGCCACGTTTCGCGAGGCGATGACGAGGCTGCCGGCGATTGCCGACCTGGGGTTCGACGTGTTGTACCTGCCGCCAATTCACCCGATCGGGGTCAGCTTCCGGAAGGGACGCAACAACCGGCTGGTCGCCGAGCCTGGTGACCCGGGCAGCCCCTGGGCCATCGGGGCGGAGGCCGGAGGACACACGGCCATCGATCCGGGCCTCGGGAGCTTCGACGACTTCCACGCCTTTCGGGACCTCGCCCAGCGCCTCCGTCTCGAGATCGCGTTGGACCTTGCCTGGCAGTGCTCTCCGGATCATCCATGGGTCCGCGAGCACCCTGATTGGTTCCGCCAGCGCCCCGACGGCACGATCAAGTACGCCGAGAACCCGCCGAAACGGTATCAGGATATCTACCCGCTCGATTTCGAGTGCGACGACTGGGCGGCGCTCTGGCGCGCGCTGAGGGACGTCGCGCTCTTCTGGATCGACCAGGGAATTCGGATCTTCCGCGTCGACAATCCGCACACCAAGGCCTTTCCCTTCTGGAAATGGTTCATCGACGAGATTCGGGCCCGCCAGCCGGAGACCATCTTCCTGTCGGAGGCGTTCACGCGCCCGGCGCCGATGCACTACCTGGCCAAAGCAGGGTTCACGCAGTCGTACACCTATTTCACGTGGCGCAATTCGAAGGCGGAGATCACCGAGTACTTCACGGATCTGTCGGCGGCGCACGTCCGCGAATACCTGCGGCCGAACCTCTTCGCGAACACGCCGGACATCCTGCACGCGTACCTGCAGGTAGGAGGGCGGCCGGCGTTCGAGGCGCGGCTGCTGCTTGCCGCCGCGCTGGGCGCCAGCTACGGCATTTACAGCGGCTTCGAGTTGGCCGAGAACCGCGCCGTTCCGGGCACGGAAGAATACGCCGACTCGGAAAAGTATCAGCTGCGGCAATGGGACTGGGATCGGGTCGGCCACATCAAAGAGCTCGTCGCACGCGTCAACAGCATTCGGCGGCGTCATCGAGCCCTGCAGTCCGACTGGACGCTGCGCTTCCACGCCACCGACAATCCGGAAATCATCGCCTTCAGCAAATCCGCCGGCAACGATACGATATTGACCGTGGTGAACCTCGATCCGCGTTACATGCAGCACGGCTGGGTCGAGTGCCCGCTGCAGGCGGCCGGTCAGGGCGGGAAGACCCGCGACGATTCGTACCTGGTTCGGGACCTGCTCGACGACACCGTCTACGAATGGCGCGGGACGTGGAACTACGTCCGCTTCGATCCCGGTGTCCGTCAAGGTCATATGCTGAGGCTGGAGCGTCAAGGCTTCCACTCGAGGACCGCTTAGAAGCCCATGGTGCTCGACAGCTCCCACCTCACCGTCCCGGTTGACGCGATTGCAACGACGCCATCCGCCGGCGCCGACGATCCGCTCTGGTACAAGGACGCGGTCATCTATCAGGTGCACGTGAAGGCGTTCTCCGACTCGAGCAACGACGGGATCGGCGACTTCCGGGGACTCACGCAGAAGCTCGACTATCTCCATGGACTCGGCGTCACCTGCCTCTGGCTGCTGCCCTTCTATCCCTCGCCGCTCAAAGACGACGGCTACGACATCTCTGACTACCTGGACGTGCACCGCAGCTACGGCACCCTGGACGACTTCAAGGCCTTCGTCCTCGCCGCGCACGATCGCCATATCAAGGTGCTCATCGAGCTGGTCATCAACCACACGTCAGACCAGCATCCATGGTTCCAGCGCGCACGGCAGGCGCCGCCTGATTCACGCGAGCGGGCGTTCTACGTCTGGAGCGACACCGACACGAAGTTTCCGGAGACGCGGATCATCTTCCTCGATAGCGAGAAGTCCAACTGGACGTTCGATCCGGTCGCGCGTCAGTACTATTGGCATCGCTTCTTTTCGCACCAGCCCGACCTGAATCTGAACAACCCCGAGGTCGTCGAAGCGGTGATCAACGTGATGAAGTTCTGGCTCGATCTGGGCGTGGACGCGCTCCGGCTCGACGCCGTCCCGTACCTGTGCGTCCGTGAAGGGACGATCAACGAGAACCTTCCCGAAACGCACGAGGTCCTCAAGCGGATCCGGCGCGAGCTCGACGCCACCTATCCGAACCGCATGCTTCTGGCCGAGGCGAATCAGTGGCCCGCCGACGTGCGCGCCTACTTCGGGGATGGCGATGAATGTCACATGGCGTTTCATTTCCCGCTGATGCCCCGCATGTTCATGGCTGTCCAGCAGGAAGATCGGCACGCCATTACGGAAATCCTGAATCAGACGCCCGACATCCCCGACAACTGCCAGTGGGCGCTCTTTCTTCGCAACCACGACGAGCTGACGCTTGAAATGGTCACCGACGAGGAGCGCGATTACATGTACTCGGTGTACGCGGCAGACCCGCAGATGCGGCTCAACCTCGGCATCCGGCGGCGTCTGGCGCCGCTGCTCGAGAACAGCCGCCGGCGGATTGAGCTGATGACCTCGCTGCTCTTCGCCTTGCCGGGCACGCCAATCATCTACTACGGCGACGAAATCGGGATGGGCGACAACATCTATCTAGGGGACCGCAACGGCGTGCGCACGCCGATGCAGTGGAGCGGCGACCGCAACGCGGGATTCTCGCGCGCCGACCCGGCGCGCCTGTACGCGCCGCCCATCATGGATCCGGTGTACGGCTACCAGTCCATCAACGTCGAGGCGCAGGAGCGCTACCCCTTCTCACTGCTGAACTGGATGAAACGGCTGATCGCGATGCGCAAGCAGCATCGCGTGTTCGGGCGGGGGACGCTCGAGATCATCTACGGGCCGAACCGCAAGGTGCTGTCGTTTCTCCGGCGCGACGACCACGAGACCATCCTCGTGGTCGCCAACCTGTCGCGAAGCGTTCAGCCGACCGAGATCGACCTCCGCACGTTTGCCGGCCTGATTCCCGTGGAAATGTGGGGCCTGACCGAGTTCCCCCGAATCTCGGAGAACCCGTACTTCCTGACGCTCGGTCCCTATGCGCTGTACTGGTTCTCGTTCCAGCAGGAACCGATGCAGCTGGCGCCGCGGGTGGCGACAACCACCGATTCACGAGGCACCGTCGTGGACAACCTGCCGCTGCTGCTGGCGGGGGCCGAGTGGCAGACCATCCTGGACAGCGGCGTCCGCACGATCCTCGAACGCCAGGCGCTTCAGCCGTTCCTGCAGCGTCAGCGCTGGTTCGGATCGAGAACCCGAACGATCCGGCGCGCAAAATTTTCAGACTGGGTCCGAATCAAGAACGGCGCCGAGCCTGCGTTCCTCGCGATCGTTTCGGTGGAGTACGTCGACGGCTGGAAGGAAAGCTACGTCGTCCCCCTGGCGCTGCTGTCCGGCGCCGCCGCCGAGCGAGCCGTGGAACAGTCGCCAGGGATCGTCCTCGCCCGCATCACCGGCGCACGCAGAGGCGCCATCGTCGACGGAATGTACGACGCGGGCACGTGCGAATGTCTGTACGACATGGCCACCGACACCCGTGAGGTCGTCACGTCGGCCGGGAGCGTCCGCGGCAGGCCTCGGCATCACCTCGTCGGCGAGACCGCCACAACGGCGTCTCCGGCGGCTCGTCACTGGACGCACCCGCCAGGGGATCAGAGCAACTCCCTGGCCGTGTCCGACGATGAGCGGGTGCTGAAGCTGTTTCGACGGACAGAACCAGGCCCGAACCCCGAGTACGAGATGAGCTCCGTGCTCGCCGAGCAGGGGTTCTCCCGCATCCCGCCCCTTCTCGCCGCGTTGGAATACAACCGGCCTGGGCTCGAGCCGGGCTCCCTGGCGATTGTGCAGAAACACATTACCCATCAGGGTACGGGCTGGCAGTACACCATCGACGAGCTGAGGCGATATTACGAGCGCGTGTCAGCCAGGGGCAGCGTGGCTCCAACTCCGTCAGACCTTCGGGCTGCTCCCGATGTTCCGGCTCCCCCTCCGGGCCGTGACGGTCACCTCGATCCGTCGCCGTTCTTCCTGGCCACGCAGGGTTGGTACCTCCGTGGCGCGGCGCTGCTCGGCAAACGCACGGCCGAGCTGCACCTGGCGCTCGCCGCGGCAAAAGAGCCCGCGTTTGTGCCGGAACCTCTCGACGCCGACGCGCTTCACGCAATGGCCGATGGGATGGAAGCGCACGCGAACGTGACGTTCGAGCTTCTTGGCGCCCAGATCGCGACGCTGCCGGAGCTCCTCAAGCCTCAAGCCGAGAGACTGCTGGCCAGCCGGGCAACGCTGTCCGCGCGCTTTGCCGAGTTCCGCGAGCTGCGCGCCGCCGGCATGCTGATTCGAATTCACGGGGACTATCACCTTGGCCAGGTACTCCATACAGAAGAGGACTTCTATGTTCTCGACCTCGAAGGTGAGCCGGCGCGCACCCTGGCGGAACGGCGCGCCAAACAGTCGCCTTTGAAGGACGTGGCCGGCATGGTGCGGTCATACAGCTACGCGGCCTACGCGGCGCTCTTCGCATTCGCCTTGCATGCACCGGGCAATTTCGACACCTTGGAGCCGTGGGCGCGGGAGTGGCATCGATGGGTCACCGACTCCTTCGTTCGCGAGTACCGAACCACGATTGGCCGATCATCGATCGTGCCGGGTCCCGAAGACGAATCCTTCGATGTGATGTTGAGGACACTGACGCTCGACAAAGCCCTGTACGAGCTGGCATACGAACTGAACAACCGTCCGGAGTGGGTACGTATACCGTTGGTAGGGCTTCTGACCTTGGTGCCGTAGCCGCTGATTGGACACTCAGCAGAGCTGGTCACTTCTTTTTACACGCACACCTGAGAGCTTTTGCGACTTAAACTTAATATTTCAGAAGAAACATCGCGCTCGCAGAGGTGAACGTCACATGGCAAAGCGAACAACACGACCGACCACGCCCAAGACAACACGGGCTTCAGAAGCCGGCGACACGTACGCAGCGGCCGTGAACCCGTCGCCCGATCGCGCCGACGATCGCGGAACGCCGGCGGGCTTCGACAACCAGGCCATCTCCATGGCATCGGAACCAAGCGAGGAAGAGATCCGGATGCGTGCCTATCGGCGCTATCTCGAACGCGGAGGCAGCCACGGTCACGACATCGAAGACTGGGTGGAAGCTGAGAGGGAGCTCAAGCGCGTGAGTGCCTGACATCCTGCGCCCGATGTTGGCGTCGCTTGCCGACGCCCCGCTGGTCGATCAAAGACTGGTCTACGAGCCGAAGTACGACGGCATCCGCGCCATCGCGGAAATCGGTCGTCGCGTCCGTTTGTGGTCTCGGCTGGGCAACGAGAAGACGAATCAATTTCCCGAGATTGCCGAAGCGCTCGAGGCGTGGGCCCGCGGGCGGTCTTCTCGCACTGATCTCGTGCTCGACGGCGAGATCGTCGCGCTCGATGCGGAGGGCCATCCAGCTGGATTTCAGCAGTTGCAGGGCCGCATCCACCTGGCCGATTCCCCGTCGCGTTCCCGCTCGTCCGCCTCGCCGGTGGCCTTCATCGTGTTCGACGTCCTTCGACAGGGACGCGAGGACCTTCGCGGCCGTCCGTTGCTCGAGCGGCGGGCGATTCTCGAACGGTTGTTTTCGGGACCGCAGCGGCCCCGTGCGGGACGTGCCTCACTGCGCCTCAGTGAAATCGCCCACGGTGACGGCCGGGCGTTGTATCAGCGCGCGCTGGCCGGCGGTTGGGAAGGATTGATTGCGAAGCACGCCGGCTCGGTCTATCAGTCCGGCAAGCGCACACCGGACTGGCGAAAGCTGAAGATCGTCCACGAGCAGGAGTTCGTCGTGGGCGGCTGGACCGATCCACGGCAGACCCGTTCGTATTTCGGGGCTTTGCTGCTCGGCGTTTACGACAATAACAGCGCGCAGCGCGGATCGGGGGCCGCTCTCGTGTACGTCGGCCACACGGGCACCGGATTCAACGAGCGCGAGCTGGCCCGCCTGATGACCATGCTGCGGCCGCTCGAGACGGCAACGTGTCCGTTCGAACCGCGGCCGCGCACGAACGAGCGACCGCACTGGGTCCGCCCGAAGCTCGTGGCGCAGGTGAAGTTCACTGAGTGGACCGCCGACGGCAAGCTTCGGCACCCTGTGTACCTCGGGCTTCGCGACGACAAGAAGGCGGAGGAGATCGTGCGGGAAAAGCAGAGGGTTCACGGTCCGGGCCCGAAGGGCCGTCGTTCTTCCGGTTCAGTCGAGAATTCGTCGGCCACGCTCGTCACGACGCTCCGCGGGCTCGAGGACGCGCGTCGGGACGCGGTGATCGAGCTCCCGGATGGCGGCCGGCTGAGAGTCACCAATCTCCACAAGATCTTCTGGCCGAAGCCGAAGCTGACCAAGGGTGACCTGTTCCGATACTACCTGCAGGTTTCCTCCGTCCTTCTCCCCGCCGTCGCCGATCGCCCGTTGGTGATGAAGCGCTACCCCAACGGCATCGCCGAGAAGCCCTTCTATCAGCACCGTGCTACCGAGGTTCCAGAGGGGGTCCGCGTCGAGTCGGTTCCCGCGGCCGACGAGCGGCAGCAGATTGTGGGGGGAAGTCTCATCTCCCTGCTGTACATGACCCAATTAGCTGCCATCTCGCAGGATCCCTGGTTCTCGCGGGTGCAGACGGTTCAGTATGCCGATTACGCCGCGCTCGATCTGGATCCGCCAGACGGCGCCAAGTTCGACCGGGTGCTGGAGGTGGCTCGCGCCATCCGCGACGAGCTGGAC
>DATLLJ010000079.1:0-4630 GCA_035537875.1 Vicinamibacterales bacterium | reverse complement strand
AAGTCGCTGTTGCGCCGGTTCGACGCCTCCAGCATCGTCTGCTGCTATCCGCAGGACCTCGACGCGTTCATCGGTCCGAACACCCGCGTCGTCGCGGTCTCGACGCACAACCCGCTGGGGGTCACGTTCGCCGCCGGCGTTTACACCTCGATCTTCGGATCGGCGAAGCAGCCGATCAATTCCCACTACGCGCGCCAGATGTTCGCCACCATCAAGGCGAGCCCGTGGCGGGCAAACTTCAAGGTCATCGTCGGGGGTTCGGGCGGCTGGCAGATCACGCAGAACGACATGTTCGACGAGCTGAGCGTGGACTGCGTCGTCGAGGGGCGCAGCGAATCTCAACAAACGCTTGCGTTGTTCGACCAGGCACTGGCAGGGCAGGAGCTGCCGAAGCAGATTGACGTCGCGCATCCAACGACCCGCGACGAGATTCTGTTTCCGGACAAGCGTACGACCTTCGGTGTCGTGGAGATGACCACGGGCTGCGGGCGCCGCTGTCAGTTCTGTGTGCCCGATCTCAACCCGCAGATCGATCTGCCGAAGGACAAGATTCTTGCCGCCGTGCGCGCGAACGTGCGCGAGGGGAACCGGCAGATCTCGCTGGCGACGGAAGACATGTTCATCTGGGGCCAGGTGCACACCAGCACGCCGTTCTATTTCCCGAATCGCGAGGCGCTGCTCGACCTCTACTCCGAGGTGGTCGATACCCCGGGGGTCGAGCAGCACGTGCTCAGCCACGCGACGATCGCCCCGGCCGTCGTCGATCCGATTCTGATTCGCGAGTTGTCGGCCAAACTCCTCGACAAGAGCCCGATTCATCTGCCGGTTCTGAGCTCGCACCCGAAGCGCAAAGCGCTGGTGCCGCTCATCGGGCTCGAGACCGGATCCGTGCGGATGGCCAAACAGGTCATGCCGAGCAAAGGGGTGCCGTTTCCGATCGACGAATGGCCCAGTGTGGTCATCCGCGGGTTGGAGGTCCTCAACACATACAACTGGTTCCCGGCGATGACCCTGATCATCGGGAATCCTGGCGAAACCGATGACGACAGCCGGGCGACGCTGGATTTGATTTACGAGGTCGAGCGCCGCGGGTTGTTCGCGTTTTTCATCCCCTCGATCTTCACGCCGCTCCACGACACGCGGATGGAGAAGAAGAAGGGCGTGGCGGAGACCGCCGAGCTGAGCCCGCTGCAGTGGCAGCTGATGATGAAGTGCTGGAAGATGAACCTGCGGCCGGGTCAGAACAGCTGGTGGGGGCCCACCGCCTGGCGCGTTGGCGCGCTCGGGCTCTGGGCGTGGAAGCTGCGGAAGCTGAACGGCCCGGGCTTCACATGGCCGCTCTTCATGTTCGCGAACGCCATTCCGGAATCCGTGATGGCGCGGATGGGAAAGATCTATATCGGGAAACCGTTTCACGTGAAGACGCGCAAGGAACTGCTGGCGTCGGTGAAGCCTTCCATGCGCCAGCACCTGCGGCCCGATACAGGGGATATGCCCGACAATGAGGTGCCTCCCCCGTCGAAGCGAGCGCCGTTCATTCCGCTGGTTCCGCAGGCGGTGTAATCCGATTCTTCGGATCGGCGCGATTCAAAGAGCCGGATGAAACAGTCCCGATGAGATCGTGAAGCTTGAAATCATTGGGGGTTTCATCGAATCGGAACCGGTACGGCTCATGCTCTCCTCTATGCAACCGCCGACGCCGGGCTCTGACAGGTGAGGTGAAAGCGGATTACGGAATTGGCGGAGTCTGCGTGGCTCCGCCAGTTCCTCCTCCTACCTCCTATCTCCTTCCTCCTACCTCCTTGATCCTTCCTCCTACCTCCTTGATCCTTCCTCCTCGGCGATGATTTAGATCAACAAGTCTGGTCTAACTATCAGATACAGACGGTACCGTCGTGCCGTAGAGGAGCAGGGACAAATGCCTTCGACCGTTCAGTTTCATCGAGTTCTGCGAGCGACGCCCGAGCGGGTCTATCGGGCCTTTCTCGACGCCGACGCCATGGTCAAGTGGCTGCCGCCGAACGGATTCACCGGCCGGGTTCACCACGCGGACGTGCGGGTGGGTGGGACCTACAAGATGTCGTTTACGAATTTCACCTCGGGCAAGAGCCACTCCTTCGGCGGTGAATATCTCGAGCTCGTTCCCAACGAGCGGATCCGCTGGACGGACCGTTTCGACGACCCGAACCTGCCGGGTGAGATGGTGGTGACCGTCACGCTGAAGAAAGTCCTTGTCGGTACCGAGGTGAACATCGTGCAGTCTGGGCTGCCGGATGTCATCCCGCCGGAGGCGTGCACGCTTGGCTGGCAGGAATCGCTCACACTGCTCGCGAAGCTGGTGGAAGCGGAGATTCCCGATTAGGAAGTAGTGTCCGCCTTCAGGCGGACCTTGCAGGAAGACGTAGTGTCCGCCTTCAGGCGGACCTCTTCTACGGCACGAGCGCGAACGCGATCTCCGATCGGCCGCCATGCCCGCCGGGTGTGGCGGGCACGAACTCGCTCCATGCGAGCGCAAATCCATCGCGCCACGGCACGATGGCGGGGATCAGCGACGACATGCTGTTGTCGGTGAGGCGCCGGGGCTCCGCCATTGCGCGTCCGCGTCGATCGAAAGCCTGAAAATAGATCTCGTGTTGTCCGACGGTGTCGTCGCACCAGGCGAGGCCGATTCGCGTCCCGTTCCAGGCGAGATACGCGCCGATGGATTCTCCGCGCGTGTCGGTCACGCGCTGCGCGCGGCCCTCAATCTCCGACGTCAATTCGTTGGTTGGGCCGGCAAAGAGATAGACCTCCGTATTGCCATCCCTGGCGTCGAACCAGGTGATCGCCGCTTCGTCTCCGCGGACGGCGACATCCGGATACTTTGATTCCTTCCCGTCGTCGCTGGTCAGCCGCGTTACCGAGACGTCTGCGTGGCTTGCGCCTTCAGGCGGAAGAGAATCGCGAGTCACGCGCGCCAGGAACAGCTCGCTGGCACGTGTCTGCCAGACGGCATCCCAGACGACCCACGCGATGCCCTTCTCATCGACGTCCAGATTCACGTTCCAGGTCGTCCGATGCGCCACGCCGAGGCGGCGTGGTTCACCGACCGGTTCGCCGGCCTCGTTCCAGCGCGCGGCCCACACCTCTTCGCCATCGCCGCCGGCCGCGGAGCGGATCCAGGCGGCCACGATCGATCCACGATCGGCGGCGAGAACAGGGTTGCGGCCTGCGCCGGGCAGGGTGTTCGTCCAGATGTTCGCGCCTCCGGCAGTCCAGAGGCCGATTCGGGCCGTAAGCGTTCCGTCAGCGGCTTTGTCGTACCACCCCACGGCAACTCGCCCGCCGGGGAAGGCCGCGATGCTCGGTTCGTACGACTCGGCCGGGTTACTCGTCAGCCGCGTCTCGCTTCCGCGCGGCTCGCCGTCCCCGTCAACGGCGCGGATGTAGATCTCTCCGTTGCCATCCCGGATGTCGTACCACGAAGCAATGAAGCCGGCGTCCGTCGCGGCAAGCGCCGCCTCGTATGCGCCGGCGGAGCTGTGACTGACCTGGCGTGGAGTGACTGGAGGAGAGCCGCAGTGGACAGAGAGCGACGCGGCTACGAGAACACTCGCCGTTCGGAGCGGGTGAGACTCGTAGCCGCGGCGCACGGCCCGATTCTACGGCCGCGGCGCGCCGCCGAAGGTGACGCGAACGCCCGCGCGGGCTGTGAGTGGCAATCCGGGAAAGCCGAACGACGGCTGGTATTCCTGATCGAACAGGTTCTCGATGACCAGGTAGCCACGCAGCCGGCGGTGCACCTGGTAGGCGGCACTCAGATCCACCTTCTGGTAGCCGGGCGCCAGGTCCTGGTTGGGCAGCAGCATGCTCGTGTCGAAGAACCCGTCGCTCAGGAACGTGCTGTCGTCGCGCCTGCCGGAGAAGAACGCCGACAACGCGACCTGTGCCGGGCCGTTCGCGTACGACACGAACAGTGTTCCCGAATGCGTGGGCCGGCGGAACGGACGCTCACCAACCAGCGGTGAGAACTGGCCGATCTCGATGCCGGGGAAGGCGGGGTTGATGGACGCCGATGCGCTCAGCGCTTCGGTGACTTCCGCGTCGAGATAGGTGTAGGACGCTCCGAAGCGGAGCCTGTCGCGGACCGCCAGCTCGCCCGACGTCTCGATGCCGTCCGCCCGGTACGACGCTGCGTTGAAATAGGCCCCGAACTGCGTTGCTGCGGCGACATCGGCCGGGACGCCGGCGAGAATCAGCTGCTGACGTCCCAGGAATTCCAGCAGGTCTTCAAAGGTGTTGTGGAAGTAGGCGACACGGACGCGCGCGTTGCCGTTCAGGAAGCCCTGCTCGACGCCGATGTCGAAGCTCTTGCTGCGCTCGGGGCCGACAGGCGTCACGTTCGCCGCGACGGACGTCCCCTGCACCAGGGCGAACAACGAATTGTTGGACTGGAACACGCTCGGTGCCTTGATTCCGGTCCCGGCGTTCAGAGTGATCTTCGTATCGCCGACGGCCGATGCACTCGGAAGCCGGAGATACGACGCAACCGACAGGCGCGGCGTGACGGCCGACTCGAAGACCTCGTTGTGCTCGTAGCCGAGACCAGCGTTGATGTAGTGACGATTCCCGAACGAACCGCGTCCCTCGA
>DATLLJ010000078.1:0-23054 GCA_035537875.1 Vicinamibacterales bacterium | reverse complement strand
CGGCGTCACGTAGCTGAACATCGAGTCGTGGCGCGGATCGTCTCCTCGCATCGGCACGCTCCCTTCCAGGTCGGGAGCATCGTAGTACGACGGGATCACCATGTCGATCCCTTCAGAGTCACTTTTTCAGCACCCTGCTAGGGCAAGGTCGAGCGCGACCAGATCGGGCGCGCGGTCAACCACCACGTCCGCCGCGTCATCCAGCGGTGTCATCGCGGCGCCCCCGCCCCGCTTCAGGTATCGCTTCGACCGCGCGACATCGACCAGGATGCGACGCATCAGTCGCGCCGAGGTCGCAAAGAAGTGTGCCCGGTCGCGCCACTCGACTTGCGCGCCGCCGATCAGGCGGAGGTAGGCCTCATTCAGCAGCGCCGTCGGCTGCAGGCTGTGTCCAGCGCCCTCGGCGGCCATGAATTGCCGCGCGAGCTTGTGCAGCTCGCGGTGCACGAGCGGAACGAGTTGCTCGAACGCGGCGGCATCGCCATCCGCCCAGGCTCTGAGGAGCACCGTTACATCTGGCGCAGCCACGGCAGGGAGGACATCTTACGCCATCCCGTCCCGTGATCGCCTGGCTGGCTCTCGTCGAGTCTCGACGCTGGACGTCGCTCACGGCTCGTCGAAATCAGGCCACACGACTTTCGCGTTCCGCCGACGGGCCGATCATGTGGAGAGTTCTTCCGTTCGAACGTTGAGACCTCGCGATCGGGCCGGTTGCTGTTCAGGAGAAAATGCGACGTCCCTCTCGTTGAACGGCGTCTGCGGGCGCCAAGACAATGAGAAGTTTCAATGTTTCCAGATCGCCTTGGCGCCGGTCGAACCCGCCTGGCCATCGTCATCCACGAAGTTCACGGTGAGAAACACCGGAAACTCCTTGATCGGTGCGCTGACGACGCCCCAGTAGGGAGCGCAGTAGCCCCAAGACTCGTAACCCTCATCGGTGTACAAAGTGTCGTAAACACCGCCGGGCGGCACGCGCAGCCCCTCCGTGCAAAAGCCGTCGAACCATGCGCCACCTCCGTCTCCGTCGCCCAAGAAGAAGCTTTCAACGGTTGCGCCGCTGCGGTTACCCGTTTCCCTCAAGACAAAACGCACCTCAAGGGAGAACCATCCGTCGTCCACCGGGACGCCTCTGCCGTTTACTGAGCTGCGCTTGACGATGACCGAGAAGTCTTCGATCACCAGCGAGGCGCTCGTGGGTACGGGCGGCTGTGGGGAAGGGGATGGGGCCGGCGATGGCGCAACTGGGGACGATGATCCGTTCCGGCCTTCACACGCGCTGACCGTGCTCAGGCTCACTAATGATGCGGCGAGCAATGCAGCCGTCTTCACGGTCACTCCTTTTCACCGATGCGGAGTTGCGGGGAGGGGCAACAGCCTACATCTGGGGGCATCACAAAGAGGCCCCTGATCACATTAGCGGGAACGACCTTCCGAAACTGTCAGGCGGCTTGCCCACGATGGGCGATCGCCGTCAAATTCGCCACGCGTGGGTCCTGAGCGAGGAGCGTCTATCGGTCGATGAACGGAATTCGCACAGGCAGTCGCACTGAGCGGACCCTGCGTCTTGCACCCCGGAGACGAGCCTCCAAGATGTGGCGAAGTTGATGGTGTAATACGAGTGCGGCGAAACCGATCGGCGTGGTGACGGACACGGGATATTGTGCCGTCTCGTTGCCTGCGACAAGAATCCGCTGGCCTACGCGGCCGAAGCCGAACACTGCATGTCGCAGCCGGTCGTCACTGTCGGTATCGACGTGCCCCTGGCCGAAGCCGTGAACCCCGGCACCAGTCTTCGCTCATGGATCGAGCGAGCTTGTTTCCTGCGCGTCCCTGGAGGCGGCTCATCGCGCGACAGGATGTTGCAGACGAGCGACGTTGTCCCGGCCGGCCCCAAGCCGCAGCGACCGTGGCGTCTTCGACGCTGCTTTGTTCTGGTACATCCTCCGATCGGCCCGTGCCAACAGCCGTTCGTACGTTTCGCCATCATCAGGAAAGACGCTGGCGCCGGCGCTGACGCGCAATGCTATTTCGCGGCCATCCTCCGCGTGCAAGGAGATGGCCGCAACGGCTTCCTGCAACCGGCGGCGACGCTCCTCGGCGTCGGTGCGGCCGCACGACGAAAGCAGGACGACGAATTCGTCGCCTCCGTACCTGATGCACGTATCGTACGGCCGGGTCGTCTGCTGCAGCACCCTGGCGACCTCCTGCAGCGCACGATCGCCGGCGAGGTGCCCGTACTCGTCGTTGATGATCTTGAAATCGTCGAGATCCAAAAGAATGAGCGAGAACTGAGAGGAGGTCCGGCGTGCGCGCCCCAGCTCTCGGGCGACCTGAAACTGCAGCGCGCGCGGGTTGGCGAGTCCGGTCAGGCCATCTTTGAATGCCTGTTCCTGGGTGCGCTCGAACAGGAGCGCATTGTGTACGACTGACGCCGCCTGATGGGCCACCTGATCGAGCACGCGGCGGTGGTCTTCCGTGTACGATCCGCTGTCGTGATGAAAGACGGCGATCGTGCCGATCACGTCGTCCGCGACGGTCAACGGGCAGACCAGAGCGGACCGCAGCTGGAAGTCGGCTGCGGATGCCCCCGCCGCGTAGAACTCCACATTGGGCAGCCCGTTGACAAGCGGCCGGCGATGACGCGCCACCCACCCACTCAATCCATTGCCCTCCGCGATCGACGAGTTCTCCAACAGGTCGGCGTGCAGGCCGATGGAGAACCTGCAGCGCAAGTCCTCGTCTCCGCGCCGCACGAACAGCGCACACGTCGAGAACGGCACGAGCGCGCTGAGCTTCGCGCTGACGAGCGTCATCGTTTCGGTAAGGCTCATGCTTTGACCCATCGACTGCGCGATTTCATACAACGCGTATGTCTCGCGGTTTGCCGATGCGATCTCGGCAAACGCATCGGCACCAAATCGCTCCCCACCGATGGGAAGGTCCTGGCTCGCCGGATCCTTCGAGCGACGAATCCGCCGTAGAAAGGCATCGTTCGTGGGTGGAGTGAGCACCGGCAGCAGCTTGCTGAATTCGGCAACGATGGCGGGATCGAGTGCCTTGCCAGCCTCTCCCTGAATCATGCGGATCGCCGCATCTGGTGAGAGGGCTGGACGGTACGGGCGCTCGGACGTGAACGCGTCGAAGCAATCGACGACGGAGAGTATTCGCGCACCGATAGGGATCTGTTCGCCGCACAGTCCGGACGGATAGCCCTTGCCGTCCCAGCGCTCGTGATGACTGCGGATCAGCGGGGCGACCGGGCACGGGAACGGCACCGCGCTGACGATCTCGGCGCCGATCTGTGCGTGCATCTGCATCTTCTTCCGCTCGTCCGGCGTCAGCGGGCCAGGTTTGGACAGGATGTGCTCCGGCACCGCAAGTTTCCCGATGTCGTGGAGCAACGCCGCGGTCTCGACCGCGTGTCGATCGAGATCAGACAGCTCGAGCTGGCGCGCCAGTGCCGCCGCGTAATACTGCACACGCTCCACATGACAACTGCCGTTCGGGTCCTTGGCTTGTATGGCGCGTGCGAGCACCTCGGTGCTGTCGCGGTGGAGCTGCGTCCACTCGGCAACGCGCCGCTGCTCATCGGCAATGCGTCTGAGGTAAATGCGATAGGTTCTATACGTCAGGCCGAGCGGAATGAACGCGAGCCCAGTCTGCCACTGCCCGGCGCTGTGGAGAAGCTCGACCGCGATACCCGCCGCGATTGATCCGACGACATAGCTGGTGATCGTCCACAGGAAGTTGTCGTGCCAGACGCGTAAAACGCCACGACGTGTCGAGAGACCGAAGGCGGCCGCGACAGCCAGCGAGTTGACGAGAAAATAGATCATCGCTGCCGCCATCAATGGCTGCAACGGCGCGGCCGGCAACGTGCCGTATGTGCCTCCAAGGGACGTGTACGTCGCACCCGCGGCAGCGACACTGACCACCAGAGTCGCCATGCTGAACAGCGTCTTGTACGCAGGGTTGCGTTCACTCATCCTGAAGGTGCACTGCGACCAGGCGCTGGAAATGGCAATCAGCATCGTCGGGGCGGGGCCGAGGAGGAGCAGTCCGGTGAAGTCGACCACGTAGGAGAGCGAGATGCAGGAGCTTCCCACCCCAAGCGGCATATTGACCTTCAGGGCTGAACTGATGACTGACAGCACCAGTAAAGCTGCAAAGAGCCCGGGTCGCGAGAACTGCATGGACCACAAGGAGCTGGCCATCACTGCCGCTCCAAGCGCGATCATGGCGTACACATAGGCCCGGCCGTGGAGGGGACGCGTCACTGGAACACCTCCATTCATCGAGATTGAGCGGCGCAGTGAAACCTACTAGGGCAAAGTCAGGACCGATCCGGTCGACTCTCCGCTGTCGTCGAGCGCACCCGAGACAGTCAGCGACGGGACGTCCCCCGCCATTTCCCACGAGGCGGACGTTCCATCCAAGGCGCCAATCAGGCTGTTCCCCCAGACGATGTTGCTGCCCCAGACGATGTTGTTGCCCCAGACGATGTTGCTGCCCCAGACAATGTTGTTGCCCCAGACAATGTTGTTGCCCCAGACAATGTTGCTGCCCCACACGATGTTCTGCGTCCACGCCAGCTCGTTGAAGTACAGCGCCGGGCCTTCGCTGAGCGCGTCGCCCCATCCAACGGTCTCGGCCCAGGGCTGGATCTGACCATCGATGACAGTCCACGCGTCCACGCCGCTCGTCAGCCACCATGACGCGGGGGGCATCGATGTATCGATGCGCGCGGCCAGTTCGATCGCTCCCGCGGTATTGACGCTGCCGGCACCCTGAGTGAGATAGTCGTACTCGACCCCCTGTTCATCGCGGACCGGCAGCGACGTGTACTGAAGGATGGCCTTTACCGCATTAGGCGACAGCGGTGCGTTGGGAAACGCGCCTCGATTGGCCTCGATGATCAACGCGACAGTTCCGCTGACCACTCCTGCCGCCATGCTCGTACCGCTGAGCCGCAGATAGGAGTCGCCCACCCTGAGCGCCGGATTGTCTATGTAGAGCGTGCTCGATTTCGCGGCCGCCGCGACGAGACCATGGCCGGGCGCGACCAGATCGGGCTTGGCCCTGCCGTCGTACCATGTCGGTCCTCGGGAGCTATACGCTGCGACGCGATCGTCGGCGCGTGTGTTCGTCTCGAGGGTCTTGACCGATCCGACGGTAATTGCCGAGGGTGCATTACCTGGCGACAGAATGCCTGCATACCCTGGCAGACCCGTGACAGAAGAGACGCCGTAGTTGCCGCCCGACGCGACGACGACGATGCCAGCGCGCACGGCCGCTTCCACTGCCTGGACCAGCGGATCTGTGGCCGCCGGTTCATAAATGGGGTGGCCGAGAGACAAGTTGATGACATCGACGCCAAGCTGGTGCCTGTTCGCGGTCACGAATTCGATCGCGCTGATCACGTCGCTCGTGTTGCCCGCGCCGTTTTGATCCAGAACTTTGAGCGCAACGAGCCGCGCCTTTGGCGCAACTCCCCGGTAACGCTTCCCCGACGACAGGTCCCCGCTGCCCGCGATCAGCCCGGCCACGTGAGTGCCGTGGCCGTAATCGTCCGAGGGCGACGCGGCGCTCCCGTCCTGAGTGAAATCGTAGAAGCCGGCGATCCGGTCACCGAACTCGGGCCCCGCCTGCAGACCAGAGTCGATCACGGCCACACCCACCCGATTACCGGTGGGAGACTGGACTGGAAGGCCGAGCGTTTCTCGAAGCGTCGAATCTCCCGATGACGACTGCTCCGCGATCACCACCGCGTCGGTCGAGATGGACACGACGAAGGGAAGGTGGGAGAGGCCTTCGAGCGCCGCAACAGGCACGCGAGCCGTCACCGCATTGATGATCGGATGAGCGAGGAGCACCGGAGAACCAGCGCGTTCCAATGCGATCTTCAACCCGGGGATCCCGTTCGAGGCCGTCCGGATGATGACGCGCTGAGTGCCTGAGGCACCGGCACGGACGCTCGCCGCGAGCCGTGCGTCCAGCTTGGAAACCACACGTGGCGGCTGTTGCGCATGGGTTACCGTCGCCGCAAGGGCCAGTACGGCAACGAATAGAAACGAGGCTTGAAACCGGAGGGGTTTGAAATCCATGGCGATGGCGTTGGGCAACCGTCACGCCATCGCTGCAGCGGTACCGCCTTTTAGGGGGGCTGCCCGCTGACGTTCTTGTAATCCAAGTACTTAAATTGATGGGCTGCCATGCAGTCCCGTGCCGTTTACTTCATTCGGTCGCCAGACAGCGCTCTGTTTTGGAACAGGAACTTACGGTTTCGTGCCTGATTGCTCGACGACCAGTGCCTTTTTCGGTTTTCCGATTCAATATACGCCGCACGGATAAGGTGGAGGATGTCATGTCCAGAGGAACGCCTGAGCAAGTCCTCGAATCGATAGTCGACGGGATCAACGCTGGAAATCTCGACGCTCTCATGTCTCTGTATGAACCCTCGGCCGCCTTTGCGGCTCAGCCTGGGAGCCTCGCTCACGGCCTGCAGGGTGTCCGTGAATCGCTGGCCGCCTTCATTGCCATGAAGGGCACACTCGATCTCAAAGTGACAAGGATCCTCCAGGCCAGTGATCTGGCGCTCGTCATTGGGGTGTGGTCATTCACAGGAACCGGGCCAGGCGGCGAACCGGTGAAGCTGACCGGACACAACGCGGATGTGCTGCGTCGTCAAGCAGACGGCTCCTGGCGCTTCGTGATCGACAATCCGTGGGGCACCGACTGAGGTGCCTACATCCGCTTCTTCTGGCCCGGCAGCAACAGAGACAGTGCCGCAGCGACGATGAGCGCGCCGGCGTAAACCAACAGCGGCCGCTGATGCGCTGCGGGGTTGGCCGGGTCGTACAACAGCGCCCCGAGCGCCGTCGTGCCTGCCACGCCGCCCATGTAGCGCATCGTCGAAAGCATGCCGCCGGCCATGCCGGACTGCTCGCGTCCGACCGTGCTCATCGACGCCGCTTGTGCGGGTGGGGACGTCATGCCGACGCCGGCGCCGATCAGCAGCATCCCGGGCATGACGTCGAACGGCACTCGTACCGATTCAAAATCCGCGAACCACCACAGGCCCGCCAGCGCGACTAGGGAGCCGGCGAGCGTCTGCATCCGCGCGCCGATCAGCTCAGTCAGCCGCCCGCCCGCCACGGAGCTGAGCATCATGGCCAGCGTCAGCGCCAACAGGGCCTGGCCCATGGTGCGCGCCCCCAGGTGGCGGATCCGATCGAAGAAGACCGGCAACTGGAAAAGTAGCGGATACATCGCCATGTTCTGCAAAGCGATGATGGAGCCGCCGCCGAAAAACGCGCCTCGCGTGAACAGAGAGAAATCGACCACAGGCGACGCGGCGCGGCGCTCCCACAACGGAAACACGATAAGCAGCACGGCACCGGTCCCTCCGAGCCACCACGCGGCGTTCCCGGACATCCGCAGCGCGACGATGACCAGCGTGAGGCCGCCTGCGAGAAGGAGGCTTCCCGGCCAGTCGAACGCCGGGCGGTTCGAAGCCGCGCGCGCGTACATGCCGTGCGACCGCAGCACCAGCGCGAGCGACACCGCGATGACCGGCAGATTGCCAGCGAACACCGCGCGCCAGCCGAATCGCTCGGTCAGCTCGCCTCCGACCAGCGGGCCGATGGCTGCCGCCAGCCCCATGCACGCGCCGAAGAGACCGAACACACGGGCGCGTCGATGCTCCGGCGTCTGATTCCGCAGGATCGCGATCGTCGCCGGTACGGTGGCCGCGCCGCCCGACCCCATCAGGATGCGCGCCGCGGCGAGCGCGAGCATGTCGCCTACGAGCATCCCGAGCACGCCGCCCAGCGCCACGAGCGAGAGGCCCACGATGAGCGCGCGGCCGTGGCCGATGAGATCGCCGAGCTTGCCGCCCGGGCTCTGGAGCGCGATGCTCGTGATGAGATAGCTCGACACGAGCCACGTGGTGAGGTCTGCGGCCGCCGCGCCGATGTCGCGTCCGATGCTGGGCAGAGCGACGGCGATCATCGTGCTGCCCAGCGGGGCCAGCGACGCCGCGAGCAGCATACCCGTGAGCGCCGACAGCGGCAGGCCGACTTCTTCGTGATCGACTTGATCGATGGCCGACGCGCTCACCGGTTGCGCGTCATGGCCCGGCACTGCAGGAGATACAGACTACCGTCGGTGAAGGCCCACTCGAGGTCCAGCCCTTCACCGAACAGGGACTCGCACTTGACGGCCAGGTCGTGCAGTCTGGCCAGCATGTCGTCGCTCAGGCAGAAGGCGGTGACGAGGCGGTCCTCGACCGCTTCCTCAACGGTACCGCCTTCGGGAGCGGCCCGCAGCGCGATGTCTTTCTCGCCCGCCGTCCGCCGCAGCACGCGGCCCTGGTCGTCGAGCGCGTAATTGTCAGGCACGACGAGGCCGGCGACGACCGCTTCGCCCAGGCCCCAGGATGCCTCGATGACGCGCTCGTCCGAGCCGTTCAAGGGATTCTTCGTGAACATCACGCCCGCGCAGTCCGGTTCGATCATGCGCTGCACCACGACGCCAACCTTTGGCGTCTCGTCCATGCCGAGCGTGCGCCGGTAAGCGCGGGCCGAATCCGTGTGCGCGGACTCCCGCACCTTGAGGACGGCGTCGGCGACGTGCTCTTCGTGGCGAACGTTGAGGATCGTCACATGCTGGCCCGCGAAGCTCGCACCCTCCGAGTCTTCGCCGACGGCCGACGAGCGCACCGCGCACGGTCCCGCCAGGCTGGCAAATTCGATCCGCAGGTGCGTCAACGCTTCCTTATGTCCCTCGAAGACGGCTTCGACGTGCGTCGTGCCGAGCGCGAAACCCGGCGGGACGGGGAGCCCCGCGCGCAGCGAGCGCGCGAGCGACGCGGCCTTGCCGCCGAAATGCGCTTCGTCGAGCGCGTGGATGAGCGGCGAGGGCTTCACCGCCCCGCCTCCACGAGGTCGACAGCGCCTGTGTCGCCGTTGACCCGCACCCGCGCGCCGTCGGCGAACATCGTCGTCGCCTCGCGCGTGCCGACGACCGCCGGAATGCCGTACTCGCGGGCGACGATAGCCGCGTGCGAGAGCTGGCCGCCGCGATCGGTGACGATGGCGCCAAGCAGCGGCAGGACGACGTTGAAGGCGGGGCCGGTCGTACGTGTGACGAGAACGTCGCCCTTCTGCAACCGGTTGAAATCTTCCGGGCCGGCGATGACGCGCGCCGGACCCTCGTAGATGCCGGGATGCACCGGGAGGCCCGAAACACTTCGAGGCGGCGCCTGCTGGACCGGGACGTTGAAGACTTCGCGAAGGACCGTGTCCACGGCCCGTGCGTTGGCCTGGGCCTTCCTGGGTAGCCACTCGGGCGGGGGCGGTCCCTTCAGCGCTGCCCCGAGAAACGGCGGGGCGTCGGCGATCGTCTTCGTTTCGCGCCAGGTCTGCCGTCGGCGCAGCTCCTCGACGCCGGGCCCCTTCCCGCCCTCGAGCATCCCGATGATCTCCTCGTGGCTCGCATCGATGGCGAGCGCGGCGTCGGGGAGTACGCCGCTGACCACGAGGCGGCGTCCGGCCTCGAGCATCGCTCGCCGCGCGAGTCCGAAGGCCCAGGAATCGTTGTACATTCCACGTTCGTCGCGCAGACGGTAGACGAAACGGGCTTCCTCGAGCAGCTCGTCGAATTCGGCGCGGTGGGCTTCGGGCACCTTCGCGCGTAGCGCATCGCGGCGTTTGGTGAAGTCGCCCTGACGATCGGCCTTGTCCGTGGAGCCGAAGATCGCACCGACCAGCATCTCTGGCATTTCGAGTGCGTACTTGTCCCCGATGTCGTAGCCGGAAACGAGACGGTAGGCGACCTCGTCGAGATAGACCTGCAGCGCCTCGCCGACGCCCGGCTTGGATTTCAGATCCTCGAGGACCTGCTGCGCCGGACGCCCCCGGACGCTGTCCCGGGTGATGCCGCTCGCGGCGAGCGCGGCGCGGAGGCGCTCAATCGGACCGGCCCCGACGCCACGCGAGATGGGCGCGGCGCCCTTGAGCGCACCGAGCACCTCACCCGAAGGCAGACCGGTCCAACGTTGCACTTCGGACACGAAGTGGCCCACGGGAAAGCTGCTTGGAATCGTGAACATGTGGTGCCGGTAGATCATCTCAGCCGCGTTCGCCCGGACCGCGTCGAGGTAGGCGACGAACGCCGCGTCGCCGAGCGTCGCGAGAGGGGTGTCCTGAATCTTGCGGTTCCTCGCGATGGAATCCGGCTTGATTTCCTCGTCCCATCGACGCAGGTCCTCGCGCCAGATCTTTTTCGAAAAGACGTCAGGAGCGGTCGCGATCCGCCGGCGAATTTCCGGATGCAGCCGTGTGAGCAGCATGAAAATGGGGCGGGGCGGCGGGCCCGACGCGTTGTCCGGCGCGCCCACCGCCACGAACTTCACGTAGCAGAAGTCGTTGACGAACCCAAACCGCAGGGTGTCGAGCAGGAGGCCATAGCGCTTGGTGCCCTCGCCGAAGCCTTTGGCGATTGGATCGGAAACGAGCGTGCTCGCGTACCGCGTGGCCGGCTTGCCGAAGTGCGTCTGTTCCAGCTCCCAGGACCCCGGCCCGGGAGCCTTGAATTCGATCTGTGACACGGGATTCCTCAGGCTTGACGTTGCGGCGTCGACCGGCCTCATATCATCGACATCTCCGGCCCGACGATCAACAGGCAGTCTATCGGAACTGCAGGAAAACTCTTGCTACTCCTGACGGCACTGTATGAACCCGAAGCCCGCTATGCGGCTCAGCCCGGCACCCTCGCTCGCGGCCCCAGTGGCGTTCGTCAATCGCTGGCCGCCGTCATTGACATGAAGGGCACACTCGATCTCAAAGTGACAAGGATCCTCGAGGCCAGCGATCTGGCCCTCGTGATTGGAGAGTGGTCGTTCAAGGGAACCGGGCGGGACGGTGAACCGGTGAAGCTGTCCGGACACACAACACGGATGTGCTGCGTCGGCAAGCGGACGGCTCCTGGGGGTTCTGCTGCTGCCGGATTTCCGGCAGTCGTCGTGACGCCCGAAAAGCCTGAAATCGGACAGATCCGTGAAGATTGAGTTGATAACCCCGCCGGGGAAGCGATAATCGTCGCTGCAGCGTTACTGCGGCGGGCTCACGACGAGCGCGCCGCGTGGCCGTTTGTGGGAGGACCTATGCGATTGCTCAGTGTCGTGATTGCGTTGCTCGGATTGACAACGGTTGGCTGTGGATCACCGGCGCCCAGCGAGTCTGCTGCGCCGGCCACCCCGGCGCCGGCGGCCAGTCAGTCCACCAAAGTCGAGGGGAACCTCGGCCAGGTCATGCGCGGCATCCTGTTCCCTAACTCCAACATTATTTTCGACGCGCAGAACACCGACCCGGTGGAGAAGGCGAAGAAAACGGAGGCGCAGTACGGAAATGTGTACGGCGGCTGGATGGAGGTCGAGAACGCAGCGATTTCGATCGCTGAGGCCGCCAACCTGCTGACCATTCCAGGACGTCTGTGCATGAACGGCAAACCTGTGCCGCTCGATCAGCCCGACTGGGCGGGATTCGTGCAGGGATTGCGCGACGCGGCGCAGGTCAGCTACAAAGCCGCGCTGACGAAGAACCAGGATGAGATCGTGAACGCTTCCGGGACGCTGACGGAAGCGTGCTCCGCGTGCCACGACAAGTATCGCGAGAAACCAGACCTGGCCAATCGCTGCACGCCGTAGTCAGCGCCCTTCGGTATTCTCGAGCACCATCGACCTCGCTTGCGGGAACGGCTTGAGACCTTGTCGGTCTCTCGTCGTTCCCCGACGAACGGCGCGAGCAACGCCCTGCCTTCCCCTTCTTGTTCGCGCGTGCAGAATTGCGCAATCCCGTGAACCTCGAGCAACGCACGTCGATGCGAAGAATTGCAGGGCGCCGAACGACGCGCGTCGTGCTGCGCGCTGACGTCACGCGGCGCGTGATTTGGTGTTCTCGTTTGGAGCAGGTGTCACGGGGTCGGATACTCCCGGGGAGATGACTTTCGTCGTGATCATCGTGCGACAACGAAATCTGCAACGCACAGCCCTCATCGCCTCTCGTATCCGATAACTGATTCACACCACGCGTCTTCAGTTGCCGCGCGACGCGAATCGATCGTGTGGCTGCGCGCTTGCTCGACTTCCAGCGGGACCGACATGGGAGTGTACGAAGGCTGCACGCGGTACTCGGAGCGCGTATCAATCATGTTCGCAGAGGCGTATCAATAATGATGACGAAGATAATCCGCCTGTCCGCCGCAGCGATGCTGATCGTCGCGCTGACGAGCGCACCGTCGGTCGCAGAAACCATCACGTTCTTCAGCGGCGACGGAGGCGATCAGGTCAACGGCGGTGATGCGGTCACGATCGCCACGCATCCTGCCTGGGGTGATGTGTCCGAGTACGCCGGGCTCGAAGATGACACGGCCCGGTGGATCTCCTTCGAGAATACAGGGTTCAACGCCATCGTCACCGAGAACGCCGACAGCCGCACCATCGGCGACGAGACGGCGCTGTTCACACGCACATTCGATCTGCTGAGCGACAGCTTCTTCTCGTTGTGGGTACTTGCGGACGATACCGCCATCGTCCGACTCCTCGGCCCGAACGGATACAACAACACGCTGTTGACGGCCTTTCTGGGTCAACTCGATCCGTGCGCGCCAGGCGGAACAGGCGAGGGGCTGGGATGCGTGCAGGCCGACATGGGCTACGCGCACGCAGACCTGTTGGCGGGCCTCTACACGCTGGAAATCTATGCGTTTCAGACGAACGGCGTGGTCTTCGGCGCTCAATACGCCGGTCAGTTCGAGACGGTTCCTGAACCAGGTTCGCTGCTCCTGCTCGGGACAGGCGTCGTGACTCTTTTCGCTCGCAGCCGGTTCCGGCGTCGAGCGAGCAGCGTGTGATCTCACGTTCTACCCCGACGGACTCCCCGCCGGCACTTCGCCCTCGCTGCAAGTGCCTTCCACCGCACTATTTCCCAATCGCAGGCCGGAGCTCACTCCGGCCTGCACCCCGCCTGCACGGATTTGAGAATCCGGACACTGACGCTACAGGTTTGGCGCTGACCGCCCGACGATAATAGACAAACCATGATCGGGAGCCGAAACGAGCTCGTCAGGCTCCCACTGCTCGAGCTTCTGCCACAAAGCATTCAAAGCGAGGCGCTCTTATGGCGAAGAAGAAGAAGTCACCATCGACGGCGCGCAAGCGGGTCGCCCAGAACAGGCGCGCTGGCAAGAAGAACCCGTCAAGTCGCCTGAGCCTGGCCGTCCTCAGGAATCGGCGCCGGCTGGATCCCGAATCGCTGCGCCTGCGTGCCCTCGAACCCAGTCTCACCGTCGACGACATCGAGCGGAGCGTCCACTTCTACACCGACGTTCTTGGCTTCATCGTGGCAGAGCGATGGACCGAAGGCGGCAGACTCCTCGGCGTCAATCTGAAGGCGGGAAGCTGCGAGCTCGGGCTCTCACAGGACGACTGGGCCAAGGGACGCGACCGGACGAAAGGCATCGGCGTTCGGATCTGGTGCCGCACGGCACAGGACATCGACGCGCTGGCCGCCCGAATCAAGGCAGCCGGCGGCCAGCTCACCGCCGAGCCGGAAGATCAGTCCTGGGGGGTCCGAAGCCTCGCGGTAGACGATCCCGACGGGTACCACCTGGCGATCTACCAGGAACGAACCGACGCGAGCTGAAGTCCGCTCGGAGGCCCCCGTCCGCGCGTCCACTTCGGCCAGGCACGCGCACCGGGGCGAACGACTGTCAGCGCGCCGACGGCGGGGGGAGGGCGTTGCGACCGACGATCTGCATCGCCGTGGCGATCATCGACGCCACGTCGCCGACATTGGCTGGCAGGATCAACGTGTTGCCTTTCTTGGCGAGCTCGCCGAACTGCGAAATGTACTGTTCGGCGACGCGAAGCTGCATCGCCTCGGTTCCCCCGGTCACCTGCAGGGCGTCCGCAACGCGACGCAGACCCTCGGCCGTCGCGGTGGCGACCGCCAGAATGGCCGCGGCCTCGCCTTCGGCTTCGTTGATCTGCTGCTGCTTTCGAGCCTCAGACGCCTTGATGACTTCCTGTTTGGCGCCGTCCGCCGTGTTGACCGCGGCATCGCGTGCGCCCTCGGACGTCAGGATGACGGCGCGTTTTTCGCGCTCGGCACGCATCTGCTTTTCCATCGCCGCGAGCACGTCCTGCGGCGGCGTGATGTTCTTGATCTCGTAGCGCAGCACTTTGATGCCCCACGGCTCCGAAGCTTTGTCGAGCTCGCTCACCACAGACATGTTGATGTTGGTGCGTTCCTCGAAGGTTCGATCGAGGTCGATCTTCCCGATTTCGCTGCGCAGCGTGGTCTGGGCGAGCTGGGAAATCGCGAACAGGTAGTCGGAAATCCCATACGAGGCGCGCTCGGGGTTCAACACCTTCAAGTACAGGACGCCGTCCACGCCCACCTGTACGTTGTCGCGCGTGATGCACACCTGCGCCGGAATGTCGACGGCCGATTCTTTGAGCGAATGCCGGTACCGAATGGTGTCCACGAAAGGCAGGAGCACGTGAAACCCGGCGCCGAGCGTCCCGTGGTACCGTCCCAGCCGTTCCACGATGTAGGCGCTCTGCTGCGGCACCACCACCGCGGTCTTCGCGATCGTCACCAGCACGAAAATCGCCAGCACCACCAGAACGATCAAGCCTCCGGTCACGTCGTTGCCTCCTCCGGACGGACGAACAGCATCAACTGATCCGTGCGTATCACGGTGCAGCGCCTGCCTTTTGGAATCCCTTCGTGCGTGCTGTTGCGGGCGCTCCAGGTCGTGCCCCGCAGCTCCACGCGCCCGACGGCGCCGGCGGCAATGTCCTCGAGCGCGAACGCAGTGTCGCCCACCAGCGAATCGATGTCCGTCGCGCCGCCTTCGAGCTGCCAGCTCCGGAGCAGCCGCTGCCTGAAGACGACGAGCGAGGCCACCGAGATGACCGAGAAGAGCAGCAGCTGCACCCACGCCGGGCCCGCAAGGTCCACGACTCTGAGAATGGAAATGGCGATGGCGGCCACACCGAAGAAAATGACGTAGAAGCCACCGGAAGCGGCCATCTCAAGCGCCACGAGGACGATCCCGATGACTAGCCAGTGCCACCACGCCATGTTGTCGCTGGGCGCCTCAATTATGGAGACGTCGTGGGGCGTTTTCAAACGCACGCCCCCGGCCGCTCACTTCTGGACGAACTTCTGCACGGTCGCGTTGACTGAGTCGGCGACGAAGATGTCGCCTTTGGGACTCACGGCCACGAAATGCGCCTCGCCGAACTCTCCGAGCCCCTTGCCTTCCTTGCCCGTGGCAGCCAGCACCTCGCCCTGGAGATCCAGCCGCAGAAGCTGCCCGGCGAACCCGTTGACCATATAGATGTACCGATCGCCGATATCGAGCGCGCAGGGCACGCCCGCGTACTTCAGCTCTCTGACGAACGTTCCGTCGGCGTCGAAAATCTGCACGCGCTGATTCTCCCGATCGGCCACCCACAGCAGCCCTTTGGCGTCGATGGCAATGCCGTGCGCCACGTCGAACTTTCCGGGCTCCTTGCCCTTGCCGCCCCATGACTTGACGAACTTACCGGTGCGGTCGAACTTGAGCACTCGCGGGTCCCCCATCGCTCCCGGCGTGTGCCCCTGGACGACGAAGACGTCGCCGTTTGACGCGACCTCGACGTCTGTCGGCTGGTTCAACCGGCGGGAGCCGGCGGCTTCGTTCCATTCGCCCGCCTGTCCTTTGACGCCCAGGGTCATCAGCACCTGCCCTTGATGATTGAGCTTCAGGACCACGTGGTCGCTCACGTCAGTCACCCAGATGTTGCCGTCACGATCGATATCGATGCCGTGCGATCGCGCCAGGAGACCCTCACCGAACGCGCGAACGAACCTGCCGTTCGGATCGAACTCATACAGCGCGTGCGTGCCTCGCGTCAGCACGAACAGGTGGCCATCGGCATCGAACGCGACGCTCGCCGGCGCGCCCATGGTCATCCCGGCGGGAATGGGCAGCGGGTCGGGAACGGCCACGTAGTCGAGGGCGGGGGCCCTCTGCGGAACGAGCAGCGCCGGATCGGACGGACGCTGGGCTCGCAGTGACGTGGACGAGAAGAGGAGCGCGCCGGCCACCAATGCGGTCACAATCGGCCGTCTGTCGGTCATGGTTCGACCTCCCACTTTGATCTGGCCTCCGGGCATCAGCGATTATGTATTCGATAGTCTCAGGGTTGAGGGATAATCTTTCGCCTGAAAGCGTGCGTCAAGCGGTCCAGGAGGCTGCCGTATGAAGAAGACCCTGTTCACGCTGCTGCTCACCGTGCCGCTGGTATGGACAGCAGCGGCTCAAGCTCCGGCTCCTCAAACGATCAAGCCCGAGGCCCCCAACGGGTGGGCGTTTCATGTCATCAACGGACAGCTCGCGCCCGAGGCGGACGAGCCGATGTCCATACCGGGAAGCACCAAGAAATACACCCGCAAGGAAATCGACGACCTCTCGAATCCCCCGGACTGGTTTCCCGATTCGCACCCGCCGGCCCCCCCGCTCGTGACCAAGGGACGCGATGCGGTTCTCGCGTGCGGCGCCTGTCATCTGATGTCGGGGAACGGTCACCCGGAATCGTCGGATCTGGCGGGTCTATCGAAGGAGTACCTCCGCCGCACGATGAACGACTTCAGGAGCGGCGTTCGCGTCGAGCCGGGTCGGATGAACGCCATCGCCAAGCCGATGACCGATCAGGACATCGAACAGGTCGCCGACTACTTCTCGAAGGTCAAGCCCGCCGTGTTCACCAAAGTGGAGGAGCGGGCGACCGTGCCGAAGACATTTGTCGGGGCCGGGCGCATGCGTTTCGTCCTCCAGGGAGCCGGGGACGAGCCGCTCGGCACGCGCATCATCACGATTCCACAGGATCAGGAGCGGGCCACGCGACGGGATCCCAACTCGGGATTCACCGCGTACGTGCCGGTTGGCAGCATCAAGAAGGGGGAAGCCCTCGTCAAGACCGGCGGCTCAGGACGAACGGTCGCCTGCACCACCTGTCACGGCGAAACGCTCAGAGGACTGGGCAATGTGCCGAGGCTTGCCGGGCGCCATCCCATCTACCTGGCCCGGCAGCTCTACCTCTTCAAGGACAACCGCCGGGCGACGGGGGACGCGGACCTGATGAAGAAACCGGTCGCGCTCCTGACCGACGACGAAATTGTCTCGATTTCGGCGTACCTCGGATCGCTGGCCCCGTAACATCGAGACGAACGTCTGCTGCAGCCGGCCTCGCGCGAAGCGGGGCCGGCGACTCGAGACGCTGAGAAGGTCCCCCCGCCCCAACCGCACCATAGTGAATCGCGAAGGCTCACCGTACATTTTGCAGACGGTCGGCCGGCCTGTAGAGCCTGCTGTCCAGGCACGTGACTTGCCTTCTCATCGGAAATCCGATAGGAGGCGAGGGCCATGCATCGAAGGCTGGTCAACACCGGTTTTGACAAGCTGCAGGACTTTCTGCTGGCCATGTCACCAGGCGATGAACTGAGCACGCAGCGAGCGTCCGAGATCAGCGGACTGGATCACGAGCGGTGCAGCGCCGTGCTCGATGCGCTCATGCGCGCTGGATTGATGATGCGGCTGCAGCAGGATGCGTACGTCCGCTGCCGCCTTGCGCAGCCCGGCGCCCGGTAGACGTAGCAGCCGTTCCGTCATCGACGCCCGGCTCTCCAAAACTCACAGCCTCCCTTCCAGACTTGAGGTAAAGTGCCTCATCATCTGAGAGGGGAGGTTTTATGTCTCGGCTGTCGGCAGTCTTGCTCGTCCTCGCACTTTCGACGGTCGCAATCCTCGGTCAAAACGCTCCGTCCGGCGAGCACTGGGTTGGCGCATGGAGCACGGCGCTGGTCGTGGCACCGCCGGTCGTGGCCCCGCCCGCGGCCGGGCGTGGGGCTCCGCCCGCGGTGTCGACGCAGCCACCGTCGCCGGGACCCGCCGCAGCGCCCGCGCCGCCGCCGCCGCCAGGACCGCCGCCGGTCCGCAATTTCAGCAACCAGACGCTCCGCCTCATCGTCCACCCGACGCTCGGAGGCGATCGCATCCGCGTCGTGTTGAGCAACGCGTTCGGCACGGCGCCGCTCGTCGTCGGTGGGGCGCATGTCGCGTTGCGGACGAAGGAGGCCGGGATCGACGCCAGCACCGGGCGGGCGCTGAAGTTCAACGGCAGCGCGTCGACCACGATTCCGGCGGGCGCCATCATCCTCAGCGATCCCGTGAACCTTCAGCTGCCGGCCGCGACTGACCTCGTCGTCGACCTCTACGTGCCCGGTGATACGGCAGCCAGCGGGTCGCCGGTCACGATGCACACCGGCGCCAACCAGACGAGTTACGTATCGTCGACGGGCAACTACGTCGGCACCGACAATTTCCCCGTGGCCACCACGACACCATCGTGGTTCCTGCTCGCGCGCGTCGAGGTCGTGGCTCCCCCCACCACGGGTGTCATCGTCGCCCTCGGCGACTCCATTACGGACGGCTCGCGCTCGACGCCGAACACCAACAACCGGTGGCCGGATGTGCTGGCGCGGCGGCTGTCGCAGGCCACGGGCGCGAAGATGGCCGTCTTGAACGCCGGCATCGGGGGCAATCGGGTGCTGGCCGACGGCGCCGGGCAGAGTCTGCTGGCGCGCTTCGATCGCGACGTCCTGGTCCAGCCGGGCGTGACACACGTGATTGTGCTCGAAGGGATCAATGACATCGGCCAGGCCCGTGCCAACCCTATTCCCTCGGCAGCCGACCTGATCGCTGCGCACAGACAGATCATCCAGCGGGCGCACGCGCGCGGCCTCAAGATTTTCGGGGCAACGCTGACCCCGTTCGAGGGAGCAGCCTACTGGACTCCGGAAGGCGAAGCGAAACGCGCGGCCCTCAACGAGTGGATTCGCACCGGGAAAGAGTACGACGCTGTCATCGACTTCGACGCGGCGACGAGAGATCCGAATCAACCGACGAAATTCCTGACCCCGTACAATTCGGGCGACAACCTGCACCCCAGCGACGCTGGGTATCAAGCGATGGCGAACGCGATCGATCTTTCATTGTTCGGCGTGAAAGCGACGCTGGCCAGACGTTGAGGAGTTGCATCATGAAACGGATGACATGGCTGATCTGGCTGCTTGCCGGGACACTGAGCGCCTGCACGCAGGCAACGCCCGAACAGCAGATCGTGAATGACGCGGCGGAGGCGCTCGGCGGCGCCGAACGGATTCAGGCTGTCAAGACGCTGGTGATCCAGGGCGAGGGCAGCAACGGCAACCTCGGCCAGGACATGACACCGGAAGCCACGGGCCAGGCCTTCAAAGTGACCGATTATCGACGGGCCGTCGACGTGGCCGGCGGACGGGCGCGGGTCGAACAGACGAGGACGCCGAACTTCACCTTCTTCCAGGGACCGCAGCCCCAGAAGCAGGTGTTCGGGATTGACGGCGACGTCGCCTACAACATCGCGGCCAACGGCACTGCGATCCGCGCGGCCAACGCGGTGGCAACCGACCGCCGGGCCGAGCTCTATCACCACCCGATGACGATCGTTCGCGCGGCGCTCGATCCAGCCGCGATGCTGTCGAACCCGCGGACGCAGGGCACCGAGAATGTTCTCGACATCACGACCCCCAACGGCCTCAAATTCACGCTCGCGACCGACACGACGACCAAACTGCCGACCCGCGTCGTCTCGATGAGCGACAATACCAATCTCGGCGACGTCGCCATCGAAACCAGCTTCGCCGACTACCAGGATGTCAGCGGGCTGAAACTGCCGACCACCTTCACGACGAAGACGGATCAAACCACGACGGCCTCGCTCCGGGTGACGAACCAGACAGTGGACGGCGACACGGGCGATCTGGCGGCGCCCGCGCCTGCAGCCTCTGCCGCACCCACCACCGGCATCCCGCCGGCAAACGTCACGGTCGAGAAGATCGCTGACGGCGTCTGGTTCCTCGGCGGCCAAAGCCATCACAGCGTGCTCGTGGAGTTCGCTGACCACACGAAGCTGATCGAGAGCCCCCAGAACGATACGCGGGCTCTCGCAGTGATCGCGAAGGCGAAGGAGACCGTTCCCAACAAGCCGCTCACTCATGTGATCGTGAGCCACCATCATTTCGATCATTCAGGTGGTGTGCGAGCCGCCATCTCACAAGGGCTGACGCTCATCGTGCAGGAGAAGGCGGGCCAGTATTTCCGCGACACCGGGTCCAGGCCCCACACGATCGTGCCGGACGCGCTCGCCATGAATCCGCAGCCGACGAAGGTCGAAACGGTTGGCGAGGAGCTCGAAATCAAGGACGCGGCGCGGACGATTAACCTGTATCACATCGCCGGCAATCCGCACTCGGACACATTCCTGATGGTCTACTTTCCGCGGGAGCGCCTGCTGGTCGAAGCGGACGCCTATACGCCGGGCGGCACATACACCCCGTATGCGCCGAATCTTCTGGAGAACGTCACCAAGCGCAAGCTGCGCGTCGACCGGATCATCCCCCTGCATGGAGCACCGGGACCGTATGATGGTCTGGTCAAGGCGGCTGCGGCGGCGCAGGCACCGGCCAACTGATCGCTTCCAGCCCAACTCCGCAGGGTCATGAACCGGCCAGCGTTCGCGTCGCTCCCGGAGCGGCGCGAACGCAGCCGAGTCTTCACGCATCGGTCCCGAGCCTTGCGCCACCCATGACTCCAGGCATCTGGTACGCCGTGCTCGCGTACCTTCTCTGGGGGCTCGTGCCCATTTATTGGAAATCGCTTCAGGGTGTGCCGGGCCTGCAGCTGATCTGTCACCGAAGCGTCTGGTCCTCGGCGATCTTGATCGTGCCCGCCTGGCTCTCCGGCAACTGGTCCGCGTTGCTCCGAGCAGCCGCATCGCGACGAATTCTGGCGATCTACTCTGCGGCGTCGATTACGCTCGCGCTCAACTGGCTCGTTTACGTATGGGCCGTCAACGCCGGGTTCATCGTCCAGGCGGCGCTCGGATATTTCATCAACCCTCTGGTCAGCGTGCTGCTTGGAGTGCTCGCCCTGCACGAAAGGCTCCGTCCAGGGCAATGGGTCGCGATCACGTTGGCCACATGCGGCGTCGTTTATCTGACCCTGTACTACGGCACCCTTCCGTGGATCGCACTCTGGCTGGCACTGTCGTTCGGTCTATACGGCCTGCTCAAGAAAACGGCGCCGCTCGGAGCGGTGGAGGGATTGACGCTCGAGACGAGCATCCTGGCGGTGCCGGCGCTTGTGTATCTCCTGTACGCTGACACGGCTGGATTCGGCGCTTTCGGTCACGAAGGACCGCTCAGCACGGCGTTGATGGTCGCGGCCGGGCCGGTGACGACAATCCCCCTCCTGTTCTTCGCAGCTTCGGTCGTGCGGGTTCCGCTGTCGGTCGTAGGCATGCTGCAATACCTGAGCCCCACCATCCAGTTCTTGATCGGCGTGTATCTGTACCGGGAGCCGTTTTCGCGGGGGCAGTTCGTCGGCTTCGCGTGCGTCTGGGCTGCGTTGATCGTCTTCGGCGCAGAGAGCTTTCTCAATCAGCGAGCTACTTCACGAACCTGACCAGGTAGGGTACGGGACCGACGGCATCGATGCGCCATCCGTTGGCTGGCGCCGCAGACCAGCCCGGCGCAGGCACCGGCACGACCACCCACTGTCGGTTCCCCAGCACGACGCCGTAAGCCCGATCGACCAGCGACTCGGCGCGGGAATTACCCGTCCAGGCCAGAGCAAAATCGCGGCTTCCGGGCTCGAGGGCGGCGCCAAGCTGAATCTCAGTCGGGATGAAGCGCGCAATCTCGGTGAGAGACTGCGCACAGGCCTCCTGCAGCGGCTCGGAGTCCTCCGGCCGCCATCCTTCGACTCCAGCCTGCAGATGGAATGTATAGCCGGCGCTCAGAAGGTAGGCAATCGCCGCGGCCGATCGGATGACCTCGCAATTGGTCGTCCGGGCGCCGCCGCCTCGAAAACCACCGAACAGGGCTCCACCCATCGGATCGGTACCATTTCGCACGAAAAACGGGTGATCGAAATCGATGAAGCCGATCGGCTCGTCGCTGACGAATGGCACGCCGAATCGGTTCTGCCAGTCCCAGGCGTCTTTCGTGATGCGCGGACTGTGGTCGAAGTCACGGTAGATATCGTGGGTCGTGCCGTAGTCGAGAACGGCGACGGCGGCGTTCAGGTTCTCGATCGGATGTCGTGAGGGGTCCAGTCCGTACGCGGAAAGTACGCCATGCCGATTCACCCCGTTCATCACCGCGACGACGTCGATGCGGTTGTATTCCGGTTCGTTGCCGACTTCGATCAGCACGTTCCAGTGCGATCGAGCCACGTCGTAGACACGCTGGACATGGGCGCGCATCACCCCGATGTCGTCGCTGTACGTCAGCGGGACATATTCGACGCGCAGGCCACGGTCCGCCAGCAGCGAGAAGAACGCGTGAAGTTTCTGATCGAAGTCGGCCCGGTCGAACGGCCGTTCGTACTTCGCCAGGCCGAGTCGATCGGCTCCGAATCCCGCTGGAACCTGGCCGAACACACGGATGATGTTGAAGCCGCGCTCGACCAGCCAGTCGATGACGGGCCCGATGTCCTCTCCGTTGAGGTACCGCGAAAACAGCAGAAACTGAGACGCTCCCCGCCAGCGCCAGACGCGGTTCTGGGTGTCGAAGAAGTGCCGACCCTCCACGCGCAGCTTCCCGGTCTCACCCGGAAACGGGCGTTCGGGTAGCGTCTGGGACGACGAGCTCATGGCCAGCCACAGGCTGGCCAATGCCGCGACCAGCACCTTCAGCGCCTGGGACTTCACTCCAGCTTTGCGTCTCACGCCATCTCCTGATGATCCCCACGTCACGTTTTGGGACGAATCGAGGGGTTGGGTGCGCCGTTATGAAACCGAGGCTGGTCCCAAGTAGGAAAATTTGCGATCAAAGTTCCGAAACAGCACACTGTCGGTCGACCCTCAGGATTGTTCTTTCGCATAAAGCTCGCCAAATCAA
>DATLLJ010000077.1:0-11897 GCA_035537875.1 Vicinamibacterales bacterium | reverse complement strand
GCGGACGCCGTGTTCCTGATACAGACCGACGAAACGGCGGCCCCGGTGGCCACCAGCGCACCCGTGGAGCACCTCCGGCAGGTGGCCGCGCTCCTCGAGGGGTTACAGGCGCTCAGCTCGGGTCACGTCCTCGACGACGTGCTCGCGCTGGTCCTCGACGCCGCCATCGACGTGACCGGCGCGGAGCGGGCCTTCATCATGCTGGCCGACGCGAAGGGCCGTCTCGAATTCACCCGGGCGCGCGGAGCCGGCCGCGTCACGTTGAGCGGGAAAACGTTCAATACGAGCCAACAGATACCTGAACGAGTGTTCTCCACCGGCAGGACCGAAATTGTGAGCGATCTGCTCGACGGCGGCCAGGCGGGCAACCACTTCGGCACGATTGCCCTCGGTATCCGGCACGTGCTGTGTTCCCCGCTGCGCCTCGTGCAGTACGTGCAGGAGGCAGGAACGGCGCCGACGGCCAAGCGAATCGGTGTCTTGTACCTCGATAGCCGCATCAAGGGCTCGTTGCTCTCGCCGACGACCAAAGCCGGCATCGAAGCGCTGGCGAACGAGGCCGCTGTCGCCATCGAGAACGCCCGCCTCTACCGGGAGGCCCTGGAAAAGGCGAAGCTGGATCAGGAAATGACGGTTGCCGCCGAAATCCAGCGCAACCTGCTGCCAGCCGGCGGGCACGTCGGCGCGACCTTCGAAATCGTCGGGAAGTCGCTGCCGTGCCGTGCCATTGGCGGCGACTTCTTCGACCACCTGGAGCTGCCAAGCGGCCGTTTTGCGTTTGCGCTCGGGGACGTCGCCGGTAAGGGCCCGCCGGCAGCCCTCGTGACGGCGGCGCTGCAGGCGCTGTTCACCGCTTATGCGGGCACCGAAGAGGAGCCCGGTGTGACGTTGGCGCGCATCAACCGCGCTCTGGTGCGTCGCGCCGTGCAGAACCGGTTTGCAACGATGACGTACGGTCTGCTGTCGAACGATGGCCGGCTGATCTACTCCAATGGCGGCCACAATCCCCCCATGCTTTTCAGCCGTGGTGGCGTCACACGTCTCGAGCAGGGGGGACTCATCCTGGGCATGTTCCCGGAGGCGACCTACGAAGAAGAGACGCTTCAACTCCAGCCCGGTGATGTGCTGCTGATCTTCAGCGATGGCGTGAGCGAGGCCATCGATGTCGCGGGGGAGGAGTTCGGAGACGAACGAATCATTGCGTGCCTGCAGGCCCACCGGCATCTGGAGCCGGCGGCGATTCTCGAGAAACTGCTGGGCACGGTCGCCGAGTTCAGCGCGGGTACGGTGCAGCGCGACGACATCACGGCGCTCGTCCTGCGGTATACCGGCACGTAAGCGGATCGGACCTCGCAGGGTGCGCGGCGCGATTAGAGCACGGCTTTGAGGAAGGACGATCCGAAGTTGAGGCAGTCGAAGGCGTGCAGCCCCAGTCGGGCTGCCAGGTCGACGTAGACTTCGATCCCCCGAGCGCTGTTCCCCCGTGCGTCGAGCCGGGGCGAATATGTGGCAATTCCGGCCTGGCGGTTGACCACGCCCATCACGCCGCCGCTGACGCCGCTCTTGGCCGGCACGCCGACCCGGTACGCCCACTCACCGGAGTAGTCGTACATCCCGCACGTGAACATCACGGCGAGCATGCGCTTGACGGCGTTGATGTCGAACACGTGCTCGCCTGTGAGCGGGTGCTGGCCCATGTTCGACAGCGTGGCCGCCATCATGGCCAGGTCGTGACTGGTCACGAGGATGGCGCACTGCCTGAAGTAGTCGTCCAGCGCGCGTTCGGCGTCCTTCTCGACCAGACCGAAGTTGAGCAGCAAATAAGCAATCGCCCGGTTACGGTGGCCGGTCCGCCGCTCGGATTCGTACACGGCCATGTCGACTTCCAGCAGCCGACCGGCGGCGGCGCTCAGGCGGTCGAGCACGAGATCGAAGGTCGCGGCGCCGTGGCGCGAGTGCAGCAGCGCCGTGATCGTGATCGCTCCCGAGTTGACCATCGGGTTGAACGGCCGGTTCGAACCGTTCTGGAGCTCGATGGAGTTGAACGCGTCGCCGCTCGGTTCGACGCCTACATATTTCGAGACCGTTTCTTCGCCGAACTCCTCGAGGGCCAGCCCGAAGGTGAACGGCTTTGAAATCGACTGGATGGTGAAAGGTTGATGGCAATCGCCGGTCTCGAACACGCGTCCTTCCGCGGTCGCCATGCTGATGCCGAATGCTTCGGGGTCGGCGTTGCCAAGCTCGGGGATGTAGGTTGCCACCGTCCCGTCGGTCAACGATTGATAGCGTCGGTGCAAATCACCGATGGTCTCTTGAATTTCGTGTTGTTCCATGGCGGGCACGGTCACAAACAGCAACCCCCGTGCCCGTCAGGGCGCTCATCGCGCCAGTCGTGCGCGCATGTTCTGCCCGCCAATTGGTGAAGCCTCTGGAACGCCCCTCCTGACTCGCGAGACACAAATGTCGACTGACGGCACGCGCCCGACATTCGCGTCGTATGGATCGGGATAACGGCGGATCGATTCGTTCGGCCGACCTGACGACCGACGCCGGCGACCTGCGATGCCGACGTCATGGCTGGACAATAATGTCGACCATCCAGCTCCATCAGACATTCAGGAAGGCCGCTGGCTTCCCGGCCGCCTGAAGTTCGCTCTCCGGCCGACAAAACTCGCTCGGTAGAACGCCTAATTTCACCCGCCACAGGCGAAAAATTATGCCGCCGAGCTCGTCTCTTGGATATAGAGTACCAGCGGTTCACAGAATTTCCTCGTTGACCTCACGGCCGTTCTCGCAGTCGGAGATCCGGGACGGGAGGCTTCCGATGAGGCACCGACTTTCACCAGCATTCTCGGTGACCGGGCTCTTCGTGCGCCGTCTCGTGCGTCGCGAACGGGGGCGTGTGTGCGACTCGAGCGAGGGTGTTCGGACGATGAGGCTCGAACGTTGTTGACCATTGACAGATGTACCCGCGACCGTCGTCGCGGTCGCACTGAGCTCGGAGAATCAATCATGAAGCGGGTATTCGTTGCCATCGTCGTCGCGGTCGTCGGTGCTGCTCTCACGCACGTCTTGCTCGAAGCGCAGGCGCCGTTGCCGCAGGCCACGGGCCTCAGTTTCTTCAAGAACTACTTCGTCACGGGCAACTACGTGGTCGGTGGCGTCAACCTGCGGGGAACCGGAGAAGATGGCGTGGCCACCGGCATCATCGATCTGACCACGCTGAGCAACGACGACATTCCGGATGGCGCGGATGTAGTGGCCGCGTTCCTGTACTGGCAGACCGTGGAGACGCCGAACAGCGGCACCGGAGCGGACGGCGCGACGTTCCAGGGCAACCTCAATCCAAGCGCTCCCTTCGACCCGCTCGGTCGGAACGATATCAGTGGCATCGCGAAAGTACTCAACCCAACCGGAACGGCGCCGTGCTGGAGCTCCGGCGGAGGCACGGGCGGCGCCGACGGCGCCCATCAGATGTACGCGCGTCGGGCCGACGTGCTCCGATTCATTCCGTACGATCCGGTCACCGAGAGGTACATCGTCAAAACCCGTTACGAGGTCAGGCTGCTTGATGCGGGGACGGGAAACCAGGTCCCGTCCACGCCTGGCGCCAGTCTGGTCGTCGTCTTCAAGGATCCGTCCCAGCCGCTGCGATCGGTCGTCATCTACAACGGCGGCTACACGATGGACAACAGCACGCAGCGGATGAACCGGACGCTCCAGGGCTTCTACCAGGCCGGGGTGTCGCCGGGCATCACCAGCATCTCGGCGAAGATCACGCACATCGTGGGTGAGGGCTCCGAGAAGCCGGAGCAGCTGTTCTTCGATTCAGGTAATTCCGCCACGACGCCGCTCGGGTCGAACAATCCATTCCAGGGGTTGACAGCGGCGGCGGGCACATCCACTGACCCCGCTTGGGACAACCTCACGCTTCCGGTGACGGTTACCGCAGGGGCTTCGGCCGTCACGACCCGCGTGGATCATGTCGGCAGCCCGTTCGACTGCCTGTCCTGGGGCGCCATCATCTTCAGCACGACGGTGCAGGACACCGACAACGACGCGCTGCTCGACGTCTGGGAGTCGCCGCAGACGACGCCGCTCGTCGATCCGAACGGAGTCGCGCTGCCGAACCTGAACGCGATGGGCGCGCAATTCAATCGCAAGGACGTCTTCGTCGACGTCAGCGCGATGACTACGGCCGGGTATTCGAACCCGACGCAAGGCGCCGTGACGGCCCATAATCATTTGCCGACGCAGGCGGCTCTGGATATGGTCGGGGACGCGTTCAAGAATGCGCCCGTGGATCCGATCCCCAGCACGAACCCGCAACAGTACAAAGGGATCGCGATCCACTTCGACGTCGGGAACCGGTATCAGACGAAGCCCGGATCCAATCCGCCGGTTCCAGACCCCTACATCGTGCCGGCGAATCTGAGCAGAGGTGGAGAGCAAATCGTCGAGACGGCATGTGTGCAGACCTCGACTCAGGACTGCCTGTTCGAATCGTACCCGGGCACAGTCGGCTGGAAGAGAGGGTTTGCGGCCCTTAGCTACGAACCGTTGAATTTTCGGCAAACGGATCCGACGTTCACGGGCAGGTCCTTCTCGGCGGCGGTGACGAACGGGTCGGCCGTGGTCACGTCATCAGGGTTGTTTCTCTCGTCGGACTTCGGCCGCCAGCTGAGGGTCGGCAGCGGACCGATCTACACCATCAGCTCGTTTACGAGTACCAACTCGGTGGTGCTCGATCGACCTTACACCGAAGCCTCCGGTTCGTCGATTGTCACCGTGTCGGCCATTCGAGGCGATTACGCCGGATGCGCGGCGTCCGAGCTCCAGTGGGCCCAATTCCGGACCGGGGCAACTTCGACCCAGCCAACGGTCCCAGAGTGTCTGAGGCGCTTCGACCGCAACAGGAAGGACATGTTCCACTTCCTCGTGTCCGTCCATGCAATCGGGTCACCGAGGCTCGACGCGAATGGCGACCCCATTCTTGACTCGACAGGGAGCCAGATCCCACGGAACGTGTCCGGCACCGCCGATGGCGGAGGCTGGGGTGGCGGCGACCTCATGCTGGCATTGGGCTTCTGGGACGATTTCGTCGGCACCGATTTCGCGCAGGGTTCGACTCTGATGCACGAGCTGGGACACAACTTCCGGTTCAGACACGGCGGACCGACCGTGCTCGCCGATCCGGTCACCAACGCGCCCAAGATCGAGCCCAACTGCAAGCCGAATTACCAGACGGTCATGAGTTACCTGTTTCAGATGAGCGGCTTGCTCTGCGACCCGCTGTCGCCGTCGCCGCAATGTGCCGGCAAAGCTCCAGGCGAGCCGGTGATCGACTACTCGCGTCAGACGCTTTCAGGTGCCCCAGGTCTCAGCGAGCACAGCCTCACCGAGCAGAGCCCGGCTGCCCTTGCCGGCATGATTTATCGCACCAGGTGGTATTCACCGACGAGCACGCTCGACCAGAACCAGAACAGCGAAGCTGCCAGCAGACACTGCGACGGAACCCGCCTGAACACAGCTATGGGCGAAGTAGGGGAGTTCAGGATCGATGGCACAAGCCTGACCGCAGTCGACTGGAACGGGAACCTGACGATAGACCCCGGAACCAACACGGCGGGTCAGGACATCAACGCCAACGGCGGGCCCAATACCGTCCTGGCAAGCAGCACCGACGGGGCGTTCTCCGGGTCCAACGATTGGGCCAGCATCGACCTGCGTCAGATCGGCAGCCGGCGCAACATCACGACCAACGGCGGTCTGCTGTCGATCGATCAAGGGCAGAACGACAACGGTCAGAACGACAATGGCCAGAACGACAACGGCCAGAACGACAATGGCCAGAACGACAACGGCCAGAACGACAACGGTCAAAACGACAACGGCCAGAACGATAACGGAGTCCCGCTCGGAGAAGCGGACCTCGACCTCGTACGCAGTCTGGGGAATCCGCCAACGCTGCTGAAGCCGACGGTCGTGAAGCAGACGGTCCTCCTCAACTGGAGGCGGCCGCATGCCGACACCAATTTCGTGACGTATTACTGGGTGTATCGCGTAACCGGCGCCGTCGTCAATCAGGCGACGCTCTTAACGAGGGTACTGGTGAGTGCCAACCCGGTGCCAGCAGGAATCACCACGCTGACGGATCTCGACACGAAGAATAACGTGACGTACACCTATTGGGTACAGGCGCAGCGCACCATTAACAACGGAGGCCAGCCGTGCGCGGGCACCTGCCTGAGCGGCGTTTCCAACTTTCAGGTAGTAGCGCGGTGAGACCGGTAACAGACTACTGAACGGCGCGGCGTCGAACTTCGGACAGGAGCGGGTCCTGACTGGCTTGACCACGGATGTCGAGATACAGCTTGTACGAGTCGACGAACCGTGCCGTCTTCATCTCCTCGCGCACGCGGCCCTGATAGTAGTAGACCGGCGGGAAATAGCCGAGCGTGGGCTCCTCGTCCAGCAGCAACGCCAGCGCTTCGCCGCGGCGCCTGATGCATCGGTCGAACTCGGCGTCGGCCTGCGTCGGCGCGCCCGCGTCCAGGTAAGCGCGCCCCAGATCGAAGCGGCCAATCCAGGTGTCCAGCATGCCGTTCGCCTCGGTGAGCAGCTTGATCGCTTCGCGCGGTTGGCCATTCTTGAGCGCGATTTCCCCTTCGAGGACTTTCGCCAGCGCCTGAGGTTCGGTCTGAAACTCCGCACCGAGGGAGTCCGCAAGTTTCCTCGCCTCAGCGGGATCGCCCGCTTCGATGAACGTGCGCGCCGCGAGGAACCTGATCTTCACGATCTGGCTGTTGGCAAGCGCCTTCCTTGCGGCGGCGACGGCCTGACCTGGCTGCTTCTGCAGCAGGCGCGTATACGAGAGAGCCGCCAGCTTCGCTGCCGCACGATCGCTGTTCTTGGCCGCAAGATCTGCCGCCGCGCCTTTCTCGAACATCGACGCGGCATCTGCGAACCGGCCTTCGTATAACGCGATATCTGCAAGGCCCGATGCGGACAACGAGGCGCCGAGCGCGCTGATCTTCGACAGGTTTCCGTAGGTGTCCGCGGCCGGCTGCATCTGGTTCTGGCCCAACTGGGCAAACGCCAGGGCGACGAAGCCGTACTCGGACGAGGGACTCAGCTCCTGCGCTGTTCTCGCTTCCGCTTCTCCGGCCGTGAAATCGCTGTCATAGGCCGCGTACAGCGCCAGATTGATCCGATAGAGCGCCCGCCGGGGAAGAATTTCGGCCGCACGTTGCATTTCACTGCGCGCAGGGCCGAACTGCCGGAGGTAGCTCATACAGAGCGCCAACTGATTGCGCGCCGCGGCATCGGCCGCAAACCGCGTCACCAGGGACCCGTATTCCTCGACGCACTTGGGATAGTCGCCAGTGACCCGGAAGACCGTCCCGCGCGTCCGGTACTGCTCCCGCTCGGTCATGCTGTCCAGGTGACGCGTCGCCTCTTTCGCATATTTTTCCGCGTCCTGCTGCCGCCCGACATTGCCCGAAGCCAGCGCGAGCCCTGTGTACGCGGCGCCAAATCCCGAATCCTTGGCGATCGCCTTCGTGTAATGTTCGATCGCTTCCTCGTTCTTGTTATTCGAAAGCGCCTCCTGCCCGAGCGCGTAGTCGTGCACCGCATCCAGGTTCTTGGCCGACAACGTGTCCATGGCGAAGCGCTGCGCTTCGTCCGATGTGTTGTCGCCGAGCGCCCTGCGGATCGAGGTGGCGGCGCGCGTGGCCACGTCCAAGACGTTGTCCTTGCCAGCAGCCGTTTGCGTCACCGTCGCAATCACGGTTCCGGTTACGGCTTGAGACGCCTTGACCGAAAGCTCGTAGGAGTTGCCGTCACGTATGAGCATCCCGGAGAGGACCACGCCCACCGCCTGCTTGACCGCGATCTCCTGCGCCACCTGTTCGGTCAGCTGCGCGGGAGGCGCGACGCCGAGCGTCCGCATGCCCACGCGGTCATAGGCGCTGATGAACTCCGCGCCCTCGAGCGCGAGCTTCAGCACCGGCTCGAGCGTCCGATCGAACGCGGGATCGGCCGTCTGGTTCTGGAAATCAGCGATCAGCACCGACACCGGATCATGCGGTTTCGGAGGTGGGACCGGGCGCGTGAACCACCACACCCCGGTCAGCAGCGCCACGACGCTCGCCACGACGCCCGCAAACATCTTGAGCCCGACGACGCGCTTGATCGGGATCGGTTCGCCGTTCTCGTCGAGGTGATTGAGGTCGGTCTCGAGATCGATAGTGGTCTGATAGCGCTCGGCGGCTTCCGGCGCGAGGCAGCGGCTGACAACGCGATCCAGCGACTCCGGAACGGCCGGATCGATGGTCCGCAGCGACGGCGGGGCTTCGTCGAGGCGCCGCTGCAGCTCGGCGAGCGCGGTCGGCGCGCCCATCCCTCGATCGGCACCAACGATCATGTCGCGCAGGATCAAGCCAAAGGCGTAGATATCGGCGCGATGGTCGACCGGTTGTCCCCTGGCCTGTTCGGGAGCCATGTAGTTGATGGTTCCGACGACGGCACCGACCATCGTCTCGCCGAACGTTCCGGGACGGGTACGGCGCGGGCCCGCGGTGATCTGATCCGCCGGGAGGTCGATCGACCGCGCGATGCCGAAGTCCATCAGCAGCGCCTGGTCGGCCGTGTCCACCATGATGTTGGCCGGCTTGAGATCGCGATGGACGATCCCCTCTGCGTGCGCGGCCACCAGACCGGAGAGTGCCTGCCGCGCGATGGACAGCGCGCGCGGAATCGGCAGCCGACCCTCGGTCTTTAGAATGGTGCCGAGATCCTGTCCCTCGATGTACGGCATCGTGATGTACTTGATGCCGTTGATCTCGCCCAGGTCGTGAATGCGGACGACGTTCTTATGCGTGACCTGCCGCGCCAGCAGCAGCTCGCGCTTGAACCGGCGCTCGAGATCGTGAGCGGACGTGGAATCGCCGGCAATTTCCGGGCGGACCACTTTGAGCGCCACCGAAACGCCGAGCTCCGCGTCCCACGCCTCGTACACGGCGCCCATCCCGCCAAGGCCGAGCAGGCGAGTGATACGGTACCGGCTGCCGAATCGCTCGCCAATCGCCAGTGGACCCGACTGGTCGTCGCTCGGGCTGGGCGTCTGACCCGGGACGTGGGTCACCGCCTCGGAGGCTTCAGCGTCCAGCCGGACGGGATGTTTCAGGGCCGCGGTGCCGATGGAAGTCGGGATATCGAGGTCGGGCGACGGTCCGATGGACTTGGAACCGACGCCGAATTCAGTCGGCAGCTCGCCCACTCCGGTGACTGCGTCGTGGGCACCGCGCGATAGCGGAGGCAGTCCGGTGGTATCGGGGTCTCGCAGCCCGCCCGGGAGGGCGGTCAGGGCGCCTTCAAGTCGGGTCACATCGCCAGGTTCGGACAGGGAACCGGGAAGCGGCGTCAGCACCCCCGCCGCGACCTGCCTGGCCGAGAGGGCGCGGCTGCAGGCGGAGCATCGGGCCGCGCCAGGCGACACTTCGGCGCCGCAGTGGGGGCAAGACAAAGAGAAGGCAAGAGCCATCGCGCCCGTTTCTTAAACGCGCCGAATTATGAAGTCGTGAAAAATGGCGTAAAAGCTTCGATTATGGCGTTAGCCCGGAAAAACGACAAGCCAAAAAGTTGGCCACTGCGCCACAGCTCGGCTGGTTGGGCAGCCGCACGGCTCCTAGCGACAATGCTGTCGCCTGGCCTACCTGTTCCTAAAGCAACGCTCGAGATCGTGAGCGGCCGTGGTTCTTGCGGCCCGCATTCATCGCGTTTCCATCAGATAGCTGACCAAGCGCCTGATCTTCGCGTCCCGCATGTCGAACACGTCGCAAAATGCCAGGTTCACGACGGCGCCGTCCGTCCGACCGGCCCGTACGAATCCTTCCGCGACCACGACGTCGCCGAGGTCGGTCAGGCGAGTGATGGTGATCGCCGGGCTGCCGTCGAAACCGTCGTCGACGATGTGTGTGTCGAACTCCGCTTTCCCCTTGACGTGGAACACGCCCGGGATCAGCCACTCGACGTCGTCGGTCAGGCAGGACAGAATCTGCGGACGATCGGTTCTCCTGAACCCGTCCATATAAGCTTCTACTGTTCTCTGATTCGGCGTCATCTGAATCTCGGATCCGCAGGGCGAGCCCGATGCCGGGCGCTGCTGACTACTCGTCGGGTTCCAGAACCGCCACCGCCCCGCTCCGGGACTTCGGCTGCGGTCTCCGCGGCACAGGGCGCCACGCGTGCGGGTGGTGATCGGCGGGGGGCGGATGATTGCGAGACCCGAGCCCGATCAGTGCCAACAACCGCTTCAGTACTCTGAGCATGAAAAACCCGTTGCCTGATGATGGCACAGCCGCCACCACGGGCTCTCGGCGCCGCCATATGTTCTCCCGGTGAGGCTCCGATGGCAAGGCTGCCTGGGACGCATCCCCGGGATGGCGTACAGTCATCCAGGGAACACTCATGAAGACACGCGAGCTCGTGGCGATCGGCATTCCAGCCGGACCGTGCGCGGAGAGCGCCAAGCAGATCCTGCAGGAGGCCCACAGGGCCAAACGCAGCACGAGGACGGTGCACGATGATCTCGAGCGTGTCGCTGCCTCACCCGAGACGTTCGTCGGCGATGAAGTGTATGGGGGCCTGGCCCACCACCTTCTCGAACACGCCGCTGCCACGGCGACATTCCGGCCGCGCCAGAGCGATGCGCCGTATCAGATCTGGGGGACGAATCTCGAACCGGACGCCGTGCAGCAGTTGAAGAATGCCTGCAGGCTGCCGGTCGCCGTCTCCGGCGCACTGATGCCTGACGCCCACATAGGCTACGGGCTGCCGATCGGCGGCGTCCTGGCTACGCACGAAGCGGTCATCCCGTATGCCGTCGGCGTGGACATCGCGTGCCGGATGAAGATGACCGTGCTGGACCTGCCGGTGGGTGCGTTATCGGACGAGAAGGCGAAGCTCACACAAGCCCTCGAGCGGGAAACGCGCTTTGGCATAGGCGCCACGTTCCGGGCGCCGCGCGAGCACGAGGTCATGGACCGGGACTGGAGAGTCACGACCGTCACGTCGAAACTGAAGGACCGCGCGTGGGCGCAGCTGGGTACGAGCGGCAGCGGCAACCACTTCGTCGAGTTCGGGAAGCTCACGGTCGTCGATGATGCCGTCGGCCTCTCAAAGGGCACGTACCTGGCGCTGCTGAGCCATTCGGGCAGCCGGGGGACCGGAGCGCAGGTGGCGCAGCATTACAGCCGACTCGCACAAGATCTCCGTCCGGAGCTTCCGCGGGAGCTGAAGCATCTTGCGTGGCTCGATCTCTCGACGGAGGCCGGTCAGGAGTACTGGGCGGCGATGGAGCTCATGGGCCGGTACGCTGCGGCGAATCACGAGTTGATTCATGCGTCCATCCGACAGGCCCTGGGCGTCGGCGTGATGCTCGACATCGAGAACCATCACAACTTCGCCTGGCGCGAGCGGCATCGGCTTCCGGATGGATCGGAAGCAGAGGTCATCGTCCATCGGAAGGGCGCCACGCCGGCCGGAACGGGAGTGCTTGGCATCATCCCCGGCTCGATGGGCACGCCCGGCTATGTGGTCCGCGGAAAAGGGGTCGCGAGCTCGTTGAACTCGGCGGCGCACGGTGCGGGTCGCCGAATGAGCCGGACAAAGGCCAAAGAGCTTTTCACGTGGGAGATGGCCCAGCCACTCCTGCGCGAGCGCGGCGTCACCCTCCTGTCGGCGGGCCTTGACGAGGTGCCAATGGCGTACAAGGACATCGACGAGGTGATGGCCGCCCAGAGCGATCTCGTCGAGCCGCTGGCGCGGTTCGAGCCTCGTCTGGTGAAGATGGCTCCAAGCGGCGAGCCGCCTGAAGACTGAACCCGCCAAGA
>DATLLJ010000076.1:0-9600 GCA_035537875.1 Vicinamibacterales bacterium | reverse complement strand
GCGCGATCGAGCGCTCGACGAGCTCGAGCGTGCGTCGGCCGAGAACTCGGCGTGGTTGTACGCGATGGACGTCGATCCGAAGTTGGATCCGCTGCGCGGCGCCGCGCGGTTTCGCCGCCTCCAGAAGGGCGCGTCATAAATTTTCGATTTGACGGATTTTTGCAGCCGCCGCCTGTCGACTGGACCTAGCTAGGTCAACGCCACGTCGACCTCGACGTGGGTCACGGCATACGCGGCCGTGCTCGCTCTCGTCTCATGGCTGTGCGTGCTCGGGTTGAAGGAGACATACCGCCAGAATCTCAGGTCCAATCATGAGTGAACGAGTGACTGTTACCATGGACGGCAACGTCGCCGTCGTCTCCATCGACACCCCACCGGTGAACGCCCTCAGCGTCGAGGTCCTGCGCGACCTCTTGCCGTGCCCATGACGAGCTGCTCTTTCCTGGTCCGGCCGACGGCCCCGCAGGACGTTTTCACCCCCGAGGACCTGCGCGAGGAGCACGCCGCCATCGTCCGGATGATCGATGAGTTCTGGACGCGCGATATCTCGCCGAATCTAGCGGCGATGCATCGCAAAGAGCCCGGTGTTCTCGCGAGACTGCTGCGGAAGGCCGTCGAGCTGGGGCTGCCGGGCATTTCCATTCCCGAGGCCTTTGGCGGAATGGAGCTGGACCTCGCGTCGGTCATGGTGGCAGAAGAGGCCCTGGCTCGCGATGCCTCGTACTCCGTGACCCTGGGCGGTCAGGCAGGGATTGGCGCGTGGCCGATCGTTTTCTTCGGCAGCGACGACCAGAAGGGAAGGTATCTGCCTCGCCTCGCTGCCGCAGAGATGATCGCTGCGTACGCACTGTCGGAACCTCAAGCTGGATCGGACGCCTTGGCGATTCGGACGCGTGCACAGCTCACGCCCGACAGCACGTGCTACATCCTGAACGGACAGAAGGCGTGGATCACGAACGGGGGCATCGCGGATCTCTTCATCGTCTTCGCCAAGGTCGAGGGCGCCCACTTCACGGCGTTCATCGTCGAGAGGGGTTTCGCGGGCGTGAGCACGGGTGCCGAAGAAGCGAAGATGGGACTCCACGGGAGCTCGACGACTCCGCTCTTCCTCGACAACGTAGCAGTCCCTGTCGCGAACGTCCTCGGTGAAGTGGGCCGCGGTCACGCGATCGCGTTCAACGTCCTTAATCTCGGGCGGCTGAAGGTCGGTTCTTACGCGGTCGGCGCATCGAAGGATGTGCTAAGCACGTCCCTCAGGTACGCGAAATCGCGAGTGGCATTCGGTGGTCCGATCGGCGCTCTCGGCCTGATACGCCAGAAACTCGCTGATATGGCGGTCCGGCTCTATGCCACGGAATCGATGGTCTGGCGGGTCGTCGGGCTGATCGAAGGAGCTTCAGCGACCACAAGGAATGGTGAACGAGGTCGGCTCGAAGCCGTCAGGGAGTTCGCGGCCGAGTGTGCGATGGTCAAAGTATATGCCTCGGAGGCGCTCGGGTATATCGCCGATGAGGGCGTGCAGATTCACGGCGGCTACGGGTACCACCGCGACTACCTGGTCGAGCGCGCCTACCGAGATGCACGTGTCTATCGGATATTCGAAGGAACCAACGAGATCAATCGGCTGCTCATCGGGAGGGCGCTGCTGAAGCGCGCCGCCTGCGGCGAATCGGACTTGATCTCGACGGTCCAGGAAATCAGACGAGGATCGACACCCGACGCTATTCGGGCGCGAGAGGATCGAGCCTCGAACGATCCGGTGACAGCAGGAAAGGAGCTGTTCCGGCTGGCGCTTGGCGCCGCCCTCGACGTCTACGGAAGTGGGCTGGAGAGAGAGCAGTCACTGCTGGCGACTCTTTCTGACATGGCGATAGACGTCTTTGCGATGGAATCGAGCAGCCTCCGACACCAAAAGCTCTCCCGATCGGATAGGGGCGCCAATGCCGGCGACATGACGAGTGTGCTCGTTCGCGAGTCTCTTCGCCATCTCGAGACTGCGGCCCTGACGATCCTGAGCGCATGCCCGGGGGTCGACCCGGCGTATCAGACAAAGGTTCGTCTGCTCGCGGCGCGCGAGATGGTCAACGTCGTCCGATTGCAGCAGAGTATTGCCGGGCGACTCCTGACCGCCGAGCGCTTCGTCGTCTGAGTGCCGTCACGGTCACGCGTGGCGGGGATCATACAGGTGAGGACTCGCGCACCAGGCCGTTCTGAACCGCGTAGAAGATGAGTTCAGCGCTGCTCTTGAGATTCATCTTCTCGAGAATCTGGGCGCGCGATAGGTACAACTTGAAGAAGCCTTCGCCGTCTTCCGCTTCGCCCGCCCAGCTGAATGTCTCGATGGCGGGCGATCACGTGCTTCAGCCCCTCGCGCACAATAGGGTGATCGTCGGCGATGACCGGCCGAACCTTGGGTACCCGCCGGGACGGGAGTCGAAACAGGCACGCTCAGCCGCACGGCCGTTCCGGTTTCGCCGAGCGGACCAATGTCGAGACTGCCGCCGACACTCCTCGCGCGTTTGCCTCATGCCGAGTAGCCCCAGCGAACCGGGACTGGTGACCTGTTCGGCGTGGATGCCCACACCATCGTCCTCGACGTCTAGGATCAGCTGTCCGGAATCAACCCGGCAACCGACGACGACGGCTGTCGCATTCGAGTGGCGAAGTACGCCGCCACGATGCGCATCTTCGCCACGTCGGCGTGGCCGGCGGTCAAGGAGATCTTCGAGAGCGTTCTGTGTGGCGCTCCGCTAATGGTGCCATCCGGGGGCCTCGCCGATTACGACCTGGACGGCTGGACTGAACGAGACCTGGAAGGGTTGAGAGCCAGCGACCCCAGGCACTACAGCCGGAACAGCCGCATCGCGTTTTCTTTCAAGATAAGCGGCCGCACCTCGTCGCGGATGCCGATCTTCGCGAAATCCGCGAGCCAGCGATCGGGCGTCAGCAACGGGTAGTCGGAGCCGAACAGCACCTTGTGCTTGAGAAGCGTATTCGCATACTGGACGAGCGTCGGCGAGAAGTACTTCGGCGACCAGCCCGAAAGATCGATGTAGACCTGCGGCTTGTGCAAGCAGATGGAGATCGCTTCGTCCTGCCACGGGAAGGACGGATGCGCCATGACGATCGGCATGTCGGGGAAATCGACCGCCACATCGTCGATCGGCATCGGATGGCCATACTTCTGCCTGACGCCGCCGCCGCCAGACATGCCGGTCCCGATCCCGCTGTGCCCGGTGTGAAAGAGCACGGGAAGGCGCGCTTCCGCGAAGACTTCATAGAGCGGATACGCGACGGGATCGTTCGGAAAAAACTGCTGCAGTGGCGGATGAAGCTTCAAGCCGCGAACGCCGCCCCCCGCAACCAACCGCCGCGCCTCGCGGACCGCATCAGCGCCTCGCGTCGGATCGAGGCTGACAAACGCCATCGCGATATCTGCGTTCTGCGCGGCGAACTCGACGACGGCGTCGTTTGAGACCTGGGGCCGTCCGGTGAGCTTCTCGTCGACCGTGAACACGACACAGCCAGTCTGGCGCGAGCGGTAGTAGTCGGCGAGCGTGTTCCAGTCGCGATCGCCGCCCGCGCCGAAGTATTTCGCGGCCGCCTCGTCGGCGTCCACGCGGCTGCCGGTGTGTTCGAGATGGACGTGGACGTCAATCGCCGACAATCGTTCGACGTCAAACCCGGTCGGAGTCGAGCTCATGCCGTGATGACTCGCGATGACGGCGGCGACGCGTAAAGCTCGTCGACCCACTGCCGTCGATTCTGCAATACCGCTTTTTGATTCAAGGAGCCCTTGTCGGTCATTTCGCGCGCGTCGATGGATGGCGGCACGTCGAGGAGAAGCGCGCGCGCCACGAAGCTCGAGCTGCCTGTGCTTTGAGCGGCGAGCTCCGTCAGTAGGCGCCGGAACGCGTCGAGCACGCGCGGATCGTCGAGCACGCGACGAACCGGCGCGTCGCCGGGCAGATCAGGGCACAGGCCGCGACAGAGCTGGACGTTCGGAAACACGAGGGCCGCGACAAATTCATCATCGTGGCCCGTGATCACCACGTCCTGCACGTAACCGCCTGGATGCGCGAGCATGTTGGCGCGCAGCAGTCCCACGCTGACCCACGTCCCGGTCGACAGCTTGAAGTCCTCGGCGAGCCGTCCATCGAAGATGAGGCCCTTCGCAGGATCGTCGGGATCGACGTACCGCATGGCGTCGCCCATCCTGTAGAAGCCTTCTTCATCGAACGCCTCATCGGTGAGCGACTGATCGTGCCAGTATCCCGGCGTGACGTTCGGCCCGCGGACGCGCGCCTCGATTTTGCCGCCGGCCGGCGCCAGCTTGAGCTCCATGCCGGGAGCCGGGAAGCCCACGAACCCGGCCCACGCGCCCGCCTGCGCCGTGCACAGCGCGAACGGCGCGGTTTCGGTGGCGCCGAGTCCGGTCACCCAGAGGAGTTCGTCGCCGCACGTTTCAACGGCCAGTTCCTGCAGCTCGTCGAACACGCGCTGGGACATTCCCGCCGCGGCATAAAAGAACAGCTTCAGCCTGGAGAAGAACCGCTCGCGCAGAACCGCGTCGGCGCGCAGGTAGGGCAGGAGCATGATGTAGGTCCGCGGCACGGTGAAGTGCGCCGTTGCGGCTATCTCGCGCAGGTTCCGCACCGTCGCCTCGAACGCGCCCGACGTCGGACGTCCCTCATCGATGTAGAATGTGCCGCCGTTGTAGAGGACGAGCCCGAAGTTGTGGTTGCCGCCAGCCGTGTGGTTCCACGGCAGCCAGTCGCAGAGCACCGGCGGCTCGTCGGCGAGGAACGGCATCACGCTGCGAATCATCTCCTGGTTCGAGCACAGCATGCGCTGCGTGTTGATCACGCCCTTCGGCCGGCCTGTCGACCCCGACGTGAAAAGGATCTTGGCGATCGTGTCCGGGCCCACCCGCGCGTGCGCCTCGTCGACGGCGGCAGTCGCAGGCGTGCGCTCGATCTCGGCAAACGGCGTAGCGGACAATCCGTCCGGCGCTGACGCGGACACGATCAACTCGGTGCCGGACGGCAGGACCGAACGAAGGGCCGCCTCATATGAGGCGCCTTCCGCCGCGAATACCAGGGCGGGGTTGATGCGATCGAAGATCTGACCGAGCGTACCGTACTCGCGCGCCTGCAGCGAGTACGCCGGAGCGATCGGCGCGTACAACACGCCGGTGTGCATGGCGGCAAGCGCCAGCAGCGCATGTTCGATGCTGTTGCCCGACAGAATCAGGAGCGGCCGTTCGCTGGACAGGCGCCGGGCGAGCAACGCCTGCGACACGCGGCGCACGATGCCCAGCGTCTCCGCGTAGGTCAACGAGCGCCACTGGCCGGAGGGATCTCTCTGTGCGAGAAACGCGCGATCGCCCGCGCGATCCGCCCAGTACTCAAGGCGCTCGGTAAGCCTCATGGGATACGCGTCCAGTCGATCACGTGATTGCAGGTAGACGACGCCATCCGGGCCGTAACGGACCGCCACGTTCGCGGACGCCATTCTGACCGATCTCATTCGCCTTGTGCTCGCGTGCGGAATCGCCATCAGGATCGGCTCGCTGGCGTGTCAATCGCCTTCGGCATGGCGTCAAACTCGCGGAACGTCGACCCCTCGTGCGCAAGTCGCACGAGAAGCGGCGCCGGTTTCCATCGGGGGCCGAGCTCGCGATGAAACGCCGCGATCCGATCGTGAATTGTGGCAAGGCCAATGGTGTCCGCGTAGAACATCGGGCCGCCCCGACGGGCAGGAAAACCATATCCGGTCAGGTAAATGACGTCGATGTCGGACGCCCGCGATGCGACGGCTGCTTCAAGCACGCGCGCGCCCTCGTTGATGAGCGCGTAGATTGCCCGCTCGAGGATTTCGTCGTTGCTGATGCGCCGGCGGCGAATACCCGCGGACGAAGCGACCGATTCGATCAAATCGAGTACCTCGGGATCCGGAATGGGCCTTCGATCGTCGCCGTAGCGGAACCACCCCTTGCCGGTCTTCTGTCCGAGCCGGCCAATCTCGACGAGCTTGTCCGCCGCGAGTGGTTTTCGCCCGCCGGGCTCCTCGAACTGGTGGAGCTCCTGCCGGACGCGCCAGGCCACATCAAGTCCGCCCATGTCGTCCACGGCGAAAATGCCCATCGCCATGCCCCAATCCGTGAGCACGCCGTCCACCTGCTCCGGCGTGGCGCCTTCCTCGGCCAGAAACTGCGCCTCGTACATATACGAGAACATCATCCGATTGCCGACAAACCCCGGACCATTGCGAACGACCACTCCGACCTTGCCGAGCCGCTTCGCAAACGCCAACGCGGTCGCCAGGACCTCGTCCGCTGTCGCATGGCCTCGAACGATTTCGAGCAGGCGCATCACGTGCGCCGGACTGAAGAAGTGCAAACCGACGACCGACGCCGGCCGGTTGGTCGCCGCCGCGATGTGATCGATATCCAGCGTGGATGTGTTTGTCGCCAGCACGCAGCCTGGCCTCGCCACGCGATCGATCTCCGCAAAGACCTGCCGTTTCAACGCCAGGTGTTCGAACACGGCCTCGATGATCAGGTCGGCCGTCGCACAGCCGTCGTATCCGACACAAGTGTGAATCAGCCCGAGACGCTCGTCGACGGTCCCGGCGGACAATCGGCCGCGCGTGACCGACGACTCGTAATTCCGTCGAATGGCTGCGAGCCCTCGCTCGACCGCTTCCGGCGCGATGTCGCTGAGTGTGACCTGCAGGCCGGCGTTGGCGCAGGCCATGGCGATGCCCGCCCCCATGGTCCCCGCTCCAATGATCGCGACCGCCTTGATATCGGCGACCCGCGCGTCTTTCGGAAGGCCGGGCACTTTGGCGACGTTCCGCTCAGCGAAAAACGCGTGGACAAGCGCCCGCGCCTGATCCGAACGCACGCACTCGAGCGAGATCGCGCGCTCGCGGCGGCACCCCTCGTCGAACGGAAGCGTCACTGCCGCTTCGATCGCCTCGATGGCCCGCAGTGGCGCCGTTTGATGGCGCCGCGTGTTTCGCGCCATCTCCCGGCCCTTCGCAAAGAGCGGCGCGTTCGATTCAGCCGTCCCCAGTTTGTCGGCTCGGTCGCGGGTTTTGGGATGCGGCGCGCCACGGCGAACGACGTCCCGCGCAAACGCGACGGCGCCCATCGTCAGGTCTCCTTCGATCACCTGATCGATCAATCCAGCGCGCTTCGCGTCCTCGGCGCCAATCGGCTTGCCGGACACGCACATCTCGATGGCTTTCTCCACGCCCACGAGTCGCGTCAGCCGCTGCGTCCCTCCTGCCCCTGGAATGATTCCGAGATTAACCTCGGGTTGACCCATCCGAGCGTCCGGACCCGCGACCCGATAGTGCCCGGCCATCGCAAGTTCCAGCCCGCCGCCAAGTGCGCTGCCGTGTATCGCCATGACGATCGGTTTGGGAGCCTCTTCGACGAGGCGCAGCAGATCGTGAAGGTCCGGCGGTTCGGCGGTGCTCCACGCGGCCTGTTCCAGCTCCTTGATGTCGGCGCCGGCGACAAACGTCCTGCCGGCGCCCACGACGACGATGGCATCGATCGCCGCATCGTCGGCGAGCCGTGCGACGACGGCCGGCAGTTCCTCACGGACCTCGCGGCTGAGGGCGTTGACCGGCGGGTTGTCGATCTGCACGACGGCAATGCCGTCCATGGTTGTGACGGAGACTTGCTTCATTTGCGCGGACATGGGCCTCAGAAGATATTAGGGCATCGCCGCGGAATCGGTCCTGTACGGCCGGCAGGTGAACAGGAACGCGAGAAGCATCAGCGTAGCCGCCATTGCGGTCGAGAGCGCGAGAGACACGCCAATCATAAGCTCCGACCGCCACACGTGGTCGCTGATCCAGGCAGGCACGAAGGGGCCCAGCGTCTGGCCGCCCAGATTCAGGATCAGCAGAAACAGCGCGGAGATCTGGCCGCGCACCTGGTTGGGCAGGATCCACTGCAGCGCCGCATAGACCACCCCCATCGGGAGTCCGAGGAAGAACAGCGCCGGCGCGAACCAGATCAACATCACGTCACTTGTCCGCGCGGTCAGCGCCAGAGTGAACAGCACGCCGATGCCGATGGCGCTGATGATTCCGACCCGCATCGGCGCGTCGGCGATGCCGAGCTTCCGCCAGCGGTCCGTCAGCGCGCCTCCGGCAAACATCCCGAGACAACCGAAGCAGACGATCAGGATGCCCAGGCGATTGCCCGCCTGGCTCGGCGTCCAACCGTGAACCCGCTGCAGCACTGAGGGTGTCCAGAACAGGATGCCGTATGCGCACATCGACTGGAAGACCATCGCGCTCGAAATACCGATGATCGACTGCCATCGTGCGCGTCCCTGCTCGACCACCTGACGCATCGTGAGCGCGGACGGACGCCCCTCGCGGTCGAGCAGCAGATCGCGGCGCGCCGGCTCGCGCAGCGTCGCCACCCACGCGGCGATCAACAGGCCGGGGAGCCCAACAATGAGGAACGTCAGGCGCCAGGAGGCCACGGTGCCGAAGACGGGCAGGTCGATCGTGGGGACTTGCGTCGTCGCCTGCACCACGGTGCCGCCCACAAGGAGTGCAAGGCCGGAGCCGATGAAGATCCCCATCGAGTACACGCTCATCGCGCGCCCGAGATGCCTTTTCGGAAACGAATCCGCAATCATCGAAAAGGCCCCCGGCGCCAGCGTCGCCTCGCCGACTCCGACACCCATGCGCGCGAAGAACAGCGACCAGAAGCTCTTTGCGCCGGCACACGACGTCGTCATGATCGACCAGACCAGCACGCCCACGGAAATGAGCCGACGCCGGTTCCATCTGTCGGCGATGCGCCCCATCGGCAACCCGAGTGTTGTGTACAGGAGCGCGAACGCGAGCCCCTGCAACACCGATACGCGCGTATCGCTGATGCCGAGATCCCGCTTGATGGGCGCCACGAGCAGGCTGAGGATCTGGCGATCGACAAACGCCAGCGTGTAACAGACCATCAGCACGAAGAGCACGTACACGGGGTATCCAAGACGCAGCGGCTCGTCGATTCTCGTCTCTAAGACTGGTGACGGCAATATGGCTGCGATTTTACAGGCGAGGGCAGTCCTCTTCGAACAAACTTTCGGCAATCCCGGACGATAGGCCGCATTAGCCGTCAGGCCGACCCGCTGCTGCCAACGCTCGCGGGCGCGGAAGTCCTGGTCCGTTGCTGGAAGCGCGACTTCCAAGCGGCCGTTTCGGTAGGCAGCAAGTCCGTCGAGTTGCACCCGTACCTTCACATCGTGCGGGTCGATTACGCGCAGGCGCTCCAGTATGCCGGACGACTCGAGGACGCGCTCGCGCAGTATCAGGTGGCGTCGATCCTGTCGCTTGGCCTGCCGTGGCAGCGGGCGCTTGAAGGCGCGTGTCGAGCCATGTTGGGCCAGCACGGCGACGCGCGCGCGATTTTGGAAGGTCTGGAGACCCTGCGCCGGTCGGAGTACGTGGACGCGTACCACATGGCAGCGTTTCGCCTGGCGCTCGGCGAGCGCGATCGAGCGCTCGACGAGCTCGAGCGTGCGTCGGCCGAGAACTCGGCGTGGTTGTACGCGATGGACGTCGATC
>DATLLJ010000075.1:0-5673 GCA_035537875.1 Vicinamibacterales bacterium | reverse complement strand
CCGCTCAGAGCTCAACTCAAAGACAATGACACGTTTCACGGAGGGACTCTCCTCCAGCGAGAAGCGGCTCACAGTGACAGGAAGTTCCACGTGCTGGTCGCTGCCGCCAAGCCGGAAGGTTGTATCGCTGCTGAACGTCGTTCCGCCAAACGAGGAACCGCGCGTGATGGTTGCCGTAACGCCCTGCAGGTCGAGCCTGACGCGATCGTAGGACCCCGCTGGCGCGCTCTGTTCTCCATGAACAGTCGTCGGTGTCGCAACCTGGGGGTGGATCTGCAGCGCCACGCTGATTCCATTTGGGCTTCCCAGACTTACCCATCGCGACCCGTCCCAGATCGAGGCAACGAAATTCCCCGATAGCGTTCCACTCACCGTTGCCACAGGGACCGGGGCGCCAAGCTTGAAGTTCTTCGAATCGACGACACGTGCGTCGACAAGCGCACGAGTCGTTGGTGTCGTTGGTGTCGATGATTCGTCGCAGGCAGTGGATGCAACGGCAATCACCGCGACGACGGCGACAATCCGCATGCGTAACTCGAGCCCATCATCACACACATGCCAAGGCGACTTGTGTGTGTTCACCGCACTCGGGGAACAGTTGGGCTTGAAGCTCGTGGCGGCCACAGGTTGATGTCCTGATGATCGATCAGGCGGCGCGGCCGACAGAAGACTGAATCAACAAAGCCATGTAGGATCGCCGTCATCGAGGAGCACCGATGACGAAATGGATCGCGATCGCCACAACGGCGGCCCTCCTTCCGGTGCTGCAGGCACGAGCGCAGCAGCCGCCTTCGACGCAGCCACGGTTCGACGTGGCCTCGATCAAAGAGAACAAGACAAACGACGGCATCATCTCCATCCAGACTCAAAAGGGGCGGTTTGCGGCGCGCGGTTTCACGTTGTCTGCACTGATCCGCACCGCATACGAGGTGCAGGAGTTCCAGGTGATCGGCGGACCGGACTGGATCAACACCGAACGTTTCGACGTCGAGGCGACGTTTGTCGAAGCCGATCGGCCGACGGTCAACCTGATGCTCCGTGGGCTGCTTGCGGAACGCTTCAAGCTCGCCGTGCGCAACGAAACGAGGGAGCGGCCGGTCTTTGCGCTCGTCTTCGCCAGAGCGGACAAGAGACCTGGACCGGAGCTGCAGAAATCGACGATCGACTGCGCAACCGCGAAGGGACCTGGCGGATGTGGGAGCTCGGTGGGGCCGGGTTACATTCAATCGCGCGGGCGCACGATGGCGCAGTTTGCGGAATCGTTATCGCGGCTGACGATGACCGGCTCGTCCCTGAATCGGCTGATCGTCGATCGAACGGGCGCCGAAGGGCCGTATACCCTGACGCTGCGATTCACTCCCGAAAACATTCCGCCGGGCTTGCCGCCCGGACTTCCCCCTGTCGACCCGAACGGCCCGTCGATCTTCACGGCGCTACAGGAGCAGCTCGGGCTGAAGCTCGAGCCCGCCAACGCGATGGTGCCGGTACTGGTGGTGGGATCGGCCTCGCGTCCAACGCCTAACTAGGTTTGCTGGGTTGCCTGGGTTGCCTGGGTTGCCTGGGTTGCCTGGGTTGCCTGGGTTGCCTGGGTTGCCTGGATTGCCTGGGTTGCCTAGGTTGCCTGGGTTGCCTAGGTTGCCTGGGTTGCCTAGGTTGCCTGGGTTTTGACGCAGGCCACCCAGGCCACCCAGCCTACCCAGGCTACCTATTAAGTTCCAGCTTCGCGCTGATCGTCGTTGACTGGTTGGCGACGACGCTCACACCGCGGGACCACGCGGCGTAGCCGTCAAGGCTGAGCCGGACGGCGCGGGAGCCCGCCGGGAGCGCGTTCATCACAAGCGGTGTCTGCCCGGCGAGGCGGTTGTTCACGAAGACGCGAGCGCCACCTGGCTGCGAGGTGACGACCAGCGTCCCGCGGTGCCCCGGCGCCCGCGGCGAAGCCTCCAGCCTCGGTGCCGGCGCAGCAGGCGCCGGTGCCACCGAAGGCGGCGGAACCACCAGCGCCGTTCCGACAGCCGCAGGCGAATTGCCGGCGGCGGGCATCGGCCGCACCTCCGCAAGCACCGATGCCGCTGACGGCGTCTGGCTCGAGGTGTCCGACCGGTTGCCGAGCGGCGGAGTGAGGACGCCAACGGCAACGCCGACCGCGAAGATGGAAAAACGAATAGTCCAGCGCGACACTTCGGGACGAATGCGTACGGTTTTCAGACGCCGTAACGAATTCCAATTCCGTGATCTCGCCCATCGTGCGCGCACCGTGGTCTCGAGATGTTTGAGATGACTCAGAAGACCGGCGCGGAATCCCGCACGGCGAATGCGGGCGCGCCTTCTTCGGATCGCTCGAATTGTGGAGACTTCTGCGACGATTGGACCGGCAGTGGCGATGTTACCCGCCAAAAGGACATCGCCCGGACAGTCCTCGGGAGGAAACGAACCGAGCGGATCGCTTTCTTCAAGACTCGGGGCTACGACAGTTTCGGCGGTATCCACAGACAGAGTGCTCGCGCGAGAGCAAATTCCCGGCCCGTTTTCGGGATGGAAGGACAGAGCGCTATCACTTGCCCGGCAGAGCTGGATTCGGCATATCTCACGCATATACTGCGGCCAGACATGTCGCTCGGCGATCAAACCGCCCTTCTCCAGGGCACAGCTTCCACAGGCATTACCGGTCTCGACCACATCCTCCGCGGCGGGCTTCCCCGCGATCGCGTATATCTCGTGGAAGGCGACCCGGGCACCGGCAAGACCACAGCCGCACTCCAGTTTCTGCGAGAAGGCCTGCGCGAGGGGGAGTCGTGTGTCTACGTCACCCTGTCGGAGAGCGCGAACGAGCTCAACGCCGTCGCCGCGTCACACGGCTGGACGCTCGACGGCATCGACATCTTCGAGCTCACCCCGGCCGACGTCATCGGACAGGACGAGCAGTACACGATCTTCGATCCGTCCGAGGTTGAGCTCTCCGACACGATTCGCGCTGTCATCGAACGGGTCAACACTGTCAACCCCTCGCGTATCGTCATCGACTCTCTGGCGGAGTTCAGGCTCCTCGCACGCGAACCGATTCGCTACCGGCGCCAGATCCTCGCGCTGAAGCAGTTCTTCGTGGGGCGTCATTCGACGGTGCTGCTGCTGGACGATCGCTCCGGTTATCAGCCCGATCTGCAGGTACAGAGCATCTCGCACGGCGTACTCCGTCTCGAGCACTTCGTCGGTGAATGGGGCGCCGAGCGACGGCGGATTCAGATCACCAAACTGCGGGGCGTCAAGTACCGCGGCGGCTATCACGACGTCCGCATCGAAACCGGCGGCCTGAAGGTGTTCCCGCGGGTCGTCGCGGCGGATAACGAGGAAGCAGGCGCGCCGACGCTGACGGATGTCGTCAGCGGCATCGACGGACTCGACACGCTGCTTGGTGGTGGCCTGTCTACCGGCACCAGCACGCTGATCATCGGCCCGGCCGGGGTCGGCAAGACGATCCTGGCGTCCAAATACGCGTCGATGTTCAGTCAATCCGGGGCGCGGTCCTCGCTGTATCTGTTCGACGAGCGGCGGAGCACGTTCCTCCACCGCAGCAAGGGGCTCGGCCTGGACATGGAACCGCTCGTCGAGTCGGGCGCCGCGATCGTTCGCCAGCTCGATCCCGGTCAGCTGTCAGCCGGCGAGCTGGCGGCGGACATCTGCCGGCAGGTCGAGCACGAAGATGTGAAGCTGATCCTGATCGACAGCCTCAACGGCTACATGAACGCGATGCAGGACCACCAGGCCGTGCTGCTGCAGCTGCACGAACTGCTGTCGTACCTGAATCACAGGGACGTCCTCACCTTGATCACCGTCGCGCAGCACGGACTTGTCGGCGACTCGATGTCGGCGCCGCTCGACATCAGCTACCTGGCGGATACGGTCATCCTGCTCCGCTACTTTGAAGCCGGCGGCAACGTACGCAAGGCGATTTCCGTCCTCAAGAAGCGCACCGGCGCGCACGAAAGCGCCATTCGCGAGTTCAAGATTCGGGGCGATCGCCTGGAGGTCGGTGAACCGCTTGCTGCATTCCGAGGCATTCTGACGGGCGTGCCCGACTTCACGGGGACGGCCGAGACACTCTTCGGAGTCACCCGTGACACCCCCGCGTGAGGATGGCCGCGACGAACGCATCCTGGTGCTTGCACCTCGCGGCAAGGATGCGCCGCTCGCGAGCGAGGCGCTCAACGCCGCCGGCCTGACCGCGCACATCTGCCCGGACCTGGATACCCTGGTCCGTGAACTGGCCGAAGGCGCCGGGGCGATTCTGATCGCCGAGGAGGCGATTCCTCCTCACCGCATCTCACTCCTCACCAACGCCCTCGACGACGAGCCGAGCTGGTCGGAACTTCCGATCGTCGTGCTGCTGCCGGTGTCGATGCGCGACGGACGGACACAGGCGGTGCGGCATCTGGAGGTGTTGCGCAACGTCACGATGCTGGATCGGCCCGTCCGCATCGCAGCGCTCGTCAGCACACTTCAGTCGGCGCTGCGCGCGCGGCGGCGACAGTACGAGAACCGGGATCTGATGGCCGCCCTCCAGCGGGCGCTGCAGACGCGCGACGAGCTGATCGCCTCGGTGTCGCACGAGCTGCGCACGCCGTTGAACGTGATCCTCGGCTGGACCGCCACGCTCCACCGCCGCGCCGCCGATCCGGAACGAACCAAGGAGACGGTATCGATCCTTGAGCGCAACGCACGTGTCCTCTGGCAGCTCGTCGAGGACCTGATCGACGTTTCGCGAATCACCAGCGGGCGGGTGCAGCTGCGTATGGGGCCGTTCGATCTGGGAGCGGCTGTACGCGCCAGCATCGACACGCTTCGGCCGTCGGCGCGCGCCAAGCGCGTGACCCTGAACTGCCTGGTGGATCGGGACGTACCCGAGGTGCGCGGAGACGAAGTTCGGCTGCAGCAGGTCGTCTGGAATCTCATGTGGAACGCGCTGAAATTCACGCCGCCGGGAGGACGGATCGACGTGGAGCTTCACGCGGCGGATGCCGGCGTGGAGCTCGTCATCGCGGATACCGGGATGGGCATCGATCCCGTTTTCCTGCCGCATGTCTTCGAGCCCTTCCGCCAGGGAACGCCCTCCGGTGCCGATCCGAACCGCGGTCTCGGCCTGGGTCTCGCCATCGTCCGACACCTTGTCGAACTGCACGGCGGCGGCATCGACGCGCACAGCGAGGGCGTCGGCCGCGGTGCCCGTTTCCGGGTCACGTTGCCGGCAGCCGAAATCGACGGCGCGGTGCAGCCAGCGTTATCCGAATCGCAAACAAGCGCAGCGCTCTAACGCAAGAGTTCAGGTCCCGGAGTCCAGAAAGGCGCCCCAGGCATCGACTTCAGCATCTGCCCTACCGTCCGGCTCATCCCAGTTTTCAGCGTAAGTAACGGCCACGAAACGCCTTAATTGCTCGTGTGCAATTCGCTCTTCCGTGGCAGTACCTTTGCCTCGCCTGCAGCGGTTTGGCACTTAAGTGCCTCCTGTACAGAAGGGACCTAATGCTTTTGTGGCGGCTGAAGGCCATGATGCCCGACGGTGCCGACCGGGTTGAATGCCACCTGATGCGGCGGGACATGGAATATCGCCTCTCGCTGCGTGTAGGAAAGACGATCGTGGTCCACGAAACCCATCGAACCCCCGTTGCGGCGGCCGAG
>DATLLJ010000074.1:0-10799 GCA_035537875.1 Vicinamibacterales bacterium | reverse complement strand
GCGCTGGAACAGGACGCAGAAGCACGACAGCCCCAACCTTCGTCACACGTTCATCGAGTGTCTGAGCAACGTCACGAATGTGAACGGCAGGCCAACGCAGCTGACGCCGAACGATCCGCGCTACATCGACTACTACGGCCGTCCCTGGGCGAAGAACTGGGAGAAGAATTTCGAGCAGGGTCTCGAGAAGCCGGCCGCGGAGCTGCCGGCCGAGATTCTCAACATCTTCAAATAGGGAAGTTCAATGAAATCGCCTGGCGCGGCATCGGCCCTTGTTGTGATTCTGTTGTCGGCTTTCGTCATGATGACGGAGCCGAGCGCGACGCTCTTCGCGGCTCAAGCCGCGCCTCCAGCCACGCCTCGAGACGCCGTCTCCGCCGACCCTGCGCGGTATACCGTGCTACAGGAAAACGACGTCGCCCAGATGATTCGCGTTAAATATCCGGCTGGCGCGAAGTCGGTCATGCACAGTCACCCTGCCGGCTGCGTGATCTTCTACAAGGACGCGACACTGAAGATGACGACGCCGTCAGGCGAGGTGAGGACACAGGAATATCGCGCGGGCGATGTGACGTGCGGCGACGCATACAGCCACCTTCCCGAGAACGTCGGGAAGGACACGGAGTTCATTCAGGTCCATCTGAAGAACAGGAAAACGTTCGATCCTGTCCAGACGGGGAGAAGCCTCGTCTATCCCGCTCGAATCAAGGCGCCGGATCCCATCGTCGCAGACCCGGCGCACTACTTCGTCCAGTTCGAGAATGACGTGGTGCGGCTTGCCCGCATCAAGGTCCCGGGTGGCGTCAAGACCCCCATGCACGCGCACCTCGCCTACTGCATCGTGGAGATCCGCGACATGGAGACCGGGGTCAAAGCCGGCGACTCATCGTGCGGCAATGCGATGGCCCACGAAAGCCCGAACAACGCGAAAAGCGTGAATGAAGCCATCACGATCGAATTCAAGAATCGAGACAGCTTCAGGCCCTGACGTCCCCGGGCGTACAATCGCGCTTCAGCGAAAGGAGCGCGTTATGGCCGTCCTCGATCGTCGGCTCATCGTCGCGGCGTTCGGTCTCATCGCGCTCGGCGTGCCGTCAGCGCACGTCGATGCACAGGCTCCGGTGCAACAGCCGTCGGCAACCCAGTCACCTGCGTTGCCGGACGTGAGGTTCGAGGTCGCGTCGATCAAGCGCAATAAGGCAGGCGAGGCTGAACGGGCCGCGCTCCCTGCGTTCGCGGTGCCCTTTCCTGGACGATCGCAGACGCTCCCCGGTGGTCGCCTCCGGGGACCGAACATGAGCGTGCGCGAGATCATTCGGGACGCCTACGGATACCGCAATCGGCCCAACGGCGAGATCGTCGGCGCGCCAGACTGGATCGACAACGAGCGCTACGACATCGAGGCGAGGGCTGCCCACGACTTTCCGGCCTCGACCACCATGGGAATTCCACTGGACGCCCAGGCCGCGCTGCGCACGCTGCTTGCCGAGCGCTTCAAGCTGAAGGTGCGGATAGAGGTTCAGCGCCGGCCGATCTACGAGCTGGTGATGCATCGCGAGGATGGCCGGCTTGGACAGTACCTCAAGCCGTCGAAGGGCGGATGCCGTTCGGCCTTCCAGCGCGAGCCGGTCAACACCGCCCTGATCAACGTCAAGCCCGCCGACGGGGAGCCGCAGCCGCTGCCCCCCTGTTTGCTCGGGATTGGTCCAATGGGCATCAGCACGACGAACATGCCGATGACTGATCTCGTGCGACTCCTGGGGATGAGACCGGAGGTGAACACCACCGTCATCGATCGCACCGGCCTGATCGGAAACTTCGATTTCACGATCGGAGGTGCGCCGGAGCCGATGGGGCCGATCAAGCCGCTGCTCGAATCGCAGCTCGGTCTCACGCTGCGGCCGGCGGAGGGGCCGGTGGAGATTCTGGTGATCGAGAGCATCGATCATCCCACGGAAAACTGACGACTTCTTCGGGCAGCATGCACGCGCACCTCGCCTGCTGCATCGTGGAGATCTGCGACATGGAGATTCTCTGTGCAGGGGGGCGGAGGGGCTCGCATAGGGGGCCTTCGCGACGGGTTCAGCTACTGGTCCAGTTGAACGCGCGAGATCTCGTCGGCCACTGAGAGGAACGCGTCCACGACGTCAGGATCGAAATGGGTGCCCCGGCCTTTGGCAATGTGCGCGACCGCGTGATCGTGCGACATCGGTTCGCAATAGACCCGGCGGCCCGTGGCGGCGTCGTAGACGTCGACGACGGCCATCACGCGACCCGCCACAGGAATGTCGGCGCCCTTGAGCCCTTCGGGGTACCCGGTCCCGTCCCACTTCTCGTGATGGGTGTAGACGATCTCCTTCGCCATCGACAGGATCGCGTCGTCCGAAATACCCGACTCCTGCTCGGCGCGGCAGATGACCTCGCGCCCATAGCCCGGGTGGCGCTTCATCTCTTCGATCTCCTCGGGCGTGAGGGCGCCCGGCTTGTTGAGGACGGCGTCCGGTACACCAACCTTGCCGATGTCGTGCAGCGGCGCGAGCCGCGACAGGAGGTCGACACAGTCGGCGGTGAGGTACCCACCGAAGGTCGGGTTCTTCGACAGCGCCTCGGCCAGCAGTCGCGTGTACCGCGAGGTCCGTCGCGAGTGCTTACCCGTGTCGACGTCCCGGGTTTCGGTAAGCGAGAGCAGCGTCTCGATCATCAGCCGCTGCGCTTTCGACGTTTCACGGCCGGCACGCTCGGCAACCTGCACGGCGCTCTCGACCTCGAGAGCCGCCGTATCGGCGCGCCGACGTTCAACGATCACTGAGGCGATCGTCGTCAAGCTGAGAGCGACCACCAGGCCGATCGTCGGATACAGCGGTGACACGAACGCGCCAGTCGTGGAGAGGAGGGCCGCCGAGCCCGTCCACAGGAAGACAATGCTGGCGGAGGTGTTGGTGGTGGTCCAGGCGATACTGCGCCGCATCGCCGTGACGACGAGCACGAAGCCGAAGGCGAGCAGGGTGCCGACCTGAATCAGCGGTGCGCTCGCCGGCCGGCTGATGAAATCCTCCTGCAGCAGGTTGTCCGCGATCGTCGCCTGCACCTCGACGCCGGCAAAGAGGGTGTCGAGCGGCGTGGCCACGACCTCGCGCGTGCCGAGGGCCGTCGTCCCGACGAACGCGATCGTTCCGTCGAGGGCGCCTCGGCCGACCTTGCCGCTCAACACGTCGGCCGCGGACACGTATGGAAAGGTGCGCTTGCGACCCCGATACCGAATCAGCAGGTTGCCTTGGCCGTCGAGGGGCACGGCGCGCCCCCCGAACGCCAACGACGCCGCGTTGGCGGTTTCCACCCGCAGCACCGTATCGGGCGAGCGGCCGGCCGCGACGGCAATGACGCCAAGGCTTGGATAGACGTAGCCGCCGAACCCCATCAACAGGGGCGCGCGGCGCAGGATGCCATCCGGGTCGGGCGCGGCGTTCAGGAACCCCGACCGCCCGGCGGCCGCGGCGAGCTCCGGAAGGTTGCAGACAGCTCCAGTCGCGCGAAAGTACGGCGGGGCGGCCCCATCTCTATCGTCGACTCCAGAGTGGACGTCATCGACGATCGCGACGTTGAGGGGGTGCATCACGCAGCGCGCGAACGATGGAGCGCCCTCAGCATCTCCCTCGTCGAACGTCATCGCGTGGCCAAGCACGACGTCGCCCGCGCGAAGGCTGCGCGCGAGCAGGCCGTCCGGCGTACCGGGACCGTCCCTGTTCCAGTCCTCATCGACGTCAACGATGTCGCGGCTGCGATCGGGCTCCGCGAAGATGATGTCCAGCGCGATCGTCGCCGCACCGGCGTCGCGCAGCCCGGCGATCAGGCGCGCGACATGGTCGCGACGCCAGGGCCATTGCCCGACGGCTGCCAGACTTCGCTCGTCGATGTCCACGATCGTGATGCGGGGGTCGGGCGGCACCGTCGGCGACCAGCGCATCACCGTGTCGTAGGTGGCGCGCTCGAGGCGCGAGAACGCCGCCGGCCGGGTGAGCGCCGCCAGCGCGGAAAGAACAATCGGCAGCACGCCACACAGGAGCAGCAGTCTATGGTGGCGCAGCGGTATCACCGGAGTCGCCTACTGTTGTCGGGGATACACGACGATCTCGACGCGGCGGTTTTGTGGTTCGGCTTTGCCGTTGGCGGTTGGAACAAGGGGGTCGGATTCGCCCAGCGAGGTCACGTCGACCAGCGACTTGTCGAGGCCCGCGGCCAGAAGCAGGTCGCGGACTGTCGCCGCCCGCTTCAGTCCGAGCGCGAAATTGTCCGGCTTGTCACCCATGCTGTCGGTGTGACCGACGATGGTGACCTCTCGCGCCCCTCGGTCCTTCACCGTCGTGAGGATCGTCGGGATCAGGCGCCTCGATTCGTCGGTTAGCACGTCGGAGTCGAACTCGAAGTACACGGTAAAGCGATGGGGCGGCGCCGGGAGGAAGTCCAGGGTGCTTCCAAACCGCCTCGTGACCTCTTCATCGTCCAGGACCGTGACCGGACCCGGGGGGCCATTCGAGGGGACGAGCGTGGTGCTGCGCGCTTCAACCAGGTCAACGGCCCCGAACCGGTTCGAGACTTCGACCTGGCCGACCGTGCCACCGTCGTCCCGCAGGAGCACGACGCGGGATCGCTTGACTGCGCATCCGATTGCGAGAACGGCGACAAGTGAGAGGGCAGGAGCGAGTCGCCGGCTCACGTGAGTCTATTCCTGGGCCTGTATGACCAGCGTCGTCCCGCGGACGCCAACGATCGCGGCAGGGGTTTCGAGACGAACGGAATCCGGCGCGAGCTTCGCCATTTTTCCAGAGACGTACGCGACGATGCCCTTGACGACTTTCAGTCCCAGCGCCAACTTGCCTTCCGCCGGTGCATAGACGAATCGCTCCAACCGCACTTCGCCTCCGGGACCGAGCGACAGGCGCGTGTCGTCTTTCAGGGTGACGCCGACGTGGCCGTCGGCTCCGGTACGGAGAACGTCAGTCTCGAAGACCTCGTCGCCGGCCTTGATCGCCATCTGCGAGCCCGCGCGCACGACGAAGGCCGTGCCCGACAGGCGGTCGATGCGCCCGGCTGCGGTCTGGGCTGCAACGGGGGTGGCGCTTACGAGCACCAACGCCACAACGGCCACCAACCGACTGATTCTCTCCATAACCCCTCGATTCCCGCTTGGGGAGACCGTTCTGTTTTATCGGGTCCGGAGGGTTGCCGGGACAGGCGGATCGTCCGTGCAGATTAGTGCGGAGTCGGGAAACCGGCGCCTCTCAGACTTCGTGGTCGCCGCCGTTTGCCCTGTACATCGCTGTGCAGGGGGGGCGACGGGATCTAATCGGGGATGTTCCGTTCACTTTCGGTGCTCATGCGTCCTATCGTCTAACCCGAGCCGAGGCACGTCAGATTTGTGCCGCCTTCACGGTGGCAGCATGCTTCTTCTGTCGGCGGTGTTCGGAGCCGTTGCGTTTGCGTCGGCGATCGGCTGGCTGACAGTGCGTTTCCGATCGGCGTGAGGTGGTGACCTATCGACAGTCCCCCGTCAGCGCCGTCCACGAGCGAACGTCCATCACGGCCTGGTTATAGGCTGGGTCGCGCGCTGGATCGGAAATCGCGTCCCGTGGCACTGCACCGCCGATCTGCACCCGGCCTCCCGCCACAGCGATTCCCTGCGTCGGTACCTCGGCCTTGCGAATCAGTCCGGTCACCTGCATGGCCGTTCTCCGATGCGCTTTGATCTCGTTCAGCAGCGACTTCGGGCCGTTCAGCCGGAAGCGCCGGCCGGGTTGGATTTCGAGCGAGCCCGGCTGATCCTCGCGCCGCTCGCCGACGGTAAAGGTCCCGTTCTTCGCGCAGCCGCTGATGGAGACCAGCGCCGAATCCTTCGGCACCCTGGGGTCCTCCTGGGCCGCAACGGCCGCTGCTGACAGGACGAGGAACAACGCGGCGGCTGTCGTCATGAGGGCAGTGTACTATCCGCGGATTCAGCCGATCACATGATTGACGTACAGAATCTGCGTAAGCAGTATGGCGACCTTGTGGCCGTCGATGAGGCCAGTTTCAGCGCCGAACAGGGCTGTGCCTGCTCCACTCGGCCGCGGTGGGTGTTCGCGCGCGGCGATCGTCGTGTAGCTGCGGAACGACGCGTCGTAGTCTGCGCTTTCATTCGGGATCGCCGAAACACTCATGGACTCCCGCGCCATGCTCGGAATCGGGACAGCCTCAGGTAGGAGTTGAACGTTTTCACGCGCTGATTCGTCCTAGGGGCAGTCGGAGACTTCCCCTATGAAGCGTCTGCTGATTGCTTTCGGTATCGCGGCCCTGTTCTCTGATCTTCTGGTGGGTCAGGCGCCCGCCCCCCGGCCGTCGTTCGACGTGTCCGGTATCCAGGTCAGCACGCGACCACGCCCCGGCATGCGCGGCGGCCTGCTGCGCGGCACGCGTTTCGAAATTCGAAACGCGACCATGGTGGATCTGATTCGAACCGCCTACGACGTGCAGCCGGAGAAGATCACCGGCGGTCCCAGCTGGCTCGAGTGGAACCGCTTCGACATCGCCGCGACGGCCCCGGAAGGGACACAGCCAGCTCGTGTGCGGGAGATGCTGAAAGCGCTCCTGGCCGAACGGTTCAAGCTGGCAGTCCGTGAAGACCAGGTCCCGGTGACCGCGCTGGCGCTGAAGGTGAAGGGGACGCACAAACTGCGTGAGGTGGCCGTCGGCGGCGGGTGTCAGGGCAACACGGCGCCCGAACCCAATGGCGCACCTGCCACGACGGTGAACTGCACCGGGTTCACGATGGCGCAGTTCGCGGCGCAGCTGATGACGGCAGGCAATCCTTATCTCGAAGCCGGACAGCAGGTCCTCGACGAGACCGGCTTATCGGGGTTCTACGAGTTCCAGTACAAATACACGCCGCGTCAGGCGCTTCCCCAGGCCGGATCCGAGGGGGTCACCCTTCAGGGGGCGTTCGAGAAGCTCGGCCTTGTCCTCGAGCCGAAGGAGATCAAGGTCCCGGCGATCGTGGTCGAGACCGTGACCGCGGAGTTCACTCCGAACCCGTCCGATCTCGCGCAACGGCTGCCGCCGGCACCGGCGCCGCGATTCGAGGTGGCTGTCCTGAAGCAGAGCCCGCCCGACGCGACGCAGCCGCGCGCACGCCTGCAGCCGACGGGCCAGGTCGACATCAGTGGCGGTCCGTTGAATCGGATCATCGGTCTTGCCTGGAATCTTCCCGACCCTCCGGCACAGTTCGTTGTCGGGCCCAAGTGGATCGAGACGGCGCTGTTCGACGTCACGGGGCGCGCATTCGCGACGCCAAACCCCGCGAACCAGGCGCAGCTCGACGAAGATCTGATCAGACTGATGCTCCAGTCGCTGATTGTGGACAAGCTCCAGATCAAGTGGCACATGGAAGATCGCCCGCTGCCGGCGTTCACGCTCGTGGCCGACAGCCCGAAGATGACGAAGGCCGACCCGGCCAGGCGGACTCGCTGCTTCGACGGTGCGCCTCCCGGTTCCGAATTAGCAAAGAAGCCGCCGCAGTTCGGGCGGCAGCTGACCTGCCAGAACATTTCGATGGAGCAGTTCGGCCAGATGATCCCCGTTGTCGCTGCGGGGTACACGCGCATACCCGTTCTCGACAAGACGGGCCTGCAGGGCGGCTACGACTTCACGCTCGACTTCAGCCCCATCGAGCGGGTGCAGGGGCCTCGCCCTGAGGCAGGAACCGCCAACACCGGCGTTGCCCTCGACCCGACAGGGGCGCTCTCGCTCCAGGACGCCCTCAGAAGACAGCTCGGCATCAGAATGGAAGAGACGAAGCGGCCGGTGCCCGTGGTGGTGATCGACTCGATCAGCGAGAAGCCGCTGGAGAACTGAGCGTCACGGCCGGACGAACCGGACAATCGACTGGATCATCTCCTCGCCGGCGAGCAGTTCATCGTCGTTGTGATCCGCATCGGGAAGTTCGAGCATCGTTTTCGGCGCGGCGATCGCCGCGTACAAGCGACGACTCTGCTCGATGGGGACGATGGTGTCGCGGCTGCCGGCGATGACGAGCACAGGGGCGGTGATGCGGGAGGCGATGTCGATCGACGCGAACCGATCCCGAAGCAGAAGGCGCACCGGCAGCAGCGGGTAATGATGTCGCCCGACGTCAGTTAGCGATGTGAACGGCGATCGCAGGATGAGCGCCGCGGGCATCTGCTCGACGGCGAGGCGCGAGGCGACTGCCGCCCCGAGCGACTCGCCGAAATACACGATGCGCGAGGGATCGACATCCGGCCGGCTCATGAGATACGCCAGGCCGGCCCGCGCATCGGCGGCGAGTCCCTCCTCGCTGGGTGCTCCCTGGTTGCCGCCGTAGCCGCGATAATCCATGAGCATCACCTGCAGGCCGTGCCGGCGCAGCGCCGCCGCCAACGGCGTGCGGTAGCCGCGATGGCCTGCATTCCCATTGAAAACCAGGATGGTGAGACGAGGCGCTGGTCCGGACGCTGCGAAGAACCAGGCGCCGAGCCGCAGGCCGTCAGAGGTCTCGAACGTGACCAGCTCGCCGTCCGCAAGACCCGACTGCCCAAGTAACGGCGGGGCGGTATCGGGAAAGTAGATCATCCGCCGCTGCATCATCCAGATGAACGCCAGGAGCACCACGACTGCCGCGATGGTTGTGATGATGGCGCTCATCCCTCGTCTCATTTCCGCGTCCGGCGCAGAAGCAGGGCATAGACCACCGCGTTCACGACGACGACGAAGCCGCCGAGCGCCAGTTGCAGGCTGTGCGTGAGCGCCTCGGGGTACACGATCGGCGCGAGGTAGCGGTCGATGAAATCACCAGCGTAGGGCGCATCACCGCCAGCGCGCCGGAGTGCGTTCTCCAGCGGCGTCAGCGGGCAGATCCAGCCAAAGAATTCGACGGCCGCGCCCCACGCCGCCGCGGGCAGGTGCACCACCGGCGCCCAGCGCCAGCGGAACGCGAGGAGGCCGCCGAGCAGGACGAATGCGATGAACGCGATGTGGAAAAGCAGGACGAACGTGGCCAGACTCTGGTAGAGCATGGCCTTTCGCGTTACCGCGAGCCGGTCTTCGCGGCGGCCTCTTCCGCCAGCCGCGCTCCCTTGAGGATCGACGGCAGGCCGTAGTTCCCCTCGTGGCAGGCGTACTCGAAGATCGGGCCGTCAATCCGCGTCATCTCGTACTCGCCGCTCCACGGCCGCGTCCATGTCGTCGGGTCGTCCACGGTGAACTGATAGCGGATCGTCGTGGGACTCGTCATCGTGAAACGCTCGGTCACCTTGAGGTGTTCGCCGGTGCCGCGCCACGCCGTCTTCTCGAAATAGTTGGTCGTTTCGACAACCAGCGTGTCGCCTTCCCATCGTCCGCGTGAATCGCCGCGATAGCCGCGCACGTTCGTTCCGAGCTTCGGGCGCCCGTCGATCGGGACGATTCGCGCCGACGGCATCATCTCGGGAATGACGACGAAGGTCTGCGGCGCCTGGTGGATCTGGAGGTTCGAGTTGTAACCGGTCGGGAGGATCGGCGGACCCTCATGCGCCCAGTAGATGCACCGCTCGGAGAGGCCGCGCGACTCCGCGTCGTCGAACTGCCCCTTGCCTTTGCGCGCCGCGGCGCGCGCCTGCTGGCGCTTCTGACCCTCGGGACTCAGCGGCGGGATGCGGCCATCCGGCGGGTCGGTGATGATCGCCGTTCTGAGCATCGCCCCTTTCGGATACCCCTCGAGCATCCAGATCGCATCGTCGTAGTGGATGTCGGCGTCGCGCGTGACCTCGGCGCCGCGCGGCTGATCGGAGAGGTCGTCGATCCGGCCTTTGGCGAACGCCAGCGCTTCTTCGGCCGTCAGCGTCGCCTTGTCTTTCCACTGAGCCGGCCGCTCCAGCGGCGTGAACGTCTGGTTGGTCCAGTAGCCCTGCATGTCGGGCTTGCCGTCGGCGAGACGGGGGATGGCCGCCGGTTTCTGGCCTGTGATGGCAGGGGACCAGACCGTAACCAGCGACAGAACAACCAGCGCAGCGACCGACATCCTCTTCATCAGCAGGTTTCTCCAGATACCAGTGCCGATTATAGGGGGCAGGTCAGGGCCACGGGAAACCACGAAGTGCACGAAGGAAGACAGCGCTGGCATGATCTTCATGCATCGGTGACTACTCGCGCAGGATCTTCGCCATCGGCCTTCCTTTGGCCAGTTCGTCCACGAGCTTGTCCATGTACCGAATCTTCCGCATCAACCGATCGTCGATCTCCTCGAGGCGGACGCCGCAGACGACTCCTGTGATCTTGCTGACATTCGGGTTTAGCGATGGTGCCTCGCTGAAAAATGTCTCGAGATCCTTCTTCTGCGCGATCTGGGTTGCCAGCGCCCGCGGGGTATATCCCGTCAGCCAGCAGATGACCTCGTCCACTTCCTTCTTCGTACGCCCCTTCTTTTCCGCCTTCTGGACATAGAGCGGATAGACGCTTGCAAATGACAGCTTGAAGACCCGGTGCTTATCCATCGGTTCGTTCAGGAGGACAGATACCGATTGGGAACATTCCCCAGAGGCGGGGCGTTCCTGCCAGCCGCATCCAGGAGCACGCGGATGTTCTCATAGATGTCGCGCTCCCGGCGATGGACCTGCGGCAGCAGACCGAACTGTGCGTAGGAGATCGGCGTGACGTCAAAGAGCGTGGTCTCCCATTCCATGTCTTTCCCCCAGACGATGCCTGGAAGTCGCACGTCGACCCGCGCCCCGGCGTCCAGCAGCAGCCGCATGAGCGGAGCCGAGCGGTTCGCGTTG
>DATLLJ010000073.1:0-9671 GCA_035537875.1 Vicinamibacterales bacterium | reverse complement strand
CGAGTGCTGATGAAGAACTCGAAGAGCCGGATCCAGGCGCGAGTCGCCAGGGCCTTTTTGTCGGCGGCAGCAGTGCTCATGTGTGGAGAGCGTAACGCCGCTGCCTGATGCGCTTCAATAGTGCAGAGTATTCAGTCTCTTTAATAGTTGAACTAATTAAACTAATATCCGTATCGTTCTTTCTGAGGAGACCATGAAGAGCCTGAACACGCACACGGCCCTGATCACAGCTGGCACGGGAGGGATCGGATTCCACACAGCCGTCGGCCTCGCGTGCGCCGGTGCGCGGGTGTTCGTCACGGGGCGGAACGAGCCCCGCGGACGGCAGGCGATCAAGGAGATGCGGCGTCTCGCGGGGCATGACGCAATCGATCTGCTCATCGCCGATACCTCGTCTGTCCGCGCAAATGTCTCGCTCGCTGAGGAGATCTCCAGGCGCGTCCTTCATCTGGATATCCTCGTCAACAACGCGGGCAGGGTGATCCTTTCGCGCACCGAAACGGCCGAGGGCGTCGAAGCAAGCCTGGCGCTCAATTTCATCGGGCCGTTCGCCCTGACCACTCACCTGTTGCCGCTCCTGTCACAAGCCCCCGCGGCGCGCGTGGTCAATGTCGTTTCGAGCGCCTTCGAGATGTGGACCCGGGATCCATTCGAAGACCTCGAACACCGGCGGACGTACGTGGCAATCCAGGCGCACGCGCGCGCCAAATTGCTGAATCTCCTCTTCACCCTCGCGTTGGCGCGACGGCTCGCGGGATCCTGCGTAGTCGCCAACGCCGTAAACCCGGGGATGGCGTGGACGCCTGGCGTGGCGGCGCTGACGCCTGACGCGGTACCGCACTGGCGCTTCATCTGGCCAATCGTGCGGTGGATTCAGCGCAGAGCGTCCGCGGAGGCGGCGGCAGCAGCTCCCCTGTTGCTCGCGTCCTCACCCGCTCTCGCGCATGTGTCGGGACGTTACTTCAACGGCGTCAAGGAGAAGCGTCTGCCCGGACGTGTGACCGATGCCACGACGCAAGATCGCACGTGGGCGCTCGGGGAATCGTTGGTGGCACGCGTACTCGGCGCTGACGGTCGAACTGCCTAGGAGTGTTTCGATCCCTGCACGTCCTGTCCGGCGTCATGTGCCGGATCCATCTGTGGGACACTACGGGTTCGCTAACCCCGTGATTTCGAAGCTTCTGGTCGCCTGGACACTGATGGGAGTCTGCGTGGCCATCCATGCAGGCGGAGTCTCGGCCGCAATGCGATGGCTGTTCCGGTTCCCACAGGCGCCGCAGAAGTTCCTCGCCTCGACGTGGCTCTTCACCCGCGTTGCCGCGTGGATCATCCTGCTCCACTTGATCGAGATCGCCGTGTGGGGAGCGTTCTACGTCTGGCAAGGCGCCATGCCCGACCTGCAGTCCGCGTTCTACTTCAGCGCCGTTACCTACACGACGACGGGTTATGGCGACCTGGTGCTGCCAACTGAATTCCGGCTCGCAGGCGGCGTCGAGGCATTGACAGGCATCCTGATGTGCGGGTGGTCCACCGGCTTCTTCTTCGCGATTGTCAGCCGGATGTTGACCTCAACTCCCACCGGAGGACACACCACGTGAATGCGGTATTCGAAGAGATCCGGCACAACCGTGTCTTGTGGCTGCTTGTGTTCGTGCCCGTGCTCTTCGCTGCGGAAGCGGCCGCCATCGAATCGCCGACGCTGCTGTTCGTACTGTCCGTGCTCGCGATCGTTCCGCTGGCGGCACTGCTTAGCCACGCCACCGAATCGGTTGCCGCGAAGACCGGCGACACCGTTGGTGGACTGCTCAACGCCACGCTCGGCAACCTGACCGAGCTCGTTATCGCCCTGGCGGCGCTCCGCGCCGGGCAATACACGCTGGTGAAAGCATCAATCGCCGGGGCGATCGTCACCAACACGCTCTTCATGCTGGGCGCGTCGTTCCTTCTTGGCGGGTTGACGTACCACGTGCAGGAGTACAACCGCGTCAACGCGCGGCTGCAGGCCAGCCTGCTGTTCCTGGCCACGATTGCGCTGCTGGTGCCCTCGGCGATCAAGGACGTCGGCGGCGAAGCGGCCGCGGAGTTCACCGGGCGACTGAGCATCGGATTGTCGCTCCTGCTTATCACCGCTTACGCGCTCAGTACGCTCTTCGCGCTCAAGACCCATCCCGAGCTCTTTGCCAGCGCCGAGCACGGCGGAGACGACGGCGAGCCCATGCCGATCGGCGTTGCCCTTGTCACGTTGGCTGGCGTGACGGTGCTCGTAGCATTCGTCAGCGAGGTCTTCGTCGAGTCCGTGCAAGAGGCGGCGACTACGTTCGGGATGACGCCAGCATTCGTCGGATTCATCGTCGTCGCGCTGGTTGGTGGGGCGGCCGAGATGGCGTCGGCGTTCTCGGCCGCGCGGAAGAACCGGCTGGATCTGAGCGTCGGGATCGCGCTCGGGAGCGCGTCCCAGATCGCTCTTTTCGTGGCCCCGGTGCTCGTGCTTCTCAGCTACGTCCTCGGCCCGGCGCCGATGGACCTGCGCTTCTGGCCGGGCGCCGTGGTCATGATGCTCATCGCAACGCTCACCACCTCGCTCGTGACCAACGGCGGTCGATCGACGTGGTTCGTCGGAACGCTCGTGCTGATGGTGTATCTGGTTTTCGCGATGACTCTCTACCTGCTGCCGCCGTCCGGGCAATAAGCCAGCAGGATTGGGTGTTCGCCGCTCTATTTCCGCTGCGACCAAGTGGGCCCGAAACGATCGGGTACGTTCAGCGCCGAGACGGCGATGTACGGCGTGCTCGGCGTCCTGCATCTCTATCTCGCCCGCGACGTGGTCCGCTACCTCGACTTGATCTTCCTCATCGGCTGGTCACCGTCCTGGTCGGCGTGATCCTGACCGTGGTCGACTTCGCCGCGGGCATGCCGCCGTTCTGGAGCGGGAGCGAGGGACCGCCGACGGTGCTTATTCAGTCGGTTGTCACGGCGTGACGCTGGGCGTCACGGTGACGTTCACGTACCCGTTCGTCCAGCAGCACTGGTTTCCGGGGGAGGTGTCCAGGCGGCCGAAATTGTCCGCACGGACGCGGATCACGTACTCCCCTGGTTGCTTGAAGACGACGGATGTGGTGGTGGTCCCCTGCAGCTCCGGCAACGGCGTACTTGGCGGCGTGAAGACGACGACGCCAGGGCCGGAATGCTTGAACCAGCTCACGTTGATGGCCGCCTTCGCGGCGCCTCGCGGCTTGATCGTGACTGGCTCTGTCTCGCGATCGCTGTCGTCGTTGGTCCACACCGCCAGCGACAGCGGCGCGCCAATGAAGACTCGCTGTGGATCGGCCTTGATGCCCATGGGTCCGCGGCCGGCCGGACCGGTGGGCGAGAAGCGGAGAAGCGGCGGTACCGATCCCATCGCCATCGGCCAGCGTAGTTGATAGGCTCCCACGCGTGCGCGTCCGGGAACGCTGTAAGTCTGTCCCTGGTAACGCAACGTCCACACGACATCGCCTCGAAAGCCAGCCGGCACCGTGACGGTGAACACGCCTCGCTCACGCTGGCGACGGTCGCCGCTGCTGGGAGCGCCGCTGCCATCGCCGCCCGAGGAGGGAACGCCAGGAGGGAACGAGGTCGGCTGCCGGCCGTCATACTCCTTCGGCTCGATGAAGTTGTCCGGCCCCAACGGGACCTCCACGACTTCGTTTCGATTGAGATTGGAATAGCCGAAGGAAAGCGCGATCGTGCCGTCGGGATTCTCGTACCACCCGTCGAAGAACGGCGCCACTCGCAGGCCGTCTGATGGCAACGGAGAGAGCGGGCGCTGACGTTGGGCGGCTAACGGCAGGGAGCCGATGAGTATCGCTACCGCGAAGCCGCCGACGAGCGATCGCCTGAGCACTGCCGTCTCTCCATGCGCGAACGCTTCGAGGCGTCCGTTCTTATGGGGCGCTACGCTTCTCTGTTGCGTTCTTCTTACGCTCTTCGCGCTCGGCCGCCAGACGCTTGTACGTCGCCTCGTCCAGATGCGTGACCGCGATCCAGGCGTGCGACATCTCGTCGGCCGTGCGGCTGCCGAGCCCGACCCATTGATCCGGATCGGGATTCTGCTTGTTGCCCGCGGTGTTGTCGTAGTAGCCCGTTATCACGAGCACGGCGCCCTTGGGCACCAGCGGCGCGGAGTCCTCGTCATAGATGTGGCTGGTGTGCCAGTTGTTGGTCCAGTTGGAGACCGAGCTCACCATCTCGAGCTTGCCCGTCTCCGGATAGAAGATCTCCAGCGTCTTGGCTACCAGTCGGAAGTGCCCGTGCGGCTGAAAGCTGTCGATACGCACCGGGGTCTTGAACGTGTGGAACCCCTGCGTCATCGCCGTGCCGTTGGGAGGAATCTCGAGCTCGCCGCCTTTCATCAGCAGGGTGTACAGCTTGAGATCCTGCTTATGCGTCGCCTGATGGCCCTCGGGGTACAGCCAGAGGGCCATCTCGATCACGTCGTCTTCGAGCTCCTTGCCGGTTGGGTAGTAGTGAACATCCCACCTGACCATGGAATTGGCGGGTATCGTCCGGCAGGCGTCGAGCGGAACGATCTCGCCGACCTTCCCAAGTGCGTACTCCGTCAGCCGCTCGCCCTCGACGTACTGGTTCTGCTTCTCGTCGAAGACGAGCAGCTCTGTGTTGGCGTGATGCGCGGCGGCGCGTCCCCGCATTGACGGTTTGACCGAGACCGCCTTGAGGCACCGATCCTTGGTCAAACCAGTTGGAACCACCGGACGCCACCAGACGTCCTGTCCCCTGGCCTGCACTGTGAACGGCTTCGTGCGAATGACGAGATCCGGCGGGCCGAACTGGTCCGCCAACGCCCACTTGTTGGGATCGGGGAACGTCACTGGCGGCGGCATGTCGGCGGGACTGCCAAGCGGCGCACCCGCGTCCACCCATCGTGCGATGGTCTGGATGTCCTGCGCGCTCAACCGGAGATCGTTCTTCAGTTTCTGGATGCCGACGTCGCGATCGTACCGATACGGCGGCATTTCGCCCGCCACGACTTTCTGTTTGATCGCGCGAGCCCAGGGACGCACTTCCTGGAAGGTCGTCAACGGCATCGGGCCGATGGCGCCCGACTGATGGCACTGCTGACAGTTCTTCTGAAAGATAGGCGCAACGTCCTTCGCGAACGTGACGGGCGCGGCGACGTCGGCGGCCGCAGGACGGTTCGCCGGGGACGCCGCGGCGGCATTTGCGAGCACCGTAGTGCCCTGCTGGGCCGCTGCCGGTGAGCCCGATGCGTGAATAAGGAGTGCAGCGACTGCGAGTGCCCGGGAACCGATCCGAAGGGTGGAGGCTAGACCGGAGCGCCTGGTAGGCATAGTGCGCACCTCACGCGGATTCTACCAGCGATTGGTCGCGAGCGTCACCTTTCACCCCGCCCTGCCATGTCTGACCCACGGTCAGGCAATTGATCTACGCGGCCATCGCCAAGATCCAGGGCGAAATCGTGGCCCTCGACGGCCTCATTTGAGCCGGAACACGATCGTTGATTCGCTATCGAGCAAGGCGACCGAGAGTGGTTTACGAACGCGACTTCGGCGCCAGGGCGACACGGCGAGAGCGATTGCCGCCTTCACCGAGTACGTCTGCATTCTTCCACAGGAGCCCAAAGCACAGGACTCGCTCGGCGAGGCTCTGCGTGCTGCCGGCCGCTTCGAGGACGCCGAAGACGCGTTCCAGAAGTCCGCTGACCTTTCACCGCAGTTCTTCGGAGGTCATGAAGGCATTGCCTTTGCGCGATTCTACGCGGGCAACTGGCCGGGCGGACGAGACGCTCTGGCGAAGGCCAAGGCGGCGGCTACGAGGCGTGGCGACCAGATGCAGATGAACATCGAATTGGCTGCCGCTGCACTCGCACAGAAGAAGACGGCAGAGGCTCTGCAGATTTCAATGCGACAGCGAAGACCTACCCAGTCACACGGCCAGGCACCCACTCCTTCAAGCGGAAGAACGGGCTGGATCTGAGCGTCGGGATCGCGCTCGGGAGCGCTTCACAGATCGCCCTTTTCGTGGCCCCCGTGCTCGTGCTTCTCAGCTACGTCCTCGGCCCGGCGCCGATGGACCTGCGCTTCTGGCCGGGCGCCGTGGTCATGATGCTTATCGCAACGCTCACCGCCTCGCTCGTGACCAACGGCGGTCGATCGACGTGGTTCGTCGGAACGCTCGTGCTGATGGTGTATCTGGTTTTCGCGATGACTCTCTACCTGCTGCCGCCATCCGGACAATAGCCATTTGTCGGAGTGTCAGGTGGAAGAGCAGACGAAGCGTCAATGCGACATGCGATGGCCCGCCCGCTCAGCACAGCTATGGGCAGCGTTGCCACGTGTCGGTGTGACCTCCTGAGATCACGTCGAGGCTCATCAAGTCCTCGTACATGCCAAGCACGTACGTCTCACCCTCCTTCGCCGACGGCTCGGTGACCCGCGTCACCACTCGAAGGCCATATCCGCCTGTGTCTGGTTCGGCCTTCAGTACCTTGTGGCGGTGGGTCTCCGTTCCAGGCATCGTGAACACGAGCACGTCGTCTTCCAGCGTCACCGTCGGACCCGCCTCGCACTCGATACCGTCCCAATTGTATGAGCCAGCCAATTTCAGCACGTCAGGATCGACCGCGGACGTCTCGTCTGTCGCATCTGCCGCAGCGGGCTCGTCCCCGCCTCTCCCGGCGAACCAGCCGCGCGCCGCCACGACCACCAGAACGACGACGACGACGCCGACCATTATCAGGACAAGCGGTGTGCGGCTGGCCGCGGCTCGTGCCGGTACGGGAGGCGCGTCCAGCACCGGCCGCGAAGCGGCTTGTCCAGGCGGCGACACGTCCCGCCCGGCGGCGACGATGCGATCGAGCGCCTGATCGCCGTCGCGCGCGTACTCCACCCACTGCGTGTTGCGCAGGTAGTAGTCGAGCCCGGCCGCCGGCTCGACGCCGTCGACACGAATCGGGATGAACGGCTTCTCGTAGTGGCTCGCGAGCTCGAGCTCCCGCTTGAGGGCCTTCGACTGATTGGCTGCGCTCGTCAGCAGCACCACGCACGCGGAGCACGCCTGCATCGCCTCGGTGATGGCGTCGGCGTAGATCGACCGCGGAGGAATGTCGCGCGACGAAATCCAGCACGGCGTGCCGTGCGATTCGAGGTACGCCACGATGCGCGCGGCAGTGTCGGCATCGTCGTGCGCGTGGCTGATGAAGAGTCGGGTCATGCCGGACCGCATACTAACCCGAATCACTCCTCGATCCTTAGCGGATCGACCCCGCGCATGATTGGCGTCGTGCCGAGATCACGCTCATCGTGCGCGCGAATAGTACGCCGCGTGCGGGTCGCAACGTGCGTGACCGCGAGGTTCACGGAATGTCCGAGACTATCACCGGAAGCGAGCCGAACTTCTCCTTGATACGTCGCGGTGACGACCGTGGTGCCTGTGGCAACCCCGGGTAGGAGGCCCCAGGTGCGTAAAGATGGTCGCGACGGCTACTGAGGACAACAACTTCATACATCCTCCGCCGCCCAAAGTGAATGGGGCCGATTCTACAGACTATGCGACGAGCGACTACACTTGTCTAACGTCGGCGCTCACTCGCGCCGAACGAGCATTACCGTCGCCGACAGCTTCGTCGGGCCACCGAGCGCCGCGACCAACAACTGCTATCCTTGGTTTCCTGTCCAGCTACATTAGGAGTCGCATGTGCGTCTAGCCGTTCTTCTCGTCGCCGCTGCCCTCGTGAGCCCCATCCACGGCCAGGAAAAACCTCAGGAAGCGAAGCCGACCGGTCCAAAGCCGAGCCGAGTGGACATCACACCGCGCACGGTTGAAACGGTGGCAGGCCAGCAACTGACCTTCTCGGCCGCCGGTTACGACGAAGCAGGAAACAAGATGGACGCGCAACCCTCGGCGTGGTTCGCGGCGCCCTTCGACCTCGCGTTTGCCGATGACAAGGGCACAGTGACATTCACCGGCTCGGGTGACGTCCGGGTGGGCGCCATCATCAACGGCAAGTCGGGCTTCATCGTTGTCACGGTGAGGCCGCAGGCCGTGGCGCGCGTCACGATCACCAAGCCTCGCGTCGCGCTTGCCGTCGGCACGGGCCTCACGCTGCAAGCGCACGCGGAGATGGCAAACGGCGACCCGCGCACCGACCAGCAGGTGAAGTGGGTTTCGTTGCGTCCCGACGTGGCCTCTATCGACGAGTCCGGCTTCGTGGTCGGTCAGGCCGTCGGAACAGCGATGCTCGAGGCATCAGTCGGCGATGTCAAGGCGTCGACGTCGATCGACGTCGTCAGAAATCCCGTGCGGGAGCTGTCGATTACCCCGAAGACAACCCGCGGGCGAACGGGCGACGTCGTGCGCTTCGAAAGTGTGGCGTCGGGCCAAGCCAATGCCCGCGTCTCCGCCGTCGTCCGCTGGTCCGTCAGCGGCGTCGGCGCCACGATCGATGCGGATGGCGGCTTCGTCGCCGAGAAGCCAGGCTCCTACGCGGTGACCGCCACGATCGGAGATCGATCGGCAGTCGCCAGCGTCACTGTTGTGCCACGCGAGGTGGCCCGTGAACTGGAGGTCGTCGGACGAACACCTCAGGAGGAATTTCAAGCCGCCGAGCAGTGGATCATTGGAAAGTACGCCTATCTCAGCTCCATCATGGCGGGACGCGTGTGGGTCTACGACATTTCCGATCCGGCGAAGCCGGTCAAAGTTGATTCCGTCTCCTTCGACGCGCGCGTCATCAACGACGTGAGCACGACCGCGGATGGCAGGATCGCCGTCATCACCCGCGAGGGAGCATCCAACCGAAAGAACGGGATCGTCTTTCTCGACCTCGCCGATCCGGCGCACCCCAAAGTGCTCTCGGAGTACACGGAAACCGTGACTGGAGGCGTGCACAGCGCCTACGTCAACGGTCACTACGTGTACCTGACCGACGATGCGACCGGGTCGTTGCGCGTGATCGACTTCGCCGACCCCGCCAAACCGAAAGAGGTGGCGCGCTGGCAAACCGAGAATCCGCTCTCGCGCCCGGTCAAGAACCCGGAGGGAGAAACGTTCATCGGCGGACGAATGCTGCACGATGTCCAGGTGGTCGACGGTCTGATCTACATGGGCTACTGGAAAGACGGGCTCGTGATCCTCGACGTGGGGAACGGCATCAAGGGCGGCAGCCCCGAGCATCCGCAATTCGTCAGCCAGTTGCGTTTCAACTACAGCGAGTTGTACGGGCCGGGATGGTTGGCCGGCGCCCACTCGGTCTTCCGCTACAAGAACTACGTCTTTCTCGGTGACGAAGTGTTCCCGGCGCAGTTCGATCTGACCGACAAAGCAAGGGTCCCCACCAAAGGGGTCGTGCACGTCGTCGACGTGTCCGACATTCTCAATCCCCGCAAGGTTGCCGAATACGACGTACCCGAAGAAGGCGCCCACAACATGTGGGTCGAGAACGACGTGATGTACATCGGCTACTACAGCGGCGGCGCTCGCGCCGTCGACGTGTCGGGAGAACTGCGCGGAAATCTCTACCGGCAGGGACGCGAGATGGCTCGCTTGTGGACGGGAGACGCGAAAGGATTCCGGCCGAACATTCCGTTCGCCTGGGGAGCGCAGCCGCACGATGGGCTGATCTACTTCAACGACATCCACACTGGAATCTGGGC
>DATLLJ010000072.1:0-125462 GCA_035537875.1 Vicinamibacterales bacterium | reverse complement strand
CTCGTGCTCGGGCCGGTTACAACACTGTTCTCCCATTCCTCCGGAGTCTTCATCCGATGTACGCCCCAATCGAGGCATCCAGTCGGAAGAATAGTTCCGGCTCCACGAGTTCGAGCTCCAGCAGGTGAAGCGCCCCATCGTTCTGGCGGAATCTTACCGTAGTTTGTCGTATCCGCCACCTTCCGCTGTCATGGCTATCGTTCCACAATAACTGAGCCCTATGTTCAGGAGGACCCATGAGCTCACTGGTCACTGAAGTACCAGCCGCACCGCCAACGTCGCTTTGCGCCACTTCGAGGAGATGTTGGCCTTCGAAACAGATTGTTGGGATGTGCACGAGAGCATGAAGGCTCCCGGACCCGACTTTGTGCTCGTCGATGTCCGGGGCCCTGCCTCGTTCTCGGAGGGCCATGTACAAGGCACCATCAACATCCCGCACGGCAAGATCACTGAGTCGCGAATGGCAGCATTCCCGAAGGATACGCTGTTCGTCGTCTATTGCAACGGACCGCACTGCAACGGTGCGAACAAGGCCGCCGTGCGGCTCGCCCGACAGGGGCGGCCCGTCAAGATGATGATAGGAGGCGTCACCGGATGGGTGGACGACGGCTTCACGCTGGTCACCAGCGTAGAACGGGTCCCCGACCGAGCCTCGTGATCCGGCTGGCACGGGCGAACGACGCGTCGACCATCTCAGCGTTGTGCCAGGTGCATGCGGCATACGAGCGAAGTTCGTTCGACGCCGCTGGTCACGCGGAACGACTGGAGTCGTTCCTGGCGGGCCCTTCGCCGCGGCTGCCCTGCTGCCTCATTCTGTTGCGAGGTTTATGAGATGGCTTCCAGCCCCCAGCCTCCAACCTCTAGCCCCTGGCCTCTACGTTGTGACCCTGAAGCTGACTCTCTCGGTGATCTGTCCCGCACTGCTCGTGGCGGCCAGCTCCAGCAGATACTCCCCGCTGGCCAATCCGGCCAGCGAAACCTCGATTTCGCGCTGATCCCCTCGTCCTACCTGGACGTTGAGCGTGCGCATCGGCTGGCCGGCGAAGTTCAGGAGCCGCGCTGACAGCGACACCTCGGCGCCGCCCGGAGCGTAGGCAGGAAACCTGATCAGAAGGCGTTCCGAGCGGCTGAACTCGCGAGACGATACCGGGACAGCGTCCGGATTGTTGTGAAGCGCCCGGAGTTCGAGCGCGTTCCGTGCCCGCAGGAATTCCGGAGTCCCAATCGTCACCTTCCCACGGACATCGCGGACCTCGAGGTCACGGACGTCGGAATCGATCTGACGGCGCGTGGCGTCTTCAATCTTCATGCGCAGCTTCAGGCGACCGGGCTCTGTCTCGAACACCGCACTCGAGGGTTCGGCGCCTTTCGTCACGACCGGTCCGGTCGGCAAGACCGGACCCTGAAAGACGATCTTGTCGTTGTCGCCAAGCACGGTCAGTTCGAGTCGGGCCGCCGTCAGCGACGTGGCGGCACCGGGCATACCCGGGGTCGGCTCCCACACGAACGTCACGCGCATCCGGCCCGCGTCGGTGAGCGAAAGGCCGAACCACGGTCGGATGAGCGGGCTGTTGCGGCGCATCGGCTCGACCCGAACCGGCGGCGCCGGCCGGTTCGCCAGCGCGACCAGCTCCGCTCCGAGACGGTCGCTGACCGAGGGCGCCCAATACCCGGCTCGCGCACGCACCTGTACACCCGGCTGTTTGACCTTCACCTGGACAGGGTGGAACCTGCCGCTTTCGTCGAGCGCTCTCCTGTAGGTCAACAGGTAGTATTTGCTCGCGTCGGCCAGGGCTGCCCTGATAGGTGCGGTCAGATCGCCGGTGGACGTGGTCGTCACGATCTGCCCCCTGGTGGCGTCAGCGAGCCCGAGAACGGGGCTCGCGGCTGTTCGGCCTTCGATCGGTTGCGGATCGATCGGATAAATCGACACGTGACCGCGATTCGCGGAGCGGGTGACCGAGTCGACCGTGGCCAGGAACTCCTGACCACGACGCGTCGGCGAGGGATCCAGTCCTTCGGTGACCACCAGCAGCGTCTTCCGCCGATCGTTCAACGAACTCAGCCGGACCGCCAGCGCGTTGAGGGCCGATACCGCGACCTGTGCTCGCGCCGCCTCAATCCGATCGGATGTACCCGACATGTAGGTCCGCTCGTAATCCGTTTGCGGCGCAAGGTCTCCCTTCCTCCCCTGGAGCGTCGCAACCGCGCTGCGGACGTCGGCGAGGCTCGCGGCCGGCTGAAGGGTGAAAAGCGAATCGAGCGGTTTCATGACAATCACCACGTCGTTCGGACCGAGGTCGCGCTCGACAACCTGAAGAAGCGCATCGCGCGCGCGATCGGCATTCGGACCGGCCGTGATGTGGTATTCGTCGAGGTAGATGCCTATCGCCCGCGCGTCGTCCTCGACGAAGCGTGCCTCGTCGAGCGTCACCGCCGTCTCTCCTTCCTGAACCTCGAAGTCGCTCGGAGCGAGCGTACGCACGACCGCTCCCCGCCGGTCTACGGCGATCGCGTCGATGCGGATGCGAGGAAGAGCGCGGTCCTCCTGTGCGTGAAGCGTTGAGGAAATGGTGAACGGACCGATGCGTTCCAACGAAGCGGCGGCCACACAGGCCAGAACCGCTATCGCGACGGCGCTACGGGGTGACACGGAAGCCGACGAGCTCTTGAACGTCGCCCGCCCTGAATTCGAGAACATAGTCGCCCGGCGCCAGTCCCGCCAGCTGGAGCTCGACTTCCTGGCATTCAGGCGCCGTCGACGGCCCGACCTTGACGTCGTTCATCGGCTGCCCCGTGCGATTGAGCAGCCGCGCCGTCAACGCCGGCGTCGTGTTGCCCGGGCCGTAGGCGGGTACGCGAACGAGCAGGCGCTCGGTTCGCGAGAACTCGCGGGTTGCCGTCGGCACCGCGTTAGCGTCGCCCTTGACCTGTTGATAGTCGCGCGCCGTTCTCGCCCGGAATACCTGCGGTGTGCCGACGATCGTGTCGGCGGCCGACAGATCGGGCACGGCGAAGTCCCGGTTGACGGTATCGAGAACCTGCGACGCGCTTCCCTCGACCGACACGCGAAGTTGAATGGTGCCGGGTGGGGCGTCGAACGTCACACGGGAGTCCTTCGTTCGACCGCGGAAGTACGGGTCACCATCCGCGCCGGCTGCCATCAGCATGATGCCGGTGGGCGCCTCGCTTCTCGGGTCGGACGCTCGGGGGGCAGGTTCCCAGACGAACGTCACCTTGGTCTTGCCGTCCGCACCGCGAGACGTCCCCATCCACGTTCGCACGAGGTTGTACGAAGCCGCTGGGACCGCGATGGATGCCAGCGCGTTGTTGAGAGCGGCGGGCGTCTCGGCCTTCGGGGCGGTCGCACGGGCCACGTCCTGAACCGTCAGCGCCCAGTATCCCCGCCTCGCGCGAACCTGAACGCCCGGGCGGTTGACCCGAACCTTGATCTCGTGGAACTTCCCGTCCGAGGGCGCCTGATTCGAGTTGTAGCCGAGCAGGTAGTACCCGCTCGTGTCGCGGACGACCTGGCTCATCCCGACGGCGAGGTCGTTTCGGTTGACGATCGCGCGGCCGTCAGTTTCGGCCGCGAGCGTTCGCAGCGTGTCCATGGAGGAGTTGAGGTACTGGCGATCGGTTACCGTGTTCACCGCGGGCTGACTCAGGTCGAACTCGGAGACCGGAAGCCCGCGCGGATCGACTGCGTAAATCGCGACGTTGTTCTTGTTGGCGAGACTCCACACCTCGCGCAGCGACAGAGACAGCTGGCTGTCAGAAAAGAACGTGCGGCTGTCCTCGCGCGGGTTGTTGACGGCCGCGTCCGGATTGTCACGATTGGGATTCTCGAGTCCCGGCAGCGACGCGACAGGATCACGCAGTTGCGGCGGCAGCGTGTTGCTGTACCCCTCGCTGATCAGGATCAGCGCCTTGCGGCCTTCCTTGAGCGAGCCCATGTGGTTGATAAGGCTCTCGAGCGCCGACAGCGATATCTGGTTGCGAATCCGCTCGACCTCTTCGGCCGGGTAGTTCGCGTACTGCGCTTCGCTCGCGTTGCGCGGCTCGTAGTCGCCCTTGCGCCCCACGAATGTATTCAGCGCCTGCATGATGCGCCCGTGATCGCGCGTCATGCGCACCGACGAGACCGGCTGCAGCGGATACATGATCCCGATCATGTCGGTCGGACCCAGGGTTGAAATGAACTGAGCGATGGGCTCGCGAACCGTGATGCTCGCGCCGCGGCGCGTGTGATAGTCGTCGAGAAAGATCGCGAACAACCGCACGTCGTCGCGCGCCGCTTCCAGTTCCTCGGTGCTGTCGGACCGGATTTCCCGGGGGCGATCGATATCCGTGACTCCGCCGTCCAGCTTGACCAGCCTGAACGTGTCGACGGTCTGCGGCGCGTTGTTTTCGGTGACCTCGAAGTCACTCTGCTTGAGGTCGGTCACTAGCTGACCGGTCTTGCTGTCGGTCACGATCACGTCCACGCGGACGACGTTGATGCCCGTTCGAAAGACCGGCGGCTGCTGAGCAGCGGGGTCCTGTTGAGCAGGCTCCTGCTGCGCATGGCCGACGCCGCTCACCGCGATCAGAACGAGGCCGAGAGCGGCCCCTCTCCAACGCATTTTACCCATGGTCTTATCTTAGTCGCCCCCGATGCCGCCCAGACACAAGTACTTGATCTCGAGGAATTCCTCGATGCCGTACTTCGACCCTTCCCTGCCGAGGCCCGACTCCTTGACGCCGCCGAACGGTGCGACCTCGGTCGAGATCAGGCCCGTATTGATGCCGATGATGCCGTATTCGAGGGCTTCGGCCACCCGAAAGATGCGCCCGACGTCGCGTCCGTAAAAGTACGCCGCCAGTCCGAACTCCGTGTCGTTGGCCAGACGGATGGCCTCTTCCTCGGTCGTGAAGCGGAAAAGAGGCGCCACGGGCCCGAAGGTCTCCTCGCGGGCGAGCACCATCTCAGGCGTGACCTCGGTGAGCACCGTGGGCTCGAAAAACCGTCCGCCGCGCGCGTGTCGATGACCGCCCGCCACGAGCCGGGCGCCCTTCGTCAACGCGTCGTTGATGTGCTGTTCCACCTTCTCCACCGCGCGATCGTCGATCAACGGGCCCTGTGTGGACTCAGGCTCGAGGCCCGGGGCCGGGTTCAATTTCTGGACCGCTTCGGTCAGCTTCGCAGTGAACCGATCGTACACGCCGCTTTGAACGAGAAAGCGATTCGCGCACACACACGTCTGCCCTGAGTTCCGGTACTTCGATGCGACGGCGCCGGTCACCGCGGCATCCAAATCGGCATCGTCGAACACGATGAAAGGCGCGTTTCCACCAAGCTCCAGAGAGAGGCGTTTGACGGTTCCCGCCACCTGCGCCATGAGCGACTTGCCGACTTCGGTGGAACCGGTGAACGACAGCTTCCTGACCTTGGGGTTCGACGTCAGCTCGCCTCCGATGTCGACGGCCGGCCCGGTGACGACGTTCAGCACGCCTTTCGGAAGCCCGGCGCGTTCCGACAACTCGGCGAGCGCCAGCGCGCAGAACGGCGTCTGCGAAGCTGGTTTCAGCACGACCGTACAACCGGCGGCGATGGCCGGGCCCGCCTTGCGGGTGATCATGGCGATCGGAAAGTTCCACGGCGTGATGCAGGCGGCAACGCCTACTGGTTCTTTGGTGACGAGGATGCGCTTGTCGCGCTGGTGGCCCGGTATCGTGTCGCCGTAGACGCGCTTGGCCTCCTCGCCGAACCACTCGAGGAAGGATGCGCCGTAGACGACTTCCCCCCGTGACTCGGCGAGCGGCTTGCCCTGCTCCATCGTCATGAGGCGGGCGAGATCTTCCTGGTTTTCCAGCAGCAGTTCGAACCAGCGTCGCAGGACCGCGGCGCGTTCCCTGGCCGTTTTCCTGCGCCAGGCCGGAAACGCGCGGGCGGCCGCGTCGATGGCGCCGCGCGTTTCGGCGACGCCGAGGCGTGGAACGGTGCCGATAACGTCGCCGGTCGCGGGGTTGTCAACCGCGATCGTCGCGCCCGAGAGGGCGCCGACCCAGGCGCCGTCGATGTAACACGCCTCGCGAAAGAGGTGGGGATCCGTCAGGCCGACCGCTCGGGACGGAGAAGTCATGTCCATCGTGCCCATCTGACGATTCTACGCCGTGCTGATTGTGGAGTGTCCGGCTTTGACCGGACATACCGTGTCCGGCTTCGACCGGACCCGTTGCAGGGTTGCGGCCGGCGACGACCCGAACGAAGTGTGCGAGAATCATCAGCGCGTCGATGTACACCCTCGTTCTCTTCCTGCATTCGTGGCTGCGCTGGCTCGCGCTTGGCGCCGGCCTGGCCGCGGTACTCGCGGCGCTTGGCAAAGGGGGCGAGGACGTCCGCCGTCTCGAGCGGCGGGGACTCGTCTTCATGATCGCGCTCGACACGCAGCTTCTCCTTGGCCTGCTGCTGTACGGCCTGCTGAGTCCGTTTACGAGCCAGGCGATGCAGGACTTTGGCGGCGCCATGCGCGATCCGCTGCTCCGATTCTGGGCCGTCGAGCACTTCACGATGATGCTCATGGCCGCGATCCTGGTTCACGTCGGACGCGTGCTCGCGCGGAATACCGCGGATGCGGGGAAGAAACGCAAGAGGATGCTTGTCTGCTTCGGCCTCGCGTTGCTGCTGATCCTCGTCGGCATTCCGTGGCCGTGGATGGCCGTCGGGCGACCCCTTTTCCGGATGTGACCGGCCGGCGATGACGGTGATTCTGGGTTCGAGCTTCTATGATGCCGACCCGGACACGATGCGGCGGCAGGCGGGGGCGATGGACGCGCTCGCGTCGGTGCCCGATGCCGTCGCCGTCGATTTGCAGTGGCGGGACACCCCTCCGAGGCGTCCCTGGATCCGCACGATTCCGGCGCTCCGGCGCGACTCGACGACCATCACCTCTTCCCCTGGTCGCATCAAGCCCATCGCGAACGAGTCGCTGGACGCGCTGGCCGACATCGCCGAGCGCGAGGGCGCACGGTAACTTCTCTATTTCAACTCGGACATCATCGTCACACCTCGAACGACGGCGCTCGTCACCCGCGGCGGGGCGCAGGCGTACGCCTTTGCCAGGATGGATTTCACGCCGTCAGGAGAGGACGTCGGCACGCTCGTCACGGGATTCGATGCCTTCGCGTTCGAGCTGGCGTGGTGGCGCGCCAACCGTTGGCGGTTTCGTCCGTACATTCTGGGCGAGCCGTGCTGGGACAACGTGTATGCCGCGCTCCTGATGTGTCATGGCGTCGGCCGACTCGTGAACAAGGACGCCGTGATCAGGCACGAGAAGCACGCGGCCACCTGGGGCGGCGGCGCGTTCGCCGAGCACAACAGCTTTCTCGCCTCGCTCGACGCGCGGTACTTCACTTTGTGGGCGACGTATCATGCGCGGCTCTTGGGCGCACGGACGCGGAACGCGAGCGACGACGACGAGCGCGCCATCGCCTCCGACGTCTTCGTCTGGCGGCCGTCACCGGGTCGGGCCCTGTGGCAGGCGGGCCGAAGCCTGAAAGCACGCATCCGGTATCGGAAGCAGCGGGCACGCTGGAGTTCGGGATGACGAGTCGTCGTTGCGGTCAGTTCGAACCGGCACGCCGGAAGTTGATCACGTTCGTCTGGATGATCGTCAGGTTCGTCCCGATGACCCAGAGGGCTTGCCACTGGGGCTTGTCGGCGATCTCTTTGACCTGTCGTTCGATGGCCTTGACAGCCTTGAGGATTTCGTCGCGCTGGTCGCGGGTCAGCACGAATTCTCCGTTCGCCATTCAGCCTCCAGTGATCTTCGAACCGTATGCTCGCGCTAAGGTGCGCTACTGCTGGGGAATGGTAATATGTGAGGTTCCTATCGCGCGTCCCCATCGTCCAGAGGCCCAGGACGTGGCCCTTTCAAGGCCAAAACACGGGTTCGAATCCCGTTGGGGACGTGTACCCTACCGCACATTCCGTTTATCAGAGTGTTCCGGGCGGCCTGAAATCCCCGGCTAAGTGATAGACCGTCGCGCCGGGCGCGTCGGACAATGACTTGGGGCCGCGGCGTTGGCTAGATTGTCATGCCGAGCCGTCCCCTCCCGCCAGCAGGCGACAAGAGCACGCGGAAGGTGAAGCGGAAACGGTCGACACGGAAAGCCGGTCGGTAATGCGCGGTGTCTAACATGATAACGCGTGAACTCCTTAAGGAGGCTGTATGACTGCTGTTCGCGTTCAAGTGCTGTCGCTTTTAGCGGTAATCGCTTTCGTGTTTCTTTGGAACGCGACTCGCTCGTCTCAAGCGCAGCAGCCGTCGGCGAAGACCGTCGGTAGCGGTTTTCAGGTTGAAGAAGTCCGAGTCGGTAGCAGCTGCGTAGTGGTCATCTCACGCGACGGTCCTGGGGAACCCGCTGTCGCAGCCGTTCCCTGTCGGTAGCTTGTCGTGGGTTTGCGAACAGGGTAACTACCTTAGCGGCTATCGTGGCAGTCTAGGTTGCTCAACACTCGGCGGCTAGGGTCGCTCCCGACAAACCGGACATCCGCGCCGGCTGCCGCCGATTCTTTTCCACACGCGGAGCTGCACGCGGAGGCAGCATGGCATTCGAAGACCCATGGTTTCGTGAGGGGAAAACGACGTCGCCGCTCGACTGGGAGCGACGCATGCATGAGCAGACCAAGAACCCCATCCACGTCTGGCGAGCCTACCAAATTTGCAGCGAACTGATGCGGGGCTGGGGCGGGGACTACCGTTGCGAGTCGCTGCCTGATTGGGTATTGGAATACTTTGATGCGGCAGCGTCAGCCATTGAAGAGTTGTTCGGCGACGTCGAGGGGCAACCCGTCCCTCAGAAAATCGCGGACGTGGATGGAGCCTACGACGCACCGCGTGCGTGGAAGCAAACGCTCCCACCGAGCGTAGCGGGCACCTGACGACAGTGCGTAACCTCATTCGCCAGCCAGAGGCGAGAGGTAGGACACGTTCTCGGGACCCCTTCGGCTACGAAGCCAGCCGCTTCGCGAATCCAGACGCAGCCTTCACAAGAGCTACCGCCCGATGCTGCTGCTGATTCTTAAGGCGCCACTGGCGCTCGGCCGTGAATTGGTCGATTCCAATGAGGCTCGGCTCGCCGCCCGCGACCACTTGCCGCAGCCGACGCATTCGGTGGACCCACTTGTGTCGAAGTCTAGCTACGGCAGTCAGAAGGATAAAGCCAGTCATGATAGCAATGAAGCGGTACAATATCCGTGCCAGCTGGAGTGAGACAGTCACATCAAATTACACATAAACTTCCACTACGGCTTCAACCTGGGATGACGAAAGCTGATACACGTGGCGAACCCCGCCTGCCCTCTTCGACAGCCTGAGTTCAGCCGTTGAGGCGCCAATGGTGAGATTCTTGCTACCCTTCGGATTGAAAGGGAGGCAATCGCATGCGGTCATTCTTCTGCGTCGTGACGATCGCGACGGCGACAACGGCGTGGGCCGCGGACCTTTCGACGGGCGCGGTGGATCGAATCAACAACGCCGCAACGGCGCTCCGTGAGATTCACGCCATCCCCGATAAGGACATTCCGCAGGAGCTCTGGGAGAAAGCGGCGTGTGTCATGGTGGTTCCCAATCTTAAGAAAGCCGCGTTCATTTTCGGCGGCGAATTCGGAAAGGGGCTGATGAGCTGTCGGCAAGGCGGCGGGTGGAGCGCGCCGATTTTCATGGAGCTGCAGAAAGGCAGTTGGGGCCTTCAGATCGGCGCTCAATCAGTCGATCTCGTCATGCTCGTGATGAATCAAAACGGCGTCAACAAGTTGCTGAAGAACAAAGTTTCGCTGGGCGCCGATGCGTCGGTCGCAGCTGGACCGGTCGGCCGCACCGCTCACGCCTCGACCGATGCGCAGCTGCAGTCGGAGATCCTTTCGTGGTCGCGCGCTCAGGGACTCTTCGCCGGAATCGATCTCTCGGGCGGCGTCTTGAAGCCCGATACCAACGACAACGCCGAACTGTACGGGCAAAACGTCTCGCCGGAGGAGGTCGTCGCCGGTAGGGTGCAAGCGCCGGCCAGAATGCAGCCGTTCATGGACGCGCTGAAGCGTTAGCGATCGTCGGTGGAGGCCGGCCCATGGCTCCGCCTCCATCCCCTTCGAAGCGCGAATCTACCTCCGTCGGGAACGCCGTCGAGGTGCGCCGCCCTTCTAGGCGGCCGTCGATTCGAGGATGGCAATCGTGCATAGCGGGATCGGCGAAACTCCCGAAAGGTAGCGGGGTCTCAGGGAAGAGCCGAGCCAGCGCAATCGCTATGGTTTTTCGTGCTGTGTTCTTTGGAACACGGCAAGAAAGCCGGTCATACCGGCGGTCGCCAACGATGATTGACGCTTCGGCCCAGCCACGCGATCAATAGGATCGCGATGCGCTACGATTCATCGTGGTACCAATGATCGCCAATCCCCACCATCCACGGACTCTTCCGTATCCGGGCCCATTGCGCGGTTCGGCCAAAAGCTCCCGGAGCCCCGCCGGCCGTCCCGAACCGCGAAACGCAACCGGCTTGATAGGAGCCTACGGCCGAATGGTCCACCGCGTTTGGGCGGCCGGCGGCGAACTCGCCCTTGAGGAATCCGTTGGAGCCGCCTACTTTCCTCGACTCTAAGACGCTCCCTGGGTCGGCAGCAGCTCGAACTCCTGGGGGCTGTCAAAGAGCAGGCGCGCATAATCGCGGACGTCATCAGGATCGAGCCCGCCCACCGCACACCAGAACGAGAGGACCTCGTCGCCGTCGAGAAGAAAGGCGGCAGCGTCAAGCCGCTGGCGCTCGTCAATAGTGAGGCTGCAGGCATCGGAGACGGCCTGTGCCAGGACGGCGCGCGCGAGCTCTCGCGGCGGATCGAGCTTGACGACGAGAGATGTCTTCGGCCGGTGGATCGGTTTCATCATCATGATTCGTTGCACAAGAGGCTGCAGCGACAATGCCGACGTCACCCTGGGCAGACGTGGGCAACAAGGAATGTTCGCCATGCCTGGAGGCAGACTTATGTTTTGCTTTGGCGAGCCACCACGACGTACGCGGCGGCGCCGGCAGGTCTCGCCGTTGGATCGGTCCGGAGCGCCGGTCGGCCGGCGCATAGGGACTCACTAAGTTGTTCGAAAGAAAGGCCGTGTGATGGCTGACGATTGTTTCGCCTCACCGAACCATGTCGTTCCGCCGTGGGTGGCGAAGGCCGGCGAACCGCTCTGGTCCTTCCGCAAGGGCATCGACGCGCACGCCTGTGAACTCCGCAATCACGGCGAGTGGGGCTGGGGGACGTACCATTCTCACCAGAGCAAGGGTGAGCGTCCGCTATTCGTGAAATTGACCTGGTCGACGAGTGTTAGGACACCGAGCCGCTTCAACCCGGTACGGACCAAGCGAAGTATTGGGAATGAGCGTCATTTTCGTTTCCCCCCGCCCCAGTTCAGGACGACAGTGATCGGAGCGGTCTCGCCTTCACCGACAATCGTGTCCACCAAAATGCGCTGGCCGTCGGGTGAAACATCATATGGAGAGAGCGTGGAGGTGAGGGGAGGCGGTTCGACGTTAAGGACAAATAGAGGAACCGGCGAGCCAGCCTCGATCGACGGCCCGCTCCCGCTCAACGGGACTGCCATCAGGCGGCTGTCACTTGCGATATAAAATACTTCACGCTCGTCACCGCGCCAGGTCGGCCATCTGCCGCCGGCCGTTGAAATCCGTGTTTTCGTGCCCGGCCCGGGAAACGGCTGCAGGTAGATCTCAGATGTCCCCGATTCGGTCGAGGAGTACGCCACCCAACGGCCGTCAGGTGAAAACTGTCCCCAGGAGCCCAACCGACTAATGGTGAATGGCTCTGCGTTTTTCTCGGTCGGCAGGGCCCAGAGTGTGCCCTGCAGATCCGAGTACAGGACATATCCATTGGCCGACCAATCCGAAGGATTCTTTCCGGCCGGCGTGTCGAGCAGGAGGGTTGCGGCGTCGCCGGCAGTGGTGGACATCACATACAAGTCGGTCTTGCCGTTCAGGTAAGAGTTGAACAGAAGGCGGGCGCCGTCCGGCGACCAGACGGGCCAGCCCTCGGAGACGGTATCGAAGGTTATCCGACGGAGGACGCCTCGCATCGTCTCGATCAGCCACAGATCGCCGTTACCGTTGAGGTTCCGGAAAATCGCCACGTATCGACCGTCAGGCGACAGACGGGGCATGAACCGGCGCGAACGATCCGGATCGCCTACTGTGGCGAGCGGTTTGCCCAGGCGGTCGTACCACGTCAGCTGGCGCTCCGTGCCACGGCCAACACCCCGGTACGCCAACGTACCGGTCAGCGACGCCGAATGTACAAGCAGACCGGCGGTCACGAGATCTTCCCTCTCGACGTCGGCCACAACCAGTGGAACGTCCGACACGGCCATCGTATCGATATCGACATGCTGCGCGTACAGCGTTGTCCCACGTACGAACAAGACAAAATCTGGCGGAGCAAAGACGCCGCCCGTATCCGCGTCAACGAGCCGACGCGTCTCCTTCGAATCGAAAGAGCCGATATAGATGCCTCGGACATCCGGAGCGCCGGTGACGTAAAAGAAAAAATGTTGGCCGTCGGGCAGGAATTGCGGATAACGATGACTTGTCTGCCGAGGCGCCAGCATTGTCGCCTCGACCGGCTGACGTCCACCCAGCGCGGACACGCGCAAAAGCGATCCCGCAGCGTTTCCCAACAAGATCACGTCCTCTCGGTTCCATGTTCCCCCTGCGGCGGCGGCCATATCGGCAATCATCTGAGCCCTTCCGCCTGCGACGTCGATCCGTTGCAGCCTGCCGCCAGAGAAGAACCCAATCGATTGACTGTCCGGCGACCAAAAGGGACTCGGTGCGCGTTCCGTCCCCGCAAGCACCATGGGAGTTTCCGACTGCAGCGACCGCACCAGGAGCTGAAGCCCGTTTTGCGTTGGTCCCTGGTAGACGACCTTCGTTCCATCGGGCGAGATTGCAAAGCTGCTCGCATTTCCCGCGCCGGTATTGATTTGAAGCCGAACTTCAGAGATCTCTGCGGGCGCTTGGCTGAAGTACCACGATGTGAGTGCAGCGCCTGCGGCGATCGTCAGCATGATCGCCGCAGTCCAAAGCGGCCATTGGCGCACGCGTCGTGGCGGTGTAGGCGCCGGAGTCGCGTTGGGTTGCTCGGTCAGCGCTTCCTCAATTTGGAATCGTGCATCCACTATGTCTCGCAGGCGCCGGCTCGGGTCCTTCTGCAGACACCGCCGGAGAAGTGCGCGGATCGTGGACGGAGTCGTTGACGGGAGCGCGGTCCAGTCGGGCTCCGTTTTCAATACGCCACCCATGATCTCGACCGCTGACTCGCCGGTGAAACACGCTCTCCCTGTCAACATCTCAAAGAGCACGACGCCGAAGGCCCAGATATCGGATCGTGCGTCGGCGGTCTTGCCCTTCGCCTGTTCAGGACTCATATAGGCGGCAGTGCCGAGAATGACGCCGCCGACCGTCATCAACTCCGGGGACGTGAGCGTCGGAGACATCGAGATATTCGCCGCGGACGTGTCGTTGCTCAGAGCTTTTGCCAAACCGAAATCCAGGACCTTCACCGTGCCGTCCGGTCGCATCTTGATGTTGGCTGGCTTCAGGTCGCGGTGAATGATTCCCTGTTCGTGCGCCGCTTCAAGCGCCTCAGCGATTTGCTTCGCGATCGGCAACGCCTCATCGACCGGAATCGGACCTCGTGCGATGCGCTCCGCCAGTGTTGGCCCATTCACGAGCTCCAACACGAGTGCCTGCGTGCCATCCGCTTCCTGGAATCCATAAATCGCGGCGATGTTCGGATGGTTTAACGAGGCAAGGATCTGCGCTTCCCGTTTGAAGCGAACGAGTCGATCGGGATCGAGCGCGAGGTGGTCAGGCAGGATCTTGAGCGCGACGTCCCGGCCCAGAGTGGTATCGCGGGCTTTCCAGACCTCCCCCATCCCGCCGGCCCCGAGGGCAGAGTGGATCTCATACGGGCCGAGGCGAACGCCAGCAGACAGGGTCATTCGCGCCTTCGCTGATGCGACAGGCGCTCATTGTAGTGGGTCGCCCCCCGCTTCGGAAGGGCAATGGGTCTCGGGCGACTGAGCCGCGCACCGCCCGCGATCAGCTTGCCTATCGACACCGGCGCTGTGAACCGTACGTCTTCCCGTCCTGCGAAGTCATAAAGGGCGCTCGGGGCCGATGTGTTCGCATGCAGTGAGGTTGGTCCGCTCGTAGAATCGGGCGTTTGGAACAAACTCCCGTGAGGAACAACATGCGCCATCAGCGGATTACGATCATCTGCGTCGGCTTGATGTGCGCGTCTGTGTCTGCCGCCTCGGCGCAGTGGCTGAACTGCCAGACAGCCGGCATCCCGCGCCTGCCCGACGGAAAGCCGAACCTGAGCGCCCCGGCGCAGAGCAAGGGTGAGCGTCCGCTATTCGTGAAATTGACCTCCCGCTCGGAGCAGCTCATTCGCCGCCGCCAGCACTTCTTCCGGCGAAATCGATTGCAGACACACATTATTGCCGTCGCACGGCGACCGGCGATGGTTGTACGCCGTGAGGCACGGCGAGCACGACAGCGGCTTGTGCAGGTTGACCGCGCGCGCCGAGAGGCTGCCGTAGAGCACAGGCGTCTCCGGGCCGAACAGCACGATGGAAGCGATGGGCGTGAGCGACGCAACGTGTCCTGTGCCGCCGTCGTTCGTGATCAGGAGAACGCCAAGGTGCAACAGCACGGCCACATCGCGCACCGCCTTGGTGTAGCCGGTCAGGTCAACGCACGCCGTACTCGCGCACGCGCGCTGGATCGTCTGCGCCAGTTCGCGATCCGCCGCGACACCGATGATGGCCACCGCATAACCCCGGCCGATCAGATCGGACGCGACAACACTGAAAGACGCCACGGGCCACGCGCGGATTGGCAGCAGACCCGCGCCCGGGCACAGGAACACGAGGGGCCGGCCGGCGATCGAGGGATGGCGGCGATAGAGCGCATCGCGGGCGGTGTCGAGCTCATCGGGCCGCAGGACCATTGGCGGCAGCCGCAGAGGAATCGGACTCACGAGGCGCTTCGCCGTTGGCACGTCCGTCGATCCGACAGCCTCGGCGAGGGTGATGAACTGCTGGGCGATGTGCTGGTGAGGGTTGTAGAGAACGGGCCGGTTCATCAGGTCGCCACGGTAGAGACCCTCTTGCGTGAACCGATGAAACCCGACTCGGATCCTCGCGCCGCTCAACCCCGCCAGGATGGCGCTCACGCGGGCGAACAACTCCAGATCCAGCACCGCGTCGAGCCGGAGGGCGCGCATGCGTCGCACGGCCCCCACAATGTCTCTCGCCAACTCGGCCAGTGATCCGCTCCTGAGGATGATGACTCGCTCTGCCGGGACCAGGTCGAGCAGGTCGAGCACGGGCCGGTTCTGCCCGGAACAGAGCACATAGAACGTCGCCGACGGGTGCTTTTCCCGGAGCCGGTCGAACATCGGGCGCGTCAGGACAAGCGCGCCCATCTCTGACAACACGATAATCAGGATCCGGTGCACGTCACGCGGTGCGGTTTCAGGACCGTGCAGACGATGCAGCAGCGTGACGAGCCAGCAGAGAGGCGGACCGAGCACGCGGTCGACCCAGCGTTGGCGCTCGATATTCAGCACGACAGGAGAGTTCTAACGTTCGCCGGCGCCACGGGGAAGGGTCCGCGGTTCGCCGGGCACAGGAGCCGAATCCACCATCAGCGGTGCCCGGACCAGGAGTCGCGCCGCCTCGAATGCCAGGACGGCAAGGAGCAGGTTGCGCAGGTGCAACGTCGCGACCGCTCTCGGGAAGCCGTGCATCAGCGGGTTGAATGACTTGTACACTAGATTCGTGACAAACACGGCGAGTCCCGTCAACACAGAGATCCGTCGATCCTTCTCGACCCACGCAATGCCGCTGGCCGGCGCCAGCCAGATCGCGAACTGCGGTGACAGGAGCGCCGACGTGAAGAGCAGCACGCTGATCCCGCCGGCCCAGCCGGCGCCCAGGTGTCTGGTCTTGGCGCCGCGCCAGATCATCCATAGGCATGGGACGGCTCCGAGAACGAAGAGCACGATGGTGATCGGACCGCTCGTCGTGCCAATGCGCCAAGCACCGGTCTCGACCCGCATCGAACTCCGCTCGAAGAGCATCCACACCGCGCCGACCGTGCTTTCGATCTCCCAGCCCCGTGCGCCGCGGAAGGTCAAAACCTGGTAAACGCCGGACGGCCCGGCGACCCATAGCCACGCCGCCAGAACCGTCAGTCCGGCCGCGATCGCCGCCGCCAGCGATGCGATCCGTCGACGCGCATTAGATGCCACGAGCAGCAACGGGAGAAACATCAGCGGCCACAGCTTGAACGCGCCGCCGGCCACGAACCCGATCGCGGCGAGCACTCGGCGCTCACGGCGCCACGCCGCTGCCGCGATCGTCGCCAGCACGGTAGGCCACAGGTCAAACCGGAGAAGGAACAGATCGAGGAGGGGAATCGTGATGAACGCATAGCATGCTGCGGCCCGGATCCCCCACCCCCAGCCCAGGGCGCCAGCGATCGCGACGTCCGCGGCCACGCTGAGCAGCACCAGGCTGTAGCCGAATCGCTCACGATTGCCGGCCACGGGCGCGAGCATTCGGAAGGTCTGCGCGGTGGCCACGGGGAACTCGACCGGGAAGTCGACGTACGGACGACCCGATCTGGCGCCGATGTTGTAGTAGTAGTTATCGAAGTCGCCGCCGGACATTCTGCTGTAGCCGATGGCGACAATGGCAATCGGCAGGTGGACGGCGAGCGACACCCACAACAGCCACCATGCCAGTCGGCGAGTCTTCAACGAGGCAACGGAAAAGTCCATCACGCTGGGGTCCGATGGTAGCACCAGTCTGCACGGCCCACCTGCGATCCATCGAAAATGGTGGCGGCGGAAGGATCGGACATCGAGAGTTTGTGTGGAGCGCCCTGACCCCGGCGAGATACTGTAGCGAGATGAGCGAACGGGGCGAGCGCAGTCTCGGGTTCTGGTACGACCACGTCGCGATTGTCGTTCCCTCCTCTCGAACGCCCCTCATCCAGGAGGCGCACGACATCATCATGCACGTCATCTGCGAAGCGATCGATCGCCGCCGGCCCCGTTCATGAGCCTTCAGCTCCCTCGCCCTCGCCACCCCCTGCTGATCGTCGGCGATATCATCTGCGATCACTACGTCTGGGGAGACGTCGAGCGGATTTCGCCCGAGGCTCCTGTGCAGGTACTGCGCTGGGAGCGCGAAGCCGACCGGCCGGGCGGTGCGGCAAACGTCGCCATGAATCTCGCTGCGCTCGGCTGTCAGGTGCATCTTGCCGGCGTCGTCGGGAACGACGCCCCAGGACGATGGCTCCTGAAAGCCTTGCGGGCGCGCGGCATCGAGACCCGATCGGTAATCGTGTCCCCACGCCGGCCGACCACAACCAAGACGCGCGTCATCGCCCGCGGACAACACCTGCTGCGCATCGATCGCGAAACGCGTGAGGCGCTCGACGCGGTCACCGAGCGCCGGCTCGTCTCCGCAATCGAGAAGCTGAATTCGACGATTGGCGGAACGATCTGCTCCGACTACGGCAAGGGCGTGCTGACCCCGTCGGTTCTGCGCGCGGCTCTCCGCCGGACGGGAGGCAAGGCAAAGGGCGCCAGGGCGGCAAGGCCGGTCGTCCTCGTCGATCCCAAAGGCAGGGACTTCGGCAAATATCGGGGCGCTGACGTGCTGACGCCAAACGACAAAGAATTCACCGAAGCGACCGGGCCCGATGGTTCCATCGAACAGCGAGCCAAGTCTCTGATCAATCGTCTCGGGCTCAAGGCGCTGCTCGTCACACGCGGTGCCGAGGGCATGGATCTCTTCGAGCATGAGGATGGCAGGCGCGGCGCCATCCATCGCACGCAGATTCCGGTGCTGCAACGTCACGAAGTCTTCGACGTGACCGGTGCAGGCGACACGGTGGCCGCCGTCATGGGCCTCGCGAGCGCTGCCGGCGTGCCGTGGGTCGATGCTGCTCGTCTCGCCAACGCCGCCGCCGGCATCGTCGTTGGAACAGTCGGCACGGCAGTGGCTGAATCCGAGACGCTGGCAGGCGTGGTGGCGGGCGAAGCGTCGCAGGCCCGGTCGAAAGTGCTGTCGCGCGCGGCGCTGACGGCGCGCGTCGCCGACGCGCGTGCCCACGGCGTCCGGATCGTCTTGACCAATGGCTGCTTCGATCTCCTGCATGTCGGCCATCTGCATCTCCTGCAGCGCGCACGGGCACTGGGCGACATCCTCGTCGTCGCGATCAATGACGACGCGTCGGTGAAGAGATTGAAGGGCCAGAACCGGCCCCTGATACCCGAGGTACAGCGGGCCGAGATGCTGGCCGCTTTGCGCTTCGTCGATTACGTCACGCTCTTCTCCGAATTGACGCCGCTCCGCCTGATTCAGGCCGTCCGGCCGGACGTCCTGGTCAAAGGCGGCGACTACACACCGGATCAGGTGGTCGGACGCGACGTCGTCGAGCGCTACGGCGGCCGGATCGAAATCGTCCCGCTGCTGCCGGGACTGTCCACCTCGGGACTGGTCGACGCCATCAACCGTCGGAAGACATCGTGAGCGGCAAGAAGCCGTACCCGCGGCTCGACCTCTCTGGCGCCACGACGATCCCGCTCGCCACGAGGCCGAGCAAGGTCAGCAGCGATCTGCTCGCCGAGCCGGACGTCTCTCTGGACGATCAACCCGCCCGATCGCGCAAGCCGCTGATGCGGTCCACGCGGTCGGGGGCTTACCGCAGGGCACGCCAGCTCACGCGACCCGCCGAAGGCCCTCAACCTGCCGCAGCCAGGCAGGTTCCAACTCACGAAAATTTGGGCTGCGCGCCTCGAGAAATCCGGCCGGGACCTTCGCGCGCGTGAGCGCGTCGAGCGTGGGCATCGTCCGCTGCTTGCGGGGTCGGGAATGGCTCGCCATCCCCAGCGTAAGTGCCGATTTCTGGCGAGAAGTACAAGAGGCTTCTCAACTCAGCGAATTTCCGAAAGGCATCAGGCTCAAATACGGCTTATCGTCTGGAGGCTGCGACGACGAGTAGCGCCCGGCTACTTCGTTTCCGGCATGAGCGTGACTCGCACGTAATTGTCTGTATCGAGGTACCGCTGCGCGGCCTGCTGAATCAGGGCGCCGCTCAGCTCGGAAACCTGCTGCGGCAGCCGGACCGCAGCGCCGACGTTGGCCCCGTCGCCATCGTCGTAGCGGCGCGAGATCTGGGCGAGCAGGTACCCGTTGTCCTCGCTGTTCTTCTCAAAGTCCTGCGCCAGAATACCGCGCACACGGGAGACCTGGTCCGGCATGAGCCGCGTCTGCCTGACGAATTCGACCTCTGTCATCACGCGCTGGACGAGACTCTGCGTGCGCGCGGGGTCGCAAGTCCAGTCGATCCGCAAGCGGTATTCGGGCCTCGGCGTCTTGGCCGATTGCGAATCGACAGTAATGCTGTAGGTCCCCCCGAGTTCTTCGCGAATCGCCTCGCTCAGGCGCGACTGGAGCAGGAACGTCACCACCTGAAGGGAAAGCTTGTTCGCATCGTTGTACTCGAACGGACCGCCGAACACGATCGCGACCTCGCTCTTCGGCGCAATTCCCTTCTCGACTGTTTTCTCGATCACGCCCCTTGGCGCCGCGACGCCGGTGTCGCGCCACGTCTCGTTTCCATGCGTGGCCGGCAAGGCGGCGATGTAGGTCTCGACGAGCGGTCTGATGCTCTCGAGCGTGAAGCTGCCGACGAACACAAATGTAAAGTGGCTCGCGTCGGCGAAGCGCGCTTTGTAGAACGCCAGCGACTTCTCGAGGTTCCATTGCGCCACGGTTGCCGGTGTCTCCGGCTGTCGTCGAGAACTACCACCGGTGAGCGCGGTGTTGACGGCCTGATCGAATACCGCCTCCGGGCTCGCCATCTGGTTTGCCAGCAGCGCCTGCGCCTGCGACTTCATCGCGGCGAACGCCACTGGGTCGGCGCGCGGCTGTGTGAAGCGAAGGTACAGGAGCTGGAACATCGTCTCGAGATCTTGCGGCGTCGCCCTACCTCGCATCCCTTGGCTGATGTCATTGATGAAAGGCTGGACGCCGACCGCCTTGCCGTTCAGGACTCGGTCAAGCGCCACGACGTTGAAGCGGCCGACGCCGCCTGCGGGAATCGCATCGTCTGCGGCCCGGGCGGAAATAAATTCGTCGTCGCTCGCCAGCGATGTGCCGCCTGGGGCCGCCGCCCGGAAGAGGATCTGATCCGTTTTCAGCGTCGTCGGCTTGAGCACGACCGTGGCGCCGTTCGACAGTGTCCATTCGGTGATCCCGGCCTCGGCGTGAACTGCCGCCTTCACGATGCTGCCGCGCGCCGGCGGCGCCTCCATGAGCATCTGGCCCACGCCTCCGTCGACATACGCCTCCACCCGCTTCTCTGACGCGGTTTTGACGACGGCAGCGAGCTGCGCCTCGGCTGGCAGGACAACACCCGCCTGTTCCGGCGCCGACACGACAATTAGCCGGTTGCCTTCGGGGAACCAGTCGTCGGCGAGCGCGTTGACTTCGCTCAACGTGATGTCGGGGATGAAGCGCCGGTGAAACGCGAGCTCCTGCCAGATCGTCGGCAGCGCCTCTCGCTGGAGGAAGTTGCGTGTGTACTCGTCCGCGCGGCTGGACGACTCGCGGTCGGAACCTTCCGCGACCCCGCGTTCGTACCCGGCCATATTCGCCTGCTTTGCCCGGGCGAGCTCGGTGGCCACAAAACCGAACCGTCTGACGCGCAGGAGTTCGGTCACCAGCGCATCAAGGCCTCGCGTCACGCCGTCGTTCGAGACGAGCGCCTGAACAACCGCCTCGTCTCTTGTCTTTGGTGCCTGAAAGAGCGACCGATTCGCGATGGCCCGCAGGAACGGCGGCTTCTCGCTCTGACCGAGCTCGTCGAGCCGCGCGCCAAGCATGTCGGCGAACAACTGATCCGTCATGATCTCGCGATAGCCGCCGACCGAGCCCTGGTTGCGCGCCGGCCGGAGAGTCGAGACCTCAATACTGGTCGCGGTGGTTTCCTTGTCGGTCACGACCGCGTAGCGGGTGCCCGGATGCTCCGGGACGTCGAAAATCGGCCTCGGCCGCTCCGGCTCCGGATTGGTGAGCGGCAGGAAGTGCCGCGCGATCATCCGCCCGACCTCGTCGCGATCGACGTCGCCCACCACGATCACGGCCATGAGGTCCGGACGATACCAATCGCGATAGAACCGCATCAGCCGCTCACGTGTAGCGCCCTGGATAATCTCCGGGGTGCCAATCGGAGCCCGGTCCGCATAGCGCGACCCTTCGAGCTGGACGCGGCGGATCTTGTCCGCTGTGCGCTCGTCGGCGCCCAGGTTCTGCCGCCACTCGGCGAGGACGATCGGACGCTGGCGTTCGATGCCGGCCGGGTCGAAGGTGGCGCCGCCCGCCCAGTCCTCGAGGATCGTCAGCGCGCGGTCGAGGGCGCCCGGCACATCGGTCGGCACGCGGAGCGTGTACTCCGTTTGGTCGAAGCTCGTTTTCGCGTTCGCATCCGCGCCGATGCTGAGTCCGAGCGCGCCGAGAAATCTGTTGATGCCCTGTCCGGGGAAATGCACGGTGCCTTCGAACTGCATGTGCTCGACGAAGTGGGCTAGGCCCCGCTGCTCCTCGTCCTCAAGAACTGAGCCCGCCTTGACGACCAGCCGCAATTCGGCCTGGCGCGCCGGCTTCGGGTTTGGCCGCACGTAGAACCGCAGACCGTTGGGAAGCCCGCCGACGAGGACCTCAGGGTCGACCGGCATCTGGTCCGTCAGCGCGTAAGAAGCGACCGACGCCGCTGAGGTCTCGCGCCCGGCCGCCGGCGTTTGCGCCGACGCCACGGGCATGACAGTAGCGAGCACGAAGACAACTGCTCCGCGCGCAGCGTTCCTGATGCTGAAGTTCATCGTCTTGATCCTATCGGATGGAGAGGGCGGAGCTGCGACAAACTCTGAGTCTGCGGTAGATCACGGCGTCCGGGTAGCGTGACGGCCCATCGGGCGCGATTCGGGATGCCGGTCTTGCGTCGCTTGAGCACCATGAACGGTCCATTCTTGGTCGTCGTCGCGGCCCCAAGCCCCTAAATCTCCGCGGGATGTGGTGATTTTCACGCTGCAATTCCCGAGAATTGGGGCTGCACCTTTGCACGGTACCCCTTGGGGACGCCGGACTCTGTACTTACGCCCACCAACACCAACAACAGCCGGGACACGTTTTCGTCATCCATTTCGGTTTTTCAGCCTGCTGCCCGCGGCTTCAAGGCGGCGTAAGTGTAAGTCCGTCGCGCTGGGCGGCGGATTAGTGCTATTGGGCAAGAAGTTCGACTCGACCTGTCGCTCTTCGTCGATGTCGACGAACGGATGGCTCCCGCGAATTTTCTCGTGCGTCACTGCGGAATAGTTCCCGAGCCTCAAGGTCCAGCGGAGCTTCCGATGGCCGTTGCGTTCAGATCACGCCTTCTTTGAAGACCCTCGGCCGTGGCACAGCGTTTGCCAAATCCCCTGTTGTTTCTCAAGTCACGGGGGTGATCAGATGGCGCGCATGCTCTTCGACTTGCTGTTTGTCCTTGCGTTGGTTCTGCCCGTTGTGGCTGTTTTCGTAGGGGCGATTGCTCTGCTTCTGCCGCCACGACCCACGCTGACCATGCTCCGTAGCCACCGGGCCCATGCTTGATCGGTCTGGCGGAATGGTAGAGGCCCGTCTTGGGAATCAGGCGGCCCCGCGATTTCGGTAACATCACGCGTGCGACGCGGGGTGACCCGGTCAGACACAGTTCTCAACAGGCCGTAATCAGCCTATGGGATGCGGACGCGCACCTGCAACGGCGAGGTGAGGCGGGTGACCAGAGGCGCACCGGCGTCCAGTCGCACTTCTTCTCCCCGTGTGGCAAGCACAGTTCCCGTGCCAGCCGCGGCGCCGATAGCTGCTCCCTTGGCAGCGCCACTGCCTCCGCCCAGGATCGCACCGACCGCTGCTCCGGCCCCGGCGCCGATCCCCACCTTCGCCGCGTCCTTGGCCTTCGTCGCGTTCGCCACGCGCTCGATCGCTTCGCTGCGCACGTCGTATTCGTCGCCCTCATACGCGAGCATCGTGAACCGCAACGCGACGCGCGCGCGGCCTTTCACCCTGCCTGACCGCTCCACATCGATCACATGTCCCAGGAGTTCGGTGCCGGCCGGCAGCACAGGCTCACCGTCGACCGTCACACCTTCGCGAAGTGTGGCACGCACCGCATCTTCCACCTGACTGGTATCCGACGCCACCGGCGAGGCCAGCTTCAGCGGCAGGGCCGTCCCGGCCGGCAGGATGACGTTCCGATACTCGGGAACGCGGGCGGCTGGCTTGGCTGCGGAAGTGGAACGCGTGCGACCGACGTTCGACGCCGGCTTCCCCGTAATCGTCGAATCTGCGGCGTTGACCGACGATGACGTCTGCGGGACGTCCGCGGTGCTGCATGCTGCCGTAAGAACGACGCTCCCAAGTATGGCAATTCGTGAACTTCTCATATGCACCTTCTGGGTCGGCCGTGCGCACGCGCACGACACGGAAAGGCCTCAGATCGAAACTGCCCCTCGATCAGTTGCGCGCCTTGTGCGACGACTCGACCAAAACGAGCCCGCTTTGCGCTGACGCCGGCAGTCTCAACAGTCCACCAAACGCGCTCAGGTCGTAGCCCTCCCGAAGACGCCCCGTGACGTCCACACGCGCACCTTTCCGCGGCGCGCCGCCCGTGGTCAGGACCCAAAGCCCTTGGTCCCGATCGACAATCCGATACGTCGTCGCCCAACGCATACGTTCGCCTTGACGGAACCCCGCAAGAGCGGGACCACGCTCCGAAAGACTGATAATCACTCTGGCGCCAATACTTTACGAAGCGCGCCGAGCGAATGGCCCAACGTCGTGCTTACGTAACTGGTGTCCTTCGTCCGGATTGTGGAGATCGAGCTTCCTGCGGCCCTGACGAAAGCGCCGGCGCATTGCGGGACGCTCCGCCTTTCCGGAACTGATGCGGGGCACTTCGCCAGGTAGCTTCGCGCGGCCACTTCGGGTTCTCGCGTCGGGGACGTGAGCGTACGAACTGTCGCGTGAGCGCCGACGATCGCACCCACTCACTCACGCCTCGCCTTTCTCAAGGTCTTGTCGCTCAAGCGTATGCCTCGCGAGCCTGTTCAAGAGTGAACAGCATAGACCCGAGCGGCTGAGTACTTTTCCCGCGATGACTGACGGACTACCGGACGACTTGATCAGCCTATGGGCGATTTCCGGCGGACGGTCCTGCACTCTTACCCGACCAACCTGCGGGCCGCCATTCGTCGTCACGCTTTGGCGCGGCTCGCTCGCCCTGCAAGCCCGGACCTTCGACAATCATGACAGCGCGATGGAATGGGCCATTCATGAGATGAGAGCCGCTCTTTCGCGCGCCGCTGCCGATTCCGCCCGCGTCCCTCTCGAAGAACCCCACGCGCAATCACCTGAAGCCTAGTGGCCCGCGTGCCGAGACGTGTGGGCGAATCTATCTATTTCTTGGCCACGTCATTCAGGCGCACGACATCCCCGCTCGAGTCATCGGCCACGATGGACCCGTCGGCGTCCACGCGGACGCTCGCGTTGGGTATGAGCTGGCCGCTCGCAGGCGCCGACGCCGGCAGGTCGAGGAAGATCACACCGGCGTCGAAACCGGCTCGAGGTTGAGCGTTTGGCGCACCCGTGTCGGGCAGCGCGATCGGCACGATCGCCGCGACCGCGATCAGCCGGCTGGCGGGCGTCGTGTGCGCATACGCGTATTTGATCGCGGTGAGCCGGCCGCCAATCTGGATACTCCCGAGGTCCTTCCTCTTGGCGAGGAACGCGAGCGCTTCGGGCATGCCCTTCTTCAGCGCCGCCAGCATTTCGTTCCGCTCGCCATCGGACGTGTATTGACGAATGCTTACCGTAACGGGAGTGCTGGCGGTCGCGCCGCCGGAGCCCTTGAGGGCGGCCGTAGCCGTAAAGGTGTCCCCCTGGGCGCGGGCTGACGAGACGGCGCAGGCCAGGACGATCAGGCTGAGCAAACAAGTACGAATCGCGCGGCGGTTGCGTGAGGGCATGGTTGTGGCCTCCGAGTCACATCCTGCGCCACGGCGTGTGGCGACCATCAATCATGCGCGACAGGCCGAAGCCGCGCAATCACGTCTCCACAAGAGGAGGTGCGTTGCAGCGCTCCGGTCGTTCGAAGCGCCGACGCTCAGCAGATCAGGACTGTGCAAGCTCGGCCGTGGCCGATGAGCTACGTCTCTTCAGAGCGAGCCAAGAAGAGCCGGTAATGAGAAACCGCCAGCAACTTCATTGCGAATTTCTCCGCTGTCCCCCCGAGATTTTCCCGTATCGAAGCGAGGGCCCACGCGGAAACCGCTTGCCTTCTTCAATCTTGTCGCGGCCGCGATTTTCTTGTCGCGGCCGCGATTTTGCCTCTCTTCGAAATAACTGCTGCCTGCTGAACAGTTCACCTAAAATTGAGAAAGAGGTCAGTGATGAACGTCAAGGCTATTGGAGTGTTGTCAGGTCTCGCCTCGTTGGCTGTCCTTGTGCTATTCGTCCCTGCAGACGCCGTCGCGCAGGGAGGCGGAAAAGGCCAGGGGCCCGCGAATTACAGCGCGGCGGCGGAGATAACCGCCAAGGGTGTCGTGGAGGACCTGAAGCCCGGTCCCCAACAAGGCACGCACGTGATGCTCAAGACATCGGACGCGACGTTGGAGCTCGCGCTCGGCCCGACTTGGTACCAAACGGAGCACAAGTACGAACTCGCCAAGGGCGACCAGATCGAGGTCATCGGTGCGAAGAGCCAGGTCGATGGCCGTGACGTGCTGCTCGTGCGCCAAATCAAGAAGGGCTCCGAGACAATGACGTTCCGCGATGCCAAGGGCTTCCCGATGTGGGCTGGCCGCGGCCGTCAGTAGCCAGTCGTGCGTTAGTCAACCGGCGGGCTGGACCGCCCATCAAGCCCGTCGAATCTCACAACAGCAGCATCGCGCTGAACCTCCAACCTGCCGTCCGCGCTTCGCGTGCTCTGAGCGCGGCTAACAGCCCGTCGAACCTGCCACCCGCGGCTCTCGCGGCAATCAGCCGAGCCCCGTGCGCCCCCTCGCGGCCTCCAAAGGTGCGCCCGCGAGCAGTCCGCCGCGCGTCGCACCGACTCGGCCGTTCAGAATCGCCGCCGAGCAGTGTTGCTCCTCCGACCGCCCTCGCGTAGCTTAGGGCCAGCTGTCGCTCACCAATGAGGGAACTCATGCGAAGCCGTACCCTCCCGTCGCTGCTGCTCCGCGTGCCCATGCGAGTCGCCCGCCGTGAACCTCGGGAACGACCCGTCCCTGCGCCGTCCCGCGCGGCACGGCGGCGAGGGGAGAGCCAACCCTCCGCCAACGCGTGGCTCGTTCGCCTTGTCGTTGCGTGGGGAATGGTGATTCTGCTCGGGGCCGGCGTCTGCGCATCAGCCCCCCCGATCACGGAGTTCCTCGTGCCGACGGCAACCAGCGGGCCCCTTGGCATCACGGCCGGCCCCGACGGAAACCTGTGGTTCACGGAATTGGCCTCGAACAAGATCGGACGAATTACGCCGGCGGGCGTTGTCACGGAGTTCCCTGTGCTCATCCCCGGCAGCGGGCTCTTTGGCATCACGGCCGGCCCCGACGGAAACCTGTGGTTCACGGAGGGCAACGCGAACCAGATCGGCCGAATCACGCCGGCGGGCGTCGTCACGGAGTTCCCGGTGCCCACGGCCAGCAGCGGGCTCTTTGGGATCACGGCCGGCCCCGACGGAAACGTGTGGTTCACTGAACAGGCCGCGAACCAGATCGGGCGGATCACGCCGACGGGTGTCGTCACCGAGTTTCCGGTACCCACGGTCAGTAGCGTCCCCAACGGCATCACGGCCGGCCCCGACGGGAACCTCTGGTTCACCGAATTAGGCCCCGGGAACCAGATCGGACGAATCACGCCGGCGGGCGTTGTCACCGAGTTCCCGGTGCCCACGGCCAGCAGCGGACTCTATGGCATCACGGCCGGCCCCGACGGAAACCTCTGGTTCACCGAATCGGCCGCGAACCAGATCGGCCGGATCACGCCAGCGGGTGTCGTCACCGAATTTCCGGCGCCCACGGTCGGTAGCGTGCTCCGAGACATCACCGCCGGATCCGACGGAAATCTGTGGTTCACCGAGCAGGTCGCGAACAAGATCGGGCGGATCACGCCGGCTGGCGTCGTCAGGGAGTTTCCGGTACCCACGGTCGGTAGCGTCCCCAATGGCATCACGGCGGGCCGCGACGGGAACCTCTGGTTCACCGAGTTCATCGGCAACAAGATCGGGACGCTCATGCCCGCGGCGGTTGCGGAGGTCGCGGTCTACCGGCAGTCGACTGGCGAATGGTTCATTCGCCGCGCCCGTGACGGCGGCACGACCACGCTGGCCTGGGGTGCGCCGTCGCTGGGCGATGTGCCGGTCCCGGGCGACTACGACGCCGACGGTCGTGCCGACATCGCGGTCTACCGCGCGACGGCCGGCGAGTGGTTCATCCGGCGCTCGAGTGATGGCGGGGTGACCAAGGTCGGGTGGGGCTCGCCGGGGGGAGACGATCGGCCCGTGCCGGGCGACTACGACGCCGACGGGCAGACCGATATCGCCGTTTATCGAGCCACGACGGGCGAGTGGTTCATTCTTCGCTCGTCGGACGCGGGGCTGACGCATTTGGCCTGGGGTTGGCCTGAGGGGGGCGATCTCCCGCTCCGCGGCATGGGGCGGTTCGGTGCGGCGACCGGAACCGCGCGGCCGATCACGGAGTTTCCGGTGGCGACGGCGGCGAGCGTGCCCTACGGCATCGCCGCCGGCCCCGATGGGAACGTCTGGTTCACCGAGATCGAGATCAGCGCCAACAAGATTGGGCGGCTCACGCCCAGTGGCGCCCTCACCGAGTTCCCGGTGCCGACGGCCGGCAGCACACCCTACTCCATCGTCGGTGGCCCGGATGGGAACGTCTGGTTCACCGAAGCCGGCGGCAACAAGATCGGGCGGATCACGCCCAGTGGCACGATCGCCGAGTTTCCCGTTCCGACGGCCGGCGGTTACCCCATTGGCATTGCCGCAGGCCCAGACGGCAACCTCTGGTTCGTCGAGAGCGTCGCGAACAAGATCGGACGGATCACGCCGGCGGGCGGCATCACGGAGTTTCCGATTGCGACCGTAGGCAGCTCACCCTTTGGCATCGCCGCGGGGTCCGATGGCAACCTCTGGTTCACCGAGTCAGTCGGCAACAAGATCGGGCGGATCACGCCCGGTGGCGCGATCGTCGAGTTCCTCGTGCCGACGGTCGTCAGCTCGCCCATGGCGATCACCGCGGGCCCAGACGGCAACCTCTGGTTCGTTGAGAGCGTCGCGAACAAGATCGGACGGATCACGCCGGCGGGCGCCATCACGGAGTTTCCGCTGCCCACCGTAGGCAGCTCGCCCATTGGCATCGCCGCGGGGGCCGATGGCAACCTCTGGTTCACCGAGCAGGCCGCCAACAGGATCGGGCGAATCACTCCGAGTGGCACGATCACCGAGTTCCCCGTGCCGACGGCAATGAGCAGGCCCTACGGCATTGCCGCGGGCCCGGATGGGAACGTCTGGTTCGCCGAGTTGACCGGCAACAAGGTTGGGCAGATCACGCTGCCCGCGTTCGCGGAGGTCGCGGTGTTCCGGCAATCCACGGGCGAATGGTTCATTCGTCGGGCCCGTGACGGCGGCACGACCACGGTCGCCTGGGGGGCGCCGTCGCTGGGCGATGTGCCGGTACCGGGCGACTACGACGCCGACGGACGTGCCGACATCGCGGTGTATCGCACGACGACCGCCGAGTGGTTCATCCAGCGCTCGAGTGATGGCGGGCTGACCCAGGTCGCGTGGGGCTGGTCGGGGGGAGACGATCGGCCCGCGCCAGGGGACTACGACGCCGACGGGCAGACCGATATCGCCGTCTATCGGGCCACAACGGGTGAATGGTTCATCTTGCGGTCCTCGGACGGGGGCCTCACGCACCTGCTCTGGGGCTGGCCTGCGGGCGGCGATGTGCCGGTGCCCGCCCACTACTGAGCCGCATCATGCCAACGGTCCGATGACTCACGCCACCGTAGAAAATCGTCCCTGGTTCCTGGGCCTCGGTTCCGGGTCCTTCCTTAGTCGGGACTGCTGATGGGTGATGGAGGGCGTCAGCCGTGGGATTCGGGCTTTGAGAATCCTGAATCCCAAAGCCCGACCCCACGTCGACTGGAAGCCTAGAAGTCGACGGTCAGGTTCCAGCGGACGAACCGCGCCGTGTAGATGGCCGTCGGGTTGTTCCACGTGCCGCCCTGCGCCGTATTGCCGACGCTGTACTGATATGTGTTCTCGTAGGTCGTCGTGTAATTGGTGTTCAGCAGGTTGCCGAGATCGACGCCTACGTTCGCGCGCCTGTCGCCGAATCGGATGATCTTCGCGAATCGCATGTCGATCTGCGTCCGCCGGGTGTCGGCATACAGCCGATGATCGTTGTCCAGGATCTGGATGGTCGTGTTGCCGGTGGCGGTACCTCCCGGCGGCAGCCGTCCGGTGATGTCACGGATCACCGCATTCGGCACCTGCCAGGTGGCGGTGCGTTCGAGAGATGGCTGGGAGCGCATCGTCCCGCTGACGAGCACGTCGACCTTTGGAACCGTATACGACGCCGATCCGCGGAGCGCCGTCTCGAACCGATCGACGTCGCGGCAGCTCCGGACGTCCTTTATCGTGCCGTTGTTCATCAGACCGACCGGTATTGCAGCGGTGGCATCCTGGTCGAGCGCCGCTGCGCTCGAGCACTGGTCCAGAATTGAACGGCCGGTCTGCGTCCCGAACTGGAACGTCAGGCCCTGTCGGAGACGCGCGTTCAACGAGAAATCGACGCCGTGCCAGTAGCTGCTGCGCTCGTCGCCGTAGTCCGTTTCGAACGTGACGTAGTTGCTCGCGCCGCGAGCGGCGGCCGCCGCAGTCACCATATAGAGCGGGATCGGATAACCGCCGCCGCCAGGCAGCCGCGGGTCGGCGGGAGCCAGGATCGTGAACTGGTCGTAGTCCCCAGGCCCGCGCAGCGTATTGTCCGTGACCTTCTCCCCGTAGAACCACCGGCGGTTGTAGCCCACTTCGACTGAAACTCGGGGGATCACCTCCTGCTGAACGGTGACGCCCCATTGCCAGTCGTTCTGACGGACGCCCCAGCCCGTCAAGGTCTCCGGGTTCACTATCGTCGTGTTGGGATTGGGCTTGCCGAAGTTCAGGTCGTTGCCGGTCAACGCCGCGCACTCGCCGTTCTGGGCGAAGTTCATGATGTCGCAGTCGATTTCCTTGTTATTGTTCGAGTCCGTCCAATTCCGGTTCGCCAGGCGCACGATCCGCGCCTGCGGGCTGTTGCTCGTGTACTCGCTGTCGTTCGTCGCCGCATCGAGGTAGTGGCCGAGGTTGAACTTCAGCGCCGTCTTGCCGTTGCCGAACAGGTCGTAGGCCACGCCCAGGCGCGGGGTGATATCGTTGAACGCGTCGACGCCCACCGTCCGCTCGAACGTGATCGGCTCCGGGTTGAACTTCGACGTCAGCGTCGTCCCGTTGTGCTCCGCCGGGCTGAAGCTCCAGGCGCGGTCGTAGCGCAGCGCGCCCTGCAGCGTCAACCGGCCCTTCGTCCACCTGTCCTGGATGTAGAACGCCGCGGTCGATGTGCGATCCGCCGTCTGCCACGTGGGCAGCCGGAACGTGAACTGATTCGGCCTGCCCTGGTTGAACCGGTAGGCCAGAAGCGACTCGGGAATCATGTTCTCGAAATCGACCCGGATGTAGCCGCCCTGGTAGCCGACCTTGAGGTCGTGCGAGCCCGTGACGTACGACGCCGAGGCGCGCCAGCTGTTGGGGTTGGCGTAGTTGGGGTTGATCTGCGGAATCCCACGATACACAAAGTTCGCCCGGGGTGCATACTGCAGCCCTGTCGCTGGATTGACCGCGGTGGACTGCTCGGTCACCGAGATCAGATCGAAGATCCCATCCGGCTGGACCCTGCCCGTCGTGCCGCCGCGGAACGAGAACCAGCTGTATCCGCCCTCGAGCAGCAGCCTGTTCGTCGTCGGGGCGCTCCAGAGTACCTGCGTCAGGTAATACGGGGTGTTGGGGAAATAGTTTGAGTTGGCCTCGGGAGACACGGTCGCCGTGCCCGAAGCGACCCAGTCGTCGCCCCGCGAGTTGCAGCCGTCGGTACCAACCTTCAGCGGCGATCCCTCGCAGCGTCGCTGATACTCGTAGTTGACGGTGAAACGATTCTTTTCCGTTGCCTGCGCCGCGATCCGGCCCATATACATCGTGCGCCCCTGGAGCTGGCGCGCCGTCACGCTGGAGTCCGGCCTCCAATCCCAGCGCGACGCGTCGTAGGCATTTGCGTTGGCGACGATCCCCTGGACCGGGGTCGCCGTGTCGAGTGCCCGGTAGCTGCCAAAGAACCACACGCGATCGCGGATGATCGGGCCGCCGTACGAGACGCTCGTGTCGTAGGAGTTGATGATGCCGGGCGGCTCGGTGAGGCCGACGGCGCGCAGTTCGTCGGTCAGGTTGTCGCCCGTCGACCAATCGCCGGCGTTGTTGATGAACGCCGTGCCGCGGAAGCTGTTGCCGCCTGTGCGTGGGACGAGGTTCATCACCGGCCCACCGATGTCCGACTCGCCGAGGCCGCCGGCCACGGTCACCGACGTCTCATCGACATTGACCGAATCCAGAATGTAGGTGGACACGCCGCCGCCGTTGAACGGCGCCGCGACCGTCATGCCGTTGACGGCCATGCGGCCCTCGTTCGTCGGACCGCCCCGGGCACTGAAGAAGGTCATCGTCGGCGTCGCCGCGAGAGCGGTGTCGCCCACGACAATGCCCGGCGTCACGTTCAGCAGAGATCCCACGGTACGAGTGGCTGGAATGCTGGCGATGACCTCGGCGCTCAGCACGGTCTGGCGCTGAGTCGACTGGACGTCGACGACCGGCGTCTCACCGGTGACCGTGATCGTCTCCTGCAGGGCGCCGACGGCCAGTTCGATCGGAACCGTGAGCGTCGCGGTGCCTGTCAGCTCGATGCCCTCCCGTCTGACAACGTTGAAGCCGGGCAGCGTGAACGTCAGGGAGTAGGTGCCCGGATTCAGACCGACGATCCGGTACACCCCCGCACTGTCGGTCACGGCCGCGCGCACCTTTTCAATGAGGGCGGGGCTGGATGCTTCGACCGTCACGCCCGGGAGGACGCCACCCGAGACGTCCCTCACAGTGCCGGTCAGGGTGCCTTGCGCGAACGCAAGGGAGGGCAGCAGGACAACCGACGCCAAGATCAGGAATTTCTTCGACGCTCCACGCATGGTCAGTCCTCCTCACCAGGTCGTTTCCAGAGCGACGTACGGTCTTGTCTCGACGGGATGCTTGCGGCATTCAATGACTTCCTGATGCGATTGTCAATAGACAGTCGGGCTAGCCAGCCCTTCGCTGGTGCGCCGCCTGGTTCGACGTCAACGACGGCTGCCAAGAGCCCCTCATTCTGGTTCAAGAACGTGGACGTTCTTCGCACATGCGTTTTCATCGTGGCGCTCATGGTCCCAGTCTCATCCTGACCACCAATATCGGCGGAATCTCCGGCATGTCGCTCCACCCCACGCCCGCCCGCAGCTCACCGCCGACCGGAAAACCCGGTTCTTCGATGCCGTCCATGACAAAGCCTGCATCGAAGCACGCCCGCAACAGGACGTGGAGCGGCCGGTGAAAGAAGTACTGCGGCTCGGGCTGGCCAAGAATCCCTTCGGTCTTTCTCGCGCATGGCGTGAGGTACGCGCCGACCTTGACTCCGGTGTCGATCCGGTGACGTCCGTCATCGGCCTCCCGGACCTCCGCAAAGCGCGCCACCGTCGCCGAATGAAAGCAGGGATGCGTCAGCGAGAACACGAAGGGGGCCCGCGGCTTCATGACGCGGGCCAGCGCCGCAAGCAACGGCGCGATTTCGGGCATGTCCATGACGGCCATCGTGCACACCGCTTTGTCGAATCGGCCGAGCGACTGCATCCGGTCACGATCGCTCGCATCGATCAGGTGATAGGCGATGGTGGTGAGACCCGCCGACCGTGAACGGGCCCGGTCGATGAAGTTCGCGGACGAGTCCAATGCGACCACGTCGGCGCCCAGCGCGGCCATCCGCCTGGCGAAACGCCCGGCTCCGCAGGCGACGTCGAGAATCCGATCGCCCGGCGCTATTTCGAGCAGCCTCTCGGTCGCGGGCTCGATGAGCAGCTCTTGATATCGATTGCCGTCGCCGATGTGCTCGTCCCACCAAATCGCGTTCTTGTCCCAAATCCTCCGGTTCTCAGCCGCATGCTCGGGGAACTCACTCTGTGGGACCGCCATAAACACCTCACGACTCGAGAGCCATTGTAGACGCCGCATCCAGCGGATGAGCTGGGCTTGCGCGTGGTCACTTCGGCATTCAATTGCAGAGAGCCGCCGGGAACGTCACGAAAAGCCGCTCGCTCGCGCGCCCTCCGCTGTGCCCTTCGCGACGATCCGCCGATAAACGCGTTGATCCCGTATGAGTCCGTCCGAATACCGCCTGGGCGAGTTGCTCATCGAACGCAGGCTCATCACGACCGCTCAACTCGAGCAGGCGCTTCGGGTTCAACAGGAGTCGGCGAAGTACCTGCCGCTCGGCCAGATTCTCATCGACAGCGGCCTGATCACTCGACGACAGCTCCACCTGCTACTCGCCTGGGCTCAAAAGCAGCCCAAGCTGGGCGAGGTCTTGATCAAGTCGCGAGCCATCGACGCGGCGCAACTGTCGCGCGCGCTCGCCGAGCAGAAGAAGCTCGAGCTCCCGCTCGGCGAAACGCTCGTCAAACTGGGATATCTGACGGAAGAAGCCATGCGGCAGGCGCTGTGTCTGCAGATGAACGTTCCGTACCTCGATTTGGACCGGATGAACATCGACCCGATGCTGGCGCGCCTCGTCAATCGCAGCTACGCCGTGCGCCATCGCCTCGTGCCGGTCGCGCGGGTCGCCGAAACGCTGACCGTCGCCATGGACGACCCGTCGGACGCCGCGTGCGCGGAAGAACTCGCTCAATCGACAGGCTGCTCGATCCGTGTCGTCACCTCCTCGTCCGCGTCGATCCAGGAGGCGATTGCTCGCGTCTACGATCCGGTCACCGAGGAGCCGACCGAAAGCGTGACGCTCGTTGCCGTGAGCGACCCCGATTCGGGCATCGGCGCTCAGTACAGCCAGGAGAACAGACGGGCAGACGGCATCGTTCGGCAGCTCATGCACATGGCCATCGAACGACAGGCCAGCGACGTGCACCTGGAGCCGGTATCGCAGAACAAGCTGCACGTGCGGTTTCGGATTGACGGTGTCCTGCAGAAGCTGAATCTCGGCTCGATGCAGCAGGCGTGTCATGACCACGCCCTGGGAATCGTTTCACGCATCAAGATCCTCGCCAAGCTCGACATCGCCGAGCGACGACGGCCCCAGGATGGCAGCTTCCGACTGAGGGCGGATCACGCCACCGGCGAACGGCGGGATTTCGACCTCCGCGTCTCGGTGGTGCCAAGCTATTACGGCGAAAGCGTCGTGGTCCGCATCCTCGATCGCAGCCGCGCACCCGATTCGATAGAGCAGCTCGGGTTCCCGGCCCCGTTGCTCTCGAGGCTGAAGGAGCTGTTGAAGCGGCCCAACGGCATCCTGCTCGTCACGGGCCCGACTGGCGCGGGCAAGAGCACGTCGCTCTATGCCGCTCTCAAAACGGTCTACCGACCGCAGATTCGGGTGGTCACCGCCGAAGATCCCATCGAGTACGTATACGAGCAGTTCAGCCAGTCCGAGGTGAACGAGCGGATTGGCAACACGTTCGCCAGTTATCTCCGAGCGTTTCTCCGTCACGATCCTGAAGTCATGATGGTGGGCGAGATTCGAGACGAAGAGACGACCGAGATGGCGCTGCGCGCGGCGCAGACAGGCCACCTGCTCCTCAGTACGCTGCACACGAGCGACGCGGTGTCTGCAGTGACGCGCCTCCTTGATTTGAAGGCTGACCCGACGCTGATCAGCTCGTCGCTCATCGGCGTCTTGTCGCAGCGACTGGTCAGAACCGTCTGCGCTGACTGCCACAAGCCGTACCAGCCCTCCACTGAGCTGATGCGGGAGTTCTTCGAAATTCCGCCGCCCGACTTCAAGTGGCTCAAGGGCCAGGGCTGCCGTGCGTGCGATTTCACCGGCTATCGCGGCCGCCGCGTCGTGGCGGAGCTCTGGACGCCCAACGAGACCGACATCATCCTCATCAACCGGGCAGCGCCGTTCGAAGAGCTGCGGGCGAGCGCCGCGCGGACGACGTTCTCGATGGCGGAAAGCGCGCTGTGTCTGCTCAAGGACGGTCAGACGAATCTAGAAGAGCTGATTCGCACGCTGCCGTACGCGAGCGTCTACCGCTGCCGCGAGCTGGTGCCCGTTCTGACGGCCTGACGCGGCCAATCCTCAACCAGAGATACGGCTCCAGGTCAACGCTCCTGGGCCGCCCCCCTCCCCAGCGGATGATTGCGGCGCCGCCGTAGTCCCCGGCGTTCGAGAACCCGCCGAGGGCCACGAGGCCGCCTGCCGGCAACTTGCCTTGATCGATCGCGTCCTCGAGGTTGATGGGGATCGCCGCGCCGAACAGATTGCCATGCTTGTCGTACGTGAGGTGACCAGCCTCTCCGTGGTCAACAGGCGCCGCCGTTGACTCCCCAGCCATCGCGTCTCTTTGAGCACGCACGCCGCTTTCGTCGAGCGCTGCCCAGTCGCCCCGAGGAATGGAGTACACTGATTGGCCCCACAGCCACCATGTCCGTCGCCCCCGAGCAACCGCGACTCTACACCGCGGAACAAGCCCTGACCCGTCTCATCGAGGGCAACGAGCGCTTCGTTCAAGGAAAAGCGCGTTTTCCCACGGTGCAGAAGGAAGTGCTCGCCGAGCTCGCGAAGGGGCAGCAGCCGTATGCGACCATTCTTGGCTGCAGCGACTCCCGGGTGCCGCCTGAACTGGTGTTCGACGCCGGTTTCGGGGAACTGTTCATCGTGCGACTCGCGGGAAATGTCATATCCGCGGAAGTCATGGGCACGTTGCAGTACGCCGGCGTGCATCTTCGGACGCCGCTCTTCGTCGTACTTGGTCATGAAGGCTGCGGCGCGGTTCAGGCTGCGCTTGCCGCCAAATGGCACGGACCGCGCGAACGCGAACGCATCGCCGGGCTTCTCGACAACATCATGCCCGGGCTGAACGATCTCGATCCCGGGATGTCGGCGCACGAACAGCTTCTGGCGGCGGTCGAAGCCAATGTGCGATGGTCCATGCACCAATTGCTCGAAACACCGGAGGCCAGGGCCCGACAGGCGGAAGGAATCTTGAAGCTGGTCGGCGCGGTTTACGAGCTGAAAACCGGTCGCGTGCGCTTCTTGCCGTGATGGTTCCCTCCGCGGGACGAATCCCGCGTCACCTTACCGCCTTCCGCAAGAACAGAACTCTAGGGTTTTGCCGGCGGACCGGATCAAAGAATCAGGACCCATCGACCGATAACCTCTTACAAGACGTTCGAGCCGCCCACGAAACCGAAAGTCAGTCGAAAGTAGAGCTTATGAGCCGCCACATGTCCATCAGATTAGTCCTCGCCCTGGCTCTACCCCCTTTGCTGGTCGGCTGCAACCTCGTCGATACGTTCACCGGACCGGGAAAATCTGACATCGAATATCGGGTCAGCGGAACGGCGAATCGAGTGTCGCTCCGGTACGAGACCGACAACGGCACCGCCGAAAACAGCAGCACGTCGCTGCCCTGGTCGTTCACCCGCAAGGTAGAGAATGACGATCTGCTCTATGTTTCGGCTCAGATCATCGAGGGCGACGGAACGGTGACCGCCGCAATCTACAAAGGCAGCAACCTCATCATCAGCTCCACCAGCACGGGCGCCGGCGCCATCGCCACCGCATCGGGCAATCTCGACTAGCCGCCGGCCTCCTTCGCCTTCACAGCCATCCGCAACCCGCCACGGCGGCGTTATACTTCGCCCCAAAACGGGGGTACGCCATGCCCATCCTTTACGAACGTGACGATGCCAAACGGCGGGTCGTCGAGACGTCGGTCGGCGCAGTCACGCTCAAAGACATTTTCAACGCTCTGGAACGCCAGATTGCCGACGGCGCGTGGTCTTACAGCGTGCTCGCCGACGCACGGGCCATTACAAAGGGGCCGACTCCAGCAGAGCTCCACGAGCTCCTGATGCGCATCGGCGCCCTGACGCTCGAGCGTGGCCCCCGGGGGCGCACGGCGGTCGTCATTACCGATCGGACGCTGGCGCACATCGGCGAAAAATTCGCGCGTCTCTCAGAGCTGACCGCCTACGACGTGAAGGTGTTCGACAGCATCGACGCCGCCGATCATTGGTTGGAACTGTCACCCGAGGCGCACGCTGGGCCAGTGGAGAGCCCGCTCTCGAAAGCATGAAACGACGTCGACGCTTCCGCGACGCGAGCCCGACGGTCCGGGAATGGCTGTGACTCGACTACTCGGCCCGTTCGATCGTCTCTTCCGGATGGATGCCAAGGTGAGCGCTGCCCTTCTCACCTGGCGGCGGCTCGCCGATGACGAAGTAATGCCCGAAGGGCACAATCTGTCGGGGCCAGTTATTCCGGCTCAGGAAGTCCTTCGAGAATCCCGGAATCTGAACGTCGTTGGCATACACCCCCGACGCGTCGACCTGCACGATTTCGTCAGGCAGGCCGACGATCTTCATCACTGCCGGGCTGGTGACCTCACGAACACGGACGACTTCGCCGCGCTTGAAGAGGGCCGTCACCGGGGACTGCGCCTGAATCGCCGTGGCGGCGACCGCCGCGCAACCGAGCAAGAGTCCCGTCAATCTCCTGCCTGTCACACCTTCAGGATACCGCATCGCGTTCATTTGTCGATTCCGCCGCGCGCTCGTCGATCGCCTGGCTGAAGGCGTCGCGCACAGCCTGCGCGGTTCGCGACCATCGAAACTGCTGCGCCCGTTCGAACCCGCGTCGCCCCATCGCTCGCGCAAGCTCATCGTCGGTCAGCAGGCGATCGAGGGCGGCCACGATCGACTCGGTGTCATCGGGAGCTACGAGAATCCCGGTTTCGCCCAGCACTTCCGGCAGCGCGCCCCGATTGGACGCAATCACCGGAATGCCGAGCGACATGGCTTCGAGCGCCGGCATGCCGAATCCTTCTTCATGGGACGGGAGTACCAACACGCGAGCGCCCAGATACACGCGCTGACGCTCGTCCTCGCCCACGTAACCAATATGCTCGACATGTCCAGCCAGAGGAGGCGCAGCGATGGCGTCGAGCCAGGGCCTGGCTTCCGGACCGGCGCTCCCCGCGAGCACGAGATTTGGCAGGTGACCCCGGCGCGCAAGCAAACGTCCATACGCGTCCAGAAGACCGCCAACGTTCTTTCTCGGTTCGAGCGTGCCCATGAACAGCACGTACCCGTCAGCCGCGAGTCGCAACGGAACCGGGTCGCGCCATTCCGGCGCGCCGTGGGGGCAGACGACGACGCGACGCGAAGGCACGCCCAGCCGATCGATCACGTCCGCTGCAGTGTGCCGCGACGGGACGATGACGCGATGGGCGCGCCGGGCGTGCGGCCCGGCCAGTCTTGGATAGTCGCGACGGATCTCACGCTGGGTGCGCTCGGGATGACGTAGAAAATCGAGATCGTGAACCATCACGACCTGCGCCGCACGCCGCGCCGGCAGCAACAACGGGTGTGGCGAGAATGCGACGTCGTACTCACCGCCGGTGAGGAGCTCGATGGGTGGCCATTCGAACCGGTGCCAGATGAAATTCAGCATCCCGACAGGCAACCGGTGATCCGATACCCGCGCCCCGCGCAGCGCGTCGATCGTCACGGGATCGGGACGGTCCTTCCATGAACTGGTGAACAGCGTCAGCTCATCGTCCGGGTAACCAAGCGCCAGCGCACGGGCGGTCTGGTGAACCGACTCGCCCACACCCGAACGGGCACGCAGGGCGGGCCTGTAGTCGATGACGATCCGCATCGGGACCGTCAGTATATGGGACGCAGACTGACGAACAGGCAGACGAAGAACGCGAGGAACAGCGATGCAGCGATCAGAATCCCCTCATGCGCGCGAGGCGACTTGATGGCGCCAAGCAGCATGAACGCCGGGAAGAGAACGGCGGCGTAGCGACCGACGCCCTCCAACGCATTGCCACTGAGGGGCACCAGCAGGCTGACCAGCACGTAGGCTCCCATCGCGACGCCGAGCCGCTTGAAGATCCCGGGCAGGAGCACGAGGAAGAGCAGTCCTGCGACACCGTGGAACAGGCGGAAAGGCGCCAGCGGCGACAGGAAGAAATAGTCGTACGGCCCGTAGTCGACCAGCCGGGCGATCAACTGAAGCAGCTGTTGCCACGGAGGATGCCCCAGGGAATAGCCCCAGTGAGCTTGGGCATTGAGCCAGGCCAGCGGATCGCCCGAAAGCGTGTAGACGTACGCGCAGTAGCCGGCGAGAGCCAGAGGCACGGGCAACAGCGCCGCAAACCGGCCGATGAGGTCCCGCAAGGTCGGTCGTCCGGCCAGGGCCATCAACGCCAGAGGCAGACCGATCAAGATGCCGTTGGGCCGTGCAATCGTGGCGAGCGCGCCCCACAGGCCGGCCTGCCACCACCGTGCGTCGTACGCGCGCGAAATGGCCAGCGCACTCATCAGCAGAAACACCGATTCGGCGTAAACGCGGGTGAAGAAGAGCGAGAAGGGAAACACCGCCAGATACAGCACCGTTCGACGGGCCGTTTCACGATCGCCGAACACCCGCGTCGTGAACTGGTGAATCACCAGCAGCGCGAGCGCGAAAGCGGCGCACGCGACAGCGATTCCGGAGACCCAGATGGCCTTGTCGCTCCCGCCGAAAGGCAGCGCGAAGGCCCGCATGAGCAGCGGGTACAACGGAAAGAAGGCGATGCTGCTCTGCCCGTCCGGATTGAAGTAGTAGCCGCGGCTGGCAATGTCGAAATACCAGCCTGAGTCCCAGGCGGCGAAGATTTCCGCGAGCCGGACGCGCTCGAACGGCATCTCGAACGGGCGTCCGCGCGCCGGCACGAACAGCAGGTTCGCCACGAACCCGATACAGAAGGTCGCCAGACGCGTGGCCACGAGCGCGAACGTAACATCGGCGATCGCGGGGTGCGCCCGCACCGTGTCGGCCGCCATCGTCCAGGCCGGCAACAACCGCGGGGCGAGGCGCAGCCGCGCCGCATCCACTAGCGGCGATCGCCCGCCGATCGCCGCGCGCACCGGAATCAGGAGAGCGAGGATGAGAATTGGCTTCTCGGCCTGGCGAAGACTGACGAACCCCAGATCGACGCCGCCGGTAACGCCGATCACGACCAGCGCCAGGGCATAAGCCCCAATCAGAACGTCGAGCGCCAGGGCCACCTTCCCGCGAAGGCCCCCCCTGGGGCCCCCGTCGGCTTCGGCTGTCAGTCCCGCGATGTGCCGTGGCCCGAAGGCCTCCGGAATCAAAGCGATGGGAGTATAGCGCGCCTGAGCATACGCACGCACAGAACTTCGCGTTTTTGCCGCGCCCAACGGTCATGGTCCCTGCGGTACGAACCGATAAGGTTGAGTGCGACGGTTCCAGTCGCGAGAGGCGGACCCATGCCGACGGACCAGGCAGTCGATTACTACGAGATTCTTCAGATCAGTCCGAACGCGGAGCCCGAGACGATCCACCGGGTGTATCGCATGCTCGCCCAGCGGCTGCATCCGGACAACGCGGAGACGGGGAACGACGCGCAGTTCCGGACGTTGAGCGAGGCGTACCACGTGCTGAGCGATCCGGAGCGGCGCGCGCAATACGACGTCACCCACTCCCGCCAGCGTCAGGACCGATGGCGCCTGGTGGCCAACGGCGTCAAATCCGAAAACGACTTCGAGGCCGAGCAGCACCTGCGGCTGACAATCCTCGAAGTCCTCTACACCCGTCGCCGCACCGAGCCCGATCGCCCTGCGCTTTCACCGCTCGATCTCGAAGGTCTCGTCGGCAGGGCCCGGGAACATCTCGAATTCACCCTGTGGTTCCTGATCCAGAAGAAGCACGTGTCCCGGTCGGACAATTCAATGCTGGTGATCACGGCCGAAGGGGTGGAGTACCTCGAAGGCAACTATCGCGAGAACCTGCAGCGCCGGCGTCTGCAAGCGGCACCCGTCGGCGTCGGCTAACGGCCAACTATCGGGCGCGCGCGGAGAAGTCGCCGCAGAGGAAGACTTACGCGGCGGGAGGTGCGGGCCCGACTTCGAGGTAAATCACGTTCAGCCGGTAATACAGCGCGCTCGAAAACGTGGCGCGCTTCACCCGATCGTAGAGCGGTGCCAGCGTGAGGGAAATCACCTGGGTGCGGGCGTGCTGCGGGTCGTCCAACCAGCGAAGCAGCGTCGCCTGCTGGCTGCTGTCCAACGAGTCAAGACCTTCGAGAATCAGCGTTCCATCGCCCGGCGGAAGGTCGAACCGATCGCCGCACGCCAGGTTGTGTACCGGCGACTGGAGATACGGAATCATCGCATGCAGGAAGGCGTGCGCCGCCGCCCCCGGTCCGCTGACCAGCACATTGGGACGTCGATCGCTCAGAAGCGACCAGTCGCCGACAGGGGGGGAAAGTCGAAAGTCGGCATCGTGGTCAACGGGTTGGTCAGAAGCCAAAGTCATGCTCGTCGGAGACAAATCGCTGCCGATCTTACCTGAATGTTAGTCGGTGGGCAGACACCGTACGCATATTCTGCGCAAAGCGGGTGTATTATCTGTGAAAACAAACGACATTTTTCCGTGCAGCAGGGGGGAAACCGGACTAGGCTGCGCGTTACTTTCGCGAATGCCCTCCAGCCAACAGTGCATCGTGCTGGTCGAACCCGACGACCTCGCGCGCGGCATTCTTCAATCCGCGGCGCGCCGTCTCGGTCAGGTGGAGAGCTATGGCCATTTCGAAGCGGCACGAGCGCGGCTGCGCCTCGGATCTTTTAGTTTCCTCGTCACGAACATCCGCCTCGGCGCCTACAACGGATTACACCTCGCCTATCTGCTGTCGCCAGGCCCGAGTGGGCCACGCGCCATCGTCTACAGCAGCGAGCGCGACCCGGGTCTCGCCCGAGAAGCGCAGCGGTCCGGCGCCTTCTACGAAGTAGCGGCGTCGTTGCCGATCACGCTGGCGTCGTACCTGACCGGCGTCCTCCCGCCGTTCGATCGGCGAGATGCCAGAGTGCTCGATCGACGCGCGCTGTTTCGCGGCGGCCGTCGCTGTTGGGATTCCCATCTGGCCTCCGAAGCGTCCTGAACATCGCGCGTCCGCGTTGTCAACTTGCGCGCGCCGCCGCAATCGGACACCATGGAGCCATGTCAGCTCTGGGTCTCCTCGTCGGCGTGGCCTGCGTCGCGCTTGCGGTCTTCGGTCTGCTTCGATTCAGCCATCGCCGCGGGAGCGGGAAGGTCGATCTCGGCACGCTCAGCGACCAGTGGCGAGCGCAACAGCGAGCCAGTCCTCCCGATTCATCGTTCTGAGACGTCTCTCACCCGGGGGCGGCCAGTCGGTGATGAGTTCTCGTGGACACGACGACGTGTGTTGTACGGTCGTCGTGTACGCGAGACTGAAAATGGAGTTGTAGCGACATGCAGCTGCGCACGGCTCGCTTGTGTCTGGACTGTGAGGAGATTCACGAGCAACAGGAGTGCCCGGTTTGCCTATCGGAAGCCTTCGTGTATCTCACACGTTGGGTGCCAGCCGAAGAACGCCGCGCCCATCGTCGCCCCCCTTCGGCAACGAAGGTCACTCCGGTGACACCCGAACCCTCCAACGGCTCCCGGTGGCTGCGCCGCGGCGCCTTCGGTCTCGCGTTGGTCGCGGCGAGTCGCTGGTGGTGGGAAGCCAACCGGCAGCCGCCGGCGCAGAAGGGCGACTGACAGCTCGTTCGGATTGCGTCAGTATCTGATCACCTCAGGCGTCAAGTACTCGCCCGATCGCTCCCCGTGGAGCGTTCGCCAGACCGACGCGATCCAACCAGCGGGATCCGTCGGCTTCACCACGCACTCGACGTTCAGCCTCCGGGCGTCGGATTCGAGTCCGCGATTTCGAACAGTCGTCGTGACGATTGCGCCGACCTCGGGATTCTCGACGCGCGCCCGCACGATGATGTGCAGGCCATTGAACTCTCCCAACCGTTCGTCGGCAATGACGAGATCTGGTGAGCAACTGGTGAGCAGACGCGAGGCTTCGTCGAAGCTCGCCGCCCCGCTCACGTTATGCCCCGCGGCGGTCAGGACATCGAGCACGTCGAGCATGCCGACGATGTCCTGGCTGACCATGAGAATGCGTGACATGCCGGCGTATAACCATCCAAGAACAGCGCCGCCAGGGACCTCTCCCCAGTCATGCGCGATAAAGAGCTGAAACCATTGAGGTAACCTTTCCGCCTCGCCTACGGCTCTGTCACGCGTTTGTCTGTTTCGCATACACGTTGACGCCTCTCTGCGTACGCCCCCCAACCTCCAAGATGAGGTGTGTCTACTGAAATTGTCCACGCGTGTCCCGTCTGCCAACACCCCACCGATGCGAGGACGTGCGAGGCCGTGCAGGCATGGTCGGGCATAGAACTTGGTGATGCATGAGGTACGGACATGGAACAGCATCCGAAAGTCACGCTGGATTGGGCGCTGCGCAGTCTGGAACGCGCCCTCGACAATCTCGACCACGGGTCGGCGGAACAGCGCGTCCGAAGGCAGTTCCACCAGCTGTTGCTGGCGATCGAGCGGGACGCGATGCACGGCGACGACTACGCCTACAACGAGTTGCACAGAAAAGGGGGCTAACGTGTTCTGGTGGTTTGAGCGCGGCGGAAACTACCTCCGCTGCGAAGCACAACAGATGTCAACAGGTGGCTATGAGCTGCGCATCGTCACGCCTGACGGCGCCGAGCACGTCGAACACTTTTCGGATTCGCAGGACTTGACGAAGCGCCAGCACGACGTGATTGACGAGATTACGGCTGAAGGCTGGACCGGACCGCATGGGTGGGTGCTGTAGAGCTCCGGCTGAGGCACAGGTCGTGGCTGAAGCCGGAACGCTACAGGTGACTGGTCAAGCCGGACACGACTTGTCCCGGATCTAGCGCATCAAGCCGTACATCATGTAGTTGATGCCGAGCTTGTACGCCTCGTTGGACGTATCCACGGGAAAAATACCTTCCCCTGAAAACTCCCAGTACTCGGCCACATCGTGGTCGTGATTGGCGATGACCATCAACCGCTTCGACGGATCGTTGTCTTCGAAGATCCCGTAGTAGGTTGGCAGAATCCCATACATCGGGTGAGGAAACTCTATGGTCTTCATGCGGAAGAAGCTGTCGAAGACCGGATGTGAGGCGTCGAGCTTGACGAATTGTCCGTTCGGCAGCACGCGCCGCATCTGCTGTTCGTAGTTGTTCCACTGCGCGCCCTCGAAGTCATCGAAAATCGCAAAGCCCCCCTTTTCGAGGTATTCACGGAAGCGCAGCGCTTCCTCATCGGTGAGCACCCAGAAACCCGGCTCCCACATGTACGCGATTGGATACTTGAACAGCCTCGGATCGTCCAGCGTGAGGATCAGGCTGCCGTCGGTCCGCGCGTCGATGTAGGTGAGGTCCCTGAGCAACAGCGCCAGGTGCTGTTCGGCTCGCGGGTAGTCGTGATTCCAGGCGTCGCCGAATCCCCGTCCGAAGCCGCGCCCGCCCCAACGGAGTCGCACGAAGGTGAATCGGCCGTCGTAGTCCAGATCGGTGGCGTACCTGGCGGCGCGACCGCCAAACTGCGCCTCCGCGGCTACGACTGCGGCGGCGACGGCCACGCCAATCAGCAGCCAGCGACGCATGCGCCATCTAGAGGGACTACGCATTAACGCTCCGGGAGCCGCCACAGCAGCAGATTTCGACCGGCCACGACGATCTGCTCGTCGGGACGCCAGTCTCCCATGCGAAACACGTGCGAGACGATACGCGAGCCGGGCCGGAGCTCCTTCGTGAGCTTTGGACGCAGCCTCTCGTTGATCTGCTCCAGCAGATAGAGCGTCACGACCGTCGCCTCCGAGATGTCCGCCTCGAACATGTCGCCCTCGAGAAACGTGACGCGATCGGCGACGCCCGCCCGCTCGGCGCTTCGCTTCGCTTCGGCGACGAGCTTGGGATCGATTTCGATCCCGACGCCGCGAGCCCCGTAGTTCTCGGCCGCGGCAATCACGATCCGCCCGTCACCGGAACCGAGGTCGTAAACTACGTCGCTCGCGGTCACGCGGGCCAGCTTCAGCATGCCCATCACGACCTCTGGGGCCGTGGGAGCGAAATGAATGTCCGGCGTACGTTTCGGCTGCTGACCCTCCGCGACGGCAGCGAACGACAGCGCCAGAATCACTGCGACACGCGGCGACATCGGGCCACCTCCTCCGCTATCGCTTTCGGCGGAACATCTTCAGCTGCGTCAGCTGGCCCTGGAACTCGCCGTTTTCCGGCTCGAGCTCCACCGCCTTCTCGAGGCTGGCGATCGCCGACTCGTCGTCGAACTTCCGTGTGTAGGCGAATCCCATGAGCGCGTAACTCTTCGCCGAGCGCGGGTTGAACTCGATGTTCAATTCGAGCAGGCGGATGGCTTCGTCGGGACGAAGCGAGGTCAGCGGACGCGCGATGTTGACCAACTCGTCTTCCGTGAAGTCGTAGCTGGCGCGCCCGAAGTAACGTGCGCGCAGATCGCGGTACTGCGCCTCCGCCGCCTCAAATCCCCGCTGCTGCAGCGTCTGCGCAATCACCTGGCCGAGAGGTTTCGGAATGGTGACGCCGCGATGACAGGTGGCACACTCGACCCGCGTGGCTTCGTTCGGCGGCTTTCCAGTCGCCAGCTGAACCCTCGTGTTCAAGTCGCGAGTCATGGCAATCATCTGACGCGCGATGTCCTTCTTGGGCTGGGGCTCCGCGCTGCCGGCGGGGGCCGTGTGGCAATGTTCGCACGCCACACCGAGCGCCGTCGCATATCCCTGCATCTCTGCGAGCAGATTCCGCGATTGCGCGGCGGCGACCGACGGCCCTCCCAGCACGGCGCCGAGCATCAGGGCATTGGTCAGTATTCGTCTCATGGCCTCCTCGATCGTTCGCCGACGATTCGGCTGCCGTCACGACGCAAACTGGGGACGTGCATCAGCAGTATATCGAGATACGAGGTCGAACGTGATTTTCGCCCAGATCAGCACACAAGGAACCACCTTGATGACGTACGGCACGAAGAAGGCGGCCGACACCGACCGCGGGAACACGTCCGTCGGCGACAACGTGGTGAAGACGAACGTCAACACCAGCAGCAGCGTATCGAGGCGGCTGGTTTCCCGTGCGAAGAACCAGAGCGCAACGCCGGAGACGGCGATGATGTACGACGAGGATTCCGCCTTGTGATTGAAGATGACGACCCAGATCAGGATGTCGCAGAGGAAGAGCAGACGGAAGGGCAAGTCGTCGTACCGTCGGACAAAGGAGAGCGGCAGGACGAGAATGGCCAGGCCGACGAGCGCCACGACGCGTTTGGGCGCGTCGATGCCGAACCATGTCTGCAGCCAGGCCATCAAGGACAGCCCGGTCGAGCCCGCGTAGTCGGTTGCCAGAAGCCTCCCCCAGCTCCCGTACAGGCGAACCAGTTGCTCAGGTGATACGACGATGAGGGGAAGGAGCGCGAGAGCCGTCGCCCAGAGGGCCGCGGACAGGACGAACTTCTTCTTCCCGGGATAGAAGATGCCCAACGCGAGCGCGACCAGGCCGAACACCTTGATGAACGCGGCGGCAACGATCAGCAGCGTCGCCTGGGCGATGCGTTTTCGTTCCAGCGAGTTGAACGCCAGAATCAGCAGGCCGGCGATCAACGCGTTGCTCTGGGCATTCTGAAGCGCTGTCATCAGCTCGATGGCGACGAACCACCCCGCCGCGAGCTTCATCCGTTCCGACCGTACAGGGAGAGTCACCCACGCGAGATACAGCGTCACGGCGTTGAGCGCATTCCAGAGGAGCAATCCGATCACGTCGGGCATCCAGGCCACGGCCCCGAAAGCGAGCGCGAACGACGGGCTGTACCTGAAGAAATCCCAATGTTCCCCCAGCCGCTCGACGTAGAGGTCCTGCTGCCCGATGAGATGATAGAACGACTGTCGGAAGATGACGTAGTTGTTGTAATGCGTGTACGGATCGCCCGGCCGAACCAGCCACCACTGTTGGAGGCTGGCGATAACCGCCAGCAACAGGTATCCGCCCAGCAGGTAACGGCGCTGCACGCCGGTATCTTAACGTTTTGACATAAAATGATCGTTCGCGCATTTCCTCGGCTGTGTTTGACGCGCGAAGGAGACGCAACATGACCAAGAGGGTTGTGGCGGTCCTTGCGGTAATCTGGACCATCGCCGGCGTGAATTCCACCGCCCAACAGACCTGGACCGGCGTAATCAGCGATTCGCTCTGCAACAGCTCGCATGCCCGCATGGCTCAGATCGTGATTCCACCGCTCGACGATCCCGCCTGCGTCCTCGCCTGCGTGGACGGCGGCGGCAAATTCGTGTTCATGGACGGCGAGAAGCCGCTTCAGATCGCGAACCAGGACTTCGCGGAGCTCAAGAAGCATCAGGGCGTGAAAGTCATGCTGACCGGTACGCTCAAGGGCGACACGATCACCGTCTCGAAAATCGAGCTGGCACCGGCCCAGTAATGGCACGCGGCTCGAGGACGTCACCGGGGGCCGTCCTCGCTCTGTCGGTCATGGCCTTGACGGCCCTGGCCGCGGCACAGACCGGAAGCGCGTTTCGCGAGTCGCTCGAGCATCCGGCGATCCGGTACTCGACGGCTCCGCTCTCCGACGCGGTGACCGCGCTCAATCGCCGCCTCGAAACGGGAGCGACCCGTCTCGCGAGCGATCCCGACAAGGGGTATCTGCCTGCCGTTCTCGACGCGCTCCAGGTCCCCAAAGAATCGCAGCTCGCGGTGTTCTCACCGACCAGCCTTCAGGCGGAACTGATCTCCCCGAAGAACCCGCGAGCGATCTACTTCAGCGACACCGTCGCCGTCGGCTGGGTTCGTGGCGGGGCAATTGAGGTCGCCGCTCAGGACCCCGAGCTGGGTCCGATCTTCTATGAGCTCGACCCGGGCGCCAGCGATCCGCCGCGTTTCGAGCGCTCGACGGAGTGCCTCGTGTGCCACCGGACCTGGGAAACGCTCGCCGTACCTGGACTGCTGGTACTCAGCACGTTTCCTCCCACCACGAAGAACGGGTACGCCAACGGCGGCGTGACCGATCATCGCAGCCCATTCGAGCGCCGGTGGGCTGGATGGTACGTCACCGGTCACGCGGGGCGGACACGCCACATGGGCAACAAGCTGGTGCCGACGATGACGGATACGAGCCCGCCGGTCGCGCTCGATTCGCTCGCGGGCCAGTTCGATCTCAAGGGCTACCCCACACCTTTCAGCGATGTCGTGGCGCTGTTGGTGTTCGAGCATCAGTCGCACATGACCAATCTGCTGACTTACATGACATGGGAAGGACGCGTCGCGGCGTCGGACCCGGAAGCCCTGAACGCCCTTCCCGATATCGCGCGCGAAGTCGTGGATTACATGCTGTTCGTGGACGAAGCGCCCTTCGCGGGACCGATGCAAGGGACATCGGGGTTTGCCGAAATGTTCGCGGCAAAGGGACCTCGCGACTCGCGCGGGCGTTCGCTCCGCCAGCTGGGCCTGGAGCGGCGCCTCATGCGTTACCCGTGCAGCTACATGATTTACGCCCCCGCATTCGACGCGTTGCCGCGACCGGCCAGGGACGCCGTCTACCGGCGCTTGTGGCAGGTGCTGTCGGGCGACGAGACGGAGCCCACGTACAGCCGCCTCTCGCTTGCCGATCGTCAGGCCATCGTTGAGATCCTGCGCGACACCAAGAAGGATCTCCCCGGTTATTTTCAGCCCGTCCGGAAGTAAGCAAGCCTCCAGCTGAACCAAAGAATGCTCGCTTGGCCTGAATCATGCTCATAGTGTGTGCCTGAGGTTTAGTGATGACGACGATGCGGAACGCCACAGAAGAGTCGGGGCACTTCCATGCGGTGCGTTTTTACGAGGACGCGCAGTCGCTCGCTCGTATGGTCGCCAGCTTCGTCGCAGACGGGCTCATCGCGGATCAGCCGGCGGTGATCGTGGCCACGCCGTCACATCTGGAAAGCATCGCCAACCAACTCCGCGGCATGTCGTTCGACGTGGACCGTCTTCAGGCCGACGGCCGCCTGATCACGCTCGACGCTCAGGACACGCTGAACCGCGTGATGAACAACGGCATGCCCAGCGTTCAGTCATTCGAGGACACGATCATCCCGGTCCTCGATGCAGCCGCCGGCGGTCGTGACGACGGTGTCGTTCGTGCGTACGGCGAGATGGTGGACGTCTTGTGGAAGAGTGGCATGGAGGTGGCTGCCGTTCGGCTGGAAATGCTCTGGAATCAGCTCGCGACCACGCGAAGGTTCTCGCTCCTGTGCGGCTACTCCATGGGCAGCTTCTACAAGGACGCAGGGTTCAAAGACATCTGCGATCAGCACACCCACGTCATGTCGGCCGGCGGAACGGCCGCACCCCTCAGAGCGCGTTCCTGAGCACGTCAGCCGCTACCGTCGCGGCGACGAGGACGGCCACCGCCAGCCATCGGATGGCCGCTCGATCGCTCGCAGGTGGATCGTGCGTTCGGCCGGATTGCGGCCAGGGCTGCCCGTGATGATGACGTGATCGCCCGGCTTGATCGCATCCGCAGCGAGCCCTTGTTGCTTCAGCCGCCGGGGATTCGACCACTCGGCCGAGTATCGTTGCAGCTCGCCCTTCTGGTCCGGAACCATCACGTGGACCCACGCGTGCGGGTTGATGTAATCGAATCGCTCGACCTCACCCGAGACCGAGACCTTCTGATCTTCGAAATACGCCGCGGCAAATGAATGGTGGGCGGCCGCCCGCACGCCGAGCGCCACCGCCACGATCGACAAGACGAGCACGAGTCGCTTCATAACAGCATCTTAATTCGGTAAGGCGGTGGCCGGATCCGGCATTCAAGGCTGAGGTGGTTGAACCCGATAACTACCTCGTGATTTCCCGCACCGTCACGATCAATCCGACTTTCGGCGCGTGGGCCCTGCTCATCGTCGGCGTCCTGGCCACCGCTTCGGCATGGCGGTATCGCCATCCTGACACCACGTCTGACTTCACGCTCTTCTACGTTTCTGCCCAGCACACCACGCCTCGCATGTTCGAGCAGCCCCCGGGACCGCCCCGCGGAAACATGAATCCGCCCCTCTTTCAGTTGATGATCCGTCCGTTGACGGCGTTTCCGCTTTCTACCGCGGCCGAGATCTTTCGTTTGCTGAACCTGGCGGCGCTCGTCGGGTGCATTTGCTGGCTGGCGCGCACGTCCGAGGATCGCTGGACTCTGGCGGACTACGGCTCACTCTTGGCCTGGGCACCCATGGCGTCGGTCGTTTCGCTCAATCAGCTGACGTGGATTCTCTGGCCTCCGCTTCTATGGGCCTGGTGGTGCTGGAGGCAAGATCGCTGGACCGCCGGGGCGATCGGCTACGGGCTCGCCGTCAGTCTGAAACCGTTCCTCGGCGTGTTCCTCCTTTGGCTCATCGTCACCAGACGCTGGCGAGCGGTCTTCGTCTCGTGCCTCTCCGGGGCGGCGTTCTTCGCAATCGGACTGGCTGTCTACGGCGTCGATGTCAACCTCGCCTGGGCCGAAGCGCTGAGCGATGTGACCTGGGCTTATGCGGGAATGAATGCCTCGCTGCAGGGGCTCCTGGCTCGAGCGCTCTCGAAGCCAGTGGTCATTTCCGATCCGCTCGCGTTTGCGCCCGAATTGGTCAGCCCGCTCGCCACGGCTGGTGGGGCCCTGATCGTGCTCGTGACAATTTTGCGAACGCGGCGGCTCCCTATCGATGAGGCGTGGGAGCCGCTGATGCTGAGCGCCCTTCTCGCATCCCCCCTGGGATGGGTGTACTACATCTGGTGGATTCTGCCTGGGACTCGGCCACTGCGGCTTCTGAGGGAAGCGCCGCTCCTGTGGGTTCCTCTTGTTTTTCCGCTCAGGCTTTTTCCCAGCACATGGCTGGGACTGACGCTCGGATCCGTCTACTTCTGGGGGCTATTCAGTCTCTGGTTGAATCGAGTCTGTTTCGATCCAGCGTACGTCCCACATTCTCCGGCGACAGCGCAACGATCAGTCGCCCTGCGTGTCGCGTTCGTTTCGATGATTTTCGTCACGGTGCTCATCGCGCGTGGACAATATGTCGCCGCGAAGCAGACGATCGAAGACGACCCAGTGCTCGGTACGTGGGCGCTTGACCGGAGCCACTCCGCCTTCACGCCTGCGTTCGACATCGCATCGCGGACCATCACATTTTCTGCGGTGGATGATGCCATTCGACAGGTCACGATCACCGAGATTAGCGGTCAGAAACCCGAACGGGTGGAGTACACGGCGCGTTTCAACGAAAGGGATCACCTCGTCCGTGGCTCGTCCCTCGAATTAGTGTCGCTCAAACGCATCGATGATTACACGGTCGAGCAGCAGGGGAAGGTTGGGGGCGAGGTCGTCGAGACCGAGACGCGTCGGTTGTCTCCCGGCGGCAGCCAGCTGACCATCACGACGAAGGGACGGCGTGAGGGCGCCGATTACAGCAGCGTGCAGATCTTCAAGCGCGTCAGTTGAGCGCGACGTCGCCGCCCCAGATCACCTTGGCCTGACGCCGCCAGTCATCATCGAGCACCGTCCAGAGCGCTTGATCGAAGTACTCCCCCTTGGACTGGAACGACCGCCGGAGCACGCCTTCCTGCACGGCGCCGATCTTCTTCAGAGCCGCGTTACCGCGGACATTCGCCAAGCACGCGCGCGCCTCGAGACGGTGAACACCGATGACATCGAAGGCCAGATGCATCATGAGCTGCGCTCCCGTCCGAAACACGCCGGTGCCCCAGAACGCCGACCCGATGGCGAATCCCCATTCGCCGGTGCCGAACCCCGGTTCGATCTCCCGCAGCTGGAACAGGCCGACCGGACTGTCGAACCCTTCCACGGTCACCGCGAGCGTCGCCTGCAAGCCGGCCGCCCGCTGCCTGTGCGTCCAGGAGATGAATCGTTCGAATCCCTCGACGGTCGCGGGAGGTATTGCGAGATAGCGTCTGACTTCGTCCGTATTGATGAACGCCCAAAGGGCCTGAGCGTCCGATGTTCTGAGTTCCCGGAGGGTAACCTTGCCCGAGCGCAACAGCGGAAGGCGCTGGCGCCAGTCGCTCGCCGAGGAGCTGACGGGCACAACAGACCCGACTCCCAGGGGACGAGGTCTCAACCGTTCGGTCACTCTACTGAGCGTTTCCATGTCGTAGGGCAGATGAGCAAGCGGCTCGCCACGCCGACTTGCCGCGGCGTCACGCCCTTACAAGGTATTGATTTATAATGAGTTGCAACGTGATCAGCGGGGCGATGCCAGAATCGGTGTCTGTCGGATAAATAGCCACTTGGGTCGAAAACTTGGCCGACGCGGGCGGTTAACTCGCAGCACGGACATGATTTGCTTGCTTGTGGCTCACCCCGACACACCACCTGACCAAAAGTGGCAGCCTGCCAATCTCTGTCAAGCGCTTCGAGTCCGACGCGATGGGCGGGCCGCGGCGGTGCGATAATTTCGTCCCATGAACCGCCTTGGCATCGCGCTGCTCGGCGTCTCACTCGTCGCGGGTCACCTGCAGGCGCAGGATCCGAACGTCGAACGCGATTTTCTGGGACGCGTCCGGCGACTGACCGTCGAGGGCAAACGGGCGGGCGAAGGATACTGGTCTCCCGATGGCACGCGGCTCGTCTTTCAGAGCGAGCGCGAAGCCGACAATCCCTTCTATCAGATTTACACGCTCGACCTCACCACGGGCGTCAGCAAGCGGATTTCACCCGGCGTCGGCAAAACGACGTGTGCCTTCTTCAGACCGAACAGCGACGAGATCGCGTTCGCGTCGACGCACGCCGATCCGAAGTCCAGACAGCTCCAGCAAGAGGAAATCGCGTTTCGCGCGTCGGGTCAGCAACGCAGGTATTCGTGGGATTACGACGCCGAGATGGACATCTACGCGTTCAACGAGAAAACGGGCGAGACCAGACGGCTGACGTCCGCTCACGGCTACGACGCGGAAGGCGGCTATTCGCCCGACGGCGAGTGGCTGGTGTTCTCTTCGATGCGCGATGCCTACAACCGCGAGCTCGATGACAAAGAGAAGAAGATGCTCGAGGAGAATCCCAGCTACTTCGCCGAGATCTACATCATGCGCGCCGACGGTTCAGGGCAGAAACGGCTCACGCAGGTCCCGGGCTACGACGGAGGACCGTTCTTCACTCCGGACGGCGCACGCATCATCTGGCGCCGCTTCGATGAACAGGGCCTCATTGCCGATGTCTGGACGATGAAGCCTGACGGCAGCGATCAACGGCAGATCACGAACTTCGGATCGATGAGCTGGGCACCTTACATGCACCCGTCGGGCGAGTACATCATCTTCTCGTCCAACAAGCTGGGGTTCGAGAACTTCGAGTTGTTCATCGTGGACGCCCAGGGGACGAAAGAGCCCGTCCGGGTCACCTACTCGGACGGGTTCGACGGCCTGGCCGTCCCCTCTCCTGACGGGCGGACGCTGGCCTGGACGTCGAGCCGCTCCGGCGGCGCCGCCGGCCAGTTGTTTCTGGCGCAATGGAACCACGAGAAGGCGCTCGAGGCGGTGCGCAACGCGCCGCTGCGGAAGCAGCCCCAGTAGACCTCCCGAGGCACCATGAAACAGCCCCTTCGTGCACTCTCCATTTTCGCGGCGCTGACAGTCGTCGCTTCGCCTCTGCACGCGCAATCGGCAGCCCCGGCCAACTCCTCTCGGTCGCGCGCGCACGTGGAGACGCTCGCCGCGCCGGGGCTCGAGGGTCGCCTCACCGGTTCGACAGGCGAGCGTCTGGCCAGCGACTACATCGGCGCCGAGCTGCGACGGATCGGCGCGTTGCCACTACCCGGTCAGCCCGATTACCTGGCCGCCTTCGAGTTCACGGCCGGGACGCGAGACGGAGGAAGCTCCGTGGCGCTTGGGGACAGTCGTTTCAGCGGCCGGGGCGACGTACAGGCGCTGTCGTTTTCCGACAACGGCGACGTGTCCGGCGAGGTCGTCTTTGCCGGCTACGGCATCGTCGTGCCCGATGGGCAGGGATTTGCCTACGACAGCTACGCCACGCTGGACGTGACGGACAGAGTGGTCGTCGTACTTCGATATTTTCCAGAGGATGCGGAGCCGAAGACCAAAGCGATTCTCTCGAGATACGCCGATCTCCGATACAAAGCGCAGGCGGCACGGCAGCGTGGGGCCAAGGCGATGCTGGTCGTGACCGGGCCGCGTTCGCCGAATGCCGGCGAAACGGTTCCGATGACGTTCGATACGGCCATAGCCGGTTCGGGCATCGTTGCGGCGAGCATCAGCGCGACCGTGGCCGGTTCCCTCTTCGCCGCGATGGGGCCGGCCGCAGGAGCGCCGCCGGATCTGCGAGCGGCGCAGGAAGCCCTCGACAGCGCCGATCCGCACGCGACCGGCTTTGCGATGCCCGGCGTCTCGGTCACGGTTCATACGGACGTCGTTCGCGAACGACAGACCGGCCACAACGTGATCGCGTACCTTCCGGCGACCGAGCCGACGGGCAACGTGCCCAAGCCGTGGGTCGCGCTGGGCGCCCACTACGATCATCTCGGACGGGGCGCCGGGGGCAATTCGCTGGCGACCAAGGACGAGGCCGGCCTCGCGCATCTCGGCGCCGACGACAATGCGTCCGGATCGGCAGCGGTGTTGTCGGCCGCGGCTATCCTGGCCGGTCGCCCCCGGACGAGGAACGTGCTGCTGGCTTTCTGGTCGGGGGAAGAGCTCGGGCTGCTCGGATCCGCCGCATTTCTCGCCCGCCCTCCAGTGCCGGCGGATCATCTGGCGGCGTACCTCAACTTCGACATGGTGGGCCGGATGCGGGACAACAAGCTGACCATCCAGGCCATCGGCACGAGCCCGGGCTGGGGACCGATCATCGAGCAGGCCAACGTGCTCGCCGGATTCGATCTGCAGCTTCAGGCCGATCCCTACCAGCCCACCGACGTGATGAATTTCAACGCGGCCAGCGTCCCGTGCCTGGCGCTGTTCACCGGCGTTCACACGGACTACCATCGGCCGTCTGACACGGCCGACAAGATCAACTACGAGGATCTCGATCGCGTCGTTGATTTTGCGGTCGCGATTCTCGGCCGGATCGGCAGCGGCCCAACGCTCGAGTTCGCAAAGGTCGAACAGGTCATGCAGCCGAACCGGGCCGGTGTCCGCGTGTTCACCGGAACCGTTCCGGACTACTCGAGCGAAGCGAAAGGTCTGCTGCTGAGCGGCGTCATCGGGGGGGGCCCTGCCGAGCAAGCCGGCCTTCAGAAGGGCGACGTCATCGTCGAAATCGCCGGGCAGACCATCGCGAACATCTACGACTACACCTATGCGCTGGACGTCTTGAAGATTGGCGTTGCGGCCAAGGTGGTATACACGCGCGCGGGAGAGCGCCGGGAGACTACCCTCACGCCGGCGGCCCGGAAGTAGGATCTCTGGAAGTTCGTTATCGCGTATCGAGCGCTGCGATCGCCGCTTCGATCTGACTGCGCAGCAGCTCGAGCCGTTCGCGCGGGACGGAGACTTCCTGTCCGCGTTCGATACGTCCGCTTGTACCGACCGGCGACGATTTCGAGTTGGCCAGCAGCCGGTCAATCGCCTGCTCTATCGCTATCAACTGTGTTCGGAGATCGGGCCCAGGGGGGCGGGCGGCCTGGGCCGGGAGTGGACCATCCGCCGCCGGCTTCGCCGCACCGAGCGAGGGACCGGCGCCGCCCAATGCCTGAAAGAAGGGGGTCGCTTCGGTTGGTGCGGAAATACTTCGGCTCGCAAGGATGACGCTCGGCGTGCCGCCCGGTCCGTACACGTCACGGTTGGCGTCCGCGTCCGGCCGCACGGTTGCTCCTGACAAGTTGACGCCCGTGACCAGACTGTCGGCGCGCGAGTAGGCGAGGATCTCAGTCAGCGTCGCCGGCGCGCCCGGAGCCGCTTCCTCTTCGACCTGGCCCTCGGCGATCGACACGTCCACGCCGAGAGCAAGGTCGCTTCTCAACAGCTTCTGCGCACCGTTCTCGTTCATCACGAGCAACACGACGTCGAGCTCTCCGGCGCCGGCTGAAACTGCCCAGCTGCCTTTGGCCAGTCGCAGAAAGACGGGCGCGCTCCAGCCCTCGCCTGCGCGGCAGCTCAGCACGCCACGACCCTCTTCGCGTCCGGACACGAATCCCGGTTTGGTCAGCCCCGGGATGACCGCCACACATCGGGCACGGTTGAACAACTCCGCCGGAATGCGGGGACGAGCCTCACGCATCACGCGCGCGGCGGTCGCCAGTCGATCAGCCGCATTTGGTCGTGTCTGCGCCATCGCCGCGCCACCTAACACCAGCACAGCCGCAAGCGCGCAGATTTCCTTCATAACTGCTCCCGGTGGAATCTTGATCCCTGCAAGATCCTGTCCGCAGGTTCGACAAAAGCCTCGTGATATTCTTTTCCCGCTATTCCAGTCACAACCTCGACAGCTGTCAGCTCGCGCCGCTCCCTGCTGCTGCCCGCACTCGCCGTTCTGTTTTTCTGCTCGGGCGTCAGCGCTCTCATCTATCAGGTGCTGTGGATGCGCCTGCTCGGACTGGTGTTTGGCGTCACGACATACGCCGCGAGCACCGTGTGGGCCAGCTTCATGGCGGGGCTCGCACTCGGGAGCCTGGCCGCCGGCAGACTCGCAGACCGCGTCCGGCGTCCGCTCCTGTGGTTCGGCGCATGCGAGCTGCTCATCGGCCTCACCGCGCTCGGCACGCCGATCGCGCTATCACTGTTGCAGCAGGTCTACGTCCGCATTTACCCGTCTCTTCCCGACTGGCTGCCTCTGATGACGCTGGCGCGCTTCACGTTCGCATTCGCGGTTCTCCTGGTGCCGACGGTCCTGATGGGCGCGACATTGCCACTCGTGATCAAGTCATCCGCGTTTCGAACCTCAGGGCTGGGAGAGCGGATTGGCCTGCTCTACGGCATGAACACGACGGGGGCGATCGTCGGCGCTCTGGCCGCTGGGCTGTACCTGATTCAAGAGCACGGAATTCAGTCGACCTTCTTTGTGGCTGCCACGCTCAACCTCACGGTTGGCGTGCTGGGGCTGGTCGCCGGCGTGAAGGGGAGCGCCGCTGAGGGCGCCGCGCTGGCGGATCGCGAGAGCGACGCATCCGTTCCGGTTCCGCAGGTCGCCATGCTCGATTCCCGCCGGCTCGGGGTGATTCTCGCCGTGTTCACGGTGTCCGGCTTTACGGCCCTGGCGCTCGAAGTGGTCTGGTTCCGCGTGTTAACGCTCTTTCTCAGGCCGACGGTCTACGGCTTCTCGCTGATGCTCGCGGCCGTGCTGGCTGGCATCGCCATCGGCAGCTATCTCGTCACACCATTTCTCGACCGTCCCGCGAAATGGATCGCCATCCTCGCCGCGATCGAGCTGAGCGTCGGGGTGGCCGCGGTCATCTCCTTTGACGCGCTGTCACAGATGTCGCCCGTCACCGCCAAGGTGGCGCCGTGGATGTCGCAATTCATGGAGGAATGGCTCGTCTATCCGACGGTCGGCAGCCTGCTCGCCATCTTCCCCACTTCGCTCCTGATGGGCATGGCCTTTCCAATCGGCCTGCGGCTCTGGGCGGGAGGCAGCCACGGCAACGGAACGACGCTGGCCGAGCGCGTCGGCATCTTCTATTCACTCAACCTGATGGGCGCCATCGTCGGCTCGCTCGCGGCCGGGTTCCTGCTGCTGCCGACCCTCGGAAGCCAGACCTCGCTGATGGCGCTGGGCGGTGTGACGTTCCTGTCGGGTCTGTTCCTGCTGTTTCTCTCGGAGCTACGGGCGCCGGCGCGCCTGTTCATCGGCATCGCGGCCTCGGTCGCATTCGCCCTGGCAATCGCTCGATCGGCCGATCCCTTCCAGGAATTTGTCGACCAGCGTTATCGCGGCTCGAAGATTCTCTGGCAGGAGGAGGGGGTCGAAGCCACGGCAGTCGTCCTTGCTGCCAACAACGGCGAGGTTTCGTTGACCGTCAACGGGAACCACCAGGCCAGCACCGGGCGGGGCATGGTGAATCTGCATCGGGTGATCGGACACCTCCCGATGGTCCTGCACCCCGAAGCCCGCGACGCGCTGGTGATCGGGCTCGGGGGCGGGGCAACGGCGGGCGCCGTCTCGATCCATGACGGCGTCGATGTCGACGTGGTGGAGCTGGCCGCCTCGGTCGTGAACGGCGCGCGACAACTGGACAGCAGCATCAATTACGGGCTCTTCTCCCGTCCCAACGTCCATCTGCGAGTCGATGACGGGCGCAACTTCATGCTGCTGACGCCGCGCAGGTACGACGTCGTGACCGCCGATGTCATCCTTCCGATCTATGCCGGCTCCGGCAATCTGTATTCGGCGGAGTACTTCCAGCTGGTTCGAAAGGTGCTGAAGCCGGGCGGTCTGGCGCTTCAATGGGTCGCCGGAACGGACGCAGAGTACAAGACGATCGTCCGGACCTTTCTCAGCGTGTTTCCCGAAGTGACCGCGTGGCGCGATGGAACGCTGCTCGTCGGCTCAGTGGAGCCGCTGAAACTCAGACGCCGCGACTTCGAATGGAAACTGCAGGTGCCCGGCCGCGCCGAAGGAGTGCGTGCGTTGGGGGCGAGCACCTTCGACGAACTGCTCACGAATTACCGGGCTGGACCCGACGAGCTCCGGGCGTTCGTGGGTCCGGGACCGATTCTGACCGACGATCTGCCGCTGGTCGAGTACTTCCTCAGTCTGCCCCGAGACAAAGAGGTGGATCTGAGCCCGCTCAAAGGCAACGTCGGCAGCATCGTGCGGGAGTAGACGTGGTCCTGCTGGTCCGGTCTCTTTTGCGATAGCCGACAGCGCTCCGGGTTCCTCGATTCCGCGTGATAGACTCAAACGCTATTTCTCCCGCAACTCCTCCCACAGGTTCGCGCCAGGCGTGGTTGCTGCCAACGCTGCTGGCCCTGTTTTTCGCGTCGGGCCTCAGCGCGTTGATTTATCAGGTCTTGTGGTTGCGCCTGCTGGGTCTCGTGTTTGGCGTCACGACCTATGCGGCAAGCACGGTGTGGGCCAGCTTCATGGCGGGCCTGGCGCTCGGAAGCCTGGCCGCCGGCCGGGTGGCGGACCGCGTGCGCCGTCCGTTGATCTGGTTCGGCGTCTGCGAGCTGCTCATCGGCGCGACAGCGCTCTCCACTCCCCTGGGACTCGATGCGCTGCAGCAGATCTACATGCGCCTCTATCCGCTGCTGCCCGCTTCGCTGGCGGTGATGACGCTCGCACGATTCGGCATCGCCTTCCTTCTGTTGATTGTCCCGACCGCCTTGATGGGGGCCACCCTGCCGCTCGTCATCAAGTCCTCTGTCTTCCGCACCACCAGGCTCGGCGAGCGCATGGCGTTGTTGTACGGCATGAACACGACGGGCGCGATCGTCGGCGCACTCGCCGCCGGCCTCTACCTCATTCCAGGCCGCGGGATTCAGGGCACGTTCCTCATCGCGGCGGGGGTGAATCTGCTCGTTGGGCTGTGTGCGATGGCAGCCGGCACCGTGGTCATCACCCCTGACGACCGGCCTGACTCGACTGCGACGGAGCCGGATCTTCCGGCTCGTCTCGATCGCGGAAGAGCGCGGCTCGTGCTGTGGGTATTCGCGTTCTCCGGCTTCACGGCGCTGGCGCTCGAGGTCGTGTGGACGCGAGTGCTGACGCTCTTTCTGCGTCCCACCGTTTATGGCTTCGCGCTGATGCTTTCCGCGATTCTGGCGGGCATCGCGATCGGAAGCTACATCGTCACACCATTCCTCGATCGCCGCCGATCGTGGATGGGCATTCTTGCCGTTCTCGAGCTCGCCATCGGCGTCGCCGCGGTGCTGTCTTTTGGATTCCTGACGCGCATGGGTCCTGCCGCGGCCAGCGTGGCCCCCTGGCTGACGAACGTGATGGCCGAGTGGCTCGTCTACCCGACGGTGGGCAGCCTGCTCGCGATCTTTCCAACCGCCCTGTTGATGGGTCTGGCGTTCCCGATCGGCCTGCGTCTCTGGACGGCAGGCGGGGACGGCGGTGCGCGCACGGTGGCCAGCCGCATCGGCACCTTCTATTCGCTGAACCTAGGCGCCGGCATCCTCGGAGCGGCAGCGACCGGTTTTCTGCTTCTGCCGTGGTTCGGCAGCCGCTCATCGCTTATCGCCCTCGGCGCAATCAGTTTCGCCGGCGGTCTGATCCTTCTGGCCGTGTCGGAATGGCGACGGACCACACAGGCGCTGGTTGGCCTGTGCGCCTCGGTTGTGTTCGCTGGCTGCGTGGCGGCCGCCAACGATCCGTTCGCGGAGTTCCTGACCGAACGGTACCGCGGTCAACGGCTGATCTGGCGGGAAGAAGGGGTCGAAGCGACGTCGGCCGTGGTGGTGTCGGGATCGGGAGAAGTCTCGCTCACCGTCAACGGCAACCATCAGGCGAGCACGGGACCGGTGATGACCTTCGTGCACCGCGCGATCGGGCATCTGCCGATGATGCTGCACCCCGAGGCTCGAGACGTGCTGGTCATCGGCCTGGGTGGCGGCGCAACGGCCGGCGCGGTCAGCATTCATGACGGCGTGGAAGTGGACGCGGTCGAGCTCGCCGGTTCAGTCGCACGCGGCGCCCGCTTCCTCGACAGCATCAACTACAACGTGCTCACGCGCCCCAACGTCCGGTTGCACATCGACGACGGCCGCAACTTCATGCTGCTGACGCCGCGTAAGTACGACGTCGTCACCGCGGACGTCATCCTGCCGATTTTCGCCGGATCTGGAAACCTCTACTCACGGGAGTACTTCGAGATTGCGCGGAAGGTGCTCAAACCCGGCGGGATGGTGGTGCAATGGGTCGCCGGAACGGAAGCCGAGTACAACTTGATCGCGCGCACCTTTCTGTCGGTCTTCCCCAACACGACTGTCTGGCGGGAAGGTGGGGTCCTCATCGGCACGGTCGAGCCGCTTCGCCTGACGAGAAGCGATTTCGAGTGGAAGCTGCAGGTGCCGGGACGAGCCCGGGGAGCTCACGACCTCGGCGCCGATACCTTCGAGAAGCTGGCGAGGTTCTACACGACGGGGCCGGAAGAACTTCGGGAATTCGTCGGCCCCGGTCCGATTCTGACCGACGATCACCCGATGGTGGAATACTTTCTGAGCCTGCCGCGCGACCGCGACCCCGATTTCTCGAAGCTGAAGAAGGGCGACTTCCATCGACTGGTAGTGACGGACTGACTGCGGATCTGGGGTGCGATGGTCTGAGATCGCTACGTGATCGCTTCCCGCCTTGGATTGCTCACCCTTCGCGACGACTCATGACTAATCCGGGCTAGGACCAATCCGCGCAGGCCTGGACAGGCGCAGAGTGCCGCGCACGCCCGCGATTCAATCTTCCGTTGCCATGACAATCAACACGGCCCCGGTGCACACGCCCACGCCCACCCCGACGCCAATGAGTATGTTTCGCAGCAGATGCCCGCGGACCTCCTGGATTTTCCTGATCTCCCCGAGCGGGATCGTCTCCTTGGCGCGGTTCTTTCCCTCCAGGATGGTGACCGTGATCGCGTCCGGCGTCACGTCCTCCAACATGGCGTTGAATGTCCTCCCATCGGTATGCTCGACCCTGACAACCCGCCGATTCGCTGTCTCGATCTGCTTGATCTCACTGAGCGGGATAGCCTCGCTCCTGACGACAGGTCCGTCCAGGAGCACGACTGTGATCGCATCTGCCGTCGCCTCCACCAGCACGGCACTGAGTTCGTCACCATCGGTCCGCTCGATCCTGATGATGGAGCCGGCGGCGATTTCATTCAGCCGCGCGGCGATCTCCCGTCGCCGCGTCTCCTCTCTTGACGCGCCCTTGTCTTGAGGCGCCAGCGACGCGGCGTCGATGCCAGAGACGACGGCGGTCAGCACCGCGAGCAGGACAACGACCATGGCACGCTTCAGGACATCCTCCCTTCCATCGCCCGTTCGGCCCGCGCCCTGAGCGGCGCCAGGCGCGACCGTTCCAGATCATCGCGATAAAACAGGTTATAGGTGTCGAACGGGATCAGTCGCCCGTCCGGGTGGACGATATGGACACAGGTCTTCTTCACGGAGCGCACGTCGAACGAGTAGGCGTCGATGAACTGCATGATGAGCACACGAAAGACGTTCTGGTACCCGAACAGGGCCGGGGCGTCCAGCCGCGGCAGGCAGCATAGGAGGTCCCGGAGGCTTCCCGCGCCCGACTGCGGCGAGTGATTCGTCGCAAACAACTTGAACACGCCCTCCCGCACGGCGTCGTCCTGCTCGTACACGATCGTGTTGCGGCCGCCCTCGATCAGCACCTTCGGGTCGATCAGTCCCGTGAGCGGCACGATCCTGCCACCAACCTTGAGCGCGTACGCCATCGCCAGGCTATCCGGATGACAGGGGACCGGCAGCACGTCCGCCGGACGGAACACGCTCGTCTGTTCGAGGATCTTCCGGCGCACCTCCGTGAGGGTGAGCCTGTCGGTGGCGGGGTTGAACTGCTCGAGCCGACCTGCCGCCTGAATCGGCTGCAACGTCACGCCGCGCACCGCGGGCTGATCGAGTGCGAAGTCGATGAGGCGGCCGATCTCCCCGTCGTTGACGTGCTTCTTCAGGGTCGCCACCAGCGTGGTCGAGACACCCAGCCGGTTCAGTCGATCGAGCGCTCGTCTGTGGACGTCGCGGAGGTCCGCGCCGCGGAGCGCCATCAGAGGCGGCAACTCGAGGGAGTCGAACTGCAGGTATACCTCGAAGTCTGGCATGTAGTCGGCCAGGCGCTTCGCGAAGTCCTCGTCCTGCGCGATGCGGATGCCGTTGGTGTTCACCATCAGGTGCCGGACGGGCGCCGCTTTCGCCCGGTCAAGGATGGTAAAGAAGTCCGGGTGCGTCGTGGGCTCGCCGCCCGAAATCTGCACAACGTCCGGCTCGCCTTCATTCCGCACCACGGCGTCGATGAGCCTCTGAATATGGTCGAGCGTTCGATACCCTTGCCGCGACGGACCGCTTTCCGCGTAACAGATCGGACATCGCAGGTTGCAGTGGTCGGTGACCTCGATGAGGGACAGACACGAGTGCTGCTGATGATCCGCACATAGCCCACAGTCGTACGGGCAGCCCCACTTGACCGGCGTGTTGAACGTCCGTGGCATCTCCGGCGGCTTGATGAAGATCTCCCGGCACCGCCGGTAGTAGTCCACGTCGTCCGCCATGAGCACGCGCTCGTGCCCGTGCATCGGGCACCACTTGAGCAGGTAGACCGAGCCGTTCTGAAAGACGATCTTGCCCTCTACTTTCTGGTAGCACGTCGAACAGATCGAGACGGCAACGTCGTAGAACAGGTACGGACGGACTCGCTCAGCCACGCCGCACCGTCGAAACGAGGCGGGGCACATGCGGCGCGTAGTAGGCGATCACCGCCAGGCACGCCCACTGGATCACCGAGAGCCCCCCGACGTGAGCGGCGGGCTTGATGGACTCCACGGCGAATCGGAACGTCATATAACCGAGCATGAATAGCTTGAACCAATCGCCGGGGACCGAGAGGCGACCTGCGGAAGCGACCAGCAGGACGGCTAGGCCGACGAGGAACATGATCTCGTAGAGTTGGGTGGGATGGCGGAGCACGCCATCACCGAAGTCCACCCCCCACGGCAGTCGTGTCGCATTGCCGTAGGTTCGATCGGCCAGGCCGGACAGGAAACAGCCGATGCGGCCGATCGCTATCCCCAACGTCAGCGGCAAAACCAACAGGTCGCCCGTGGCGACAGCGACGCCAAGCCGTCGCTTGATCCACTCAACCGCGATCAATCCGCCAATCAGTCCGCCGACGATCGTCTTGCCGCCGAGCAGAAACATCGCGTTGGCCCCCAGTGCAGCCAGTTCGGTGGGATCCTCGATGAGGTGCAACAGGCGGCTGCCGGCCAATCCACCGACGACTGCGGCGCCGATCACCCACCAGCGGATTCTTGCATCCACTACGTCACCGAATCGGCGACGATCGCGACGATACCAGTAGAAGGCGACGCCGTACGCGAGTGTTTCGAACACCCAGTGTGGGTGAAGGACGAGAGGTCCGAGTCGTATGTAGACGGGGAAGTCCATCACGAGGCGCCCATGTGGCACGATCAGTAATCGCCGCGCCGGCTATGGCCAGAGAGATGATAGGCGAGACTATCGAGATAGGCCCTCGAAAACGGCGTAGTGCCAGGATTACTCGGCGATCCGCGACTTCACGCACCTCCCCTGAACGCCGACCAGGGAGAACGTGGACACCCGCTCAACCCGTCCGTCCACTGGTCACCCCGTACACGCGCGGATGGAACACCTGTCCACGACCGCCCGCGACCGATCAATCCGGTCGAAGCGAGCAAGCCAATCTGTCAGTGCAAAATGGATCAGATCCGACATGCCCGCCAATTGCCGGTCGCCCGATCGCGGCCAACACGTCATCCCGATCCGCACCCGAGTTCCTGTGGGAGTTTCTGCCAGGGAATGCCACCGCGAAGGACGAAGACAGTGCGGCTCAGGGCTTGCGGCTTGAGCCGTGAGCCCTGAGCCGCCTCGTTCCTTACTGTCCCCCGTTCGGCCGTACGGTCACGAACATCGAGCTGCCCTGCCGGTTCACGAGCAGCAACACCGGGCGGTCCGACGCTTCCCTCACGGCCGCCCGCAAGTCGTCAACGGTCTGGATGGGACGACGGTTGACCTCCTCGATGACGTCGCCGGTTCGAATCCCCGCGCCCGCGGCGCGGCCATCCGGGTCGACATCCTGCACCACCACTCCACGCGTGTCGCGAGGCAGCTGATACCGTGAAGCGAGTTCCGGCGTGAGCGGGGCCACTGAGACGCCCAGCGCCGCTTGATCCGCGGCTCCGGCCGGCCCGCTGTTACGTGCCACTCGTCCGCCCGTGAGCTCGTCGAGCGTGACGCCGATCGTCCTCTCCTTGCCGTCGCGCACGATACCGACCTGCGCCGTTGACCCGGGCTTCGATTCGGCGACGCGATTGCGAAGCGAGTTGGTGTCGGTCACGGGCTGCCCGTTGAAGGAGCGGATGACGTCGCCGCGCTCCAGCCCGGCGCGATCGGCCGCACTACCGGGCGTCACCGAACCGATGAGGGCGCCGCCGACGTCTTTCAACCCGAGACCTTCCGCCAGGTCTGAAGTGACGGCCTGTACGCTGACACCGAGCTGCGCTCGTGTGACCTTCCCGTCCGTGCGGAGCTCGTCCATGACGTGCTTCGCCATATTCGACGGAATCGCGAAGCCGATGCCGATGTTGCCGCCGGTGGCCGACACAATCTGCGAGTTGATTCCGACCAGCTCGCCTTTCAGGTTCACGAGCGCGCCGCCCGAATTCCCCTGGTTGATTGGTGCATCGGTCTGCAGGAACTCCTCGTAGCTGCCGCTGCCGGCGCCTGTGGCGCGACCTTTGGCGCTGATGATGCCCATGGTGACGGTCTGACCGACACCGAGGGGATTACCCACCGCAAGGACCACGTCGCCGACTTCCACAGCGTCCGAATTGCCCAGCGGAACGGTGCGCAGGTTGCCGGCACTGATCTTGACCAGCGCGAGATCGCTCGGTTCGTCGGTCCCTACCACCATGGCTACCACGGAACGACCATCTGTCATCTCTACGCGGACCTCATCCGCGCCGTCGACGACGTGATTGTTGGTCAGGATGTACCCGTCGTTGCTGACGATGACGCCGGATCCGAGACCGCGCTGACGGAACTCGCGTGGTTGACGTGGGCTTCTGGGGTCGTCAGGATCTCCAAAGAAGCGACGGAAGAAGTCGTCGTTTGGCGAGGAGAACTGCGCGAGCGAATTGACGGCTCTCCCCTCCGTCCGGATCGTGACGACGGCGGGCGAAACGGACTTGACGATGTCAGCGTAAGAATCCCGGGCGCCGATGTTCGCGCGTGCGATCGCCGGACTGGGGACTTGCTGGGCCCGGACGGCGGCGGGTTCCGATTTCGCCTGCGCGTCAGCGCTGATCGTCCACACCGCGGCGCCGCCGATGAGGAGAATCGCGGCCCCAATGGCAGCGCTCGTCCGAGCGAGTCGCTGCCCGAGGTTCACAGAAAATAAGTTCATGGGTTTTTGTCCTTTCAGCTGCTCGGTTCGAGCTCTGTTCCATTAGACGGCGGCCTGGCTTACCGGGCCGTTGCAGGAACATTACAAAGCTGAAAGGTTGCCGGTCGTTGGATCAGGCCGTCGGCAACCTCATGGTGAAGGTCGCCCCTCGGCCGGGCTCGCTTTCAACCTCGACCGTTCCCCCATGAGCGTGAACGATGGCACGGACGAGGCTCAAACCGAGACCCAATCCGCGCTCTGTTCGGCTGGCATCGCCCCTGAACAGTCGTTCCCAGATCCTCGGAAGCTCGTCCTGCGGGATGCCAGGTCCCGTGTCCACAACGGTAAGGATGGCTTTTCCGTCCTCGAGTCCGGTGGTCACCTCGACGCGGCCCCCTGAAGGTGTGAACTTGACGGCGTTGTCGATCAGGTTCGCGGCCGCCTGCTCCAGCCTGGTCCGGTCGCCAAAGGCGAGCACCTCAGTCGTGTCGGGCCGCGCTCGAACGTGCAGGACCACACCCTTGACGTCCGCTACCTCCCGATACAGCTCGACCGCCCGCTCGACAACATCCGCGAGCCGTACGGGTTCGCGCTGAAGCTGCATCGTGCCGCTTTCAGCTTCAGAAATATCCATCAAGGCGTTCAGCATCACGAGTACCCGGTCCGCCTCCTCGACACAATCGGCGAGCGCTTCTCGATAGCGATCGAGATCGGGGGCCCCTGCAAGCGCCATTTCCGCCTGGCCTCGAAGTCTGGTCAACGGTGTGCGCAAATCATGTGACACGTTGTCGAGCGATCCCCGCATGGCGGTTACCAGACCCTCGATCTTGTCCAGCATTGCGTTGAACAGAACCGTCAACTCTTCGATGGCATCCTGGCCCGCCCGGCCGGTCAGCGGCACCCGTGCATCGGTGCGGCCCGTGCGAATAATCCGCCGAACGGTCCGGGTCAGCTCGCGAATCGGCACGACGGCCGAGCGCGTCACCAGGTACCCGCCCGTCAGCGCGACGATCACAATCGACAACGTCACGATGCCAAGCACGGCCCTGAATCTGGCGAGCAGGTCTTCGCGCGCCTCCGTGCTCTTGCCGACCTGCACCAGGGTGCCGTCGGCCAGCCGAAGCGAGGCAGTCTGCAGCTGGTCGGGATCCCAGCCCTCGGGATCACTCAGGACGACGGCTTCCCGGCCCCGGTCGACCACCCGCACGAAAAGACGTTCCGGCGCGGTCAGCTGCTCCGCCCGGACCGTGCTGGCCAGTTGATTGAGTCCGCCCCGTCGATACGCCGCCGCGTAGTCTCCCGCCTTCTGAGTGATGATCTGCCGATCGCGCTGCTCGAGCGAGGCCCTGGTCAGCGAGTAGGTGAGAAACATGACGGCAAGCGCGCCCAGGATGAACAGCGTCGCGTACCACATCGCGATCCGCAGACCAAACGCCCGGCCGAAAAGAGGCAGGCGGTCCTCGTCACGACTGCGCTCATCCTCGAAGGACATAGCCCACTCCTCGAACCGTGTGCAGCAACTTCTTCTCGAAGGGACGGTCGATTTTCTCGCGTAGCCGGCTGACCAGCACGTCGACGACGTTCGTCTGCGGATCGAAACTGTAATCCCACACATGGGACAGGATCATGGTCTTGGAGACCACGCGTCCGACGTTGCGCATGAGATATTCGAGAAGGGCGAACTCCCGCGGTCGGAGCTCGAGCGGTATCCCTGCCCGTGTCACCCGCCGAGACAGCAATTCCATCACCAGATCCTCGACCGTCAGCGTCGTCGGCTCCGGGGCCCGTGTGGCACGCCGGACAAGCGCCTGCACCCGGGCGATGAGCTCGGCGAACGCGAACGGCTTGGTCAGGTAGTCGTCACCTCCCGCTTGAAGACCGCGGACGCGATCGTCCACCGAACGGCGAGCGCTCAGGATCAACACTGGCGTCGAGACTTGGTGTCGCCGCAGCTCCTCGATGAGCGAAAGGCCGTCACGTCGCGGCAACATCAGGTCGACAATCGCCACGTCGTATGGCTGATTGAGCGCCGCCGCCAGGCCGGTCTCGCCGTCCGCGGTGTGGTCGGTCGCGAAGCCCGCTTCCTTCAAACCGCGAACGATGAAGTCGGCGATCGAGGCGTCGTCTTCGACCACCAGGGCGCGCATGCCCTTGATCATACGAGGTCCCGTCCGTTCGGGACCCGGACGGGTCGCTGCCGCAGCGCCGAAGTCCCTGAGCAATGGTGCGCACCGAACCGGCGGCGGGAGGCGTAAACTGATGTGGTGAGCGCCCACGCGTTCAGTCTCTGCGCGGTGCTCGTGTGCGGCATCGTGACGTTGACCACCGCACAGGAGCCTGAGGAAACCGTCCGTCCGCCGTTTGCCGAATGGCTCGACGGGGTGCGCGCGGACGCCCTGGCCCGGGGCATTCGCCCCGAGATCGTCGACGAGGCGCTGGCCACCGTGACGGAGCCAGAGCCGACTGTCCTCGAGCGCGATCGCACGCAGGCCGAGGCGGTCTTGAGTCTCGAGCGCTATCTGACTCGGCAACTCCGGCCTCCAGTCATCCGCACGGCCCGCGAGATGTACGCCCGGCACCGGACCGTGCTCGATCAGGTCAGCGAACGCTATGGCGTGTCTTCCCGTGTCATCGTCGCTATCTGGGGCCTCGAATCGAATTTTGGCAAGTTCACGGGCGTCCGGCCGACCATCGGTTCGCTGGCGACGCTGGCCTGGGACCCGCGACGGGCGACGTTCTTCCGCAGCGAATTGCTCGCCGCGATGGAGATCCTCGACCGTGGTGACATCGACGTGGCTCGCATGCGCGGGTCGTGGGCCGGGGCGATGGGCCAACCGCAATTCATGCCGTCCAGCTATCTCAAATGGGCGGCGGACTTCGACGAAGATGGCCGGCGCGACATCTGGACGTCACACGCCGATGTCTTTGCGTCGATCGCCAACTACATGAAGGAGCACGGGTGGAAGCCCGGGGAACTGTGGGGCCGCGAAGTGAAGGTCTCGCCGTCGGCGGCAAAGGTCATCGCCTCCGAAGTGGGCCCACGCAATGGATCCTGCGTGGCCCGGCGCAGCATGACCTCGGCGCTGCCGGTGGCGGCCTGGCAGAAAATGGGCGTGCGGCTCGCCAGCGGGGTCGCCCTGCCTAAGACCGACTTCAACGCCTCCCTCGTTTCGGGCACATCGCGACACTTTCTCGTGTACGACAACTACGAGGCGTTGCTCGAATACAACTGCGCCCACTCGTACGCGATCGGTGTGGCGCTCTTATCCGATCGAATTGAGTAGCGGCCTGTTCCGAGAGGCCAGGCGGGGGTCGTGCATCACATGTCAGATATCCAACTTGACGATCGCGGCGTGATTGTCCCGTGCCACAACTGCCAGAGGAAAAACCGTCTGGCTTACGCGCGGCTGGGCGAGGCTGTCCGCTGCGCGCAGTGCAAGGAGCTGCTCACACCGCCGTCGGAACCGATCGAGGTTGGCACCTCGTCCGACTTCGACCAGCTCGTCTCGCAGGCCTCCGTGCCCGTCGTCGTCGACTTCTGGGCGCCGTGGTGCGGTCCCTGCCGCATGGTGGCGCCCGAACTGAAGAAAGTGGCCGCACGCCAGGCCGGCCGGTTGCTCGTCGTCAAGGTGAACACCGACGCGCTCGAGGACCTCGGTCAGCGGTTCGGGATCCGTTCGATTCCGACGATGGCGGTGTTCGTGCAGGGCCGGGAAGCGTCACGGTCGGCTGGGGCACGGCCCGCGGAACAGATCGAGGCCTTCGTCGATCAGGCGCTGCACTCGCACAGGCCGGGCTAGGCGAGACTAGCTTAGCCAGCGCTCCGAACAGGCTTCCCCTACATGATCACGTCACTCGCAATGCCACTATCGGGTCGACTGTCATTGCACGTCGCGCTGGAAAATAGCAGGCCGCAGTGGCAACTGCCGTCAGCAACAGCGAGACGGCCGTGAACGTCAACGGATCGCTCGTCGTCACGCCAAACAGCAGACTCGAGCCCGCGCGCCCGAGCCACCAGGCTCCCACGAGCCCGAGCGCGACACCGGTCAGGCTTAACGTCAGCCCCTCACCGATCATCATCCGGAAGATGTCGCCTCGCTGTGCGCCGATGGCCATGCGCAAGCCGATTTCCTGTGTGCGCGTCGCGACGGAGTACTGGACGAGCCCGTAGATCCCGACAGCGGCCATCAGTAGCGCCACGACTGAGAAGCCGGTCAAGAGCGAGGTCTGGAAGCGACGCTGCGTCAGGTACGTTCCGAGTTGCTGTTCCAGAGGCGCCACTCCGTAGATCGGCGCGTTCTTCTCGACGCGACGCACGGCCGCTCGAAGTGCCCCGGCCATCGCCAGCGGGTCGTCCGACGAGGTTCGTATGAAAAGATCCACGTTCAGGGGGGGAGGATTCTGCGCGAGCGACACGAAGATCTGCGGGAGCGCTTCGCGCTCCAGCCCCTGCCGCCGCATGTCGCCGACCACGCCCACCACTGTGTACCACGGGCCGTCGGAATCCCGCGGGCCCAACGTGAACCTTCTGCCGACTGGATCGTACCCCGGCCACGAGCGCCGAGCCATCGCATCGTTGATGATCGCGACCCGCGGAGCCTCGGGCCGATCCCCGATCGAAAAGAAACGGCCGCGGAGCAACGGCGTTCCGAGGGTTCTGAAGAAATCCGCGCTGACCTCGTCTCTTGTGAACCGCAGGCGCTCGGACACCGTTCCCTCGTCCCGTTCGACAGTGAGGACCTGGTCCCTGGGGTTAGCAGTGAACAGATCGCCGGTGATGCCGGCGCTCTCCACACCCGGAACCGCCTGAATCTGTTCAAGGACGCGGTGGTACAGGTCGGTCCGTTGCGCGGGGACGCTGAAGGTCGTCGGGCTGGAGACCTCCATCACGAGGACCCGCTCAGGCGTGAATCCCGGATCAATGCTGTTCACGTACCGCCAGCTTCGGACGAGCAGACCGGCGCCGACGAGCAGAACAATCGCAAGCGCAAACTCCGCCACCACGAGGGCGCGGCGGATTCGACGGCTGGATGCTCCGCCCGAGACACTTCTGCCACCCTCCTCGCCGGCAAGACGCAAGTCGCGGCGCAACGTCGTCATCGCGGGCGCCAGTCCCACCAGGATTCCCGCCAGGAGAGAAGTGGCCAGGGCCCAGCCGAGGACGCGGACATCGAGACTCACCTCATTCAGACGCGGCAAGGTGCCGGGCCCGAAGGCCCGAATGAGGCGAATGGCTACGAGGGCGAGCAGTGTCCCAATCAGCCCCGAGACGGCGGCGAGCAGGACGCTTTCGGTGAGCAGCTGCCGCACGATCCGTCCGGCATTCGCTCCAAGCGCAGCGCGAACGGCCATCTCGCGCGCGCGAGCGGTGCTGCGCGCCAGCGAGAGGCTTGTGACGTTGGCAGCGGCGATAAGCAACACGCACAACACGGCGCCGCCGAGCAACCACAATGCCAATCGCGATTGGGGTCCGACCACGTAAAGACTCAATGGGACGACGCTGATGCCCTGGTCCCTTTCAGCCGCCGGCAGTTGATCGTTGAGGCGGCGGGCGACTGCCCTCATCTCCGCCTGGGCCTGATCGAACGTCACGCCCGGTCGAAGTCTCCCGATGACGAACCACATCTGTCCGCCGCGCACGCTCTGGCGGCTCGAGTGCGGCACCCACACGTCTGCATCGAGCCTCGCGATTTGGAAATCAGCAGGGAGGATGCCGACGATTTGGGAAGGAAAGCCGTTGAGCACGAGGGTCGCGCCGATCGCATCGTGCGACCCTCCGAAACGCGCTTGCCAGAAGCGATGACTGATCAGGACCGGCCGTTGCCGCTGCTCGGCTTCTTCGGTCGAAAAGCTGCGCCCCAGGACGGGGCGGACACCGAGGAGTGGAAGCAGGTTGGGGGAGATGCTCGCACCGACGATCTGCTCCGCTCCGTCAGCGCCGGTCAGCACCGTGGACACGGCATCGAAGGTGGCCATGTCCGCGAAGCTCTGACTTTGACTCTGCCACTGTTCGACATCCCAAAGAGCCGATCGGCCCTCGCGAAGGTTCTGCGTCGGATCCTCGGTCCACAACATCGCCAACTGTTCGGGGGACCGATACGGAAGCGGCCGAAGCAGAACCGCATTCAGCACGCTGAACATGGCGGTGTTGGTGCCAATCGCCAGCGCCAGCGTGGCCGCCGCTGCCATCGTAAAAGCGGGACTCTTGCGGAGGGTGCGAAGCGCATGGCGCAAGTCACGCGCCAAATCCTCCAGCCACCTGAATGACCGGACCTGCCGATACACCTCCTTGGTCTGCGTGACGCCCCCGAAACTACGCTGCGCGGCCCAGCGCGCCTCCTCCGGGGAAAGGCCCTGCCGGACGGACTCCTCTGTCGCTTCGGCCAGATGGCTGGTAATCTCGTCGTCAATCTCGCGATCCATCTGCCGAGAACGAACGAGGGCCAGCAGCCGGAACAGAACGACGCGCAGGCGTGTCATGAGGGGTCCTCCGAGATCTTCAGGAAGCGTTCAACGATATTCGCCGCACGCTGCCACTGCGCTTCTTCGTTGTGGAGCTGCTTGCGCCCGGCGCGTGTCAGGGCGTAGATCTTCACGCGACGGCCGCTCTCGGAGGTGCCCCATTTGGACGAAATCCACCCCATTTGCTCCAGCTTGAGCAGCGCCGGATACAGAGTGCCCTGGTTGAGTGCAAGCTGATTCCCGCTGATCTGTTCGATTCGCCGCGCGATCCGATACCCGTGCAGCGGGCCCAGGGCCTCCAAGGTCTTGATGACCATCAAACCGAGGGTGCCGTAGAGAACGTCACTCTTGTCGGGCGTCATCTGTTGAGAGCCTACACCTCACACCTGTTGGCAGTCAACTGGTCTGACGGTCGAGGTTTCACGCGTGTCTCCTCGGCACTCATCCTGCTGAAGCAATTATGAGAAGGTTCTAGCGTCCTCTTCTTGACCGTGCCGCTGCCGGTGGAGCCGCCGGCTTCGGCCAGTAATATCTGGTCAGCCACCGGCTCAGTCCGTCCAGACCTGGAAACAGCACGCGCTCGTTGACATTGGCCTGATCGAGCTTGTCGCGAATTTCCCATTTCAGCGACGCGGGAATGATCACGCGACGCACGAGCCGTGGATGCGCGGCCAGCCAGTCGTCCAGCGTCGCGCTGGCGCTCGACATGAGCGAAAAGAGCGCCAACTGGTTGACAATCCGCGGATCGAGCGAGGGCGGCTCGAGGAATACGACGAACGGTCTGCGGCTGAGTCGATCGAACTCGCGCAGGCTGGCGAACGTACCGAGCGTCTCGACGGTCGCCGTATCCGAGCCTTCAGCCGCCATCAGGCGCCTGAGACGCGCGGGAACCAGTCGATTGGCTTCGGCGAAGTTGATACTCCAGACGACACCGTCCCGATCCATGTCGGCAAGGTTGGCGGTCGCAAAGTGCAAAGCCACAAACGGTGAGTACGTCCAGTCCAGCAGGCGTGTCGGCAGCCCGCGGTGCTGCGCGAGAGCCAGCCAGTGCCAGATCGAATCGCTGGCGACTCCCTGATAAGCGTACTTGCGGAAATTCCGCAGCAGGTGCAGCTCGAGGCGTTCGACACCGGGGCGCCCGGCGGCCAGCCGGAGGAGCCGACTCGACAGGTCTTCTGCAGCCAGAGTCTGGCCACGGAATGCGAACGGCGATCGAAACCGCCCCAGCGTCGGATTCCAGGAGCCCGCAAACAGCGCGTCGATAAGGTCGCCCCAGGCAGAGGGCATCACCCAGGTTCGCCGTTCAAGATGGGGGGGGCAGCGACCGTCATTCGTAGGTTTCTGAATCCTGCATTACCCTATCATTTCCCATGTCCCGGCTTTCCATCCTGGCGCTGCCGCTGGTCCGAGTTGGCATCGTGCTGTTGGTGGGAACGGCTGGCCTGGCGGCGCTTCAAACCGCACCGCCTCGAATACCGCACGCCGACCTCGAGGAAGCCACGCTGTCGGACCTCCAGAACCGAATGAACAGCGGCAGGGAAACAGCCAGATCGCTGGCCGAGAAGTATCTCGCACGGATCAGCGCAGTCGATCGCCAGGGACCGTCGCTTCGGAGCATCATCGAACTCAACCCCGATGCGCTGCGCATCGCCGACGAGCTCGATGCGGAGCGCAAGAGCAAGGGCCCGCGCGGCCCCCTTCACGGCATTCCCGTCGTGGTGAAGGACAACATCGCCACGACCGACCGCATGATGACCACCGCCGGCTCGCTCGCGCTGGTCGGGACAAAGCCGCCGAGGGAAGCGTTCATCGTGACCAGGCTGCGTGCTGCCGGCGCGGTCATCCTCGGCAAAACCAACATGAGCGAATGGGCGAACTTCAGATCGGGGCACTCGACGAGCGGGTGGAGCGCTCGCGGCGGGCAGACGATCAACCCCTACGCGCTCGATCGCAGCCCGTCGGGATCGAGTTCGGGATCGGCGGTCGCGGTGGCCGCGAACCTCGCGGCCGTGGCCGTCGGCACGGAAACCGACGGATCGATCGTGTCGCCGGCCCAATCCAACGCCATCGTGGGCATCAAACCCACTGTCGGTTTCGTCAGCCGCGCCGGGATCATTCCGATCTCGCACAGCCAGGACACGGCGGGACCGATGGCCCGGACGGTCGCCGACGCCGCTGCCCTCCTGTCGGTCATGGCCGGCCCGGACCCCGACGACACGGCAACACTGAAACACACGCCGCCTCGAGACTTGAGCGCATCGCTCGATCCGCAAGGCCTGCGCGGTGCACGAATCGGCATCGTGCGCAACCGGCTGTTTCGCTACAACCTCGCACGGGATCGCATCGCCGATGACGCGATCGCCGTCATGAAAGCCCACGGAGCGATCGTCGTCGACCCGGCCAATATCCCGACGCTCGGAACCTTCGACGATACGGAAATCCAGGTGCTGCTGTACGAGTTCAAGGCCGGGCTGAACAAGTATCTGGGATCGCTCGGACCGAACTCGCCGGTGAAGTCGCTGAGTGACGTCATCGCCTTCAATGAGGCCCACGCCAAAGACGAGCTCGTTCATTTCGGCCAGGAAATCCTCATGCTGGCCGATCTGAAGGGCCCCCTCGACCGGACGGAATATACCGCCGCGCTGGCCGGATCGCAGCGTCAGGCACGGGAGCTGGGCATCGATGCCGTTATGGCGGAGTACCAGCTCGACGCGCTGTTCGCCCCGACAGGTGGGCCCGCCTGGGCGATCGATCATGCCAACGGCGATCGCTCAACCGCGCCGGGACCGTCGAGTATCGCGGCCGTGGCGGGTTACCCCCACATCACCGTGCCCGCAGGCTATGTGGACGGGCTCCCCGTAGGTGTTTCGTTCTTCGGTCGGGCGTGGAGCGAACCGGCGCTGATCAGGCTGGCGTACGCTTACGAGCAGGCCACGAAGCACCGCCGCCCGCCAACCTTTGCGCCGTTCGCGAAGGTCAGCCAATAGCGAGGGCTGTCCGAGCGGGGTGACTCGCTAAAGAGAAGATTGCCACACGGCGCGGCCGACGAAGAACGGGCCGAGGCGTTCGAGGTACATCGACGTCTGCTGTGTCCTCCTCATGGTCTGCACGATCGACGAGAGCGGATAGAGCTCCTTCCCGATAAGCCCGACGACGAAGTCGTTGTCCTGTCTGTCCAGGCCGTGGCACGCGAGACGAATGTCGTGAGCGTAGTCGCCGGCCCCGTACGCCATGCCGATGGCTCCGTGCTCAGCCAGGATTGTGCGTTGCTCTTCCGGAGGCAACTGCGCGAACCGGCCGCTTCGTCGCAACGGATACCAGACCGCCCAGGGCCAGTCACGATTGAGCACCGTCCGGCGCGGGCGGTGCAGCAACACGTCCAGCAGATCCGGCTCGTACCCCAAGGAGTACGTACGGCCCAGCATCGTGAACTCGGGCTTCTGAACAAGGCCGGCGAATGGTCCGTCGTTGATGAGCGGTCGCACCCGATCGACGAAGTGGGCAGGGTCCTGCTCGAACGTCAGTACGCCGATGCCCCGGGGATCGTTGACATCCTCGTACAGCACGCCCGGCAGACCCGAAGCCTCGAGCGCGGCCGCCGCCGGCCGCGCGTCGGGGCACCCGCCGAACGCCAGAAACTGCATGAACAGCCGCGTATCCGATCGCTGCGGCTGCCCGTCCTTCATCCCCCCTCGTTCGCTGATGTCGGGCGGTTCAGGACCTCGTCTCCGATGGGCGGCTTGGGTGCTCACGGCTAGAATCGTATCGCAACTATGCCCGACTACAGAATCCGGCCTGCTACGATTGGCGACCTAGACGTGCTCGTCCATCATCGAGTTGCCATGTTCCTGGACATGGGTACACCAATGGACGAGGAAGCGGTGGCGCGCGAGTTCAGGCGATGGGTCACAGAGATGCTCCCATCGGGCACCTATCGCGGATGGGTCGTGGAAACGGCCGCCAGCCACCCGGCTCCCCATGGATCTTCACCCACCGTCGTCGCCGGAGGTGGAATCTGTATCTTCCCCTGGCCTCCTGGTCCGCAAAGTCTGGGCGACCGGCTGGCATTCGTCTACAACGTTTACACAGAGCCGGCTCACCGGCGGCAGGGCCTTGCGCGGAAGGTCATGGAAGCGATTCATGCGTGGTGCCGCGAAGCGGGCATCAGCACCCTCGCCCTCAACAGCAGCGTCGATGGCCGGTCGCTGTACGAGTCGTTGGGCTACCGGGTTCGACCCAATCCGATGATGGTGTGCGAGCTGCTGGGCAGCGAGGCTCGTGGCGGGGGCTGAAGCGTGAGGAGGGTAGAGGCTGGAGGTTAGGGTTGGGGCCCAAACCTCCAACCTCTAGCCTCGGCCCCATAACCTCCAAGCTCTAGCCTCGGCCCCATAACCTCGAGCCCCTAGCCTCTAACCTCCAATAAGATATAATTCGTCGGCCTTGCGAGAGGCGGGCCCGGTCACGCCGAGCGGTGGCAACGGCGGACGTCCCAAGACTCTTGGTTACACGGAGAAGCGCGAGAATGCCGTTCATCATCACAGACCCCTGCATAGAAACCAAGGACACTGCCTGCGTGGACGTGTGCCCCGTGGACTGCATCCATCCGCGGAAGGACGAGGCAGAGTTCGCGCAGGCGACGATGCTCTATATCCATCCGGAGGAGTGCATCGATTGCGGTGCCTGCGTTCCTGCGTGTCCCGTCGCCGCCATCTACGAGAGCATCGACGCCACGCCCTCGCATCAGAAGGATCTGATCGAAGCCAATGCCGTCTACCGGCTCGGCGACGCGGACGCGATGGCCAAAGCCGAAGCAATCGTTCAGGCGCACATTGCGGCGCGCCCCGACATCATGGCGGTGCCGGCGGCCGAGCGAGCGGCGGCGCACCCCAACTTTTCCTGAAATTGCAGATTGTAGCTTGCAGATTGCAGATTGAATTGGACCGAACGGCCCCGTTCCAATTCCCAATCTGCAGTCTGCAACCCTGCAATCTGCAATGAAGATCGGTACCTGGAACGTCAACGGCATCCGGGCGAGACAGGGGCAGGTTCAGCAATGGATCGCCGACGAACGTCCGGACGTCGTCTGCCTGCAGGAAATCAAGGCCACCTCAGAGCAAGTGCCTGAAGCCCTCTGCGAGATGGAGGGCTACTGGTGCTATTGGCACGGGGGGAAGGGCTACTCCGGCGTGGCGCTCCATGTCAGCAAGGTCATCGCGCCGGAACGTCCCGTGTTTTCCCACCCGGAGTTCAACTACGAAAATCGCATCGCGGCCGTCGATCTGAGAACCGCGATGGGAGATCTCACCGTCGCGAGCGTCTATGTGCCCAACGGCGGCAAGGACTTCAAGGCGAAGGTGAGGTTTCTGGAAGCCATGGACGAGTATGCGGCATCGCTCCAGGCGAGCGGCCGCCGGCTCGTGTTGTGCGGCGACATGAACATCGCGCGAACCGATCGCGACGTGCATCCCAAAGAGCGCAAGCCGCGGGCCATCGGACAGCTTCCCGAAGAGCGCGCGCTGATCGAGCGGATCATAGGGCGAGATCTGGTGGACGTGGGCCGGGCGCTCGATCCCGACAACGACAACCTGTTCACCTGGTGGGCACCGTGGCGGAATCTCAGGCAACGCAACATCGGGTGGCGCCTGGACTACGTGTTGGCCAGCACGACGCTCGCCACGATGGCCATGGCGTGTCCGGTGCAGAAGGACGTCGGCACCAGCGATCATGCCCCTGTCATCGCGACATTCTCAAACCAAGGCGTAGCCACGGAGACACGAAACCACGAAGCGCAGTAACCTACGAATTCTTCTTCGTGCCATCGTGGCTTCGTGGCCTAACAGATGCGCATAGTCGTTCAGAAATACGGCGGCTCGAGCGTCGCCGATGTCGCCCGCATGAAACTCGTGGCGGAGCGCGTCATGCGGACCCGACAACAAGGCTACGACGTCGTGGTGGTCGTGTCGGCCATGGGCGACACGACCGACGAGCTGCTGGCGCTGGCGAAGCAGCTCTCGCCGAACCCGGATCGTCGCGAGCTGGACATGCTCCTCACCGCGGGCGAGCGAATCTCCATGGCGTTGCTCTCCATCGCCATCCGCGAGCTCGGTGGCGAGGCGATCAGCTTCACCGGCAGCCAGTCGGGAATCATCACCACCGACCGGCACGTGGACGCGCGCATCATCGAGGTCCGTCCCTTCCGAGTCCAGGATGAGCTCGACAAGGGAAAGATCGTCGTCGTGGCGGGCTATCAGGGCGTGTCCTACCGGCGTGAGGTGACCACGCTCGGACGGGGCGGCAGCGATACGACGGCCGTCGCAATGGCGGCGGCGCTCGGGGCCGAGTACTGCGAGATCTGCTCGGACGTGGAGGGCGTATACACGGCCGATCCGCGGGTGGTGCCGGACGCGCAGCGCATCGGCACGATGTCGTACGAGGAAACACAGGAACTGGCCGAATCAGGCGCCAGAGTGCTCAACGCCCAGGCCATCGAGTTCGCGAAGGAAAAAGGTATCGCTATCTACGCGCGGGCGACGAAGTCGCCGCTGCCCGGGGCCGATCCCTCGGCGGACGGCACGGTGGTTCGACGCGACGCCGTCCGGCAGCCCGGTTCGGTGGTTGGCGTCGCCAGCGAACGCGACGTGCTCGTGCTCAGTGCCGACGTGGGACACGGGGCCACGGCGCCGGGCGCGATCGGTCTCTTCGCCGTGCTCGACGAGCACGGCGTTTCGGGCAAGCAGCTCCACAGCATCGACGATTCGCTCACGATGGTCATCTCCCGCGAGAATCTTCACGAGGAAGGTAAGCTCCGTGCTGACCTGGCGAGGCGTTTTGGCGACACGGTTCGCCTGGTCGATGGCCTCGGCGCCGTCAGCGTGGTCGGTGCCGGCATCAACGCGACCTTCGGCAATGTGCGTCGTGGATTGGACGCACTCACCGCGGACGGCATCGTCGCACGCCAGGTCGCAACCTCGTCGTTCCGCATTTCGTGGATGATCGATCGCACACGCCTCGACGACGCCGTCCGGCTGCTGCACCGGACGTTCATCGCATCATGACCGACGTCCTCGAACGCTTTCTACGCTACGTCCGCTACGACACCCAGTCGGACGAAACCTCCGACAGGTACCCCAGCACGCAGAAACAGCTCGTCTTGATGCACGATCTCGCAGCAGAACTTCAAGCGATCGGCGTTACCGATGCGGCGGTGGACGGGCATGGGTACGTCATGGCGACCGTGCCCGCCACGTCACCCAAGCCCGTGCCGGTCATCGGTTTCATCGCCCACATCGATACTTCCCCCGAAATGAGCGGCGCCGGGGTCAAGCCAATCGTGCACCACGCCTACGACGGGGGCGATCTGGTCCTGCCCGACGATCCATCGGCGGTACTGCGCGCGGCGGATTGTCCTCCTCTGGAGGAACGCATCGGCGACGATATCGTCACCGCGTCTGGCACGACTCTCCTCGGCGCCGACAACAAAGCGGGCGTGGCGGAGATCGTGACAGCCGCGGCTCACCTGATGGCGCATCCCGAAATCCGGCACGGCGCCGTGCGCATCGCGTTCACTCCGGACGAGGAGATCGGACGGGGAACGAAGTTCTTCGACGTCGAGCGATTCGGCGCCCGCTGCGCCTACACGATGGACGGGGGAAGCCGCGGAGAAGTCGAGACCGAAAGCTTTTCCGCCGATGCCATGACCGTGACGTTTCACGGCTTCAACACTCACCCTGGATACGCGAAAGGCCGAATGATCAACGCGATCAAAATCGCCGCCGATTTCATCCACCTCCTGCCGCGAGAGACGCTCTCGCCCGAGAAAACCGCTGAGTACGAGGGGTTCGTACACCCCTACGTCGTGAAGGCCGCCGTGGAACGGACGTCGGTGAAACTGATCGTTCGTGACTTCGACACGGCGGCGCTGAAAACGAAACATGAGGTGATCGAGCGGCTCGCCAGGCAAGCCGTGTCCGGGTTCGAGGGCGCCCGAGTCGAGTTTCTCGTGGAGGAGCAGTACAGGAACATGCGGGAGATTCTGCAGCGCCATCCCGATGTGGCGCAGTACGCGCGCGACGCGGTCCAACGTGCGGGGATCGCCGTCCGCGAGCGGCCGATCAGGGGAGGCACCGACGGGTCCCGGCTGTCGTTCATGGGGCTGCCGACGCCGAATATCTTCGCCGGCGAGCACAATTTCCACTCGCGGCTCGAGTGGGTGTCTGCGCAGGACATGGTCAAAGCGGTGGAAGTCATCGTCCACCTCTGTCGAATCTGGGAAGAGCGGTCATAGTTCTTCCACCTCGATGTCGTCCTCCCCCTCGTCCACGACGATGCTGTGAATGTCGACGCGGAACCATTCGCGAAACGTCTTGAAATCGCGCGTGTGCGGCCACGTGGACTGTTCTTCGGTCCAGGCTGCGAGCTGAAACTCGAAGAGCCACTCGGCGTTCTCTTCGATCCATTCCTGCACGTCTTCCTCGAGTTCGAATTCGGGCAGCAGAATCGCCGTGCCGAACGGTTTGGCGCGCACCACGGTCAGCATGCCCTTGTTCGCGTCGGCATCGTGACGCCTGGTCCAGTCGATGAACGGCTGCCGTCCGCTCACGCTGACGGCCGTTCTGTTCAGTACTCGCATGCCCCGCATCGTATCGCGTTCGCCAGCTCATCAACCACCGCAACGGTCGTGCTTGCCGGGTCAGCGGCTGCGGCTTACAGTGGCATCGAGGAGGTGGCCTGATGGCAGACACTGCAAAATGCGCGCATCCCGCGTGTGAATGCATGGTGAGCAAGGGCGGCGAGTGGGGAAAGTACTGCAGCGAGACCTGCAAAGAGAAGGGCGATCAGACGGAGCTCCACTGCGAGTGCCATCACAAAGGCTGTCGATAGGTCCGAACCGACACAGCGTTTGTCGGGCACGTTGACTGACGCGACCCGTTTGCACGGGCCGGCCACTTTGTGCGCCCGTTCTGGCCCCCTCGGCGTGCGCGCGTAGTGTCCGCCGGCACCCGGTCTGACCCCCTCAACCGTCCTGCGTAAAAGTCATGTCACGCCCCCGTACCTCTGGCCGCGTCGGCCATGCCCTCGCGCAACGCTGAGACCTGCCCCGGGATCGTTGCGTTTCTATGCTCGTCCGACGCGGGCGGAAGCGTATAATCCGCGGATAAGTGAGGACAGCTATGACGAGCAGACGTCTTGTTTACATCGCTTTGGGCCTCGGGCTCATTGCCCTCGCGGTTTCCCCTCGCTCCACCGTAACGGCGCAGCAGGCGGCTGCGCAGACTGTCGCCGTTGACGGCGACGACCTGGGCGGCGTTGTGACAGGGCCGAAAGGGCCCGAAGCCGGCGTCTGGGTCATTGCCGAGACGACAACCCTGCCGACCAGATTCGTGAAGATCGTCGTGACGGATGATCAGGGCCGGTACCTGATACCTGATCTGCCGAAGGCCACCTACAACGTCTGGGCACGTGGCTACGGTCTGGTCGATTCGAAGAAAGTGCAGGCGACACCGGGGAAGCCGGTCAATCTCACCGCAGTTGTTGCGCCTACCCCAGTCGCCGCGGCTCAGTACTACCCCGCCGGCTACTGGTTCTCGATGATGCAGGTGCCGGACACGAAAGAATTCCCCGGCACCGGCCCGGAAGGTAACGGGATCTCGACGAACATCCGGAACCAGGCCGAGTGGCTCCAACGCACCAAGAACGGCGGCTGCATGGCGTGTCACCAGCTGGGAAGCCAGGGGATCCGCGAGATTCCGGAAAGCCTCGGACGCTTCCCCTCGTCGATTGCCGCATGGGACCGACGGGTGCAATCGGGACAGGCAGGCGCCGGGATGAGCGGAGGCCTCGATCAGATGGGCCGGCCGCGGGCGCTCAAGATGTTCGCTGACTGGACCGATCGCATTGCCAAGGGTGAGGTGCCGCCGGCGCCTCAACGCCCGCAAGGTCTCGAGCGGAACGTCGTGGTCAGCATGTGGGACTGGGCGGATCCGAAAGCGTACTTGCACGACGTCGTGACCACTGACAGGCGGAATCCGACGGTGAACGGCAACGGGCCGATGTACGGATCGCTCGAGTTGAGCGCCGACTACCTGCCGGTGCTCGATCCGAAGACGAACACCATCAGCCGCATTCCGCTGACGGTGCGCGACCCGAACACGGAACCGACAAGCCCCAAGATGGCCGCACCATCGGCGTACTGGGGTGAGGAAGTCGTCTGGACGAGCAAGAACAACGTCCACAACCCGATGCTCGACGAGAAAGGACGCGTCTGGATTACGTCAGCCGTCCGCCCGCCGGCGAATCCCGACTACTGCAAAGAGGGATCGAGTCATCCCTCCGCCAAGCTGTTCCCCATCGCAAATGCCGGCCGTCACCTGGCGATGTACGACCCCGCGACGAAGAAGCTCACGCACATCAGCACCTGCTTCGGGACGCACCACCTGATGTTTGCTGAAGATGCAAACCAGACCCTCTGGACGAGCGGAGGCGGTCAGGTCGTGGGATGGCTGAACCGGAAGATGTTCGAAGAGACGGGTGACGAGGCGCGTTCGCAGGGCTGGACGGCGCTCATCCTCGACACCAACGGCAACGGCAAGCGTGACGCGTACGTCGAGCCGAACCAGCCGCCTGACGCCGCAAAGGACCGACGCCTTGGCGGTGCGTTCTATGCCGTGTCGCCGGCGCCGGACGGATCGGTGTGGGGATCGCAGCTCGGCTTCCCCGGCGCGATAATCCGGCTGAGTCCGGGGGCGAACCCGCCCGAAACCGCACTGGCAGAAGTGTATGAGCCGCCGATGAAAGACGGGGTTCCCGTCCAAGGCTACTCCCCGCGCGGCGCGGACATCGACCGGAACGGCGTCGCGTGGATGGCGATGGCGAGCGGCCACATGGCCAGCTTCGATCGACGCAAGTGCAAGAGCCCGCTGAACGGGCCGAACGCCACCGGGCAACACTGCGCCGAGGGTTGGACGTTCTACACCGAACCGCTGCCCCAGATGAAGGGCGTCACGGCGAGCGGAAGCGCCGAATCCAGCTACTACACGTGGGTCGATCAGTTCGACACGCTGGGGCTCGGCGCGAACACGCCGATCAACACCGGGAACCACTCCGAAGGTCTGCTCGCGCTCAAGGACGGCAAGTGGGTCGTTCTGCGCGTGCCGTATCCCAACGGGTTCTACACCAAGTGGATGGACGGGCGGATCGACGATCCGAAAGGCGGATGGAAGGGGCGCGGGCTGTGGGCGACCGTTTCCACTCGCGCGCCGTTCCACATGGAGACCGGCAAAGGGACGACGAGCAAGGTGGTTCACTTCCAGCTTCGACCCGATCCGCTGGCGAGGTAGCGATATCCGGTCCGGCTGAGGCCGGACAACACGACGTTGGCAACTGGGCACTGCCGTGGTTCCTCGCGGTACCATGGCAGTTGCCCGGTCCGTCCGACCGGTCGCTCACCGAGGAGTTCCCCCATGTCTCGTCGAATCCGAACGCTGCCGCTGCTGGCAGTCGCGGCTGCCGCAGCTTGCTCGCCTACGCCCTCGCCGGAGTCGTCGGCGCCTCGGGCTCCGCTCTATAGCAACCTCGGGAACTATCACCACACCATCTCCACCGATTCTCCCGACGCCCAGAAGTATTTCGATCAGGGGCTGACCCTGTCCTACGCGTTCAATCACGCGGAGGCCATTCGTTCTTTCAAGCAGGCGATCGCGCTCGATCCGGAATGCGCGATGTGCCATTGGGGCGTGGCGTTCGCACTCGGTCCCAATATCAACGCGCCGATTACCGAAGAGGCGGCCAAAGAGGCATTCGGGGCGATCGAGCAGGCGCGCATGCACGCAGCCGGCGCGACCGGCAATGAACGCGCTTACATCGAGGCTCTGGCCCGGAGGTACTCGGCCGATCCGAAAGCCGATCGCGTGCCGCTCGATCGCGCGTACGCCGACGCGATGCGCGAGGTCGTCAAACGCTTTCCGGACGACCTCGATGCCGCCACGCTCTTCGCGCAGTCGCTGATGGATACCGCGCCGTGGAACTACTGGGACCCGAACGGCAACCCGCGAGCGTTCACCAGCGAGGTGCTGTCATCGCTGGAAGGAGTGCTCGCGCGAAAGGAGGATCACGCCGGCGCGATCCACCTGTACATTCACGCTGTCGAGGCGTCACCGAATCCCGGTCGCGCCGAGCGCTACGCCGACAAGCTTCCCGCGCTTGTTCCCGGCGCGGGGCACCTCGTGCACATGCCGGCACACATCTATCTGCGGACGGGACGATATGCCGACGCGTCACAGGCCAATGTGGATGCCATCAAAGCCGACGAAGCGTATTTCGCCGGCGACGCCGTGCCGGGCAACATGACGTACCAAATCGGTTACTACCCGCACAACCCCCACTTCTTCGTGATGTCCGCGTCGCTCGAGGGACGGCGCGACGCGGCGCTCGAAGCCGCGGAGGAAGTGCGGTCGCGCGTTCACGCCGACATGATTCGCGATCCGGCCATGGGCGGCATGGTGCAGCACATGCACCTGGCCCCGCTGCTCACGAAAGTCCGCTTCGGTCTCTGGGATCAGGTGCTCGCCGAGCCAGCGCCGCCAGACGATCTGCATTACACCCGCGTGCTGTGGCATACCGCGCGTGGACTTGCGCACGCGGCCAAAGGCGCGCTCAAAGAGGCCGAGACCGACCTGTCTGCCGTCGCGGCTCTCAAAGACGAGAATTCGCTGAAGACGCTGTATGTATCCAGCGTCAATACGGGGGCGGCCGTGGCGGCCATCGCTCACGAAGTGCTGTCGGGTGAAATCGCGACCAAGCAGAAGAACGCGACCCTAGCCATGAAGCATTACGCACAGGCCGTGGCCCTCGAGGACGGTCTCACCTATATGGAGCCGCCCGACTGGCCGATTCCCGTCAGGCAGCTTCAGGGCGCGGCGCTTCTGCAGCTCGGCCGACCACGCGATGCCGAAGCGGCGTTTCGCGACGACATGAAAAAATTTCCCGAGAACGGCTGGTCGCTGACCGGCATGCAGGAAAGCCTCGCCCGTCAGAAGAAGACGGCGGAGGCAGCCGAGGTCAAGGCACGGCTCGACAAGGTGTCATCTGCGTCATCCGGGTCATTTAGTCATCTGGTCATTGGGTCATCTGGTCAATGAATCGAGGAATTGCACGTCAATTCAATGACCCGATAACCCAGTTGACCAGATGAACCCATTCCCTATCGGCGGTGAAAGACGACGAAGTCGTACCCCACCCACCGTTCGTCGAGGCACCGTTGAAGCGCCGTGCCGCCCACCAGGTGGCCGAATCGGGTCGCATGGAGCGGAAGCCAGGCGACCAGCGGGAGAGCCGCACGGACGACCCGGTCGCGTGGACGATTCAGCTCCAGATAATGCGTGAGATCGGTCGTCGAACGATGTTCGAACCCCGCTTCCTCCGCCAGCTCCTGGAGCTCCGCGGAACTGAGCAGGGTGTTGATGTGCCAGCCCCGAGCGAAGCGAGCGATGTTCGCCTCAGCGACCGCGCTGCTGGTCGGCCGCTTGAAATCGTCGCACAAGATGAGCAGGCCCCCCGGAACGATGAGTTTGCGGCACTCCGAGAAAAACCCTTCAGGCGAAGGAGCGTGGACGAAGGCTTCGATGGCGTAGGCCAGGTGAGCCGGCCTGATGCCGGGAGGGAGATCGACGAAATCGCCTTCGACGCAGCTCACCCTCGCCGTTAACCTCGCTCGCTCAATCCGCTCCTGCGCCAGGCGCGCCTGCACCAGGCTCACGGTGACACCGGTTGCCGTGATGGTCGGCAGCATCGCCGCCAGGTAGCAGAGGCTCGCGCCCACTCCGCAACCCAGATCGACCACATGCGGCTTCTCGACCTCGAGTGGCAGCCGACGAACGTGATCGCCAATCCGATCCTCGACGTAATGAAAGGCCTCGTCACGGGTGCGAACCCCAGGTCCCCAGACAGCCCGGTGAATCGCACCAACGCCTCCGCCTTGCCCGAGGGAGACAAACCTAGCGGTATTGCGATCGTAGTACCGACGAAGGTCGGCGATGCTGAAGCGAGGCGGGTTCACTTCACGGGGACGTGGCAGCGCTTCCATAGCCGCGCTGGACGACTGGAGGCCGCCGTCGGGAGGAAGGTCGCATCACATCGACTTCGACCGGCACGCCGTTACGGTATCCCACACGGGCGGCAGCAACCGCCCGCACACGCTCCCCCGCCGTCACGATGCCCACCAGGTTGAGCGGATCGGCCGCGCTGATCACGTTCAGACGATCATCAAAAGGCGTGCGCCGGACTTCTCGCAGACGCTCGACGGCGTCGGGAAGCGCAAACTGTTCGCCCGACATCCCCGACACGAACCGGCCGCCGCGAATCTCGCCTCGGGCCTCGAGGCGCCGGTAGGCACGTACGAGATCGCGCCACGGGGCGGCGTTGGCCTCCCGAACCAGCATGCGTCGAAACACGACCCCGTACCGCTTCAGCAACACCCGCGCCTGCCCTTCCACCACCTCGTCGCGCGGAGCCGACCGCGCCCCATCGGGGCGGACCAGCGACCATCGTCCAGCCTGGGCGGCGGCGCCCCTGAGGGGGCGGCGGCCGGACGCCGCGCGGATGATCGTGCGCAATCCCGCAAACCCGTCCGATGCTGCCATGCCTGCCGCCACCAGCTCGCCGAGCGCCGCCAGCAGCGTCGTCTCGTCAGGTGCGGACGGGGCCAGCTCGCGAAGGAACGAGGCGCCGTGTCGGCGGAGGCTGTCATAGACCGCCTGGGTGGCGGCGCCTTGGAATCGGGCGCTGGCGAGCGCACCGCCGCTCGTCTCGTCGATCGCCGCCTCTTCCTCCGCGTACCAAAGATCGCGGTGTTCCCGCAGAAACAGTGCGACGGGCGTGGCGCCGACCACGGCGGACGTGGCTCCCGGCCTCTCAAAGCGACCCCACCCGACTTCGCCCGTCAAGCACAGCAGGTCGAGAAAGGCGGGGTCGTAGCGTTCCAGGCGGGAGGGCAGCACGTGCCGCTCCCATCCCTTCGCGGCCAACTCGTAGCCGTCGAGCTGGGCGACAATCTGCCGCAACCCCTCCACGCCGACGAGCCGCGTGGAGGGCTCGATGTGCTGCCACACGAAGAGAAACCGCATGAAATCGGCCGGACTGACCGGCTCGATTTCGGCGCGAAGCCGGTTCAGCGTGTAGCGGTGAATTCGAGCGAGAAGCCGGCGGTCGCACCACTCCAGCGGTTCGACCGAATCGGCCTGCGGCTCGAAGGAACCCCTCAGAACGACTCCTTCCGACTCGAGGGCCACGAGCGCCGCATGCACGTCGGTTTCGCTGGTTGCACAGCACTCGGCGAGCGAGCCGGCGGTGGTCGGCCCCGAGATCGTCAGCCGACCACGCACAATCTCGATGAGGGCGTCTTCACGCGTCCACGCGCGAGCCGCGCGGGCTGGCGGCGCCACGGCTTCGCCGTGGATGATTCCGTCGGCGTGGACGACCATCATTTCCGGAAGCCGCTCCGCAGCGACCCACACCGTTCGATCCGTCGGCGACGAGCCGGATCGTGCGACTTGAAACCGAACGGCTCGCGCGTCCTGAATCAATCGGGCCAACCATGCGGCCGCGTCGACGGCGAGATCGCCTTCGGTGAGAAATGCCGCCGTGAGAAGCGCATCGTGCAGCTCGTCCGCGTCCCGCGGATCCGGCCGGGCTTCCTCCCGCACGCGGTCGATCGCGGACGCGTCCAGGCGGCCCAGATCGGCCGACGTTCCCGGCGCCGTCGCCCGCCTCGTCTGCACCGCCAGCGTCCGCCGCTCTTCGAGCGGGGCGTCGTCGAGAAACGCGTAGGGCCTGGCGTTGACGATTTCGTGAGACAGCGGGGACGGCTCAGCCGTGTCCCGGGCAACGAGACGCACATCCCCGCGCTGAATCCGCCCGAGCACCGTCGCGAGCCCGTCGAAGTCCATGGCTTCCTCGAGACAATCGCGGATCGTTTGTTTGACCAGCGGGTGATCGGGAATCTGTCGATCGCCAGGGATGTTGTCCAGACAGGCCGCCGCGTCCGGAAAGGCCGCGGCCATCAGATCGGCCGCCATCATGCGCTGGAGCTGTGGCGGGACCTTCCGTCCACGGCGGTTGCGAGGCACCGCGAGCGAGATTGTGGTGTTCCAGCGCCAACGAGTCTGAAACACCGGCGCGTCCAGAAACGCCTGCACGAGAACATCGCGTGCCGTGGCTGGATGCAGATAGCGGAAGACGTCGGCGAGCGGAAAAGCGTGTTGAGGGCCGAGGGACAGGAGGAGCGCCTCGTCGGTCGCAGCCGCCTGCAGCTCGAAGTCGAACTGGCGACAGAACCGTTTGCGGAGCGCCAGTCCCCACGCCTTGTTGATCCGGCTGCCAAACGGAGCGTGGAGGACGAGCTGCATGCCGCCCGATTCGTCGAAGAAGCGTTCGAGCACCAGCGTGTCCTGCGTCGGCATGGCGCCGAGCGCTCGCGCGGCCTCGCCCAAGTACGACACGACCTGCGCGGCCGCTGCCGCCGACACAGCGGCCTCATGAGCAAGCCAGGCGACTGCGTTCGATTCCGCCGGGTTCGTATCCGCGGCGTCCGACGCGGCGTTCTCGGTCCTGGCACTCAGCCTGGCATCCACGTCGGCGCGCAGGTCGCTCACCCCCCTAGAGAGCTCGTCGCTTCGCGCAGGGGCCTCGCCCAGCCAGAAAGGAATGTTTGGCGGCGCCCCCTTCGCGTCAGCCACCCGTACCGTCCCCGCTCCCACCTGCAACACGCGCCAGGACGCGTTCCCGAGCTGAAAGACGTCGCCGGCCATGCTTTCAATCGCGAAGTCCTCGTTCAGCGTGCCGATGAAAGCGTCTCCAGGATCGAGGATGACACGGTAGTCGGCGACCTCAGGAATCGCGCCGCCCGAGGTGATGGCGAGCATGCGCGCACCACGCCGTCCCTTCAGCCGCCGATGCACCTCGTCCCGGTGGATCAACGCGCTGCGGCGCCCCCGTTTGGTCGCGAAGCCCTCGGCGGCCATCGCGACGACCGCGTCGAACCGATCGCGATCGAGATTCCGAAATGGCCACGCGCGTCGGACCAACGCGAACAGATCGTCCTCCGAGTACTCGCGGCAGGCCGTCTCGGCAACGATCTGCTGCGAAAGCACGTCCAGAGGCGCCTCCTGAGAGACGATGGCGTCGAGTTCCCCTCGCCGAACCGATCGCAGGAGCGCCGCGCACTCGACGAGATCGTCGCGTGAGATCGGAAACAGGCGCCCCTTGGGGATGCCTGTGATGCTGTGCCCCGACCGGCCGACGCGCTGCAGGAATGTGGCGATGCGGTGAGGGGATCCGATCTGGCAGGCGAGCTCGACGTGGCCGATGTCGATGCCGAGCTCCAATGATGCGGTCGCCACCAGCGCTTTCAGCTGTCCAGTCTTGAGCCTCGACTCGGCGTCGAGGCGTTTTTCCTTGGAGAGACTGCCGTGGTGGGCCGTCACGGCGTCTGCGCCGATTCGTTCGCTCAGATGACGCGTGAGGCGCTCGGCCATGCGTCGCGTGTTGACGAACACGAGCGTCGTTTTGTGCGCGCTGATGAGCTCGGCGAGCCGGTCGTAGTACTCGCCCCACACCTCGTGCGCCATCACGGCTTCGAGCGGCGAGGCGGGGATCTCGAGTCCCAGATCCACTCGCTTCCGGTGGCCGGCGTCGACAATGCAGCAGTCGGCGACGCCGTCGTTCCCCACTCCGCGTGTCCCCACAAGGAAACGTGCGACCTCTTCGATCGGCTTCTGTGTGGCCGACAGGCCAATCCGGAAGGGCCGGGCGGCCGCGACCTCCTGAAGACGCTCGAGGCTCAGCGCCAGGTGGGCGCCACGCCGAGTGCCAATCACCGCGTGGATTTCGTCGATGATGACGGTGCGCACGGTGCGGAGCATCTGGCGGCTGCGCTCGGCTGTCAGCAGCAGGTAGAGCGACTCGGGCGTCGTGACCAGCAGGTGCGGCGGCCTGCGCAGCATCGCCGCCCGTTCGGCCTGCGGCGTGTCGCCAGTACGAACGGCGGCCGTGATCCGCGGCGGGGTGAAGCCAAGCTGCTCCGCCGCCGTTCGCAGCCCGCGTCGCGGCGCCGACAGGTTCTTGTGGATGTCCGAGCTCAGGGCCTTAAGCGGAGACACGTAGACGACACGCACCTCGTCCGGAAGCGACGAGGACTCGAGACCCTCTCGAAGCAGCCCGTCCAGGGCCGCGAGAAAAGCGGCGAGCGTCTTCCCGGACCCGGTGGGAGCCGCGATTAGAGTGTCACGGCCACGCTGGATCGACGCCCACCCGCTGAGCTGAGCGGGTGTCGGGGCCTCGAAAGCGTCCGCAAACCACCGTTCCGTGACGACGTGGAAATTCGCGAGGGACATGTGCGCGGGGCATTCTCAGGATACCGCATGCGTCAACGTTGCGTGTGATCCGGTGCGCGCATCGTGAGCGTCCCTTCGCCGTCGACCCATCGCCAGCGCACCGTTGTTCCGAGCAGATGCACGCCGCCGATTCCAGCAGCTGCTGCTCAATCCGAGACAGACCGTTGGTCACCGAGAAATACTCCTCGAGCAGGCGCCGCAGTGCCGAAGCGAGGTACGGCATCGCCGGTAAGGTGGCGCCGGCAAGATCGACGAGTGCCATCGGCTCCGGCGCGCAGAATGCGCGCCACGCCTGCCTGCCGGCTTCGAAATGCTCCGCTGTGATTGGCACACGCGTCGGCAGCAGCGCGGCCAGCTGCCCGCCACCGAGCTGGCCGAGGCCGTAGAACGGTCGCGTCGTGGCTGAATTGGCTGCCGAGAACGAATGTTCCGAGCCTGCCGACGGGTGCTCGCCAATCTGAATGATGCTCAGGCGCAGCCCACCGAGGTCGTGACCGGAAAACCATTCGAGCAGCTGAATCAGTTGAAGCTGATCGTAGAGGTCGTGCTCGAACCAGAGCACTGTCTCGTCATGATCGCGGAAGCGCGCGAGCGCCCGATCTCTCTCGACGAACTCCCTGTCGAGGACGTCGAGACTTCCCCACCCGAAACCGGCCAACACTTGTGCCCGAACGCGCGACAGCGCCTCGAGCGAAGGAGCCGCGACCACGGGGCCGTCGTGAAGCGGGTCTTCCCAGGCGAGACACGCCCCGGGAATGTTGCCGGCCCGGAAACCCTGAAGCGTGGCCTGACCGTTGGTGACGTGAAGCATATAATGAAATCTGAACCTGAATCATGTTCAAACGGACCGACGACCTCCGAATCACGGAGGTGCGCCCGCTCATTCCGCCGGCCATCCTGCTCGAAGAGCTCCCGATCACCGAGCGGATCTCCAATATTGTCTCCGATGCCCGTCAGGCGATCAGCAATGCCTTGTACGGGCGCGATCCGCGGCTGGTCGTCATCTCCGGCCCATGCTCGATTCACGACACCAAAGCGGCGCTCGAATATGCCGAAAAGCTGGCCGGGCTGGCCGAACGTTACAAGGATCACCTCATCGTCGTCATGCGCAGCTACTTCGAGAAACCGCGCACGTCGGTTGGATGGAAGGGTCTCATCAACGATCCCGACCTCGACGAGAGCTATCACATCAACAAAGGACTCCGGCTGGCACGTCAGCTCCTGATCGACGTCAACGACATGGGGCTGCCGACCGCTTCGGAATTCCTCGACACGCAGATTCCGCAGCACATCGCCGACCTCACGTCGTGGGTCGCCATCGGCGCGCGGACGACGGAGAGCCAGGTGCACCGGGAACTGGCGTCGGGGCTGTCGATGCCGGTTGGATTCAAGAACAGCACGGACGGCAACGTCCAGACGGCGGTCGACGCCGTGGTGGCGGCACGGTCGCCGCACTGGTTTCCGTCGGTGACCAAGCAGGGCGTGTCTGCGATCTTTCAGACCACCGGCAACGACTCGTGCCACGTGATCCTGCGCGGTGGCACGAGGACCGGTCCGAACTACGATGCCGAACACGTCGCCAAGGTCTGCTCGCGCCTCGCCGCCAAGGGACTTCGCGAGAGCGTGATGGTGGACTGTTCGCACGGCAACAGCCTGAAGGATCACGCCAAGCAGGCCGCCGTGGCAGCGGCGATCTGCGAACAGGTGTCGTCAGGGAGCCGACAGATCTTCGGCGCGATGCTCGAGAGTCATCTCGTCGAAGGACGGCAGGATTACGTGCCGGGCCAACGCGCCTGCTACGGCCAGAGCATTACCGACGCCTGCATCTCGTTCGCTCAGACCGAGCCGCTGCTCGAGGAGCTCGCGAAGGCGCAGCAGACACGCGGGTCGGGGACGTAGCGGAACTCGCGGGGCCGCACGTCGGCCGCGCGTTCAGAATCTGTTGGCCGCGGGTATGTCGGTAATGCGCCCGACCCCAGCGAGGGCCTCGAGCACCAGGGGATGCGCCCGCAGCCCGCGCCATCCCTCTTCGATCACTTTCTCGACAGCGCCGTGGGCGGGTCTGTTCTTCACGTAACGCTGCAAGCCGACCAGCACGGTGTCGACACGAGCCGGGTCGGCCAGCTGGCTGGCGACGAGTCTTGCAGCGTCGTCTGGCCGGCCGACCAGCAGGTACAGGTCGACGGCGATGCTCTGGCTCGTCGAGAGGTTTTCTTCGACCTGCGTCAGTATGCGATCGAGATTCCGTCGCTGCTTCAGCCCCCAGTAGGCCAGCGCCCGCACCGAATCGCCGATTCCCGATCCGTAAATCAGCCGCGCGAACGTATCGGCGCGATCAGCAAACTCGAGGGCGTCCTGGTATTTGTCGGCAGTGGCCGCGAGAAACTGCCCGCCGCTCATCAACAGCGTCACCACTGTCTCGCTGGTCATCGCCAGACGCGCCACACCTGCGCGAAAGGTTTGTTCGGCTGCCGCGAAGTCGCCTTTCATGACCAGCGCGCGGGCGAGCTGTTCGTGGAGCTGCGCCTCCCGATAGTCGCGGTCCGGATACCTCGAGAGATCGGACGCCAGCGTCTGCCTTCCGAGCTGAATCGCCTCGTCGAATCGGCCAAGGCGCCACAGCGCGCTCATCCGCAGCACCACCGTAAACAGCCGATCTGCCGGGCCTTGCTCCGCCTGCGTCAGGTCGCGGTCGTAGAGGGCCGTCATATCCGCCGCGGAGGCGAACGCCGGATCGTCCCAGAGCTCCGCAAAGGTGTCGTCGGCGCGGACGAGCACCAGATTGTGCTGACCGCCACTCTGTCGTATGAGGTCGATGGCTTCATCATGGCGGCCCATCGCCGCGGCGGTTCTGGCCCGTGAGAGGTTGATGGCCGGATCGCCACCGTCGATCCGCGCATAGCGCTCGAGCAGGGCGCTGGCCTCGTCCCAGTCCCGCTTGAGCTGATAAGCCCGCGCCATGATCAGCACGTCCACCCGCCGGTCCCTTGCTCGAGCGGGCGCCAGGTCGGACAACGACTTGAAGGCGCTGGCTGCAGCGTCGTATCGTTTCAGCTCGACGCCAATTTCCACGAGCCTCGTCCGACCGTCGGCGCTGTCCGGGTTCATCGTCGCGAAGCGCTGGAAGTCGTCGAAGGCCATGGCTTTGTCGCCCAGCGCGGAATACGAGATCCCGCGATTCCACAACGCGTCGCTGAGTGCCTCGCCCTGCAGCGTGCCCGATCCGATGAGCTCGGTCAGCAAGCCGACAGCAACCTCGTACCTCCGTTCCCTGAAGGCCTCGGCTGCCGCCAGCGAGGCCTCACCGCCCTGGGCGCGCGACGGCGCGGCGGCGGCCAGGACGCCCAGAATCGCCAGCGGTCGTGCCAGCCTACGCAGCATGCGTCGGTTATTGTACGATCTCGGTCCTGATGCGTTCGTCGTTGGCCATCCTCTCTCGCCCGTTTCCGGCGGATGCTGCATGACCTGTCCTGGCTGCGGCGCCGAAATGACAACCCTCGATCTCGAACGACGCCTGTCGTCGACGGTCGAAATCGATTTGTGTGCCGGTTGCAGGGCCTTGTGGTTCGATCGGTACGAGGACATTCAGCTGTCGCCGTCGGCGACATTGAAGCTCTTCGGAATCATCAGCGAGCGGTCGGCCGCCGCGGCGGGTCCGCTCCCTGCGCGTCTTCGCTGTCCACGCTGCGGTTCTGAGCTCACGCACACGCACGACCTTCAGCGAAGCACGCGTTTTCAGTACTGGCGATGCGCCGACGGACACGGACGGCTGATGACGTTCGTCGATTTCCTGCGTGCGAAGGACTTCGTGCGGCCCCTCAGCCCGCAGCAACTGGCCGAGCTGCGGAACAACGTTCAGACAATCAACTGCTCCAACTGCGCGGCGCCCATCGATCTGACGAGGGATTCCATCTGCCGACACTGCGGGTCGGCTATCTCCATGCTGGATCTCAAGCAGATGACACGAACCATCGAGCAGCTGCAAGCGGCTGCCGAAGGTCGAACTGCTGGTTCATCGCCAGGCGCCGGTTCCCGATCCGACGGGTTGGAACCCCGTGACATCGATGCGCTCGTGCTGGCGCTCAAGGCCGAGCGCAACGATTCTCACCTGAGCCTGATCGAAACAGGCCTGCGCCTGGTTGGCGACTTCTTGAGACGATCACTCTGAAACCTTGCCGTCATTCCCCGAAAACGAGGGCTCAGGGAAGCCTGTGAGGCGTCCCCGAGCACGACGGTCCCCCCGGACCTAGAATATGAACATGCCAGACGACGCCGCTCCCAAGTCTGCGTACGAGCTCGCCATGGAGCGTCTCCGAAAAAAAGACGCTGATGCCGGCATCGAGCAGAAGCCATTGTCCGACGCCCAGAAGACCGCGATTGCCGAGATTCGGAATTTCTACGAAGCGAAGCTCGCCGAGGTGGAACTGCTGCATCAGGGGCGCATGCGATCCATCTTCGACCCGGCCGAACGCGAGGCGCGCGAGCAGGAATATCGGCGCGATCGGGAGCGGCTCACGACCGAGCGGGACGCCAAGCTCGAAAAAGCTCGGCGATGATGACCACCAGCTAGATCCGCCGGCCGCTGCTTTCCTGAGGGATCGTGCGAAGGGCCTTGTCGAGCAGCGCCAGATACTGCCGGCGCCCGACTTCGACGGCTCCGAGCGACGCCAGGTGGTCTGTCTGCCACTGGGCGTCCAGCAGCGTCATCCCGGTTTCGCGCATCAGACTCACCAGCGACATCAGCGCGACTTTCGAGGCGTCACGCTGCACGTGAAACATCGACTCGCCCGCGAACAGACCGTTGACGCGTACGCCGTACAATCCGCCCGCCAGCCGGCCCTGGCGATCGAAGACCTCGACGCTGTGTGCCCAGCCCAGCGCATGGAGCGTCGCGTACGCCTCGATGAACTCGCCGGTGATCCAGGCGCTCTCGCGCGCGGGATTCGCGCACGCGCGGATGACGTCGCCGAAACAGGTGTCGACGCGCACCTCGAAGCGCTTCGCGCTCTGCCGCAGCGAGTGTGAGACGCGCAGACCGTCGAGCGGGATGACGCCGCGGGGATTCGGCGACCACCAGCCGATGATTGGGTCCGGCACGTCCAGCACCATCGGAAAGATGCCCTGACGATAGGCCGCGATGAGCGTCGCCGGTTCGAGGTCGCCGCCGACCGCGACGAGATCTTCCTCGGGCCATACCGGAGAGGGTGGAAACGCCCAGCGTGTTGATCCCACAGGCTGAGGCGGCGAGAACCAATCGGTCATGGCGAAGCCCGGTCGGGATCGGCGTCCGGGACGGGGATGGCGGTGGCGGCGCGGCTACGAGATCATCACCTTCCGCGGGTGCTGCGAGTTGTCCTCGAGAAATGTCTTCTTGTTCTCGAGCTCTTCAGCGGTCGGCTGGACCTTGCCGTTGACGTCGGTCACACGCGAGACGAGCGTGTGCTCGCCCGGTGTGGCAGCCTCCCATGAATACGTGAAGAGCTTCCAGGAATACTTGCTGCTGGTCGCGGCATCCAGGCTTGCCGGCCGCCACGCCCCGTCGTCCACACGCACTTCCACCGATTTCAGCGGCGTTCCGTCGTGCAGCACGACACCGAGGACTTTGTGACGACGGCCGTCGGTCGTCACGCGTGCGATGAACGATTTGAGCTGCATGTGGGTGACAGCCGTCTCGGTCCACTTCATCTCGCCATTGATCATCTCGCCGCGAAGCGTCCGGTACCATCGTGCCTGGTACTTGCCCAGGTACTGTTCGGCCTGGACGTGAATCTCCGAGAGCCACTTGACGTTGGCGACGCCGTACCAGCCCGGCACGATGAGGCGCAGAGGGAACCCTTGATGGGCCGTGAGCGGCTCGCCGTTGAGGGCGTAGGCGAGAAACGGCTCCCCTGACAGCGCCTGTTCGCGCGACAGGCTCCGGCCGAACTGCTGCTCCACTTCGAACTTCTGCGTCCGGAACTCGACTTCTTCCTTGCCGCGATCGGCGCCGAAGAAGACGAACTCGCGCGCGGCGGCCTTGACGCCCGCGCGATCGAGCACGGCCCGCAGCGGCACGCCGGTCCATCGTCCGTTGCTCGAGAGACCCTGCAGCGGCCGCCGATTGCCCGAGCATTCGAACCCGGCGACGAGCTCCGTCGCGCGCAGGTTTCGAAGCTCGTCGAGCGACAGCGATACCGGGCGATCGACCAGTCCTGAGACCTTCAACCGGTAGGCTGCGGCATCCACTGGTGGGTGGCCGTAGTGCTGGATGGTGTAGAACTGATCGCGCGGAGTGAACGGCCCGTCGATCTTCCGGATGTCCAGGACTCGCCGGTCCGCCGCCGGCGCGACGTTGACGGTTTCCGGCAGGTCCGTGAAGGGGACCAGGGTCTCCCCTTGCGCGAGGGCGGGCAGGACCCAATCAGGCACGCCCAGCACGCCAAGCCCCGCGGCAGCGAGGCTGCCCTTGAGAATGTCCCGCCGAGCGCTCTGGTTCGTCATTTCTGCCCTCCGCGGCTCGATTCTTATCATGAACGGCACCTGGACGGCTATCAAATCCACGCGGCGGTGTAACATTCGGTGTACATGGACAGACACGACGTGCCCGAACGTTACGAGCAGTTGATTGCGTTCCTCGGCTCCAACCTGCCGGCGCCGGTCGAACGGCAGGAGGAGATCGACGGCACACTGCAGTTCACGGGCGGCGATCCACCCGAGGTCGTAGTCGTGCTGACCGAGAGCAGCGTCGTCGTCTCGGAATTCGTCGGTGTCTGGGAAACACCGTTCACGTTTCGCGCCAGACCGCGGCGAGTGGGCGTGGTGAAGTGGCGGCGCCTGCCGGAGAACGCGCTGCTGGCGGCGATCGCGGCACTCGTCAAGGGCGCGCGCGAAGCGCGTCTGGCCTCGTTCCAGACCTGTCAGTATTGCGGACAGCGCACGGCGCCCGAATGGTTGCGCGACGAGACGGTGTGCCAGACCTGCGCCGACCAGCACAGCGGCGCCATTCACTGAAATCGACACTCAGCCGGAATGGGTCGTCTCACCCGTCGATAGCGGCAGACCCGCGGTTTCCCACGCCGTGATGCCGCCAGCGATTTCCTGAACGTCTCGGAAACCGCTCTGCTGCAGCAGGCTGGCCGCGATGGAAGAACGGTATCCGCCTGCGCAGTACACTAGCAAGGGACGATCCCGAGGCAAGCGGCCAATGTGCTGGGACAAGTGGTTCAGCGGCACACTGAGTCCGCCGGCAATGTATCTGTCTGCGTGTTCGTGCGGCGTGCGTACGTCGAGCAACAGCGGAGCGCCGGCGGCGCGCAGTCGCTCCGCGGCGAGTGGAGCGCTGATCCGATCCGTCGTCGCCACCACGTCCGGCCGCGCCCGCAGGCTGAGCAGCCCTTCGTCGAGATAGCCGGCGATCGCATCCAGCCCGATGCGGCCGAGACGAACGGCGCTTTCGCGCTCGCGCCCCGGGTCGGCAATGATGACGATCGGATCTTCGGCGCGGAGCAAGGTGCCAGCCCACGTGGCGTACTGACCGTCCAGGCCGATGTTCACGCTCCCCGCGACGTGGGCCGCCGCAAACTCCGTCGGGTCGCGGGTATCGAGCAGCTGCGCCCCCTCGGCCGCACGCAACTCGAGGATCTGGTCGAGCGACAGCGGCTTCAACTCACGCGCGAGCGCCTCGTCGAGCGTCGGGCGCTCGCGGGTGTTGAGGACCGCGTCGTACGTGAAGTAGGGCGGCGCGTCCGGTTGATCGGCGGTCACCAGATCGATGAACGCCGACTTCGACATCGGCTGCAACGCGTAATTCGAGCGCCGCTGCTCGCCGATGGTCGACACGGTTTCCTTGGCCAGTGCCTTGCCACAGAGCGAACCGGCACCATGAGCCGGATACACCAGACTGGAGTCGGGCAACGGGAGCAGTTTGCTCCGCAGCGACTCGTACAGCAGCCCGCCCAGCTCGCTCGCCGACCAGCCGAGCGCGACACGCAGATCGGGACGTCCCACGTCGCCGACGAACAAGGTGTCGCCCGTGAACACCGCGTGAGGTTCGCTGGCGCTGACGGCGAGATCGTAGACGAGGATTGAGATCGATTCAGCGGTGTGGCCCGGCGTCTCGAGGGCTACCAGACGGACCTGACCGAACTCGATGCGATCGCCGTCTTTCAGCCCGCGAAACGGGTATTCGGCTTTCGCGGCGGCGCCCAGATAGATCGTGGCGCCGGTTCGGTCGCGCAGCTCGAGGTGTCCCGCAACGAAGTCGGCATGAAAGTGGGTCAGCACGACGTGGGCGATCCGACATCGATGGGCATCGGCGAAGGAAATGTACTGATCGATGTCGCGCTGCGGATCGACCACAGCCGCCACGCCCGCTTGTTCATCAGCGACCAGGTACGACGCGTGGGCGAGACAATTGAGATAGAACTGTTTCAAGATCATGAATTGGTTGTATAACACTGCTGGAGGAGTTCGATGACTATTTCCCGTCGAGACGCCATGAAAGTGTCGGGGGCGTCGCTGGCCGGCCTGTCGCTCGGCCTGCCGGACGTGCTGCTGGCGCAAGGCCCGCCGCCGGCCCCGCCGGTACCGGACACATTGGTGGATATCACACCCCGGACCATCGCCCCGCTTCCGCTCAACCCTGACGGCTCTGCGCCCGAGCATCCGGCCAGCGCGGCGGGCCCGATTACCGAGCCTTTCATGTGGCGCTACACCAAGGGGCAGGCGCCCCAGATGGACTACGACTACCGCCGGCTGAAGATCAAGGTTGACGCCCGCGGAATGGCGAAGCGCACGGGCACGCTGACGTTCGAAGATCTCGACAAACTGCCACGCGTCTCGATGGTGACGCTGTTGCAGTGCGGCAGCCCCAACCCGCGCGGCATCGTCAAGTGGACCGGCGTGCGGTTCTCCGACGTCGCCAAGCTGCTGGACGTGCAGCCGTTCGGCCACTACGTCCGCCTCGTCGCCTCGGACAGGTACTACATCGACGAGGATATCGAGACGATGATGCACCGTCAGGTGATGCTGGCGTGGATGATGAACGATCAGCCGCTGACGCCGCAGCACGGCGCGCCCATCCGGCTGGTCGTGCCATTCCGGTACGGCGCCAGGAGCATCAAAGCCATCACGGACATGTCGCTGGGTTCGACGGGGATGCCCACCACCCCGTTGCCCGCCGCCTGAGTGGCAACCTCCCGGAGCGAGGGCGGGGCGAAACCCGCCCTGCCCTCGTTTCCGGTTTCTCAATCAATCTGGCCGCGAATCTCGCCCGGGGTGAACTGCGACGTGTGAACGTTGACGTACGCATTCCCCGAGTGCATCGACGATTTTATGGATCCGCATCGGGAGGATTCGGGCCAACGGCGGCGTTATGTTAGCGTCACATCGATGGCTCATTTGTTCGATTCGCTGTCCATTCGAGATCTCACCTTCGCAAACCGCGTGTTCGTTTCCCCGATGTGCGAGTACTCCAGCGTCGACGGGTACGCGAATGACTGGCATTTCGTCCATCTGGGAAGTCGCGCCGTAGGCGGGGCTGGATTGGTGTTGACGGAGGCCGCTGCTGTTCTTCCCGAAGGCCGGATCAGCCCCCAGGACCTTGGCATCTGGAGTGACGATCACATCGAGCCGCTGACACGAATCGTCGGGTTCATCGACGCCCAAGGCAGCGTGGCCGGCATGCAACTGGCGCACGCCGGACGCAAGGCCACCACATACCGGCCGTGGGACGGTCACGGGGCGGTTCCCGAACGCCTCGGAGGCTGGACGAAGGTCGTGGCACCGAGCTCCCTTGCGTTCGCCGAGGGTTACCCCATGCCGCACGCGCTCACGAATGAAGGCATTCAGGAGGTCGTCGAATCGTTCGCGAATGCCGCACGTCGCGCCAGGGACGCCGGCTTTCGCGTGATCGAGATTCATGCGGCGCATGGATACTTGATTCACGAGTTCCTGTCCCCCCTGAGCAACCAACGGCACGATGAGTACGGGGGTTCGTTCGAGAATCGCACCCGATTGCTTCGCGAGGTCGCGGCGGCGGTCCGCTCAGTCTGGCCCGAGGGGATGCCGCTGTTCGTGCGCATTTCCGTTACTGATTGGGTCGCCGGCGGCTGGGATTTCGAGCAGTCGATTGAATTGGCCCGTCGGTTGAAGAAGCTGGGCGTCGACCTCATCGACTGTTCTTCGGGCGGCAACGCGCCTCACGCCAAAATTCCGGTGGGTGCCGGCTACCAAACTCCGTTTGCCGAGCGAATCCGCCGGGAAGCCGGAATCATGACTGGCGCGGTCGGGCTGATCACGTCTTCTGTTCAGGCCGAGCAGATCGTCGGAACCGGGCAAGCGGACGTGGTCATCATGGCTCGCGAGTTTTTACGGGACCCCTACTGGCCGCTGCGGGCAGCCCGTGAACTCGGGCAGTCAATTGCGTGGCCGGTCCAATATCTTCGAGCGGCGCCCGAAGGCTCGCCGTCCCGATGAGCACCGCAGGCGGGCCCCTGTCGGAGGCATGCCATAATCCGCGTGCGAGGTCCTCAGCAACCGATGCCACTGCAGGCCACCACCGAGCCGGTTGAGACCATCTCTCCCGCCGAGGAACGCTTCAACCGGCTGCGAGGGACCGTGGGACTCGCACTCGCGCCGATCGTCCTCGTTGCACTGCTGCTGGCGCCGTTGCCCGTCTCACCCGAAGCGCATCGCATGGCCGCCATCCTCGCGATGGTGGTCGTCCTCTGGATCACCGAAGCGCTGCCGATGGCCGTCACCGCGGTGCTCGGACCGGTGCTCGCCGTGGTCTTTCTCGTGGCGCCGGCCCAGGCCGCGCTCGCGCCGTTCGCCGATCCCATCATCTTCCTGTTCATCGGCAGCTTCATCCTGGCACAGGCGATGTTCGTGCACGGCGTCGATCGTCGCATCGCCTACACCGCCCTGTCGTCCCGGCTCGTCGGCGCGAGCGCCGCGCGCATTCTCACGGTGTACGGCGGGGTGGCCGCTGCCCTCTCGATGTGGATCAGCAACACGGCGACGACGGCCATGATGTTTCCGATCGGGCTGTCGATCGTCGCGCACCTGCAGCGTGTGGGCGCGAGCGACGAAGACACGAGGGCCCGGCTGCGGCAGTTCGCGCTGGCGATGATGTTGATCACGTCGTTCGGGGCCTCGATCGGCGGCATGGGAACGCCGGTCGGCACTCCACCGAACCTGATCGGGATCGGCATGCTCGATCGGATCGCGGGCGTGCGCATCTCCTTCTTCCAGTGGATGACGCTCGGTGTCCCCATCGTCATCGTGATCTTCGCCTTCGTCGTGGTGATGTTCTACCTGGCCGCCGGGCGGGGTGTCGCCGTCGGGCGGGAGAGCGCCGCCGTCGTGTCGAGAGAGTTGGCCCGCCTCGGGCCGGTCTCCCGGGGACAGCGCAACGTGCTGCTCGCCTTTTCGGTCACCGTGGCCTTGTGGATCTTCCCCGGCTTTCTCGCGGTCGCGGGCGCGGAGCAGAGCGCGTTCGGCCGCGCATACGCGGCTTCCGTGCCCGAAGGCGTCGCCGCAATGATCGGCGCGCTGCTTCTTTTCGTGCTGCCGGTCGATTGGGGAGCACGCCGCTTCACGCTGACATGGGACGAGGCGGTCCGCATCGACTGGGGTATCGTGCTCCTCTACGGAGGCGGGCTTGCCATGGGGCAGCTCGCCTTCTCGACCGGCCTCGCGAAGGCGATGGGCGAAGGGCTCACGACGTGGCTGCCGTCGAACACGACGTTCGCGCTGACAGCGCTGTTCACGGCCGCGGCCATCGTGCTGTCCGAAGCGACGTCGAACACCGCCTCGGCCAACATGATCGTCCCGATCGTGATCGCCGTCTCGATCGCCGCCGGCGTGCGCCCGATCGAGCCCGCGCTCGGCGCGACGCTCGGCGCCTCGATGGGATTCATGATGCCGATTTCCACGGCACCGAACGCCATCGTCTACAGCTCGGGCCACATCCCGATCACGGCGATGATGAAGTACGGCCTCGCCCTCGATGTCGCGGCCTTCGTGGTGATCGTCACGGCGGTGATGACGCTGGGCCCGATCCTCTTCTGACCGTTCACGGGATTCGTGGTCAGCCCTCGTACTGCAGGACGTGCAGACCGGCATTCCAGTCGCTGACGTACATCACTCCATCGGTCATGACGTAAACGTCGGCCGTCTTCGCCGCGAGCGAGACGTTGGGCCGCGGGTCGATGAGCTTCGTGGGGGTGGGCGGGACCCAGTAGGCGAGCTCCTTCGGAGCGAACGCGTCCCTGATGTCGAAGACGCGGACGCCGGCGTTGTTGTAGGTGGCGAAGATCGTCTCCTCGCTCTGGAAGGAGCCGGGCCGGTTCTCGTGCAGGTTGTGCGGACCGAAGACGCCGATGGTGCAGAAGTCCTGTTCGTGCGGCGTCGGTAACGTCGCAATCGGGACCGGATTCTCCGGCGCGCGCATGTCAACGACGAAGGTGTGAAACGTCCCCTTGGCGCACTTCTCGGCGTTCGCCTCGTCGGCGACGACGAGCAGGTCACGGCCCGGCAGGGGCAGCGCCGTGTGCGTACCACCTGGAAACGGCGGTGACCAGTTGATGCGCGACACGAGCGTCGGCTTCGCCGGGTCGCTGATGTCGTGGATGGTGAGCCCACCGTCGCGCCACGCGGCATAGCCGCGATCGCCGGCCGTGAGCATGTGATGCAGCGCCACGCGCCGCCCCGCGGGCACGCTGGAGGTTTCCCCGCCGGCCCGATGCATGCCCGGCAGCCACCACCGCGACACGATCTCCGGCTTCGTGATGGTGTTCAAGTCCACGATGCACAGGATGTGATCGGTGAAGCCGTCGAAGTGTGCGGAAACGTAAGCGTAGCGCCCTCCTGGCCACCACAGGCGGTTGATGCCGAAGCCGGGGATCTCCAGGAACGCGATCTCCTTCATCTCCTCAGGGCTGGAGATGTCGTGGATGCTCAGTCCCGATCGAAACGGCTTGCGGTTGGTGATGCTGTCGGCCAGGTTGTTCTCGAAGTAGCCGCGCATGTTGTCGTAGGACTGCATGGCCACGATGTTCGCGCCGTTGGCGAGGAGCAGCAGATCGTCGGCGACCTGCAGATGGTGCGTCCGCGTATTGCCGCCCGCGGTGAAGAACCCGACCGGCTTCAGCTGGCGTGGATCCGCCGCGTCGAGGATCGTCACCCCGTCGCTGAACATGTGGCCGACGTACACATGACCGCGGTTGACCATGACTTGGACGCCGTCGGGGCGGCCACCCTGGTCGCTGTACGAGAGGTGCCGAATCCGGCTCCCGTTCCCCGGGGCCGGCGCGGGCGATTCCCCTGGAGCGCGCGCGCAGGCCCCCGCCGGCAGCCACGACAAGGCCGCCAGACCGAACAGACCTTTGATGTGCTCGCGTCGAGTCATGGTGTCAGACTATACGGGAAGCGGGGAGTTGACGATGACCAAAATCACGCTCGCACTGACGACCGGGGTCCTTCTCGTATCATGCTCACCCGTGGATCAGGTACTGCCTGCCGTGCGTTCCGATCTGGCGCCTACCGGCACGCTGCGTGCCGGCATCAACCATGGGAATCCCATCCTCGCGCAGAAGGATCCGGCGACTGGTGAGCTTCGGGGCGTCACGGTGGATCTGACTCGCGAGCTCGCGCGCCGGCTTGGCGTGCCGGTCGAGCTCGTGCCGTACGACGCCGCAGGCAAAATGACTGACGCACTCAAGACAGGCGCCTGGGATATCGCGTTTCTGGCGGTCGATCCCCAACGTGCCTCCGAGATCAGCTTCACCGCGCCCTATCTGGAAATCGAAGGGACGTACCTCGTGCCCGCCAACTCGCCGATTCGCACGACCGCGGACGCGGACCGCGAGGGGGTCCGCATCGCCGTGGGCGCCAAGAGCGCCTACGACCTGTTCCTCAGCCGCAGCCTCACGCGCGCCCAGATCGTCCGCGCGCCGTCTGCCCTGGAAGCCGTCGACCTGTTCGTCGCGGACAAGCTGGAAGCCCTCGCCGGCGTCCGCGCGGCGCTCGTGACCGCGTCGGCGCGACTTCCCGGATCTCACGTGCTGGAGGATCGATTCATGGTGATTGCCCAGGCGGCGGGCGTCCCGAAGGGGCGCGAGGCGGGGGCCAGGTACTTACGCGAGTTCATCGAGGAGGCCAAGGCCTCGGGACTGATCGCGCAGGCGCTCACGGCCAGCGGCGTCGAGGACAGCGCGACGATCGCGCCACCGGCGCCGGTCAACTAGCTACGGCACGACCGCGCTCGGAGCGGGCTTCGGGCGAGCGGCCAGAAACGCTCGGACGTCCTTCAGCTCCTCGTCCGACATCACCTTCGCGGTGTACGGCGGCATCTGATTGCGAGGCGCACGGATGTACTTGACGAAAGCCTCGAGCGGAAGCGGCGGCGTGATACGCGGTCCGCTCGTCGGCGCACCCTGCCCCTCGAGCCCGTGGCACCCGGCGCAGCCGTTCTTCACGTAGACGGTCTTGCCCTTCTCGACGTCGCCGTCTGGCGCCGGCCCTTGACCTGCCACCGCGACGACGCCAGCCGCGAGCACGGCCACGGCGATCCTGACCAGCATCCTCGGCCTCGCTCCCCGGCCTACCTGGGCTGCACGATCACGTCGACGAGCGCCGGCTGACCACCCTTCACGGTCGCAACCGCCCGCCTGATCGCCGGCGCGAGGTCGTTGGGGTTGGCAATCGGGCCTTCTGCGTGAACGCCCATGCTCTGCGCCAGCTTCGCGAAATCGATCGAAGGATTGTCGATCGCGTTGCCGATATGGGCCCGGTCGATGCCGCGCTCGCGCCGGCCGGCCATCCGCTGCAGATGCATGACCTCCTCGTGATACGCCCGGTTGTTGTTCATCACGAACAGGATCGGAATGTTGTAGCGAGCCGCCGTCCACAACACGCCCGGGGCGTACAGCAGGTCCCCGTCGTTCTGAAGGCTGATCGACAAGCGGCCGTATTTTCGATTGGCCAGAGCCGCGCCGACAGCCGCCGGCGCTCCATAGCCGATGCCCGATCCGCCAGAGACCCCGATGTACTGGTAGTACTTCTCGAAGTTCCACAACCGCTGCGCCCAGCCACTCAGCGCGCCGTTCACAAGCGACCAGTCTTCCGACCGCACTTGTGCCCACACTTCAGCCGCGAGGCGCGCCGTGCTGATCGGCACGGCGTCCCAGGCGTGGGTCGCGTCGGTCCGCGCGCGCTCCCGGGCTGCCCGGCTGGCCTCTGCCAGCCTGGCGCCCCGGTCGGCGATCGCGCGCTGTCGATCGGGTGTCATCAGGCGTCGCACGGCCTCGATGAGAGACGGCAGCGTCGCCTCGGCATCACCCGCCAGCGCCAGATCGACTTCCGAATAGCGCTGGAAATCCTGGTAGTTCGCCTTGGAACTGAGCTCGCCGGCCGTGATCGTCACCAGCTTGGCGCCCGTCCGTGTCGCCGGCCGCGAACTGCGCTCGATCTGATCGCGATATGAATTGACCGCACCGAAGAAATTGGCGATCTCGAGGCCGACGACGACGTCGCCTTCGGCAATCGCCGCCGCGCTGCGCAGCGTCTGGTTGAGGGGGTGTCTGGAGGGAAAATTCATCCGACCCGGGCCGATCGGCGGCATCGTATTCGGCAGCGTACTGACCACGCCGGCCTGGACCAGCTCCGCCAGCTCGACGAGGCGTTCCATCCCCGCTTGCGACCGCGCGGCGCGATCGGCAATCAAGACCGGACCGTCAGCATTCACGAGCAGTCGAGCCAGCTCGGCGACTGCACCCGAATCGGCCTGCGGCGGCGACGCGAGCGTCAGCTTCGGTATCCGCAGTGGCGAGTGCGCCGCGGGAATCGGTCGCTCCTGCAACTCGGCGTCGGCCACCAGCACCACGGGGCCGGCCCAGGGAGTCATCGACACCTTGTAGGCCCGCACCGCCGACTCGGCAAAGTGCTGGAGGGAAATGGGCGTGTCGTCCCATTTCACGTAGTCGCGCACCATCGCTGCGGCGTCCTGCACGCTGTGCACCCATTCCACGCCGGGATAGCGCATCACGGCGTCGAGCGTGTTGCCGAGGATGATGTAGACAGGCACGCGGTCGCACCACGCGTTGTAGATGGCCATCGACGCGTGCTGCAGCCCGACGGTTCCATGCGCGAGGACGATCAACGGCTTGCCCTCGATCTTGGCGTAGCCGTGCGCCATCGCGACCGCCGATTCCTCGTGGAGACAGGTCAGGAATTCGGGCTGCGCGTTTCCGCCGTAGTTGACGATGGATTCCTGCAGGCCGCGGAAGCTGGAACCGGGGTTGGCGCAGACGTAGGGTACGCCCAACGCCTTGATGACGTCGACCATGAAGTCCGAACCGCTGCGCCCCCCGGTCAACGTCTCGGCGGCCTCAGCCTGCGGCTCCGCCGGTGGTGTCGGCGCCGCGGCCTGACCCGAGGCGGTCTGGCCCTGGAGAAACGGAGGCGCCGCCATCGCGCCGGCGCCGGCGGCGGCAGCCCGTTTCATGAATTCGCGGCGATGGACGGGGACCTTTTTGTCCACGTGCGTGAACGCGCGGATACTAGCATACGACGTTCACTTCGCCTCGGCTCAACGTCTTTCAGAAGGCTGACTCCTGCCGGCCGGCCAGGACCGTAACCACGCTCGTGCCGCCCTGAAGTCAGGGCACAGATCGGCGACAAGCTTCCAGAACTGCGGCGAGTGGTCCATCCTCCGGAGATGCATGAGTTCATGGACCATCACGTAGTCACGCACGGACGCTGGCATCTGGACGAGCCGCCAGTTCAGGCAGATGTGGCCCCGCCGGGAACAGGATCCCCATCGCCACCGTTGATTCCGCACGCTGACGTGCGCCACAACGAGACCGTTGGCCTCCGCGAGCTGCAACAGACGCGCAGGCAGCTCTCTCTTCGCCCTGCGCCGCAAGTCGAGCTCGACTTCGGGCGACAGCGCCTCGAAACGGGAATCGTCATGCTGGCGGCGAAGCTGTTGTTTCTCGATCCAGACACGCTCGCGTTCGGCGAAGGCGGCCGCCTCGCGCCGCGAACCCCACCGGGGAATCGTCACTCGGACGGTGCCATCATCCGCCACACGAATCACGTATCTCCTTGCGCGCGGGTGTCGGACGAAGACATACCCGACGTCAAACGGGAGCGACGGCTGAAGCTCGCGATGTACTGACGACAAGCCGCTACCGAGACTTGAACACTGCTCTGGAACCCATCTCATAATGCGCCGCCACGCCGATCGAGCTAGTGTCCACCATAAACGACGAAGCCACGCTTGCGAAGGCTCTCGGCCAGGGCGGCTTCCATGAACTGCGCCTTCCGATACGGCATCGGGTTGAGATGGGCGTACAGACGAGGCACGAGCCGCTCGCCGAAGCGACGCACGATGCGCGCGGCCTTCAAGCCCCGCTTATGATTTTCAAAACGCTGTTCCGGTGTCAGGCCGGTCAGCCCGACGTAGTAGGCCGCCTTGCCGTCGCCACGCGGGTTGCGAAGATAGACGACGTAAACGCAATGATGGTGGCGGCTGGAGGCCGAACCTGTGGAAGCCTCGTCAGACCTTTTCGACTTCTTCTTCAGCGATTTCGATGTCGCCATTCTGAAACGGCAGGCCATCGGTGAGCTCGGCGGCCTGCAGCATTCTCGGCACGCGATCGATCGGCTCGAGCGCTCGAATTTCCTCGCCACCGTTCGCCGCGTGGTACTCCTTGAACTTGCGCGCCTTGATGAGCACGTTGCCTTCGAGCGAGCCGACGGCCTGATTATAGGCATCGAGGCTCCCTTTGAGCTTGGCGCCGAGGGTTTCGAAGTGACCGCCGAGCACACGCACCGCATCGTACAGATTTCGTCCGAGCTCGCTGATCTTGCGCGCGTTCTCCTCCATCGCCTGCTGTTGCCATCCGTAGGCCACCGCACGCAGCAGCGCAATCAGCGTCGTCGGGCTCGCGGGGATGACGCGCTGATCGAGGCCGATGCCGAACTCGATGAGCGACGGATCCTGCTCGAGCGCCGCGCTGAAGAACATTTCGCCGGGGAGGAACATGACTACGAAGTCCGGGCTTGGATGGACGTGCGCGGCGTAGCCCTTGGCCGACAGCTGCACCAGGTGCGTGCGGACCTGCCGCGCGTGGTCGGCGAGCAGGAGCTGCCTGGAAGGCTCGTCCGGCGCTTCGAGGGCTTTCAGATAGGCGTCGAGCGGCACCTTCGCGTCGATCACGACGTGCTTGCCTCCCGGAAGCGTGACGATGACATCGGGCCGCAGGCGGCGATCGGAATCGCTCGCCGTGATAGTGCCCTGCTCTTCGAAGTCGCATCGGTCGAGCATACCGGCGAGCTCGACGACACGTCTGAGCTGGAGCTCGCCCCACCGTCCCCGTACACCCGGGCGTTTCAGCGCGTCCACGAGGCGCGCGGTCTGTGATTTGAGATCGTGGCCGACCACATCCAGCGCGCGCAGCTTCTCGATGAGCTCTGCCCGGCTCCTGGTCCGCCGGAGTTCGGACTCCTTGATCTCGCGATCCACCTGCTCGAGGGTGGTCTTCATGGGCGCCAGCAGTCCTTCGATGGCGCGCGTGCGCGCGTCGAGATCGGCGGTCGCCTCAGTTCGCGTCTGCTGAAACCGCGTCTCTGCCAGCTGAAGGAACGCCCGGTTGTTGGCGTGGAGCGCCTCGGAGCTGAGCGCCTGAAACGACTCGCGCAGCCTGGTTTCGGCCTCTTGAAAGGCCTTCAACCGTTCGGCGTGCACCGCGCGATCGCGTTCGAGCTCGGATTGAAGATGGGTTCGGGCAGGACGCCCGGCCAGCCAGCCGACCGCGGCGCCCAACAAGAGGCCGATGACGAGGGCGATCAGGACGGAAAAATCCAAATGCCTCCTACGCGCAGTATCGCACGGCTGTCTACTGCGAGACGACGAACGGCAGCCACGACTCGGGCAGTTGCAATTCCGCAGCGTGAATCGCCGCGGCCATCTCGCGCGCCCGATCGTCCCGCGTGACCTTTCGCATCGCCAGGCTCCTCGCAAGCTGTTGAAGAGCGCGGCGCGCGGCTATTTGCGCTCGGTGGCGGCGATCTGCGTACGAACCGGAGGCGGTTGCGAGCGATGCGGCCCGAACGGCAGCCCGCTCCACTTTCAACATCTCGAGGCGTGGTCGGTTGACCGGCTCGAAGGGCAGCGCAGTCTGAAAACGGTCCGGCGATGCGGTGTCGAGCCGGCCCGCAGCCCGGAGGGCACGCTCGCGGTCGATTTCAGCCCGATAGCATTGAAAGCAGAGCGGGCGTCCGCGCCGCGGCCCGCCTCGCGTGACCGTCGCGCGGCCCGAAGCCGCCAGCCCCACAGCCTCCCGGCATGCCGCACACAACGCTTTTGGGCGTCTGCCCTGGAGCTCGCCCCCTGGAAATGTGCCCCACTCCCCGTCCGGCCGCTCTGGGACCTGGCCCGTCAGCATGTTCATGGAACCAGCTTACGACCGGGGTGTGACAGGGAAGGTCACTCGCGGCGGCTCCGGGCTTCGACGACCCGTGACGGCTCCTATTGGAGCAACGGCTTGACTCTCCACTCCCTGTCGTTGAAGAGCGCCGCGCATTCGTCAGCCGGGATCGAGCGTTTGGCGTATCGACAGGACAACACAAACAGCCCGCGCCCCTCGTGCCAGTCCGATCGGGTGACCGTGCACTCGAATTCGTGCCCGGCGCTGGTCGTCAGCTGCAGTGGCGCGCCCGGCGGTGGAATGGCAGGCACTTCTATCGTCTTGGTGAATCGAACGGATCCGTTGTCGATCGGATAGCCGTTCTCGTCCTTCACCGGGTTCTTGACCCGCGGAATCGCGAGGTTGACTTCAACGGCAATGGCCATTTTTCGGTAGACGTTACTCGACAGTGGGCTCGGCGTCGATCGACGCCGCCGGGCTTTCCACCCGCACGTACTGTACAGGATTTCCGCACCCCTCGAGAAATCGCTGGAAGTGAGCGTACGCGATGACCACCGTCGCCGTGTTGATATTGGGATGAAACGAAATCGCTGGCGCGGAGCGCAGGTCCCGATCGATCGCCACGCGGACACTGTGGGTCGCGTCGTGAATCAACCCGAACGGCGACACCGACCCTGGGGTGACACCAAGGTGCGCCATCAGCCGCTCGGCCGAGCCGAAGCTGAGCTTGCCGTCGCCGATTTGATCAGCCACCGCACGCAGGTTCGCGCGCTTCCGATAGTGAATGATGACGAGATAGTGGCGCGTTCCTTTCTGATTGCGCATGAACAGGTTCTTGCAGTGGACGGCGTCGATGCCGGCCCAATGGCGTTCCCCTTCCTCCGCGCTCGCAATCGGCGGATGCTCGTACCGGGCGTACGGGATGCCCAGCGCCTCGAGCCGCGCATAGACCGGCCCCTCGGCAGAGTGAGCATGACCCGTCATCGGTTTACCCTGGAAGTCCGACGATGATGTGACACTCATGCCTAGGGTACCAGCACGGCCGCGCCTTTGACACGCCCGCCGCGAAGATCGCCCAGCGCGCGGTTCGCCTCGAGCAGATCGTACGGGATGGCCCGGATCTCGATCGGCACTCTGCCCGCCAACTCGAGGAAGTTGCGAGCGTCCTCGCGCGTGAGGTTGGCAACCGAACGGACGCTGCGCTCCTGCCACAGCAGGCGATATGGGAACGATGGCACGTCGCTCATGTGAATGCCGGCGCAGACGACAACGCCCCCAGGCACAACGCGCGCGAGCGCTTCGGGAATCAGCCGACCAACGGGGGCAAAGATGATGGCGGCATCGAGCGGATCCGGGGGCGGCCCGTCCGAGGAGCCCGCCCACGTGACACCCAGCCCGCGGGCGAACTCCTGCGCCTCGTGGTCTTCTGGAGACGTGAACGCGTACACCTCCTGTCCCTGGCGCCGTGCGATCTGCGCGACGATGTGGGCTGCGGCGCCAAAACCGTAGAGGCCCAGACGGCGAACCGCGTCCGGCCGACCGGTCAAGCGATACGCGCGAAAGCCGATGAGGCCCGCGCAGAGCAGCGGCGCCGCCTCGAGGTCCTGGTACGCCTCAGGCAGCTTGAAGGCGTATCTCGCATCCACGACGGTGGAGTCGGTGTAGCCGCCGTCGATCTGATACCCCGTAAAGCGGGCGTCTGGACAAAGGTTCTCCCGCCCGCTCCGACAGTATCGGCACTCGCCACACGAATACCCGAGCCAGGGAATGCCGACTCGATCGCCGACCCTGAAGCCGGCGACTCCGTCCCCGATCTGGTCGACGATCCCGACAATCTCGTGTCCCGGGATCAGCGGGATCTCGGGATGAGGCAGCTCCCCATCGACCACGTGCAGGTCGGTCCGGCACACGCCGCACGCCCGGACGTTCACGCGCAGCTCGCCGCGCCGCGCGGTCGGCGGCTCCCGCTCATGCGCCTCGAGTGTGCCCGCGCCGAGTCTGGTCAACACCATCGCCCTCATGACGGATATTATTCACGCGCGACGCGACGCCGGCAAAGGCGTCTGTCTCGTCATCTCGATCGAGAGAATGGCGACGCCGGCGAGGACGATCGCCGAGCCCAGCCATTGAGCGGCCGACAGACGCTCGTCGAAGATCACCAGACCCCACACGATCGCGAAGACAGGCTGAATGAGCAGCATGACCGAGGTCGCAATCGCCGGCAGCCGAGGCAGCGCCGTGCCGATGAACAGCCAGCCGATCACCTGGGAGATGATCGCGAGGGCGAGCAGCCACCAATGAGCCGTCGCGCTCACCGCGAACGTAAACTGCGCATCGAGGCCGATCGAGAGCAGCGCGCCGAAGCCCATGCCGAGCGTGGCGTCGAACAGCGGCCCGGCCGGCGGCACCAGCCGGCGATTCGACGCCCGAAAGACGATCAGGTACACCGAGTAGCAGAAACCGGCCGCGACACCCAGCAGCACGCCTTGCACGGGTCTGGTACCGTACGCGCCTTCCTGGCCGAGTCCCGATGTGAGCGTCACGCCTGCGAGCACCACGCCGATCATCGCGAGCGTGGACCAGCGAGGCCGCTCGGCGTGTCGCAGCCACCCGAAAAGCGCGATGAACACGATCTGGACGTTTGGGATCACGGTCCCGAGACCGGCGCCAACGAGCGCAATCGATTCGTGCCAGAGATTGAGGTCGGCGGCGAGGCCAAGCCCGCTGGCGAATGCCAGCAGGCGATCGCGCCCTGTGCGATCGTCCGCGGCCCGACCAGCCCACCAGACCGCAGCGAGCACAGGGAGCGCGTAGACAGCCCGATAGAACGTGGCGGTGACGGGGGAAACGCGTGCGAGCCGGATGAAGACCGCCGAGAAAGAAATGCTCAAGACCCCGAAGAGGGCCAGGAGGTGGGTCACGCGGCCGCGATTGTACTATCGCGGACTATCCCTGGCCCATCTTCGAAGCCGGCCCCACCTCGGCGACGGCGGGGCGCGACCCGGCAATCGCCATCAGACGATTCTCCGCCCGGCTCCCTTCGTCGAGCATTTCCTGAAACAGTCGCGCTTCATCCCACCGGTTGAGCCGCAGGGCATGGCCCCGCACCGAGCCGTAGCCGGCGATTTCGTAGTGGACGATGCGCAGCGCGACGCCGATGATGGCCGCATCCCGTGCATCAGGTGTCGCTTCCTGATTCAGTCGATCGTCAGCTTCCAGAACGATGCCCGCCAGAGCCGCCGATGAACGGATCGGTCGGCGTTCCCCCCAATGCGTGAAGATCAGATCGATTCGCTCCAGATGGAGCCGCGATTCACGACACTGCCCCGTCAGTGTTTCCCGCAGTTCCGGCTCGTGCGCCGCCTCCGAGAGACGCGGCAGAACGCGGAGCATCTGAATCTCCGCGTCGTACAGCGTCCCGAGCTCGTCGAAGTAGAGATCCTTCAGCGATCCCGTGCTGGCCATGTTTCCCCCAGGTTCAGCCGGGGAGTAGCAAGGCGTATGCCTGAGGCGCGTTACACCGCGAGCTTGTCGAGTTCGCGTTCCAGCCTGGCGACCAGGGTCGCCAGCTGGTCCACGACGGCCCGCACCGGTTCGGGGCGACTCAAGTCGACGCCCGCCCGCTGGAGCAGCGCCATCGGATGGTCGCTCCCTCCCGACTTCAGCAGCGTCAGATACCGCTCGATGGCCGCTGCGCGTTCCGGCGCCGACGCGCCGGTCAGCTCTTTCATCAGCTGGGCGCTCGACGCGAAGCATGTCGCGTACTGATAGACGTAGTACGGAGTGCTGTAGAAGTGCGGAATGCGGGCCCATGTCACCCGCGACTGACCATCGTAGTCGAGCGCGTCACCGTGGTAAGCCTGCAGCAGGCCGAAGTAAATCTCGCTGAGCCGCTCCGCCGTCACCGGCTGATCGCGCTCCACCAGCCGGTGCGCCTGCAGCTCGTAGTCGGCGAAGAGCACCTGGGTATAGAAGGTGCCGACGATCCCGTCGATCGCGTGCTGCAGCAGCACGATACGCTCGCGCTCGTCTTTGGCTCGCTCGAGCATGTACTCGAGAAACAGCGCCTCGCTCAACGTCGAGGGCACCTCGGCGATGAAGATCGTGTAATCGGAGTACACGAACGGCTGATGAGCGTGCGACAGTACGGTGTGCATCGAATGGCCCGCTTCGTGAGCGAGCGTGAACACGGCATCGAGCGTGTCGTTGTGGTTCAGCAACATGTACGGATGCACGCCGTACACGGGAGCCGAGTACGCGCCGCTGCGCTTCCCCGGATTCTCGTAGACATCGATCCACCCGCTGTTGAGCGCCTCACGCAGCTGCCGCTGGTAGGCGTCCCCGAGCGGCGCGACGGAGGCCGGCAGCCACTCGAGGACCATTTCGTAGGGGTACTTCTCCTCGACCTCGACGAGCGGGATCGTCGTGTCGTACGAATGATACGTCTCGAGCCCGAGCACACGCTTACGGAGTCGATGATACGCGCGCAGTGGTTCGGTTCCGGCCTTCGTCGTTTCGATCAAGTTCTCGACGACCGTCGTCGGGATATTGTTCCCGTGAAGCGCCGCGTCGAGGGTCGTGCGGTAGCCGCGCGCCTGAGCGTAGAACCAGTCGCGCTGCAGCACACCGTTATAGAGCGAGGCGTACGTGTTGACGCTGGTTTCGAACAGCCGGTGATACTCGACGAACGCGGCCCCTCGATCGGCCTGATTGCGGTTCGTGGCCAGAATGGCGCGGTACTGACCGTAAGTCAGCGTGACGTCCGTGCCGTTGGATAAACGCAGCGTCGGATGCTTGACGTCAGCCGTCGAGAGCGCCGCGTAGGCGTCGGGGGGGGCCGATGAGAAGCGGCTCGACAACGACAGCAGATGTTCGCCCTTCTCGTCCAGGACGTGCTCCTGCTGTCGGTACAAGTCCTCGATTGCGAAACGGTAGACGGACAAGTGGGCGCTCTGAGCCATCCATGCCTGCACCGTCGGCAGCGGCACCGCCAGCAGTTCGGGACTGAACCAGGCGCTGGCCTGCGCAAACCTGGCGAACAGGATCTGCACCTGCTGCCGCTTCGCATTCATCTCGTTGTCGCGCTGATCCTCGTCGTACTTCAGCGCCACGAAATACCAGACCTTGTACGACAGCTGCCCGATCTCGTCCGACAGCCTGTAGGCGGCCAGGAGCTGCTCGGCGCCCCTGGCGAGCGTTCCCTGCAAGGCTGCGTACGCGGTGATCCTCGCGTCGAGCTCGTCGTAGGCCACCTTCCACGCTTCCCAGTCCGAGAAGATATGCGAGAGGTTCCACTTGAACCGGTCGGGAATCTCCTTGCGGTCGCGAAGCGGCGGAGCGGCGGGGGCTTCAGCGGGCCCGAAGGTGCTCATCAGCTGCATCGGCTGATCATATATTGAGATTGGAGGGACGCACGTTTCTGTGGCATGGTTTACCCATGCGATATCTTCGGGTGCTGCCGTTGCTCGCAGTCGCCGTCACCACGAGCGGCTGCTTTCAATTCTCCAGTCTTCTCGTCGTCAAGCCCGATGGGAGCGGGACGATTGAGCAGCGCATGATGTTCACACAAGCGGCTGTCGCTCAGCTGCGGCAGCTGGCTGCACTCGGGGGCGGCACGCAGGATTTCGACCCCTTCTCGGAGGAGCAGGCGCGCGACGCCGCCGCCGCGCTGGGTCCGGGAGTGACCTACGTTTCCTCCGCACCGCTCGACACGGTCGATGGAATGGGACGTGAGATCAGATATGCCTTCACCGACATCAACAGCTTGAGGCTGGATCAGGGACCACCTGGCCCCGCCGGGGTCTCGGTTCAGTCAGGATCCGATGATCGGGTGTCGTTCAAACTGACGCGTCAGCCTTCCGGCAACGCGCTGCTCACCATCTCGGTGCCGCAAATGCCGGTCGGCCCGGGCGGGTCAGGGTCGCCGCTGCCTGGCCCGGCATCGGCGGAGCAGCTGGCGTTGTTGAAGCCAATGCTGGCCGGCGCCCGCGTGCAGATCGACATCGAGCCTGCGGGCCAGCTGGTCCGCACGAGCAGCCCTTTTGTCACGGGGAAGCGGGTCACGCTGCTTGATGTCAACATCGACGCACTTCTCAGCGACGAAACGCTGCTGCGGCGACTGCAGGCGGCCGGCACGCCCGAAGACACGAAGACGATCCTGAAGAGCGTGCCGGGTCTCAAGCTGAATCTCGATCCCGAACTCACGATTGAGTTTCAGTAGGCTGCAGACTCTGCGCTTCCCGCTTCGCTATCGCCTGTTCCTCGAGCCCGGAGGCAAGAACCGCATGGCTGGTGTAGCGCCGGAGCGCTGGCGTCCTCGCCGCGATCCAGGCGGTTGCCGCCACGCAGCCAACGCCCCCGCTCACGACGGAGAAGACGGCGCCCATCCAGGTGGCGACGGCGCCCGCTTCGAACTCGCCGAGTTGCGGCCCGCCAATGAAGAACACCATGTTCACCCCGGCCATGCGACCGCGCAGGCGGTCCGGTGTTTCCAGCTGCCGAATGAGATTCCGGATGATCATGCTCACCGTATCGCTCGCGCCGATCAGCATCAGGCACGCAAAGGTGAGCAGCATCGATCGCGACAGCCCGAAGAACACCGTGGCCAGACCGTGGATCGCGACAGCCCAGAGGAGCGTCGGGCCGCGGCGTTGAATCCGTTCGATCAGCGCGACCATGACGGCGCTGGTCAGCAGGGCTCCCGCGGCCGGCGCCGCATACAGCAGGCCGTAGCCGCGCGCGCCGACGTGCAGGATCTCCTGGGCGAAAATCGGCAGCAGCGCGGTCGCCGAGGAAAAGAACGTCGCGAGGAAGTCGAGCACCATCGTCGACCGGATGAGGGGCGATCGGAACACGAACCGGAGCCCCTCGAGCGCGGCGCCGAACGACACGTCGTTGTGCGAACCGACTTGGGACGACTCCCGGCCGTGAACGTGGCGAATGTTTCGCATCGCCACAAGGGCCGCGAACACGCACCCGAACGAGAGCGCATTGACGAGATACGTCGAGAACAGACCCAGGCCTGAGATCAACAGACCGGCTAACGCGGGGCCGGTCACTGACGCCATCTGAACCATCGTCGTGTTCAGGCTGATAGCGTTGGGCAGGTGCTCGCGCGGCACCAGCATCGGGATGAGCGCGTGCCGGGCTGGCAAGTCGAAGGCAGAGACAGCCGCACCGAGCGCGGCGAGGGCATAAATCGGCCAGACGCTCGACACGCCCGCGATCGTCACCCAGGCGAGTCCCAGGGCGACGAGTGCGGAGCCGGCCTGCGTGAAGAGCAGGACCCGCCGGCGGTTCCAGGCATCAGCCACGACCCCGGCGAACAACGAGAAGACGATGATCGGGACGACCTTGACGAGCCCGACCATGCCAAGGGCCATCCCTTTCTGCTCGGACGGAACGAGAAGGGAGACCTGCCACAGCAGGGCGGCGTTCTGCATCGTCGATCCCGTGAACGACAGGAACAGGCCGATCCAAATCAGGCGAAAATTCCTGTGCTGCAGGGCGACGAACGAGCGGCGAGAGATCATGCGGTCAGCACGATCTTCCCGATATGCCGGCTGGATTCCAGCAGCCGATGCGCGTCGGCGGCGGATCGGAGCGCGAACGTGGCGTGTATCACCGGCCTGACAGTACCCGATTCGAGCAGCGGCCACACGTGCTTGAACACCGCATCAGCGATGGCGCCCTTCTCGGCGGCGGAGCGCGGGCGCAGCGTCGACGCCGTGATCGTGAGCCGTCTCGTCAGCAACGGCCGCATATCCAGCTCGACCTTGGAGCCCTTCTGCAGGGCGATCTGCACCAGCCGGCCGTCAATCGCCAGGCTTTCAATGTTGCGCGCGACATAGTCGCCGCCGACCATATCCAGAACGACGTCCACGCCGCGGCCACCGGTCATCTCGTGGATGACCACGGCGAAATCGGCTTCACGGTAGTTGATCGCGCGCTCGGCCCCGAGCCGTTCGCACGCCTCGCACTTCTCCGCCGAACCAGCAGTCACCAGGACGCGCGACCGAAATGCGCGCGCCAGCTGAATCGCCGTCGTGCCGATGCCGCTCGAGCCGCCGTGGACGAGAATCCATTCGCCCGGCTTCAGCCGACCCCGTTCGAACACGTTCGTCCAGACCGTGAAGAACGTCTCAGGGATGGCGGCCGCCTGGACCATGTCCAGCCCGCGCGGAACTGGAAGACACTGCACACCGGGGGCCACGCAGTACTCGGCATAGCCGCCCCCGGAGAGGAGGGCGCAAACACGATCGCCAGCCGCCCAGTCGCCCGCTTCCGGACCGACCTCCACGATCGTGCCTGCCACCTCCAGCCCGGGGATGTCCGACGCACCCGGCGGAGGTGGATACAGCCCGCGGCGCTGCATCGCGTCGGGGCGATTGATCCCGGCGGCGGCCACTTTGATCAACACTTCGCCCGCTTGTGGAACCGGCCGAGGCCGTTCAACCGGTACGAGCACCTCGGGCGCGCCGGGCCGAGAAATTTCAATGGCGATCATTCACACATCCCCCAACGCCGCTCTGGTGGTGGCGGGCTCGAGCACGAGCGCCGCGAGCGCGATCCCGACGCCGAGCGCCATCGTCAATACCAACGTCAACGGCCAGGCAGCGAGCAGCGTCGCATCGGCCACCAGCGCCGCGGCCATGAGGATATCGACTGTCAACAGCACGTTCACCGACCGGCGATGCTCCCGAACCAGTTCGCGGCGGTTGACACGCTCTGTGAACACGAGGTGGCCGCGGAGCACGCCGCCGATGGCGGCGCCCACGCCGAGCGCAATGAACAACGACACGGTGGTGGGCGTCTCAATCCATTCCTTGATCTGCCAACCGAGTGTCGCGGCAATCAGATACAAAAGGACGATCACGACCTGATGAGTCCTCCACCACACGCCCGGCGTCGCGGTGCTGGACCCGTCTCCGGCATGTTCGAGCGCTCGAACGATGTCAACGGCCGACCGGAATCGCTCGTCGGCAGATTTGCGCAGGCAACGCTCCACGCATTCCAGGATCACGATGGGCACATGCGGACATCTTTGCCCGAGGGGACGAGCGTCGCTTTCGAGCACGCGGGCGATGGTCGCCAGCGGTGTGGCGCCAGCGAACGGGTGTACGCCGCTGATGTATTCGTAGAGCGTTGCGCCGTAGGCGAAGACGTCTGCTCTTGCGTCGACCGGCTGGCCGTTCAGCTGTTCCGGAGACATGTACGCCGGCGTTCCAATCAGCATCCCCGGTTCGGTGACGAGTGCGCCGGTGGCCGCGGGTCCAGACTCCGTACGCGCGAGGCCGAAGTCGAGCACCTTGAGCCGGCCGTCTCGCGTCCGCATGATGTTTTCGGGCTTGAGGTCCCGATGAACAATCCCTTGAGCATGAGCAGCGGCGAGTGCGGAGGCAATATCTCTCGCGGTGCGGATGATCTCGTCCGACGAGGGGCGATGATTGCTGGCGATTTCCGCACGAAGTGTCTCGCCATCAATGAGCTCTGAGGCGATCAACAGCTCGTCGTCGTATTCTTCCAGCGAGTACACGGCGCAGATGCCCGGATGACTCAGAGCCGCAGCCGCCCGCGCCTCCCTCCGCAGCCGTTCCCGCTGGTGGGGGTCGCGTGTCAGGTGCGGGGCGAGCGCTTTCAGCGCGACCTGCCGCCCGAGTCTGGTGTCGGATGCCAGGTACACACGGCCCATACCACCTCGGCCAAGCTCCTTGACGATCTGATACGGTCCAACGGTTGTCCCGGCGACCAACGTCGTGTCTTCCGCCAGGAGATCCGGCATCCGGTCAACGACCGGTTCGGCGAGGAATTTGCCGGCCCGTTGGTGGTGCTCGAGCAACGAGAGCACTTCTTCCTGAACAACGGCATCGCCCGAAGCCTGCGCGGCGACCCACGATCCACGCTCGGCGTCGCCGCGCTCGAGCGCAGCCTCAAATATCTGGCGGACTCGCTGGCGCTGCGCGCTGGTCATGTCAATCGGCTCGTGAGCTCGCGGAACAGCCAGGCCCGCGCCAGGCTCCAGCGACGTTTCAGCGTGGCCGGAGAAATGTCGAGCGCGGCCGCGGCGTCTTCGATGCTCAGCCCTCCAAAGAACCTCAGCTCGATGATGCGCGCCTGCTCGGGATCGATGGCTTCGAGCCGGGTGAGCGCTTCGTCGAGGGCGGGAAGCATGGCGTCTTCGCCCGCAGCGGCGACGAGCGACTCCATCAGCGACACCCGATCCAGTCCCCCCCACCGCTTGAGGGCTCCTCGCGCGCGCGCCCGTTCGACGAGAATTTGACGCATCGATCGCGCGGCGATGCCGACGAAGTGGCGCTCGTCCCGCCAGGGCGTACCGGCGCCCGCCAGGCGAAGATAGGCCTCGTGCACGAGGGCCGTCGCCTGCAGCGTCTGGCCCGGGCGTTCGCGTCGCATGTACGCGGCCGCCAGGCGCCGCAGCTCCTGGTAGACCTGGCCGGCGAGCTCATCAGCCGGCCGCGCCGGACGATCGGGGTCCATGTCGCTCAATTGTAGAGACTCGCGCCCGTTTCAGAGTACCCAGTCCCGCGCCGGCAGCGAAAGCACGCGATAGACATCCCGAAGCGCCACAACCCGATCGGCGTATTCGTGCCTCGGAAACTCACGCTGGAGCATCCGATCGCGCAGCACACGCAGCTCGTAGCAATACAAATCGCGGACGAAGCCACGGGCGCGTTCCGGCGGCGTCATCGGCGTCGGTCTGATCCCGTGCCGCTCGCACGCCCGGAGCACGTCGTCGCGATACGCGTACGTCATCGTCCTGCGGGCTCCAGGACCTTCTCGAGGGCGCCGAGCGTGGCGTCAATCGCCAGCATGTGCCGGGGCATGTCCAGCGCTTCCCTCAGCGGTTGCGGCTTGGCGATGGTGTGGCCGATGACGGGTTCCACGATTTCCGGAAACTTCGCGGGGTGTGCGGTCGCGAGGAACACGCCCGGCGCCGTCCGGCCGACACCAGACTCGACGGCCCCGCGCGACCTCAGTCCCAAGTAGGCGATCGCGCTGTGCGGATCGAGGAGGTATCCCCGCTCCTCGTACACCCGACGAATCGTCTGGCGCACTTCGGCGTCTTCATGACGGCTTCCGAGCATGTCCTGCCGAATGGCCTCGAGGCTGCCGTCGTACAGCCACATCAGGCGATCGAAGTTGCTCGGGTTGCCGACGTCCATCGCGTTTGCCACGGTATGCACCGACGGTCGCGGCTCGAATCGACCGCTGCTCAAATACTCCGGCACCACGTCGTTCACGTTGGTCGCCGCGACGAACCGATCGATCCGCATGCCCAGCCGTTTGGCCATGACTCCGGCGGTGAGGTTGCCGAAGTTGCCGCTCGGCGTCGAAAACACCGGACGTCCGGCCCGAGCGCCGAGCAGACCGAGAGCGTGGACGTAATAGATCATCTGGGGAAGCAGGCGGCCGATATTGATGGAGTTGGCCGACGTCAGGTTGGCCCGACGCGACAGCACCGGATCGGCGAACGCCGCCTTCGACAGACGCTGGCAGTCGTCGAAGCTGCCGTCGACGGCGTAGGCACGAACGTTGGTCTTGACGCCATTGAAGATCGTCAGCTGCGCTTCCTGCGTCGGGCTGACCCTGCCCTTCGGGTACAGGATGGCTACTCTCGTGTGGGGAACCTCGTGAAACGCGTGCGCGACGGCGCTGCCGGTGTCGCCCGACGTTGCCACCAGAATCGTGAGCGGGTTGTCGCCCTGAAAGAGCGCGGCCATGAGCCTCGCCATCACGCGGGCGCCGACGTCCTTGAATGCCAGCGTTGGGCCGTGAAAGAGCTCGAGCGCGTAAAAACCAGCTTCGACCTCCACGAGCGGGATTGGAAAGGCGAGGGCATCGTCGAGGATCGTCTGCAGTGCGTCGTACGCCAGCTCGTCCACGAAGGGATGCAGCACGCGAGCGCCGACCTCCGCCAGCGACATGCCCTGCCCCGAAGTCAGTCGCTCGATTTCCCTGGCCGACCACTGCGGTATCGACTCGGGAACATACAACCCTCCGTCCGGCGCGAGGCCCTCGAACAGCGCGAAGCCGAATGACACCCCGGGTGTCTGGCGATCGGCGAAGCTGCGTGTCGTTATGAAGCGCATGAGATGACACGCGCACCCTGCGATGCGATAGGCGACACGTACGTCTGCGGCTCGCCTCCGATGTGTTTGCGGACCGCGTCGGTCATGGCCATCGCCACGCGCCGCGCGACCTCCTCGGAGCGGCACAGGGCGAAGAGCGACGGCCCGGAGCCGGACAGGCTGCAGCCCAAAGCCCCGGCGTCGACGGCCGCCCGCTTGATCTGCGCGAGGCCCGGAACGAGCAGCGCCCGGCGTGGCTCGGCGATCGTGTCTTCCAGAGATCGCGCGAGGAGCGCGAAGTCCGCGCGATGAAGTGCGTGGACCAGCGCGCCGAGATTTGCCCATTGCCTCGTGGCGTCGGCGAGCGACACCGTCGTCCCGAGCAGAGCGCGAGCCTTGGCCGTCTCAATCTCCAGCTCGGGGTGAACGACGACGGCCATGAGGCCGTCCGGCACCGGCAGACGAATGATATCGGGTGGGTTGGGATGGCGAACCAGGACAAGACCACCGCACAGAGCCGGTACGATGTTATCGGGATGGGCCGTTCGTGCGCCCAGTCCCTCGCCTTCGATGGCACACGCGATCAGCGTGTCGAGCGGAGCGTGCGCCTCGAAGAGCGCATCGACAGCCACGACCGCTGCCGCCGCACTTGCGGCGCTGCCACCAAGTCCGCTCGACAGCGGCAAGCCCTTCGCGATGCGGAGGGCGACACCGCGCCGGCGCTCACCGAGCGCGGTCAACAGCGCCTGCGCGGCGACCCCGGCCGTGTTCCGCGTCGGTTCGCGAGGCAGCCGCCCGCCATCGCCTGTGATGCTGTCGATGCAGACGCCGGGCGGCGCGAATCGTGCGGTCACTTCGTCGCCGGGGGCCTCCAGCGGGAATCCAAGCACGTCAAACCCACACGCGACGTTGGAGACGGTGGCCGGGGCGAAAGCGGTGACGGTTCGATCAGCCATGGGTCGCCGAGGGATCGCGGGCACCGGGGCCGTGTTGATACCGGGCGCGGATCGTCGGCATCAGGTACTCGCGGAAGGCTCGTTCGAAATCGTACATCGGATTGAAGCCCCAGTCAGCGCGGGCCGCGGAATCGTCGACATCTGCCGGCCAGCTGTCGAGAATCGCCTGACGCTTTTCGTCCACTTTGAACGTAATCGAGGCTCCGGGGCACCCTCGCACGGCCAGGTCGCGAATCTCGGCCGCCGACGAATTGAACGCCCGAAGATTGTATTCGGTTCGTCTCAAGGCTTCGCGCGGCGCCGCGGCGAGCGCGAGCAGCGCATCGACGGCGTCCGGCATCGTCATGAAGGGGATGATCGTGTCGGGCCTGACGAAGCATTCGTATTTCTCCCCGCGCACGGCCGCATGAATCATCTCCGGCGCATAATCCGAGGTGCCCCCGGACGGGACGGTCAGCGCGGAAATCAGGCCGGGGAACCTGGCGGCGCGGAAGTCGACTCGACGCGTCACGTCTGCAGACAGCTGCTTATAGTGCCAGGCGTAGTAGCGGCCAAGCTGTTCGCTGTACAGCTTGTTGCACCCGTACATCGTCGTCGGCCTCGTGTACTCGTCCTCTCGCACGCGGCCGATCTGCTTCTTCACGGCTTCTCCCCCGGGTGCCGGCAGTCCGTATACCGCGATGGACGAGGGGTAGACGAAAACGACGTGCGTCCCGTGGGACTCTCCCTCCCGCTGCGCGAACTCCAGAAGGTTGAGCGTCCCTTCGACGTTCACGGAATGGGCGGTGACCGGTGTGAACTCGGCCCGAGTGGAGAGCAGTGCGGCGAGATGATAGACCTGGTAGATCTCGAACTCGGCCAGTATCCGATCGAGCAGACTCACGTCGGTAATCGAGCCCGTGAACTCCCGCGACACGAGCGGCGCGAGCGTCGCGTCAAGAGGACGGACGTCGAGCGTCACGATGACAGCGCCCGCCGCGGCAAGACGCGTCACGAGACCGTGCCCGATTTCGCCTCCCGCGCCGGTGATGAGAGTTACGGGCCTTCGCACGTGTCAGAGGGCGATCAGCGGTCGGCGCGAGATGGGTCCGCCGCGACGCCGGCCTTAGCCCTGGCCTTCCAGTCCTTTGACGATGTCACTCAGTCCACCCCATGTGTCGGGATCCTGGCACATCAGCGTGGTGAGGTACAGCCGCACATCGTCGGCCGGAAACTCCTGTGCCAGTGCTGCGGCCGCTGGCGCGAGCTTCGTCGAGTCTGGCTTCACGTCGTCAGCCTTGATGAGCCCGTTCTCGTGCTCGATGCCGAGGGCGTCGAGAAAACGGCTCATCAGCGCACGCTGATCCGTCAGATGGTACAGCACGAGCACCCGCCCCGCGATGGGATCGGGCAGCGTGGCAAGACTTGCAAGGTGTTTGGATTTGCGATCCAGATCCAGGCCGATGACGGTCTTCGGCCTGAACTTCTTCTGCTGAGCGATCAGCATCGCCGCCTGAACTTGTTCGTCAACGGCTTCGGTGTCGGACCAGAAGGCCCGCGAGGACGCCAGGCGCTGCGCCCCGCTCATGCGCTTCCACAGGCGGGAGGGAGTGAGTATCTCGGCCATCGCCTGC
>DATLLJ010000071.1:0-13981 GCA_035537875.1 Vicinamibacterales bacterium | reverse complement strand
GCCAAAGCCACCGCCCCCGAATCCACCGCCACCCTGTTGCCCGCCGGCCTGTCCGCCTCGATTGCCGCCCTGGGCACCGGCACTCGCACTGGTCCCGTCACCAGAGCCGCGGGTCATGTAATAGGTCCCGGCGCCGACGAGGGCAACAACTCCAACCACGATAATCGAACGTTTCATGATGCTCCGCGCTTTCCCAGCGTTCGGCCGCTTGTAGGGTTATCGACCCAGAATCGTGATGTTCGCGCTCTGCGTCGAGGTCTGCTGGAGCCGTTCCAGCTCGACGACTGCACGTCGATACGCCAGAATCGCCAGCAGCTCCGCGTTCTGAGCGGATGCCAGATCGCGCTGCGACTGGACGACGAAGTAGTTCGTTGACATACCGACCTCGAACTTGCTCTGTTCCGCCTCACGCTGGCGCTCGGCCAGCTCGCGCGCAGCCCGCGCCGCCTGGACGCGCTCGATGTTGTTCTGCACCTGCGTGGCCGCGTTGGTCACATCGGTCGCCACCTGCAACTCGATCTGCCGAATCTGCGCTTCCACTTGAGTCAGCTGCAGCTGGGCCCTCGCGTACGACGCGTCCTGCGAGCTGGTGCCAATCGGATAGGCGACGCTCACGCCGACCGTCCACGTCGGGTAATTTCGATTGAACAACGTGCTCAACGCGTCTCCATAGCCGCCGGGAATTTCCCCGGTCACCACGCGGCTGATGCCAGACCCGGTCGAAATGAACTGGGTGCCGCCCTGACCCGCCAAGCCGTAGCGGGCATTGAAGTCGACCTGCGGAAGGGTCTGGTTCTTGAGGTACTTCAACGTGACGTCGTTGACTTCGAGGTTCTTGCGAACCTGCGCGAGATCGGTCCGCGCGTCGAGGGCGCGCCGCACCGCAGCCCCGACGTCGACCGTCTCGGGCACGAAATCGGGGCTCTCGATTGGATCGATCGAGGAACTCCAATTCGGATCCTGGGTGCCGTTGACAATCAACCGCTTGAGCATCACTTCATTGGTCCGGCGCAGCCCTTCAGCGACGGCGAGGTTCTGACGCGCGGTTGCGGCCTGAGCCTGGGCCTGAATCACGTCGATCGGCGCCATCGTCCCGACTTCCACTCGGGTCTGGTTGTCGCGGACAAGCTGTTCGGCGAGCTGCACCGTGCTGCGCGCCACCTCGACGGCCTGCACCGACACGGCGAAATCCCAGTAGGCATTCCTGACGTTCGAGACGGTGTTGATGATGGTGGCCTGAAGCTGAATTTCGGAGATGTCCTGATTCAGCTGGGTGACCACGATCTGCTGTCGGGTATTGTCGATCCTCAGGTTTCGCAGCAGCGGCTGGGTATAGTTCGCCGCCCAGTTGGCCTGGTAATTCGGGTTAACCAGTGCCGTAGAGTTGGTTGTCGTCTGCCTGTTGTTGTTGATGGCTACCGAGAGGTTGCCACCACCCCACCAGACGTTCTGGGAGAGCCCCGCGTTAAACGTCGCCGTGTTGTCGAGAATCCCGGTGCCGACGGTGGCTCCGGAAATCGTCGACGTCGAAGACCGCGTGACCGACTGCTGCGAGAGGTTCGAGGTCAGCGTGGGGCGGTACGTGGAGCGCAGGCTGGAGAGCGAGAAGTCGAACGCCTGCGGGTTCAACCGCTGGACGGAAATGTCGAGGTTTCGCTCGAGCGCCAGCTTGATGGCGTCGTCGAGCGTCAGGCGAAGCACCGGGCCTTGAGGGGACGCGGCCTGCGCGAGCGCCGTGGTTGGTTCGAGGCCGGCGCGAATGGCCGCCTCGCGAATCAGCTCTTCAATACGCACCTCAGTCGTCTGCTGCGCTGCCGCGCTCGACGCGACCGTTACCACGCACGCCGCCGACATCACATACCGGCCCAGTTGCCAAATCCTTCTCATTGCCACAATCCTCTGAAAACGGTGATTAGTTTGGAAGTCTTCCCGACTCGCCAGGGCGGCGATTCCCGTCTGGCGCTGACCGCTCCTTTTCCCTGCCGCGGCGCTCCTGCTCCCAGCGCGCGTACACGGCGTTCAGCTTGACGCGTTGCTCCCCGCTGAGGACCTGTCTGATGTGCAACAGCATGAGCGTGCGCGCCTTGTTCATCGCGGCCCGAACGCTCTCGACCCGGTCGATTTGCCGCGTCACCTGAGCTTCGTCCGCCATGGTCTCGATCAGGTTCGACAACTTGCCTTCGAGGTGATCGAGTTCGGTCTTCTTCTGACGCAGCTCCACCATGCTTTCCTGAAAGATGCCCTCGATTCGAGTGGATTGCTCGCTCGTCAGGCCGATCTCGTTCTTGACCGGCTCCAGCTTCCACCACTGCATCGGCTGAGCCGAGACCGTGCGCGGCACCGCCAGTGCGAAACAGAGGACGAGGAGACCGCGGAAGGTTGGCATCATCGGAACCTCGTGTAAATCTTGTCTTCCTAGAGGAATACGATGGGAATCACGGATGTGTTTCCCCGACCCGTCCAACGTCTCAGAAATGTCACAGGTCCGAGCCCTCAAGTTTAGCACCTATTATCCTGCTGAAGAGGAAGCAGTTGTGCCGAAAAGCCGGCAGCCCTCCTGGAACCCGCTCAGGCGGGGGAGGCCGTGAATCGGGCCAGTTTTTCGACGACGTCGCCGACCAGGTTGTCAGGCGTGGAAGCGCCCGATGTCAGGCCGATGACGACCGGTCCGGCGGGCGGCAGCCAGCCAAGCGAGACCGCTTCAGCCTTGGCCCCAACGGGCCTGTGTCTGATCTCCGCCGGTGAAATCAGGCACTCCGGGTTCGCAATGTGAAACGTCGGCTTCGCGGCGCCGCAGATACGCGCCAAGTTACACGTGTTGCTGCTGTTGTACCCGCCAATCACGAGCATCAGGTCGACCCGCCGTTCGTTGAGCAACGTGACGACGGCATCCTGACGGTCCTGGGTGGCACTGCAGATCGTATCGAACGCCTGGAAGCGTGCGGGCAGCTCCTCGCTGCCGTATCGGCCGAGCATGGCTGCCTTGAACATTTGTTCAATCACAAGGGATTCCGACATCAGCATGGTGGTCTGATTGGCCAGGCCCACGCGGCTCAGATGACGCCCGGGTTCGAACCCAGGTGAAACGGCATTGGCAAAGCGCTGGAGAAACGGTCCCGGGTCCCCGCCGTTCAGGATGTAGTCGCAGGCGAAGGCAGCTTCGGCCTGATCGAAAACCACGAGGTAGCTCCCGCCAAACTCCACGGCATGGGACGCCGTGGCCTGCGTCTCCTCGTGCCACACCTTGCCGTGAATAACGGCCGTGTAGCCCCCTTCGGCGTACCGTCGCACGTTCTTCCAGACGTTCAACACCGATCCGCACGTGGTGTCGATCAAGGTGCAGCCCTGCCGCTGCAGTTTCTGCAGCAACGACACGGTGACGCCGAACGCCGGAAGAATCACGACGTCCTCAGCCGAGAGCCTGTCTACGGCGCCGGGCGTGTCGCTCAGGAAGCCGACCCCCATGGCCCGCAGCTGATCGTTGACGTGGGGGTTGTGAATGATCTCGCCCGTGAGGTACACGGGTCGGTCGGGAAAACGGCGTCGTGTCTGGTAGGCGTAGTCGACGGCGCGATCGACACCGTAGCAGAAGCCGAACTCGCGGGCGAGATACACCGTCAGACGCCCTTCGCGATAGGTGAACTCTGAGGCTTTGATCCGCTCGACCAGTGGGCTGTGGTAGCTCTCCGCGAGGGCCTCGGCGACGACGTGCCCGAGGTCGAGGCCTTTGCGAAAGATCAGCGGGGAAGCAGTCAAGTTAACGGCTGACGCGCGTGATGCGGACCTCGCGCACATGCGGCGTCAGCGCATCGAGGGCGACCAGTTCAGGAGTGTACGGACGCTCCAGCGCGATTTCGAGCTCCGACAGAAAATCGACATCGTTGGCCGGTTCCGATGCGCGAGTCTCGACGAACGCCGGCTCAATCGGCCCGACGTTGCCCATGACGGGCGGCTGAACCGGCGTCGCCGGCCGATCGCGGAAGAGGACGCCGCCCAGGCCTGCGCCGACGATGAGTCCGATGGCGGCCGCGGCCGCCAGCCAGCGCGGCGCGACGCGCTGGCGCCGAGGGAGGGCGTGATGATCGGCTGGGGGATGGCCCGGGAAGCTGATGATTCGGGCGGCATGCCCGACCTGTTCGAGGCGGTGAGCGATCTGCTGCTGCTGGGCGCGCCGGCGCTCCGCGGAGAAGACCTCGTCGAGCTCGGCGTCCGCCTCCTTGCGCAGATCGTCCATGAAGCGCTGGAGGTCGGCATAGCGGTGAGCGCACTCTGGGCAGTCAGCCAGATGTTCCGCGACCAGCGGTTCCATCGATGCGCCTTCTCGCTCGGTGAGATAGCACTCGAAGAGCCGCTCTTCGTGGATGTGATGCGCGCGGAACATCACGCCCGGCCTCCAAGCAGACTGCGCAGCTTGCGGGTCGCACGAAACAGGTGAACCCGGACAGTGGACTCCTTGAGTCCGATCATGGCGCTGACTTCCCGTGGGGTGCAATCCCCATAGTGCGACAGCATGAAAATCGTCCGCTGCCGACCGTCGAGACGATCGATGGCTGCGGCCAGCCGCGCACGACGCTCACGGGCGAGCAGCCGTGCTTCAGGATCGATCTGGGGCGTCGCGCCGAACGCGGGCCGCGCATCCTCGGGAGGATGGCCCGTGTCGGTCGAGGCAAACCAACGCGCCCGCCGCGCGCGCGCCTTCCGCCTGTCCAGACAGCCGTTGATGAGAATTCGTGTGAACCACACCTCGAAGGGCCACGTCTCGCGATACGTGTCGATGTGGCTGAACACCTTGACGAAGGCGTCCTGGACCACTTCGTCGGCATCTGCGGCGTCGTGCAGATACTGATACGCGATGCGCATCGCGCGTCGCTGATGCAGGGCCACGAGCTCGCCAAACCGGTCGCGCGCGAGCTCAGTCTTGCCGTGGGCGACGAGCTCGCGAATGTCAATCGCGAGCCGGGTGTCGGGCGACTGCGCGGCCGCGCCGGGCCGGCGATCTCGCGCGATGCCTTCCGCTCTCGCGACCGGCACGCCGTCTGCGAAGGGCGAAGGTCGGGGGTCACTCATAGAGGATTACGTTCTCGCTCGGAGACTGTTTACAGTTTACTCCACGTGAGGCATCTTCCGGCGGGTTGCTTGACTCGGGCGGAATGGGGCGAGTAGGATTCGAAAACCGTTCTATGTCGCTGTCCCTCCACACGTTAAAGGGCCAACCTTGAGTGCGGGTATCGAGCGCACCGGTTCTCTGGATTGCGAGGAGGTTCCCGGCGCCAGCGCCAGATGGAACCTTGCGCGTGCGGGTCTGTACGAAGAAGCGATCCGCCGCGGCGAGGGCCTCGTTGCCGCCGAAGGCCCGCTGGTGTGCCGGACTGGCGAGCACACGGGACGGTCTCCGAAGGACAAGTTCCTGGTTCGCGAGCCTGCCACCGAACGGGACATCGCCTGGGGCGCCGTGAACCGGCCGATGGAACCGGCGGACTTCGACCGGCTCCATCACGATGTGCTGGCCTCACTGAAGCGCAAGGAAGTCTTCGTCCAGGATTGCTACGCCGGCGCCGAACCCAAGTACCGGCTGCCGATTCGGGTCATCACGGAGTATGCGTGGCACAGCCTGTTTGCCCGCAACCTTCTCATCGTCGATCCGCCCGACGGCGTGGTCGAGGGCGGCCCGGCCCGTTTCACCATCATCGATGCGCCAAGCTTCAAAGCCGATCCCAAACGGCACGGTACGCGGTCCGACGTCGCCATCGCGCTGAGCTTCGCCAAGCGCCTCGTCGTGATAGCCGGCACGAGCTATGCCGGCGAGATCAAGAAGTCGGTCTTCACCATCCTGAACGGTCTGCTGCCGCTCGAAGGCGTGCTCTCGATGCACTGCTCGGCCAACATCGGGCGCGGCGGCGACACGGCGCTCTTTTTCGGTTTGTCGGGCACCGGGAAGACGACGCTGTCGAGCGATCCCGAGCGTGCGCTGATCGGTGACGATGAGCACGGATGGAGCGAGCACGGCATCTTCAATTTCGAAGGCGGCTGCTACGCGAAGACGATCCGGCTCTCCCCCGAAGCCGAACCGCAGATCTTTTCGACCACCCGACGGTTCGGAACGGTGCTCGAGAACGTCGTGATCGATCCGGTCACGCGGACGCTGGATCTGGATGACGACCGCCTCACGGAGAACACACGGGCCGCCTATCCTATCTCGTTCATCGACAACGCCGAACTGACCGGCCGTGGCAAACATCCCCGGAACATCGTGATGCTGACCGCCGACGCCTTTGGCGTCTTGCCGCCGATTTCCCGCTTGTCGTCGGCCGCGGCGATCTATCACTTCCTGTCGGGGTACACCGCGAAGGTCGCCGGCACGGAAAAGGGCGTCACCGAGCCAACCGCGACGTTCAGTACCTGTTTTGGAGCGCCGTTCCTGCCGCTGGCGCCGACCCGCTACGCGAGAATGCTCGGCGACCGCATCACGGCGCACGACGCCTACGTGTGGCTGGTGAACACCGGCTGGACGGGTGGCCCTTACGGCTCGGGACATCGCATGAAGATCTCGTACACGCGCGCGATGATCTCGGCGGCGCTTGGTGGCGCTCTCGACGCGGTCGAGTTTCACCGCGATCCGATCTTCAACGTCGACGTGCCGGTGAGCTGTCCAGGGGTCCCGCCGCAGGTTCTGAAACCCAGGAATACCTGGAGCGACGGTTCGGCCTATGACGCCCAGGCGGCCAAGCTCGCGCGCCTGTTTGCGGACAATTTCAGGACATTCGAGGACGAAGTCGCGCCCGACGTGCGCGCGGCGGGGCCGAAAGTCTAGCCGCCCCGGTCCTCCCGTTTGAAGATGTCAGCGTACGAACCGGTCATCGGGCTCGAAATCCACGCCCAGCTTCTAACGGCCTCCAAGATCTTCTGTGGATGCAGCTCGGCGTTCGGTGCGCCGCCCAACACTCACGTGTGTCCCGTCTGCCTGGGGTTGCCCGGCGCGCTGCCGATCCTGAACCGCGGCGCCGTCGATTCTGCGGTCCGCGCTGCGCTGGCCCTGGGCTGCACGATCCAGGAGACGTCGATTTTCGCGCGGAAGAACTACTTCTATCCGGATCTGCCCAAGGGTTACCAAATCTCACAATACGAACAACCGCTCGCCGTGCACGGGGTCCTCCGCGCGGGCAGCGATTACTGGAGTCCGGATCACGATATCCGGATCACCCGCGTCCACCTGGAGGAAGATGCCGGGAAGCTGCTGCACGAAGGCTTCGCCGACTCCGACCGCAAGAGTTACGTGGACCTGAACCGAGCCGGCACGCCGCTCATCGAGATCGTGACGGAACCGGACCTCCGGACGCCCAAGGACGCGGCGGCCTTTTTCGGATACCTGCGTGAACTGCTGATGGCCATCGGGGTCAACGACGGCAACATGGAGGAGGGCAGCCTCCGGTGCGATGCGAACGTCTCCGTGCGGCCGGCGGGCAGCACGAAGCTCGGGACCAAGGCCGAAATCAAGAACCTCAACTCGTTTCGCTTCGTCGAAGAAGCCGTCTCGTACGAAATTGAACGCCAGATCGCCGCGCTCGAAACGGGCGGCGCGATCGTACAGGAGACCCGGCTTTGGGATTCAGCCGCACGGCGGACCGTTTCCATGCGCAGCAAGGAGGAGGCGCACGACTACCGCTACTTTCCCGAACCGGATTTGCCCCCGCTCGTCGTCGATGCCGATCGTCTCAGTCGGCTGCACGCATCTCTGCCGGAGCTGCCCGCCGCGCGTCGACGCCGCCTGATGACGGCCTATGCGTTGACGTCGCCCGACGTCGTGATGCTGACGACGGTTGCCCCCGGGTTGGACGATTACTTCGAGGCGGTCGTGGCCGCCGGGACCGATGCGAAGACTGTCAAGAATTGGCTGCTCGGGACCGTGCGGGCGCGCATGAACGAAGAAGGCTACGAAACCGCCGCACGTCTCAGCGCGCGCGTCGCTCCAGCAAAGCTCGCCGGCCTCATCGCGCTCGTCGAACGAGGCACGATCAGCGGTTCGACCGCCAAGGAGGTCTTCGACAAGATGTTCGCGTCGGGGCGGACGGCCGACGAGATCGTGCACGCCGAGGGCTTGACTCAGATAGACGATGAGTCGGACCTGAGCCGGCTCATTGCCGAGGTGCTGGCGCACCATGCCGATGCGGTGGCGATGTACCAGGGCGGGAAAGCGACGACGTTCGGCTACCTCGTGGGACAGGTGATGAAGGCGGCGGCGGGCAAAGCGAACCCGCGACGGGTCAACGAACTGCTCAGGAAGGCGCTCGGCGCGGCCGGCGCCGGACAGCAGTGAGATTGGGGCGGCGCATCGTTCGCGTGGCCGCGTCGAGGCGCGTGTTATACTGCAACCTCTCCGTGACAATTGAACGGCGGGTGGGCCCGTGAGTGCACAGGCGGCGTGAACCGGGGAGGAGACCCCGGATTTGATCCAGACGCATCACCTTTCGAAACTGTACGGTCGCGGCGTTTACGCTCTCCGCGATCTCTCGCTCACAATCGACAAAGGCGAGTTTCTTTTCCTGACCGGGCCGAGCGGGGCCGGCAAATCCACGTTCCTGCGCCTGCTGCTTCGCGAAGATCTGCCGAGCGAAGGCGAGCTCAAGGTGGCGGGACGCGATCTCGCCACGCTGCGGCCATCCCAGATCCAGACCTACCGCCGCACCGTCGGGTTCGTGTTCCAGGACTTCCGGCTGATTCCGCGCTTCAACGTGTTTCAGAACGTCGCCTTCGTGATGCGCGTGCTGGGCGTGGCCCTGGCCGTTCAGCAGCGGAAGACGTTCCAGGTGCTGAAATGGGTGGGGCTCCAGCACAGGATGAACGCCTATCCCGAAGAGCTGTCCGGGGGCGAGCAGCAGCGGATCGCCATCGCGCGGGCGCTGGTCAACGACCCGCAGATCGTGCTGGCCGACGAGCCGACCGGCAATCTCGACCCCGACCTGTCCTTTGAAATCATGAACCTGTTTCGCGAGATCAACGCACGCGGCACCACTGTCGTCGTCGCGACCCACGACCGGGAGTTGATCAGGCGCGTCGGACGTCGGGCGGTGACGCTCGACCACGGTCGGGTCGTGGAAGTCGCCTGATGCGCGCGCTGCAGTACTCGTTCGCGGAGGCGATCGAGAGCCTCAAACGGAACCGGCAGTCGGGGCTGCTTTCGACGGCGACCATCGCGCTCGCCTTGTTCGTTGTCGGAGCCTTCTTCACCATCACGGCGAATCTCGAACGGCTCGCCGAGGAATGGGGCCGGTCCGCCGAGATGTCGGTCTACCTCGAGGACGAGATTACGGACGAGCAGCGCCGCGCCGTGGAACTCGCGCTCGAACCCGGGGAGATCGTGGCGGCGCAGGAATATGTCTCGAAGGAAGCCGCGCTGGCTCGTTTCAAGCTGACGTTCAACGATCTGGCGCGGTCCATCGATTCGCTTGGCGAGAATCCTTTGCCCGCGTCGTACGAGGTCAGGCTGAACCCCGGGGCGGCCACCGAGGCGGGGATCGACGAGTTGGGCGCCAGGCTTCGCGAAACCGCTGGAGTGGCCGATGTCCGGTACGATCGCCAGTGGTTGACTCGGTTGATGTCCGCGATTTCGCTCGTTCGAGGCGTCGGGCTGCTCATGGGCGGCGTGCTGTCGTTGGCCGCGGCGCTGACCGTTGCGGCTGTCGTCCGCCTTGCGCTCAACGCGCGGCGAGATGAGATCGAGATCATGCAACTGGTGGGCGCGCCCACGGCGTTCGTGCGCGGACCGTTCGTCATGGAGGGCGTCATCCAGGGCGGGGTCGGCGCCGTCGCGGCTTTGGTCGCTCTGGCGGTGGTCTTTTTCTCGCTGCGCGGGAGCTATCTGGGGCCGTTGGCCGCGGCCATCAATCTTTCGACGATCACATTTCTGCCGGCTGAGCTCGCGGTGCTTCTGGTGTTCGGCGGGATGGCCGTCGGGTGTGTCGGAGGACTGGTTGCCGCCTGGGGAAAGTAGCCGTTGGAACGGGCTTTTCCTATCTTGACACCGGTATGCACGGAGCCTACACTGGGCAGGATCATCAGTTCACACCGCCAGTCGAGGGACCTGCATGTCACGCTTCGCGACCGATTCGAGGCCGACCAGCGCGCACCACGTGATCATCGAGTTCTACCGCGAAGAGTTCATCAAGCACCGGCGCTGTCTGCAGGAACAGCGACCCTATTATTCAGAGAGCGCCATCACGGACGTTGAAGCCGCGCTGGCGCGAATCATCGGCGAACTCGAACAGCTGTCCTCTCAGGCCGACGCCCCCCAACTTGTCAGCTCACTCCTCAAGAAATTCGACGTCGTAACCGGGCTTTCAGCCTGGTCGGATCCGAAACAAACACACTGACCCAGATCTCTCTTACACGGGATCACGTGCTCGCGCTCATGCGCGAGCGGGTGCATCACCCGGCCGCTCTGCGCGAGCTCGTCCAGATCCTGAAGATTCCGCGCGAAGAGCGCGCGACGTTCCAGCGCCACGTCAAATCGCTCGTCGGTTCCGGCGAACTGATCCAGATTCGCGGGCATCGCTTCGGCCTGCCCGAGAAGATGGATCTCTACGTCGGGCGTCTCCAAACGCATCCGGCTGGTTACGGTTTCGTCGCGCCCGAGCGGCCGCTCGAGTCCGGGGGCGATATCTACATCTCCGGCCCGCTTCTCAACGAGGCGATGCACGGCGACCGCGTCGTCGTTCGCCTCGAGCGCATCAACGTCACCAAGGACGGGCGCGGACGGGTCGAAGGCCGGGTCATCCGCATTCTCGAGCGCGGACACGAGTCGCTGGTCGGCCGCTACGATCGTGACGAGTCCGGCATGGGGTACGTCGCGCCGTTCGATCGACGGGTGCTGATGGACATCTTCATTCCAGCCGGGCAGGAGGGTGGCGCCGCGCCGGGGGAGATGGTCACCGTCGAGCTCACGCGCTGGCCCACCTCGACGCGTGGCGCGATCGGCCGGGTGGCGGAAGTGCTTGGCGACATCGACGCGCCAGGCGTGGACACCGAGATCATCATCCGCAAGCACGGCATTCCTGACATTCACGGTTCCGAGGCTGTCAGAGAAGCGACCGCCCTCGGCGCGACAGTCGCTGAGCGTGATATCCGCGGCCGGACCAATTTCCGATCCCTCCAAACGGTGACGATCGACGGCGAGCACGCCCGGGACTTCGACGACGCGATCACGATCGAGAGGTTGCCGAACGGACATTTCTGGCTGGGTGTGCACATCGCGGACGTGTCGCATTACGTCGAAGAAGGCAGCGCGCTCGATCGTGAAGCGTACGAGCGGGGTACGTCGGTGTATTTTCCCGAGCGCGCCGTGCACATGTTTCCTGCGGAGCTCGCGACGGGCCTGTGCAGCCTGAACCCGAAGGTCGATCGGCTCGTTCAGTCGTGCCTGATGGAGGTCGATCGCCACGGGCAGGTCGTGCGGGCCGAATTTCACGACGGCGTCATCAACAGCGACGAGCGGATGACCTACACGGCCGTCAACGCCATTCTGACCGATCGCGACCCCGAGTTGATGAAGCGATACGCGGGGCTCGTGCCGATGTTCGAGCACATGGGGGAGCTGTTCCGAATCTTGAACGACGCGCGCCGTCGTCGCGGATCGATCGATTTCGATCTGAGCGAAGCCGAAGTCATCATGGACGCGGGCGGGTCCGTCGAAGCGATCGTCGCGTTGCAGCGCAACGTGGCTCACCGGCTGATCGAGGAGTTCATGCTCCTCGCCAACGAGACGGTGGCCTCCTACCTGGAGGCGCAGGGCGCGCCCGCCCTGTACCGCGTGCACGAGGAACCCGACATCCTCAAAGTCGCGAAGTTCGAAGAGTTCGTTTCGGGCTTCGGCTACAGTCTGGCCGCTCCGGTCTCAGCGCTCCGTCCGCGGCACTTTCAGAAGCTGCTCGAACGGATCGAGGGGCGTCCGGAGGAGAAGCCCATCGCGTTCCTCATGCTGCGGACGATGCAGAAGGCGCGTTATGCCCCGGAGAATCTCGGCCACTTCGGCCTGGCCGCCTCGAGCTATACGCATTTCACGTCGCCGATTCGCCGGTACCCCGACCTCGTCGTGCATCGTGCGCTGCGCGCGGCTCGCCATGCGTCGCTCAGCGAGGAGGCTCGTCAGGACTGGACCGAGGAGCTTCCCGAGGTCGCTCGCCACACCTCGGAAATGGAACGCCGGGCCGACGACGCCGAGCGCGAACTGGTGCAGTGGAAGAAGGTCAAGTTCATGGCCGACAAAGTCGGCGACGAGTTCGACGGCTACGTCACCGGCGTGGCGGCTTTCGGCCTGTTCGTGGAGCTGATCGAACACTTCGTGGAAGGCATGGTGCATGTCTCGACGATGGCCGACGACTACTACCGGTTCGTCGACAGCGCGCACCTGCTGCGCGGGGAAAACACCCAAAAGGTCTACCGGCTTGGCGACAAGGTGAAGGTGCAGGTCATCCGCGTGAACATGGAGGCGCGGCAGATCGATCTCGGGCTGGTGGAGATTCTCGAACGGGTACGCGAAGGAGAGCAGGGGCCGCGTCGAAGCCGAGCCACGCCACGACGTGAGCGTGAACGCGCCGCCCAGCGTCCCGGGCGCCGCGAACGGCACAAAGCAAAAAATCGAAGGCGGAAATAAAGCGCAGCCGTCTGCGTGTTACGCGGACGGGTTCGACTTGCCGTCCTTCACCTCATCTTTGACCTTCATTTCGTCCTTGAAGTTTCGGATCGCGCTGCCAATACCGCGGCCGAGCCCGGGCAGACGGCTTGCTCCGAAAATCACGACGATGATGAAGAAGATGATGATCAGTTCGGGCAGTCCCAGACTTCCCATGGTGCAGTGCCTCCCGCAAAACTGGCGTTGGCGGCCTTTGTCAATTGTACCACTGTTGTTCGGACCGATCCGGTTCGCCGCGCAGTCGCCGATTCGGGCCAGGAATGGGCCGATTTCGACGCTTTTTGCGGGAGTCGACGCGGCCGTGTACGGCACGGCGGCTGCCGCTCCCGTTTTGAGGTGAGAGCGTTTTCGCGTAAATTACGAGGCCATGATCGACGTCGAGACTGGACGATTCACGGTGGGTGTGTTTCAGGATGTCGCATGGGCCGACAAAGGCATCACGGCCCTCAAGCAGGCGGGGTTCCCCGCCGAATCGATGACGGTCATCGCCAAGGAGACCGAGGAAGCCGGCGCGCTGCTCACACGCGTCTTTGGCGCTGCCGGCGAACGGCTGGACCTTGCGGGCATCGGCCCGTCGCTCGGGCGTGGTCCGCTTATCGACGCTCTCCAGGGCACAGACCGAGACCTGGCGAAGCTCGGTCTGTCGGGCACCATGAGACGTGTCGGTTTCCAGTCGCATGACGGGCGCATTTTCGATGTGCTGACCGCGCGCGGTGGGATTCTCGTGGCCATTCGCAGCGAGCCGCGTGCAGCCGATGCGCTGGCCCTCCTCCATTCCTACGGAGGCGGGAACGCGGCTATCGGAGCCTGGACCGGCCGTGTCTAAGACCAACCGCACCACATCAGAGTCTTTTTCGTAGTGGGCCTCTGTTTCTAAGTCGCGAAGAGGGAACGCCTCCACCCGAACCGACGGTATCTAGCTGGGCGACGCCTCGAGTGTGAGGCACCTCTTTTGCAGTTGCAGCCTCTCAGTTCGGTGCGCCACAATAGCGTGACATAGCAGTTTTTCGTCTCGCATGGCAGACACTACGCAACTGGCCGAGGTCGTCGGTGCCAACACGTCAGCGGGCCACTTGTCGGTCCGCGTCGAGGGGTTGCACCCGGCCGATGTGCCGTTTCTCTTCGAACAGCAGCCGAAGCGCATGGGCGCGTCGCTTGTCGGCTCGTTTGCCTTTCAGCTGCTCGTCGCCTCGCTGTTAATCCTCGCCAGCCGTTACGCCCCCGCGACTCGCGCGGCGTTCCTGCCCGTGGAGCCGAACTCGGACATCGTCTGGCTCGCCGAGCCCGGCCCGGGCG